>NZ_CAJHOE010000001.1:0-600000 GCF_905120475.1 Campylobacter suis | reverse complement strand
AAAAAGTTAAAAATTTTAATAATAAATTTTAGATAAAAATTTAAATATAGCCATTTTAGTTAATAAAACTTTTCAATAATAAATTATAACATTACATCAGGAATTTAACTTTAACACAAGGAGTTAAAATGTCAAATCATGATCTCTTATCTCGGATAAATGATAGACTTGACCAACTTAGCAAGTTGCCTGCCGTAAAGGACAAGCTTACCATTACAAAAGCACTAGAAAAAAAGGGTTTTTCTAGGCGTGAATTTATGAAATGGGCTGGAAGCATGAGTGCACTTTTAGCACTACCAGCCACATTTACCCCAGTTGTTGCTCGTGCAGCTGAGCTTAGTGACAGACTTCCTGTTATCTGGCTACATATGGCTGAATGTACTGGCTGTTCAGAGAGCCTTCTTCGAACAGATACACCAACTATAGACAGCCTAATTTTTGACCACATAAGCCTTGAATATCATGAAACATTAATGGCAGCCTCTGGCTGGCAAGCAGAGCATAACTTAGAAGATGCAATACAAAAACATAAAGGAAAGTATGTTTTGTTAGTTGAGGGCGGGATACCTACAGGAGCCACTGAACACTATCTCACTATAGGTCCACACGGTGTAAGCGGAAAAGAGCATGCCATAAAAGCAAGCCAGAATGCTGCGGCTATCTTTGCGATAGGCACCTGTTCTAGCTTTGGTGGCGTTCAAGCAGCTCATCCAAATCCTTCAAACTGCGTTGGGCTTAGCAAAGTCACAGATAAGCCAGTCATAAATGTCCCTGGCTGTCCTCCAAGCGAGAAAAATATAGTCGGAACACTGCTTCACTTTATACTATTTGGCACTCTACCAGCTCTTGATGTTTTTAATAGACCAAAATGGGCTTACG
Source organism: Campylobacter suis (assembly GCF_905120475.1). NCBI lineage: Bacteria > Pseudomonadati > Campylobacterota > Epsilonproteobacteria > Campylobacterales > Campylobacteraceae > Campylobacter > Campylobacter suis. The sequence goes on along the minus strand of NZ_CAJHOE010000001.1, from coordinate 599,121 downwards.
GATTACGCATACATGATCTTTGTGAGCGTCGTGGTCGCTTTGACGCTGGAGAATTTGTGCAAAATTTTGGCGATGAAGGGGCAAAAAATGGCTATTGTCTTTATAAAGTTGGCTGTAAAGGGCCTTATACATTCAACAACTGCTCAAAAGAGAGATTTAACTCTCACACAAGCTGGCCAGTACAAGCTGGACATGGATGTATAGGCTGTAGTGAGCCAAATTTTTGGGATACTATGGGTCCTTTTGAAGAGCCAATGGGCGATAGACTTTATGATACAGTATTTGGACTTGGAGCAGATAGTATAAGCGATAAGATAGGCATAGGCGTTTTAACATTAGCTGGCATAGGCATAGCAACACATGCGGCTATTGCAGCAAGTAAGAAAAATGAAGAGTGAGGCACAATATGAGCGATAAAAGAATAGTGATTGATCCTATAACACGCATAGAGGGACACCTTCGCATTGAAGTTGTAGTTGATGATGATAATGTCGTTAAGCAAGCTTACTCTGGCTCTACGCTTTGGCGTGGGATAGAGCCGATACTAAAGGGTCGTGACCCGCGTGATGCTGGCTTTTTTACACAAAGAATTTGCGGTGTTTGTACATTTTCACACTACCGAGCTGGAATCGTGGCTGTTGAAAATGCACTAGGTATAACACCGCCACTAAATGCTGAACTTACGCGTACTTTAATGAACGCTGCACTTTACTTGCACGATCATATAGTGCATTTTTACCACCTACATGGGCTTGACTGGGCAGATATAACATCAGCCTTACAAGCAGACCCTAAAAAGGCAAGCGAAGAGGCATTTAAATGGTGTGAAACTCCTTACGCATGCGGCGCAGATAAACTAAAAGAGGTTAAAGACAGAGTTAGTGAATTTGCTAAAAAAGGTAACCTTGGACCGTTTGCCAACGCTTACTGGGGACATAGCTCGTATAAATTTACACCTGAGCAAAATTTAATAGTCCTCTCACACTACCTTGAGTGTCTTCGCATACAACGCACAGCAGCAAAGATGATGGCGATATTTGGATCTAAAAATCCACATCCACAAAGCCTAACAGTCGGCGGAGTAACTTGCGTTATGGATCTACTAAGTCCAGCTAGACTTGGCGAATACATGACTCAGTTTAATGAGATAGCAGAATTTGTAAACAGGGCATATTACCCAGATATAGTTATGGCGGCAAAAGCATATGCAAATGAGCCGAGCGTTTTAGATGATATCGGGGTTGGAAATTTATATGCTTATGATGAGTTTTTGTTAGGCAGAAACGACTATCTTTTTAAAGGCGGGATTATACTTAATGGTGATATATCAAAAGTTTATGATGTTGATGATACAAAGATAACCGAGGAGGCTACTCGCGCATGGTACAAAAATGACGCTGCCCTTCATCCTTTTGATGGACAAACAGAGCCAAACTATACGGGGTTGGTAGATGGAGAGAGTATCGGAGTTGATGGGAATTTAACTCATAGTAAAAATTTTGACACCAGCGGCAAATATAGCTGGATAAAAGCTCCAAGATATGATGGTAAACCTATGCAAGTAGGACCTATCGCCACCATAGTTATAAACTACGCAAAAGGCAATCCAAAAGTAGTTAAAGTCGTGGATAAGTTTTTACAAGATAGTGGCCTTGGGCTAAATGCTGTATTTTCAACACTCGGACGCACTGCAACCCGTATGCTTGAAGCAAAGGTCATTGTAGATCACGGACTTGAGGCATTTAAATCGTTGATTGAAAATTTAAAAACAGACCAAGAAACCTGCGCAAAATACACAATAGACAACTCCAAAGAGTACAAAGGCTACTTTAAGGGCAACGCTCCAAGAGGCGCGCTAACTCACTGGTGCCGTATAAAAGATGGCGTCATACAAAACTGGCAAGCGGTTGTTCCTAGCACCTGGAACGCCTCTCCAAAGGACGCAAAAGAACAGATGGGAAGCTATGAAGCTTGCTTGGTAGGCACAAAGTTGGCCGATCTTACAAAGCCGCTAGAGATCATACGCAAAATTCACTCATATGATCCTTGTATTGCCTGTGCGGTTCATGTTATGGATGCAAAAGGTACAAAACTTGGCGAATATAAAGTAAATGTAAACGCATAAGGAGCTCACATGTCCAAACACCGACCAGACCGCATTAGCGAGTATGAATTTTCAATCGGACTTAGACTTACGCACTGGATAAGGTTTGTAGCCATAGCTATCTTAATAATCAGTGGCTACTACATATCTTATGTATTTGTAAGCCCTGAGATAACAAGTGAGCCTACAAATTTTATGAATGCAAAATGGCGTGCGATACATCAAATTTTTGGCTTTGTGCTAATCGCTGCAACAATATTTAAAACCTATCTATTTTTCTTTGATAGACTAAGTCGCAAAGAGGTAGTAAGTGTTTATGACTTTTTTAACCCAAAAATTTGGATCGCACAGATAAAATACTACATCTTTATAGGCAAACACCCTCATCTAAAAGGCGTGTATAATCCGCTGCAATTTATGTCATATCTTATATTTTATATAGTTTTAGTACTTATTTGTCTTACTGGGCTTGTGCTTTATGTACATGTTTATCACGAAGGGCTTGGTGGACTTTTGTATGAGCCGATGAGAGTAGTTGAAGAACTTATGGGCGGACTTGCAAATGTAAGAACGATACATAGGCTGTGTATGTGGTTTATTATATTGTTTGTTCCTATACATGTTTATATGGCTACTTTTAATGCAGTAAAAGGCAAAAATGGAGCCATGGATGCGATAGTTAGCGGATATAAATTTGTTAAAGATGAGCATCATAAATGAAAGTACTTATCCTTGGCATAGGAAACATTATGTACTCCGACGAAGGTGTCGGGGTGCATTTTGTAAAGATGATGGAGGAAAATTTTAGCTTTTTAAGTAGCGAGCATGAGCTTGAGTTTGTTGATGGTGGAACTCTTGCAATGGCTTTAACACCCATTATCTCAAGCTATGATAGTGTTATGATTGTTGATTGTTTGAGTTGTGATGACGGCAAGACTGGAGATGTTTTTTTCTTTGATTTTAAGAAAATTCCACTTTCTGTCCGCTGGGACGGCTCAGCTCATGAGATAGAGATGTTACAAACTTTGGAGCTAATGAATATGGCTGGGGATTTGCCAGAAGTTAAAATTTTAGGCATCGTTCCAAACCGCATAGAGCCTATGAGTTTTACGCTATCAGATGATGTTATAAAAGCAAGTCTAGTTATGCAAAAAAGTCTTTTAAAACATCTTGAAACACTAGGCTTTTCATGCAAAAAAAAGGCAAATTTATCCATACTAGACATAGCACAAAGGTGCGCTAAAAAAGGACTTTAATGATACTTGCATTTGAGTTTAAATGTTTTGACAACCACGAAATTTTGGCACATATGTTAAATTTTCATGCTAAAAATTTTAAAAACAGCGTTGTTATAAAAGATGATAGTGTTACGCTTTTTGTAAGTGGCGACGAGCAAGATATTTTAGCTTTTAGCGATACACTTGGCAAAAATTTAAGTTTTAGTATATTTGTGACAGACTCAAAGGTTTTTGTGACTGAAATTTTTGCGCAAAATAGCACTTTATCAAACGATGTTTTTTGCCCAAATTTAACTCCAATGCAAGTAGAAAAATATCACGAAAACCACTCCTTGGTCAAAAACGAATTTGAAGCAAAAAGCCAAATTTCAGTCTTTGGCAAACAAATAGATGAGATGAACTTTAACGAGCTTTTAGATAGAGTTTGCGACTTTTTAACTCAGGGCAAAGATGTAGTACTTACTTGGCAAGGCAAAGATTTTAAACTTAGCCTGCTTGACACCCTAGTCTCATTTGACTTTATAATCCCCACAAACTTAAGCTTTTTAAATAACATTTTTGAATGTAACGACACAGCATTAAAAGCACTTGCAAGCCTTGAAAAACCGCTCATAAAACTAAAAACCAACGCTCTTTTTAGACAAAACCACAAAGATGAACCAACCTTTAGCCACATAAAAGCCCCATCAGATATTTTCACATATGCAGTTTGCGAAAAGTTAGCTAAAAATGCGGTCAAATTTATAGGAGTTAAAAATACTCAAGCTGTAAATTTACAAAAAGTTATTTTGCTTGAAAATGGTTTTTTGACAACTTCTAGCAAGAAATATCTGCCAACTGGCGATCATTTTATGATAAGACTAAATAAAAACGGCGATGATGGGGTATTTTTTAGTAGAAAAAATGAAGATATATGCCTACTTCTAGCACCTGGTTTTAGTAGTTTTGATGAAATTTTAAATCTTGAAAATGGTCAAAAACTACTTAAGAACTTCAAAGCCAACTTCAAACTAACAAATATTAGTCAAAATAGTGGATTTTATGCGCTTTTTAGCATAGTTGCAGCACTTTTAAAACAAAAAAAAGAGACCAAAGATTGTGCGCAAAATTTATTTGATCTTACTTTTGACTTTGGGTCTAATCGAGGTGTTTTGATAGAGTGCAAACGCGATAAACTAAAATTTGAAAGTGCAAAATTTATACGAAGCACCATGAGCTTTATGCTAGCTGGGGCAACTGATAAAAATATCGCCTACGGAGCCATAAGCTCTCTGGCTGGCTTTTTAAACGATCTTTTGTTAGAGTGCGATCTAGTCTCAAAAGATGTTTTGCTTTGCGGAGATGTGTTTGATGATGAGATAGTGGCTAAAATCTTTCATCGTGAAATTTCAAATTTTAATATATTTTTTGAAAACAAAGTCTTTTTGGAGCAAAAATAGAGCAAGTCTCACGCGCTAGCAAGGCATTAAAACTGCATTTGAAAGCTCTATACCCACTTGACTTTTAAAACTCTCTCCACTTTTTATACTCTCAACGACCTCGCCATCTTCTATCAGTACTACACTATCACACACCAGCTTTACAAGTCTCATATCATGAGTGATAAACAAAAACGATGTCTCGCCCTTTAGCCTTTTTATAAGCTTTAATATCTCAACCACAAGTGGCGCATCAAGCGAGCTTAGCGACTCATCAAAGATGATAAGCTTGGGCTTTATAGCCATAGCCCTTGCGATACAAATGCGCTGTAGCTCGCCTCCGCTAAGCTGTTTTGCACCTTTAGCAAGGTAGCTTTTGCAAATTCCAAGCTCATCTAAAAGTTCATGTATGCGGTTTATGCGTGCATTTTCATCAAGCTCGCTTAGATAAATGAGCGGCTCTTCTATGATCTCTTTTATGCTAAAACGCGGATTTACAGCGCTTAAGCTATCCTGAAAGACTATTTGCACCTGCTTGTAAAACTCACGCCTTTTTTCAAGATTTTTAAACTCAACTAGCTCATTATTTAGATAAATTTCCCCGCTTTTTTGCTTGATAAGTCCCATTATTATCTTTGTTATCGTGCTTTTGCCAGAGCCAGAGCGTCCAAGAAGACCTAAAATTTCTCCGCTTTGCATTCTAAAGCTTACATTTTTTAGAACCTTAGTCTGTGTTTTTGCACCAAAAAACGAGAAGCTATCAAAGCTGTGTGATAAATTTCTAACTTCAAGCAAACTCATAAACTATCCTTATAAAGTGCAAAGTGAGCTTCTAAAAGCTCTTTTGTGGCGTTATGTTTTGGCTTGGTAAAAATCTCACTTGATTTTGCCTGCTCCACTATACGCCCCTCACTCATCACTATTACATCATCAGCTAGCTTTGCCACCACGCTAAAATCATGCGTTATAAGCAAAATGCCGATATTTTTACGCTTTACAAGCTCGCTTAAAAGCTCTAAAATTTTAGCCTGCACGAGCAGATCAAGGCTTGTTGTGGGCTCATCTGCGATGATAAACTTAGCCTCACAAACAAGGGCTATGGCTATCATCACACGCTGAAGCTGTCCGCCACTAAGTTCAAAAGCATACCTATCAAGCGTGTCTGCACCAAGCCCAACATCGGCTAAAATTTTTACCACATCATCTAGGTTTTTTTTAACGCCACTTGCCTTTATGCTCTCTAAACAGTGCGTTTTTATGGATACTATTTGATTAAACGCAGTTCGTGGGTTTTGCATGATTAGTGCAAATTTCACATCGCCTTCAAGGCTAAGCTCGCTTCTTAAATTTACAGGCGTAAGCTCTAAAAGCGCCATAGCACTTAGACTTTTACCACTGCCACTTTTGCCAATGAGTGCCGTTATCTCACCCTCTTTTAGCGTAAAACTAAGAGCATCGACTAACACTTTTTTACCATCAAATACGCTTAAATTTTTAACTCTCACGGATGCTCCAAATGCTTAACATCAAATTTTTCACACAGATACTCACCTATAATGTTAAAGCTCATCACGCACAAAAATATCATAAAACCAGGGTAAAATATCAACTCAGGATGGCTAAAAATATACTCCTTCGCGTCACTTATCATCACGCCCCACTCAGGTGTTGGCGCTTTAACCCCTAGCCCAAGAAAGCTAAGCCCTGAGATGTGAAGTATGATATGACCTATGTCAAGTGTGGCTAGGACGAGGCATTGTGAGATTATCGGTTTTAGCATATTTTTTTTAAAATTTTGCCAAAAGCTAGCACCAGATGTCACACTTATCATGACATACTCGTTATTTTTAAGGCCTAAAACTATGCTTCGCACGATCCTTGCATACCATGCCCAGTGAGAAAGCGCGATGGCTATGATGATATTTGTAAGTCCAACACCTAAAATTCCCACCAAAAATAGAGCCAGTATCAGCGTAGGCACACTAAAAAACAGATCACAAATTCTCATAAAAATTTGATCCACCCTGCCCCCTGCAAAGCCAGCCACACCACCTATAAACACACCTATAAAAATTATCAAAAATAGCGTTAAAAAAGCGGCCTTTAAAGATACACTTGTAGCAAGCAAAAGTCTAAAAAATTCATCTCGCCCAAGATGATCTGTGCCTAAAAAGTGCTCGCTTGAAATGCCTTCAAACTTAAGCAGTAAATCAACCTCATTCACATCAGCAGGGACTATGTAGTGCGCAAAAATGCTTATAAAAATCAGCAAAAATGCCATAAAAAATGCAAAATAAACTCCAAATTTTTTCATGCTATCCCCATTCTGATACGAGGATCGATGTAGGCATAGATCACATCTATGATGATGTTTGCGATGATAAAGCTAAATGCCATTAGTAAGATAAAGCACTGAATGACTGGATAGTCGTTATTTATAATAGCCTCAACCGCATACATGCCAATGCCAGGATACGCAAAAACGCTCTCCACTATCATCGCACCGCCTACAAGCTCGCCAAGGTGCATGCCAAGAGCAGTCACGATAGGAAGCGAGGCATTTTTAAAGATATGGCGAAAAAGTATGGTAAGCTTTGAAATTCCTCGCACCTTTGCATACATGACATGGCGCTGCTCTTTTACTTCAAGGATATTTGCGCGGATTAAGCATGAGTTTATCGCGATACTCATAAGTGATATGGTTATGGCGGGCAGTATGATGTGCTCTATGCCACCTATGCCAAAGGGCGGGAAAATTTCAAATTTCACCGCAAATATCAAAATCAGCAAAAACCCAAGCCAAAAATTTGGTATGCAAACCCCGACAAATGAAAACATCCTAACAGCCCTATCTATAAATTTATCCTTATACAAAGCTGAAAGTATCCCAAGCGGTATGGAAAATCCCACCGTAAATAACAGCGCAAGACCAGCCAGCTTTAATGTCGCAGGAAAGTAATACGCCACATCATCTATCACAGCTCGCCCCGTGATGTATGAAGTGCCAAAATTTAGGCTTATGGCGTCTTTTAGCCACATGGTGTATTGCTCTAAGATGGGTCTGTCAAGATACAGTTGCGCTCTTGCGTGTGCGAGTGCTTCATCAGTCGGTGAGATACCTGAGGCATTTAGGTAGCTCATCGCCGCATCCGTGCCGTTTAGCCTTAGTATCATAAAGATAAAAAGGCTAACGATAAACATCATCGGCACAAGTAAAATAACTCTTTTTATGATAAATTTAAACACTACTTCTCGCTTGAGTTTATAAATTTCATCTTATCAAATGGGACATGGTTTTTAAGTATGCTAGTTGTTACGCCACTTAAATTTTTACTGAATATCACCTTATTTGTCTCGTATGTTATAGGGATATAGATAGCCTCCTCATGTAGTTTGTTTAGGACTTCATGGGTTAGCTCGCGCTTAGTTTTTGGGTCAAGTGAGCTTAAAATTTGCCCGATTTTTTCATCTATTAAAGCCTTGTCCTTTAGCCCAAGCTGAGTTTGATAGTCAGCATGCGATGGAAGTCTCATAGACGCTAAAAAGCCCACAGGATCGTAAGGTGCTCCCCAAGTGGAGTTAAATATCGCGCCAAAGTCGCCAGTGCGTTGCTTTTTATAAAAGATAGAGCTCTCATCAGCTTTTATGTCAAGCACCGCGCCGATCTTCTTAAAATACGACTGCATTATCTCAGCCATAGACTTTTGAACGCCGTTTGTACCTATGTAAATGAGCTCAATCTTAAGCGCCTTGCCATCTTTGTAGCGTATCTTATCTTTGCCTAAAACCCAGCCATCATTTTCTAAAATTTCATTTGCTTTTTTTAGATCAAAAGCATAAGGGTGCGCGTTAATATCGGTATTTTCAAAACTTTTGTTAAATAAAAAATCAGCCTTTTTTTGTATATCAAAAAAGATCTTTTTCATTATTAAGTCTTTATCTATAGCCATATTTAAAGCTGTTCTGACAACCTTGCTATCGGTTGGAAATTTATTTGAGTTTAGTGCGACAGCAAGGGTAAAAAGTGGCTCAGAGCTTATCGTGCCAAACTCGTTTTTAAGGCTATTAAATGTATCTAGCGGGACTTGCTCATCACCGTATATTAAAGAAATTTCGCCTGTTTTAAGAGCAATGATCTTTGTTGCTGGCTCTGGTATAACCTTGCCAAGAAGTTTATGAAAATGTGGCTTTTCGCCCCAGTAAAGATCATTTTTCACAAACTCATCACTAATGCCCTGCTCACTTTTTACAAGCTTCCACACACCGGTACCAATGGGCGCTTTTATACCATCTTTCGTCTTGCCATCCATCATCGCACTAGGCGCTATAAATCTAAACGGCCTTATAAGACTTAGCTCTTTTAATGTCGGCTCATAGGCATTTTTTATTAAAAGCTCAACCTCATACTCGCCCACCACCTTTATATCGGTTATGATATTTGCTAGCTCAAGCCAAGCATGTCGCTTGCGGTTATCAAGTATCGCGTCGAAATTTGCCTTTACAGCTGCTGCGTTAAATTTCTCGCCATTTGAAAAGCTCACATCCTCACGAAGCTTAAATTTATACACCTTGCCATTATCTAAAATCTCCCAAGAAAGCGCTAAATGCGGATATATCTTGCTATCATCGCCGTATATTACTAAGCTTTCATAAACCATATCTTGAGCAAACATTTGATTTGGTGAATAAAGGTGCGGATTTAGTTCGCCGACATTTTTTGACATTGCAAAATTTAGCGTCTGCTCTGAAAAAAGTGTAGATAGTAAAAAAGCCACGCATAAAAATATTTTTTTCATAAGTATCCTTTTTTGGGGTTAAATCATCTCAAGTCGCATTAGCTGCATATCCTCACCGTCTATGACAGATAAATTTTGCGAGCCACAGTTAGGACAAATGAACTCATTTTTGCTAAGCTCATTTTCCTTACCGCACTCTTGGCAGCTAACGACGATGTTTTGCACTTTTATGATAAGCTCTGCGTCCTCGCAGATACTTTCACACTTGCAAACATCAAAAGCACTTTGTAAATAGTGTGCCTCAACTCCACTAAGCCGTCCTATCTTTATATGCACCGCAACGATCTTTTTAGTATTTTGCTCTTTGGCATTTTTCTCACAAAGTCTAATCAGATCTTGCGCTATACTAAGCTCATGCATAAACACTCCTTAGCAAATTCTAGGTAAAAGCTCGCCCCTTGGTGGCTCTAAAAATCGCTTCGATCCATACGCAGTTTGTAAAATGACATTGCCTCCTTTTACATCTAAAATTTCTCCAATCGCATTTGCATTCATATCAAATTTACGCAGTATCTCAACCGCTCTAGCCTCATCTTGCTCGCTAACAGCAAGCACAAAGGTGCCTTCATTAGCAAGTTCATAAGGCTCAAAGCCAAAAAGCTCGCAAATGCCAGTAACTTCATCACTTACCTTTATATCAGCCTCTCGCACCAAAATATCAAGGCGCGAAAATTTAGCCCACTCGTTTAAGACAGCACTAAGCCCCCCGCGAGTAGCATCTCGCATAGCAAACGGCTTTATGCCAGCATTTAAAAGCTCCATAACAACGCCCTTTAAACTCTTGCAATCACTCTCTAAATCGCTTTGAAGCTCTAACTCTTCTCTGTTTGCAAGCACGACAGCACCGTGCCGTCCGACATCGCCTGAGAGCAAAATTTTAGCCCCGCTTACTAGATTTCTAGTCTCGCAGCTATGTATGATATTGCCAACTCCACTTGTGTTTATAAAAATTTTATCACACTTGCCTTTTGGCACTACCTTTGTATCGCCACAAACGACCTTGACATCGCTTTGCTTTGCCACGCTTGCAAGTGAGCTAAGAATGGCTTTAAGCTCATCTATATCAAGCCCCTCTTCAATGATAAGCGAACAGCTTAGATACTTCGCCTCAGCTCCAACCATCGCAAGGTCGTTTATAGTGCCACAAGCTGCGATCTTACCGATATCAGCTCCATTAAAAAAAAGCGGAGTTACGACAAAGCTATCTGTGCTAAAGGCTAGGTTTTTAAACTCTCCAAGCACTGCACTATCGTTGTTTTGCCTTAAGATGTCATTATCAAACACCTCAAATATCACATCCTCTATGAGCGAGTTCATCTGCACTCCACCACCACCATGAGAAAGTAAAATTTTTTCGCCCATTTTTATCCTTTTAGTTTTTCATTGCGCTCTTTTTGCGTATTTATAATACGCCGCACAAGCACCCTCGCCACTCACCATACACGATCCCACAGGGCTTTGTGGCGTGCAAGCTTTGGCAAAGATCTTACACTCAAAGGGCTTTGCTCTACCGCGTAAAATTTCAGGGCAGATACAGGCCTTACTCTCTGGCTTGCTTACGACCTCGCAGTCAAAGACCTTTCTAGCGTCTAAAAAGCCAAACTCATCTTTTAGCCTAACCCCGCTATCTTTTATCACGCCAAGTCCTCGCCACTCAAACTCACACGGCTCAAAGTAGCGCGCCATAAGCTCTTTTGCCTTTAAATTTCCGCTTTTTGTTACGACTCTTGCGTATTGGTTAAAGACCTCAAATTTCTCATCGTTTTGCTGAGAGACTAAATTTAGCACACTATGCATAATGTCAAGTGGCTCAAATCCGCTAACAGCGATAGGCCTTTTATAATCTCTTGCAATACTTTCATAAATTTCATATCCCGTTATCACGCTCACATGGCTTGGCCCTAAAAATGCGTCTATCCTTACATCTTTATCATCCATTATGGCTCTAACAGGCGCTGGAACGCTCACATGATTAATATGAAAAAATAAATTTTTTAGCCCAAGCTTAAGAGCTTTTTGGACTAAATTTGCACTCATTGGCGTTGTGGTCTCAAAGCCTATCGCAAAAAATATGACCTTTTTATCAGGGTGCTCTTGCGCTATTTTAATACAATCAAGCGGCGAGTAAAGTGCCCTTATGTCGCGCCCTTCAGCACGTAGTTTTTGCAAGCTTGTAAAAGAGCCAGGCACTCTAAGCATATCAGCAAGCGTGCAAAGTATGCTATCATCCATACTTGCAAGCTTTATCGCCTCATCTATCCTAGCCCTTGGCATAACACACACAGGACAGCCCGGACCATGGATAAAATTTACATTCTCACCCACTAGCTTATCAAGCCCAAATTTCATGATAGAGTGCGTATGTCCACCACAAATTTCCATGATATTTAGCGCTCTTTTGCTAGTTGCTATAATGCGCTTGCTAAGTGCTAGGATGAGATCTTTATCACGAAAATCGTTAATTAAATCCATCGTTTTTCTTTGATGAGTTTATCATTTCATCAAGCCCCATATCGCCCTCGCTCGCGTCAATCTCGCCGTTTTTCATATCCTCAGCCATTTTTCTATAAATTTCAAGGCTTTCAAGGGCGTATTTTGTATCGAACTTCTCCATCGCGTATCCCACATGGATAAGCACATACTCACCCACATTTACAGGCTCACCGATAAGATCAAGCGTGACCTTACGGCGAACACCTAGAGTCTCAACTGTGGCAAAGTTATTTTCATCGATTTCGATCACTTTTGAAGGGATAGAAAGGCACATTATCTAAGCTCTTTTTTAAATTTTAAATAATTAAGCCACTTATCAACGCCCTCGCCCGTCTTGCTATCAAGCGCGATGATGTCGGCTTTTGGATTAAGCTTTCTTACTTCATCTCTAACCCTTTGTAAGCTAAACTCAAAGTGTGGCATTAGCGATGTTTTGGTGACTATGACTAGATCTGCCGTGCGAAACATCACGGGATATTTTGAAATTTTATCATCACCCTCAGGCACAGATAAGAGCACGACATTAAAATGCGCGCCTACATCGTAGCTAGCAGGACATACTAGGTTTCCAACATTTTCTATAAAAACGACATCAAGCTCAGAAAGAGGCAGATGATGAAGCCCTGAATGTACCATAAATGCATCTAAATGACAAGTCTGACCTGTGCTTATCTGGTGCGCCTTTGCTCCTGCTTGTATGATACGATCAGCATCTTGGTTAGTCTCTAAATCGCCCTCAACAACGCCTATTTTAAACTCATCTGCCTTTATAGTGGCTTCTAAAAGCGTGGTTTTGCCGGCACCTGGGCTACTCATGAGATTTACACATAAAATTTTATGCTCATCAAGATGGGCTCTATTTGCACTAGCCTCTTTGTCGTTTGCGCTTAAAATTTTCTCTATCACCTCTATCGTTTTACTCTCATTTAAAATAGGATGAGAGTGTGAGTGCTCGCCGCTATGATCGTGCTCGTGGGTATGCGTGATAGAGCCGTGAGTGTGCTCATGAGTATGAAAACCAGCCCCATGCTCGTGAGTATGCTCGCCGCTATGATCGTGATGGTGTGAGTGAATAGTGCCATCAGCATGGGTATGCTCGTGTGAGTGAATGTTGCCAAAAGAGCAACCGCAGTCTTTACACATTTTACTATCCTTATTTAAAGTAGTTTGAGTGTAATTATATCTAGTAAAGATTAAAATTTTGCTTTAATTTTTAATAAATTTTTTTAAAAATTTTATTAATTAATATAATTAAGAAATAGCCCATATTATAGTAGTAAATGAGCTATTTGACCAAGTGCTATGCTTGCGTCATTAGTTGGATTTTGCCTGTTTATGTAAAATTTTATGCTATTTTGCTTAAATAAATTTATTACTTTTTCTAATAAGGCTTTATTTTGAAAAACACCGCCAGCAAGTAAAATTTCACTATCTTCTTTCACACAAATATCACATATTAAATTTGCAAGTCCATTTATAAAAGCGGTTATAGCTGTTGCTTTTTCATCTTTTAAAGCACCTTCAAAGGCATTTTTAAAGCAAATTTTATCATCTATGATATTAAAATCATAACTCACATCTAGGCTATCATCATAAAATTTTTCCATCTTCATACCAGCCTCACCCTCATAGCTAACACTATCAAGCCCTAAAACAATACTACAAAACGCATCAAAGATACGCCCCACGGAGCTTGTAGCCACGCAAGAACTGCCGTTTTCATACAGTTTTTTTAGATTGCTTAGCTTTTTGCTATCAAAACGACTTAAAAACTCGCCAGCATTGCTCTCTAAGTCATATTTTAAGATAATACTAAGGGCTATTTGATTTATATTTTTTATGCTACTTTCTGCGCCTATTAGCATAAACTCATCAAATTTTAGCACCCTTTCATAGCCATTTTTATCAAGCCTCATGACCTCTCCACCCCAAATTTTTCCATCATCTCCATATCCAGTGCCATCAAAGCAAAAGCCAAGATAGCGCTTGCTTACATCTAAGTCATTTTCAAACATAACAGAGAGCAAATGCGCGTAGTGGTGCTGTATCTGCGTTATCTTACAGCCTTGCTCTTTTGCCCATTTTAGGTTTAAAAAATGCGGATGAAGGTCTGCTACTATCTCATCAAATTTAAGCTCATAAGTTTGTTTAAATAGCTCTATAAGGTTTAAAAAACGCTCAAATGTTGCGATATTTTTTAGATCGCCGATGTATGGGCTTATCATTATCTCGCCGTTTTTATAAATCGCAAATTGATTTTTAAGCTCAGCACCCACCGCTAAGATCGTGCGCTCATCTTTAAGGCTAGTGTGTATAAATTTTGGATTTACTCCGCGGCTTGTTCGTAAAAATATCGGCTCATCGTCTGCTACAAAAACTATACTATCATCGCTTGGCGAGTAAATTTCTCTATCATTATCAAGGTAAAAGTCAATGACCCCGCCAAGCTTATCTAGTAAATCCTTTTCATTATATATAATAGGCTCGCCAGATATATTTGCAGATGTGGCTATGATGGCGTTTTGTAAAAAGCTAAAAAGCAAAAGATGAAGCCCTGTGTTTGGTAAAAATATACCTATTTTATTAAGCTCTGGTGCTAAATTTAAAGGTAGTGAGTTTGGTTTTGGGTTTAATATGACTATTGGCTTTAGGTTTGAAGTTAAAATTTTTTCCTCAGCTTGAGAGATAAAAGCTAGCTCTTTTGCCATTTTTATATCCTTACACATTATGGCAAACGGCTTACTTGGGCGAGTTTTTCGCTCGCGTAAAGTCTTTATACTATCGTAATTTGCACTATCGCATACCAAATGAAAGCCACCTAGTCCCTTTATGGCTAAAATTTTACCCTCTTTTATGAGCTCAGCTGCCCTGCATACGCTCTCATCGCCCTCTTTTATCACAGAGCCGTTTTTATCTTTTAAAACTAGCTTTGGACCGCACTTTGGGCAAGATATAGGCTGTGCGTGATAGCGTCTATCTAGTGGATTTTTATACTCATCTTGACAGCTTTGACACATCACAAATTTACTCATCGTGGTGTTTGGTCTATCATATGGCAGTGCCTTTATGATGGAAAATCTAGGCCCGCAGTTAGTGCAGTTTATAAATGGATAGTGATAGCGTGCATTTGCAGGGTCAAAAAACTCACGCTCGCAGTCGCTACAAAGCGCAAAGTCTGGTAAAATAGGCGCGTGCTTTGTAGCTGAGCGCGAAGCTATGATACTAAACTCGCTAAAACTCTTATCAAAAAGCTCAACTTTTTCAAACTCATCTATCCTTGCAAGGGCTGGAAGCCTTGCAAAAAGCGCATCTTCAAAGCTCTTAATGTCAGAAATTTCACCAAATAGCGTAAGCTTCACACCCTCATCATCGTTAAAAACCTCGCCGAATAGCTCAAATTCCAACGCGAGATTATACACAAATGGACGAAATCCAACACCTTGCACCAAACCACTTATCTTATAATAAAAACACTTTTTCATAGCGATATTATACAAATTTTAAATAAGAGTTTGTTTATCTTAAAATAAAATAATTAAAATTTATTAATAAAAAAATTTATTTTTGTCAGATAGATGACATAAATTTATCGTCAAAAATAATAAAATTACACCAAGATTTAAATTAGTATTTTAAAGTTTATTTTTAAGTATTACTTTAAATATAGCAAAATCTAAAATCACAATAGAAAGGAGAATTTATGAAACAGCATAAATTTGTGATCGCAGATTACAAACGATGCATCGGCTGTGCTACCTGTATGGCGTCATGTTTTAAGAGTGCTTACGAGCGTGGCAAACTCTCAAAATCACGCCTAACAGTCCTTCGCCAAGCTTATGGCGTTATGCCGACTCAGTGTCGTCAATGCGATGATGGTCCTTGTGCGAACGTATGCCCTACTGGTGCATTGCGTTTTAACGAAAGTTGCATAGAGCTGCATGAAGAAATTTGTATCGGTTGCAAACTCTGTACTATCGCATGTCCTTATGGTGCTATAAGCTCAAATGCTGAGCTAATGCCTTCTATAAACTACGCGACTGAGCCAAAGTACTATCTTGAGATAGAAAGTCAGTCAGGTGCAAAAAATATCGCTATAAAATGCGATATATGTAACGGTCGTGAGAACGGTCCAGCCTGTGTTGAAGTGTGCCCTACC
Organism: Campylobacter suis; assembly: GCF_905120475.1. Classification (NCBI taxonomy): domain Bacteria; kingdom Pseudomonadati; phylum Campylobacterota; class Epsilonproteobacteria; order Campylobacterales; family Campylobacteraceae; genus Campylobacter; species Campylobacter suis. The sequence goes on along the minus strand of NZ_CAJHOE010000001.1, from coordinate 582,916 downwards.
TCAGCCATTATAATGGTAGATCCAGTAAGTCATAACCACAAACTAGGCAGAAAGATAGATAGTGAGGCGGCTGAAAGCTTTGTGGATAAAATTTTAGCTGGCAAAAATGTCATCTGTGCTCCAAGCACAAAAGAGAGCCAGCCAGAAGGTATCGTGATAAACGAGCTTAGTGCCACCCCTAATGAGATGGCAAAGTCTAGCCAAAATTTAGGAGGCGCACTATGATAACTGTGTATTCTCTATTTTTACTAAGCGGTATAATTAGCATTTTTCTTTACAATGCACAACAAACTGCTGTAAAAGTTGGATTTGGTCTGTCTGCTGTGAGCTGTTTTTACGCGATGTGCTACTTTGTGGCAAATATGGGCGTGAGCGATAGCTTTGCCTTGGGCGGAAATTTCCTTTACTCACCTACTTTTGCACTAAATCCACTTGGAAACTTTTTTAGTTTTGTCGTGGTGTTTATAGGATTTGCAAGTAGTGTGTATGGTATGAGCTATGCTGAAGAGTATATCAAAAAAGCAAGTGTTGGCGTTTTTGCTTGTTTGTTTAACTTCTTCATCTTATCAATGCTACTTGTTATAAGTGCGAATAATGTATTTTGCTTTATCGTACTTTGGGAGCTAATGACTTTAATCTCATCATTCCTAATCCTAGTAAATGATGGCAAAGGCACGCTAAAAGCGGTCATGGTATATCTTGGTATCGCACAAATCGGTGCTTTTTGTATAACATGTGGTCTTTTAATCATCGCTTACTACGCAGGAAGCTCTGAGTTTAGTGCGTGGGCTGGCGTTAAAATGCCTATGATGGCATCAGTTATTGTATTTATACTTTTCCTAGTTGGCTTTGGTTCAAAAGCTGGTATGTGGCCTTTTCATGTTTGGCTACCGATGGCACACCCTGCTGCTCCATCAAATGTATCGGCTTTAATGAGTGGCGTTATGATAAAAGTAGCACTTTTTACCCTTGTAAAATTTACTCTATTCTTGCCATTAAGCATTTACTTTGGGCTAACAGTCTTAATCCTTGGTGCAGCAAGCTCACTATTTGGCGTTTTATACGCACTTTGTCAGCATGACTATAAAGCACTTCTTGCTTATCACTCAGTTGAGAACATAGGCATTATCTTACTTGGCTTAGGAACTGGAATTTATGGACTTGCAGCGGGTAATAACACACTTGCAGCTATCGGCTTTTTAGCAGGTTGCTATCACGTGGTAAATCACGCTATATTTAAAGGTTTGCTTTTCCTTTGTGCTGGCTCAGTCCTTCACGCTACACACACAAGAGATATGGATGTTTTAGGCGGTCTTGCTAAAAAGATGCCATGGACATCAGTTGGTATGTTTATAGGTATCATGGGTATCGCTGCACTTCCTCCGGTAAATGGCTTTGTTTCTGAGTGGTTTACTTATCAAGGTATGCTTCAAGGTGCGATGAGTGAGGGGGTATTTGTAAGATACGCATTTACACTTTCAGTTGTAGCACTTGCGCTAACTGGCGTTTTGGTCGGTATGCACTTAAAGCTTTATGCAGTTATCTTTGCAGGCACTCCAAGAGATCAAAAAATTTGGGAAAATGCAAAAGAGAGCCCGATAGGTATGGTTATAGGCATGGTTATACTTATGATAGGCTGTGTTGGCTTTGGTGTGGGTGCAAATTTTGTCGTTGAGTATATAATGACAGCTGTTAGCTCGATACAAGCTACAAGCTATCAAGCAAGCGTGGGATTAACCCTTACTTCGCCTATCGGTAGTATAGTATCAACTCCGCTTATAGCTATCATTTTGTGTTCAACTATGATACTTCCTTTTGCTATCTTAGTCTTTATGAAAGCAAACCGCACAGCACCACGCGAGACTGATCCTTGGGCTTGTGGCTTTAAATACAGCTCTCGTATGCAAATGACTGGCGGACCTTTTACAGGCGATTTAAGACGCATTATGAACTGGCTATTTAAAGGTGAGAGAAAAGTTGTCGCAAAAGACTACTTTAGTCCTGTTGAGTATCACAACCATCCAAAAGATATATGGTGGGGTATGTTTTATGAGCCAGTCATTAAATGGTGTACAAAATTTGCCGATAAGGCTGGAATTTTCCAAAGTGGCTATACAAATGTCTATGCACTTTACATTGTATTGTATCTTTGTGCTGTGCTTGCGATTAGCTACTTTTTGATATAAGGAGTGAAAAATGCAAACTATACTTTTAATGATTTTTCAAGTCGTCGTTATCGTTTTAGTCGCTCCTTTATTTGATGGTATGGCTAGAAAACTAAGAGCCAAACTTCAATCAAAACAAGGAAGCGATTTTTTCCAAACATATCGCGATATAGCAAAGCTTTTTAAGCGTGGTAGAACAGTTCCTGCGTGCTCGCACTGGGTGTTTAGATATGCTCCGTTTTTCTTGTTTGCTACCTCAGCTGCTATCCTAGCTGCTATACCTATAACATACAACCAAAACACAGGTTTTGGCGCGTATGCTGATATATTTGTTATCTTATATCTTGGTGCTTTGCTTAGATTTGTCTTTGGTGCGGCATCTATGGATAGTGGTAACCCATTTGCAGCAACTGGTGGCGGCAGAGAGCAGATGTTGGCTGTTTATGTAGAGCCTATTATGATAATGTGCTTAATCGTAGTTATGCTTGCAGCTGGTACTTCAAATTTAGTTGAAATTCAGCAAAAAGTTCAAAGTGGCGAGATAGGATACTTTATACCTAGCTTTGCTGTGGCTTCGATAGCGTTTTTATGGTGTATGTATGTTGAGACTGGTAGAAAGCCATTTGACTTAGCAGAAGCAGAGCAAGAGCTTCAAGAGGGCTTGCTTGGCGAGTATGCGGGAAGTGATTTGGGCTTGGTTCAAGCTTCACTTATATTAAAACAATTTGCTATGATAGGACTTTTCCTTACTATATTTGAGCCTTGGAATTTTGCAAATCCTTTCTTAGCTCTTTTGGTCTTTGTTCTAAAAACTGGCGTATTTTATGTAGCTGCTGTGTTTATAGATAACTTTGGACCACGCTTTCAAATGACATCTAGCCTTCGCAAAAACGCAGTTTATGCCTTGGCTATATCATTTATAGCTTTGACACTTTATGTGGTGGGGGTGTGAGATGTTTGATGTTTTAGCAATATGTATGATGATTACATCTCTTGCGGTATTTGGTCTTAGAAATTTAAAGCTATCGGTGGCTTGCTATGCAGTACAAACCCTGCTTTTAGTAAGTGTGTTTATGATGCTTTCATCAGCGTTTAATGCGGAGCAGCTAAGCACTTGGGCTATGGTAGCATTTGTTACAAAGATTATCTTTGTGCCAGCTATATTGTTTATGCTTATTAAAAAGCTAAATGTGGTTAGTGAAGATGAGCCTGTTGGCGGATTTTTCGTAAGTCCGGTTATTGCTATGGGATTTAGCCTAGCGATCGCGATGAGCATACATCCGATATTTTTAGAGTTTTCTCTTATAAAAGAGCAAATTTTACTAATCGCCGCGGCTACGATCTTTATGATGGGGGTCTTTGGCTTTATGCTTAGAAATTCTTTTATCAAGCAAATCTTAGCATACTGCCTTTTTGAAAATGGTATCCACCTAAGTCTAGCACTTATGGCATACAACTCACACGAGCTTGTTGAGCTTGGAATTTTAACCGATGCGATATTTGCGGTTATTATTATGAGTGTTTTGGCTGTGAGATTTTACAAAGCTTATGGTAGCTTGGATACTTCAAAAGCTACGAATTTAAGGGGTTAAAGATGGACAGTTTAGCTTTAATCTTAATCTTACCATTACTTGGTGCCCTGCTTTTAATGCTAGCGCCAAAGAATTACTCAACCATGAGTCTGCTACATGTTGCAGTCTCAGGAGTAACATCAGCAGCACTTTTGTTTAATGTATGCAAAGTGCTACAAGGCGGAACATTTTTTAGCTTTGATGAGTTTTTGTTCCTTGATAGTCTTGGCTGTGTATTTTTAGTTCTCATTGCTGTTACTGGCTTTTTGGTAAATTTATACGCCACTACCTATATGAAATGGGAGCTTGAAGGCGGACATATAAATTTATGCGACCTTAAAAAATACTACGCACTAAGCCATGTTTTTATCTTTACGATGACACTTAGTGTGATTTGCAACAATGTCGCGTTTATGTGGGCTGCGATAGAGGCTACGACACTTGCATCTGTCTTCTTAGTCGCTATCTTAAAAGACAAAAAATCAACAGAGAGTGGCTATAAATACATAGTCTTATGCTCTATCGGTCTTGCATTTGCACTATATGCTACAGTACTACTTTACTCAGCGACTTTTGCAAATACTGGCAACGGCGAAGAGGCTATGCTTTGGACTAGCATAATGGCAAATACAGCCACACTAAATGACAATGCCGCAAAGCTTATCTTTGTCTTTGCTTTAATTGGCTTTGGTACAAAAGCTGGTCTTGCACCAACTCACACTTGGCTACCAGATGTACACGCACAAGGTCCAGCACCTATATCAGCTTTACTTTCTGGTGTGCTTTTAAAATGTGCGATGCTTGGTCTTTTACGCTACTACGCTGTAACAGCTGGCGCGGTAGGCTTTGAGTTCGTTCAAGAGATCATGCTAGTATCTGGTACTATCACTTTGTTTGTAGGTGCGTTTTTCCTTATCCGTCAGCACGATGTGAAAAGGATGTTTGCATACCACTCTATCGTGCATATGGGTGTTATCGCTTTTGCTCTTGGTATAGGCGGAGAGCTTGGTATATTTGCAGCTGTATTTCACTGCTTAGCTCACAGCTTTACAAAAGCTTTAGCATTTTGCTCTACTGGCAACATAGCTAGAATTTACGGACACAAAGATATGAGTAAGATGGGCGGTATGATAAAGATAGCTCCTATTACTACGGTGCTATTTGGTGCAGCGGTTTGCTCGCTTGTCGGTGTGCCAGCGTTTGCGATATTTGTAAGTGAGTTTTTGGTCTTTAAAGGTGCGATAATGAGCGGACAATACATTGCCGTTACGCTTTTTGCGGTAGCTTTGGTTATCATCTTTGTCGCTGACTTTGCACACTTTAACATGGCTAGCTTTGGCGAGGTCAAAGGTGAAGTGGTACATAAAAAAGAGATGAGCCTAACAGAAAACCTTCCGCTCATCGCTCTTTGCTTGCTTATCATCATCTTTGGTGTTTGGCATGTAGATAGCTTTTACACACTCGTTGAAAATAGCGTAAAAATAATAATGGGAGCTTAATATGCGTGGCGATAAATTTGTACAAACTTTGAGTAGCAAAGTTAGAATTTTAGAAACTACCCGCCAGGCGGACGATCAGATAACCGTTTTGGTTGATAGAAATGATTTGCCACTAGCGGTTAAAACCTTATACTACGACATCGGTGGTTTTTTAAGCACGATGATACCAAATGATGAGCGTAGTATAAATGGCTGCTTTGCTCTTTATTATGCCATATCTATGGAGGGAAGCAAGATGAGCGAGGCTGATGACTTCGCTCCTGAGGATAAGTGCTTTATAACAGTTAAAACACTCATCCCAGCCGCAGATCCGACCTTCCCATCTGTCACACCACTTGTGCCAGCTTGTGTTTGGTATGAAAGAGAAGCTTTTGATATGTTTGGCTTGATAGCTGAGGGCTTGCCTGATAAGCGCAGGTTAGTTCTTTCAGATGATTGGCCTGATGGACTTCATCCTTTAAGAAAAGATGCGATGGACTATCGCTACAGACCTGATCCAGTAGCACATCAAGATGAGCCTGAGGCTGAGTTTTTGTTTCCAAGGGGCGATGCTGTTGTAGATGTGCCACTTGGACCGCTTCACGTAACAAGTGATGAGCCGGGTCATTTTAGGCTATTTTGCGATGGCGATGAGATAATTGACGCTGATTATAGGCTATTTTATCAGCACCGCGGTATGGAAAAACTAGCTGAAAACCGCATGAACTACGATCAAATGGGCTATTTGGCTGAGAGGGTTTGTGGAATTTGCGGATACGCTCATGCCATTGCTTGTATCGAGGCTGCTGAAAAAGCTATAAGGCTTGAAATCCCACTAAGAGCGCAAGCTATTAGGGTTATATGCCTTGAGATAGAGCGCCTACACTCACACTTGCTAAACATCGGTCTAGCGTGCGAGGTTACAGGTAACTACAACGCATTTATGCATATTTTCAGGGTTCGCGAGTACTCAATGGAGCTAGCTCAGCTAGTTACTGGCGGTAGAAAGACTTATGGCAATGTCATCATGGGCGGCTTACGCAGAGATATGACAAATAACGAGATAAAACAAGCCATAGCCATCATAAACAACCTTGAAGTTCAGATAAATGAAATTTGGGATGCGGTTATGGAGGATAAACGCCAAATAGGACGCTGGAAAGGCGTTGGCGTGCTTGATAAGCAAGTAGCGCGTGACTTTAGCCCAGTTGGTCCAAATATGCGTGGTTCTGGCTTTAAGCGAGATAACCGCTATGATCATCCTTATGACTTCTTTAAACAAATCGAGTTTGAAGTAGCGGTAGAGCATGGTGGAGATGTATTTAGTCGTGAGATGGTAAGGTATAAAGAGCTAAAAAGCTCTATACATATCATCCGCCAGTGCCTAGAGCTCATGCCTCAAACGCCTATCTCAATCGATCCTAAAACGATGATAAGCCCTGAGAATTTTGCTCTTGGACACGATGAGGCTCCAAGGGGCGAAAACGTGCATTGGATCATGCAAGGAAGTGCTCAAAAGGTTTATAGATGGAGATGTAGAGCCGCTACATATAACAACTGGCCATCTTTAAGATATCAGTTTAGAGGCAACAACATCTCAGACGCAGCACTTATCGTCTGCTCGCTAGACCCATGCTACTCTTGCACGGAGCGTGTGACCTTAGTTGATGTTAGAAGCGGAAAAAATAAAATTTTAACCGAAAAAGACCTTAAAAAGATCTGTCAAAATGGCGGGCTTTCTAGAAAGGATTTAAGATGATGAAGTTATTTGACATCACTGAAAAATACGGAAAGGCGACATACGCCTATCCGTTTGAGCCGTATAAAGTTCATGACAATTTTCGCGGTCAGCCACACTACACATACGACCTTTGCATAGGTTGTGCAGCTTGCGGTGTAGCTTGCCCTAGCAACGCGATAGAGCTAAAGATGAACGAAGAGCAAAGCAAGCTTGTATGGCAGTTTGACTGCGCAAGATGTATATTTTGCGGTCGTTGCGATGAGGTCTGCCCGACAGGTGCTGTTAGACTTAGTGATAGCTTTGAGCTTGCGGTGAAATTTGATAAAAGCGCATTGATACAAAGGGGCGAGCTAGAGGTAGAAAAATGCTCATGTTGCGGTAAGCCTTTTACACCAAAAAGACTTATAAACTACGCTATGCAAAAGTTAGAGACTGCAAATTTATTACCAGGCAGGATAGATGAAGCAAAAGAGTACTTGCATATCTGCCCTACTTGCAAACAAGCAGCCTCTGTTGAGCGACTTACGAAAGGTATCGAGGAGGGAATAAAATGAGAACTGTATATGAAGTCCCTGAGGATATAAAAAACGCAAATGATCTAACATCAAAGCTAGAGCATTTAAAAAATATCCAACGCAGTTTTAGCGTTTATAGGATCGACTGCGGAAGCTGTAACGGTTGTGAGATAGAAATTTTTGCTGCTATTACTCCGATGTGGGATCCTGAGAGATTTGGCTTTAAACTCGTTGCAAACCCACGCCATGCTGACATTTTAGTCTGCACAGGTCCTGTGACTAGACAGATGTATTATCCGCTACTTCGTGCATATGAAGCAGCGCCTGATCCAAAGATCGTCGTAGCTCTTGGTGCATGTGGAAGCAGTGGCGGTATATTTCATGATGCTTATAGCGTTTGGGGTGGTATAGATAAGATAGTGCCGGTTGATGTTTATATCCCTGGCTGTCCTCCGCACCCAGCTAGCATCATATATGGTCTTGGCATGGCACTTGGCATAATAGATCAAAAGCTACAAAAACGAAGCTTTGAGACCGATCATCTAACGCCTCCGCCAGTTGAGAAGTCAATCATCGGCGATATACTTTTTGAGCGTGACTTACAAGCTGAAAGTAAAAGGCTGATGAGCTATGTCTTTGGCAGGACACTTTTTGATAAGTATATGAGCGCTATAAAAGCAGCTAGCGATGTTAAAAATCCAACCCTTGCAAAAGAGGCTTTAGTAGCTGCTATAAAGGCTGAGGATGATCCTAGATATGCTGAGTGTATGGGAATTTTACACAATGATGTCTATTTAAAATACGCTAACGCAAGTAGCGAGTATAGCATAGACACAAAAGCAGTTTGGAATAAAAAATGATACAGGTTTTTAAACTAACAAAACGCCACATGGATGATAACGAAAACCTTTCACGCGAGTTAAAAGACATAAAAGTCTTTTCAACTTGCGTAGGGCACGGCGTAGGGACGATAGATTTTAGCGAGAAGGTGCTTGAAATAAGCGAAGATGAACTTAGCAAAATCATCGAAAACTCAGGCGAATATGTCAAATTTAAGATAGGAAACATAAGTAAATATTTTGAAGTAGAGATATTTGCCGAACACGCTGCAAAGCTAATTCCGCAAATGTGCGAGTGTGAGTTTAAAGAAATTTTAAGAGGCCTTAAAGAGGGCTACTTAATGCTAAGGAAAGATTTTTAGGGGCTGGTGATGCAAAGTATTAAAAAGGCGATTTTATGTATCGGAAATCCTTTAAGAGGCGATGATGATGTCGGAAACGAAGTCGGTCGTTTGGTGGAGAAAAACCTACCTGAATGGCGAGTGTTTTACGGCGAAGATGTGCCTGAAAATGAGTTTAAAGCGATACGAGAGTTTGAGCCTGAAATTTTAATCGTAGTTGATGCGATGAGTGGATTTAACGACGATAAGATCGAGTTTTTTGACCTAAGTGATGATAAAGACTATATCTACTCAACACATAACCTACCAACACCAGTTTTGCTAAGCTATCTGCGTAAAATTTGCGAAAAAACGCTGTTTTTAGGCATTAGTGTTTTGCTTGAAAATGTCCTTGATTTTAAAGAAGGACTTAGCCAAAAGGCAAAAGATAGTGCCAAAAAGGCATATGAGCGAATTTTAGAGATTGATAGAAATTTAGTTAGTTAAAAATATTTTTACATAAGGAGTACAAGATGCTAAATCCTGCACAAACCGCCCAAGCTATATCTGGGGCGATGGAACACAAAGCACACACGCCAATTTCTAGCGTAATATTTTTGGCTATAATGGCTGGTGCTGCGATAGCGATGGGCGATATATTTTGGGCGCACTCGACTGTGGGTATGGCTGAGAAGCAGTCTATCGGACTTGCAAATTTTATCGGCGGTATCACATTTAGTTGTGGTCTCATGATGGTCGTTTTTTATGGCGGACACCTTTTTACAAGCTCGATCTTAAGTGGCGTTAGCGCTTATGCTGGTAAGCTAACACCAGGTAAGACCATAGGATACTGGGTGCTTGTTTGGATATGTAACTTCATAGGTGGCGCACTCATTGCTTATATGTATTACTACTCGGGTTTGCCGTTAAAATTTGATGGCTATATCTTACAGCACTTCATACCTGCTGGTATAGGCAAGATAACAGCTCCATTTCATGAACTTTTTATACGCGGTATCTTTTGTAACGTCTTTGTTTGTATGGCTATTTGGACAGCTACAAGCGAAAATGATCTAAGTGGTAAATTTTTTGCCATTATGTGGATGATAGGTGCGTTTGTGGCTTGCTCTATGGAGCACTGCGTGGCAAATATGTTTATCATTACAGAAGCCATCATAGCAAAAGGACACTATCTAGCAACAGTAGGTGGCGACTTGCACGCACTTTCACATCTATTACACGGTGTTAGCGTAGAGCAGCTAGAGCTTTTAAACTGGAAAAATTTCTTAGTTGAAAACCTAGTACCAGTAACACTTGGCAATATCGTAGGCGGTCTATTTTTCGTAGGTCTCGTTGGATTTATAGCAAATCAATACGAGATGAAAAAAGAGGCATAATTTTACAACTCCCCATTCTAATAAATTTAGCCCCATGGCAGTTTTTGCCTTGGGGTTTTTTACTTTATAAGCTTAAGGAATTTAATTAATTTGTATAGCTTTGAAGTTTTTCAAAATCAATTATCAAAAACTCATGTGGCGATATGCGCTTTATCACTCCATCTTTTATAAGCTCATTAAACGCAGTAGAGGCACTTTGACGCTTTAGCCCAACGAAGCTTGAAAGCACTTTTACAGAAAATGGCAAGAATATAAAATGATAGCCATTTTGGACTAAATTTTGTTCATTTGAAAGCTCTATCAAGAAATTTGCTATACGACCCTTTGCGCTTTCAAAGAGGATGGATCTGATGATTTGACGCTGAACTAGAGTGATATTTGTAAGAGTTTCTGTATAAAATTTACAAAACCTCTCGTTCTCAAAAAGCCAGTCCATTTGATCAGCGTCCATAGTATAAACCTCGCTATCTTCTAAGATCTCAAGCACGCAACTCTCATCAACTATCGTGATATTGTCCTTTTTTAGATGATAGATGATAAACTCCTCCCCATCTTCAAAAAAACAGAGCTTTGCTGAGCCGCTTATAAATATAACTATCTTTAAAAAGCCTGCATATATGGTGTTCCCCTTACTCAAGCGCTCATGGCTAAATTTAGAGATCTCATCGTAGCTTAGCACCGATGCGATGTTTGTTTCAAGTAGTCCTAAACGAGATTTTTTCATTGTATCCTTTCAAGGTAGCCAAAATTATATCTGAAAAATTTTAAAATTTATTAAAATAACTACTTTAGTATTTTAAGATTACTAGCGAAATTTATATTATAAATTTCGCAAAATATCATAAAAAAATTTATTTTTAAATTTTTTATTTTTTGTAAAATTCTTTTTAAATGCCTATATTTTCGCTATTTAATAATATGCAAAAAAAGCATATTATTAAAATTATTTTAAATTTTTTTAGTAATTTTAAAATTAATTTTATTTAATTAGTGATATAATTTGTTTTGAATTTAATCAGAAAGGATAAAAATGCAAAGCGTGGTAAAAACCACCTGTCCGTATTGTGGAACGGGCTGTGGGATTGATCTTATCGTAAAAAATGGCAGGATAGTTGAGGCAAAACCAACTGAAAACCACCATGTAAATGATGGCGAACTTTGCCTTAAAGGTATGTTTGGCTGGGAGTTTGTAAATTCTCCAAAACGCCTAACCAAGCCACTTATCCGCAAAAAAAATGGTGTTTTTGACAAACACGGCGAACTAACGGAAGTAAGCTTTGACGAGGCTTATGAATTTGTGGCGCAAAAATTTAAAACTACCGTTGAGAAGTACGGCAGTAACGCCATTATGGGCTTTAGCTCTGCTCGCTCAAACAACGAAGACAACTATGTCTTTCAGAAATTTTTTAGGGCACAAGGTAGTAACAATGTAGATCATTGCGCTCGTCTTTGACACGCTCCAACAGTGGCAGGTCTTGCCAACACACTTGGAAATGGAACTATGACGAACGACTTAGTTGAGTTTGCGACCGATACTGATGTATTTTTGCTAATAGGCACAAACACAAGCGAGTGCCACCCTATCATCGCCATGCAAATGCAACGCGGACTTGAAAGGGGCGCAAAAATGATCGTAGTTGATCCAAAGCGCACAGATATGGCGAAAAAGGCTGATATTTACTTGCAAATTCCTATTGGTGCAAACATCAAAACACTAAACACTATGATGAATGTGATACTCTCTGAAAATTTACAAGATGATGAGTTTATCAAAAACTATACCATAGGATACGAATGGTTAAAAGAGGCTGTAAAAGACTTTACTCCGGAGCGCTTTGAGCGCGAAACTGGCGTGAGTGCAAAGCTTATCACTGTAGCTGCTAGGATGTATGCAAAAGCTGGAACAGCTGCTATTTGCTATACTATGGGCATCACTCAGTTTACAGATGGAACATCAAATGTCTTTTGCCTTTCAAATTTAGCCCTTTTAACTGGAAATTTAGGCAAAAAAGGCGCTGGGGTAAATCCGCTCAGAGGACAAAACAATGTCCAAGGCGCATGCGACATGGGAGCATTACCAAATGTCATACCAGCAGGAGCCGTAAATTCTCCTTACGCACAAGAGCAAGCTCGCAAAGTATGGCACTTTGAGCTAAATCCAACTCCAGGATTTAAACTTACGCAAGCCCCAGATAAGATAGATAGTGGCGAGATAAAGCTACTTTATGTTTTTGGCGAAAACCCTGTGATGAGTGATCCTTGGACAGAGCACTTTGTTCATGCTGTTCATCATCTTGACTGCTTTATCGTCCAAGATCTTTTTTTAACTGAAAGTGCACAAAAAGCTGATGTAGTCTTGCCAGCTGCGTGCTGGGGCGAAAAAGATGGAACTTTTCTTAATACATCTCGCCGTGTTCAGCGCACTCGCAAAGCCAGCGAGCCAGTTGGTGGTGTGGAGCCTGACTGGAAAGTGGTATGTAATATCGCTAAAAAGATGGGACTTGAGGGATTTGGTTTTCATGATGCAGAGCAAGTTTGGAATGAACTTAGAGAGCTTCAACCAAAATTCTTTGGTGGCATAAGCTACTACCGTCTTGAAAAGCTTGGTGGAATTTCTTGGCCTTGCCCAGATGAGGAACATCCTGGCACACCAGACCTTTATACGGATAAAATTTCTATGCTGCCTGATGGCAAATTCCGTTTTGCGCCAGTTATCTACCTTGAAGATAAAGAGCAGCGTGCAAGTGCTGAGGCTGAATTTAGAGCAAGACTAAATATCCCTGATACTCATCCAGTGGGTAGCGGAATGCTTAGTGAAGTGCCTGACGAGGTCTATCCTTGCTTATTTACAACAGGTCGTAAGGTATATCACTATCACACTGGCACGATGACACGAGAATGCCCTGCCCTAGAGCATGGTGCTGGAATGGAGGGTGCGCTTATAGAAGTTAGCGAAGATATCGCTAGAGAAAGGGAGCTTGAAGAGGGTTGCTATGCACTGGTTGAAAATAAAAGGGGCAAGATAGCAGCTAAACTTCGTATCAACCCAGACCTAAGAGAAGGCACGATATTTACGACATTTCACTACAGTGAAGCAGATGGCAACGAACTTGCAAATGCAAGCGATCCAGACCCACTTTCTGGTATCACTCCACTTAAGATGACCATCGCAAATATCAAAAAACTCACCGAAGATGAGTTTATAAAATTTAGAGAGCAAAACGAGATAAGCATGCACTCTGAAACCCCGTATCTATCGGTACGAAGGTATTAAGAAAAAAGCCAAGAGTCCTTCTCTTGGCTTTTTTTACTCTGGATCTTTACTAAATTCATTATCCCTGAAAATAGCATAGAAATTTATCCCCCAACAAATGAATGTCATAGCAAGAAATATCGCTGGAAGTATGATATAAAAAACTTCAAAAAACATAGCAAAAACCGAGCGTGAAACACCAGCTACAAAAAGTGCGAAAATTCCAAGTCGCGAAAGCCTTAAAAAGACAAGCTCTTGTCCACTATGTCTAAGCCCAGCCACATTAAATATAAACATTATAATGCCAAAAATAGTGCAAATAGCTATAAGATGTATGGCGTTTGAACTTTGAGAAAGTTCTAAAATTTCACTTACCCCAAGCCAAATATAACCAAGTCCACCAATTAAGCTAATAAGATAGTAAAATACAACAAAATGTCGCTTTAGTAGCACTTTATAGTGCATTTCATGAAGTCTTGCCATCATTATAAAGCCGCAACCAAGCGAGATAAAACCTAAAATTTTACTTGATACTTCAAATAAAACAGCAAGTAAAAGAACCGTAAGTATAGTTAGCAAAAGATTTTTATAGACAAAATTTGGGGCAAAAACCGCCTCATTCATACCCTCTTCTAATTTAAACGCCTCTTTACCAAGTACCACGCTAACACGAAAGCTAACTACCACAACGGCTAGCATATTAAGATGAATTTGAGCGCTTAAAAACTTCTCATTTTGTGTAAAAACATACAAAAAGTTAAGAATACAAAAGCCTGTTAAAACTGCCAAAATACTAAAGTTATCATCATTTTTATCCAAAAATATAAGCACAGCGGCAAAAACTAGCAGATACACCCAAAAAAAGCCCATTATAAAATAGCCCTTTTCAAAACCCAAAAACATAACCACAAAGGAAAGGGCAAAAAGCACAAACATCGCTATACTATGGCGTTTTAGGCTGCCAAGATAGCTCGTCCAGTCTGGTATAGCCGTAAATAAAAACCCAGCATACGCAAGCGGGCAAACAAGCCCTAAAAAGGCAAATTTATGCAAACTGACAAAGTCCTCTGCTACAAAAAAGCTAGCACAACCAAGAAACACACAAAATACTGCACAAAAGAAAAAAATTCGCATTGGATGCGTAAAAAAGTCGTTAATCAAAATATATCCTTGAAGCAAATTTCTCATCTATAACCCTACTCACAAACGCAAAATCGCGCTCTTTTTGTGGAATTTTAAGTGATAAATTTTGCTCTACATGCATACCTTTTTGACTTAAAAACAAAATTTCATCACTTAGCCTTACCGCCTCAAATCTATCATGAGTAACCAAAACTATACTCATGCCAAGTTCTACTCGGCTTAAAATTTCAGACATTAAAATTTCTCGCATATCAACATCAAGCCCAGAAAATGGCTCATCCATCAACAGCAAGTCAGGCTCTCCGATAAGTGCACGCACAAAGCTTACGCGCGCACGCATACCGCCACTTAGCTCACTAGGATACTTCATCGCATCTTTTTTAGCAAGTCCTACGACAGCTAAAAAGGCTAAAATTTCATTATCACTCTTATCTTTGTTTGCGATACGGATATTTTCAAGAGCATTTTTGTGTTCTAAAAGTCGGTTTTCTTGAAAAAGATATCTGGTTTTTTTAAAAGAATTTAAAATTTTACCTCGCTTTGGCTCGTTTAGCCCAGTGATTAATCGCAAAATCGTAGTCTTTCCACATCCAGATGGACCAAAAAGCGTTACAATATACCCAGCCTCAAGGCTTAAACTAAAATCACGAACTATGCGATCACGCAAAATTTCATACTCTAAATTTTCTAAAATAAGCAAACTAGCCTCCTAGCGCCGCCACGGCATGAGTAAAATTTTTAAAGGCTCTATGATAAGATACTCAAAAAGCATTACAACGGCTATCGTTAAAACCACATAAGCCATAACGGTTGGCGTATCTAGCATAACGCGTGCGTCTGCTATCTTTGAGCCAACTCCATCTGTTGCACCAAGTAGCTCAGCCATAATGACTATCTTTACACCCATACCCACAGCTACGCTTAATGAGCTTATAATGTAGCTTGTTAGGTGCGGAAGATAAAGGTGGCGAATTTTACACCTAAGCCCCAGCCTATGAGCATCAAAAAATTCGCTAAGTTGCTCATTTACACTCATCATGCCTATCATAGAACTTGCAAAAGTAAGCGGGATACTTGTTATAATGATAGTAAAAATAGTACTAACATTACCAAAGCTAAACCAAAAAAGCGCCAAAACCACCCAGATGATAGGTGGCATAGAGAGCAACATCGTTATAAATGGCTTTAAAAATGCAGCAAAGCTACGGTATGAGCCTGCAACAAGTCCCAGAGTAATGCCAACAGCACATGAAATTCCTATCCCCACCGTAGTGCGAAAGAGTGTGATAGGTATATCATGCTTATCATACTCTTGTATAATCTCATAAACTTTTACAAAAACCACCTTTGGGCTTGGTAGCAAAAACTCACCAAAGATTTCACTCCCAAGCTGCCAAAGTGCGATCGCTAGGCATATAATCCCAAGCCCACTAAGTCCGCCAATAAAATAATCAGCAACTCGCCAAACCCCCTTGCGCTCTATCTTTACACCATCAACAAGTATCATAAAAATAGGCTCTTATCGGGCATTTTACCGCCTAGAAGTTTTGGATTAAGCTTAAATATAATCTCAAAAAATGCCAAAATTTCATTACCTATCTCACTTGCTTTTGTTACACTTAAATTTGAACGCTCAAAGCTACTAACAAGCGCGGGCACTGGTGCAGGAAGGTAGTTTGCACCAATCTCTGCGGCACTTTGTTTATTTTGCATGATCCAGCTAAGCGCATTTGTAAGATCGCCGTGAAGAGTATCAAACAGCTTCATGTTTGAGTTATAAAATTTAGTATCTACGATGATACCAGCTTGCGGGATAATAGGCTTAGTATTAAAACTTTCGCCCCAAATTTTTGGAAGTTCTAAAGCACGAACAACATCAACCCCCATCCTCTTACCGCGCAATATAGCTGCTGAGCTCATCGGTTCAATGCTTAAAACTACATCAAAATCCTTTTGCAAAAACATCGCAATAGCCTCTGGCGGAGTTTGAGAGTAGGTTACATTTAGTTTTGAAAAGTCCATGCCACGCTTTGCGCAAAGTGCCTGAAATACAATATCTGGCATATCATTTTTAAATGGCATAATGATCTTTTTGCCAGCCAGATCTTCAAAATTTCTCACACTATCATCTTTTGCCAAAACATTTAAAAGACCGTTTGTAAGTATATTTAACATCCCAAAATTTAGCCCCTGTGCTGCTAAATTTGCACCGACATTACTAGGTGCCATCGTAACTTTCATAGTACCATTTGCAACACCAGCCCGAAGCTGATCAGGACTTTTCCAAATTTTAAGACTTGTATCATAAGTCTTTGAAAGTTCACCCTGCATGCTTGCAACAGCCATGATAACACTAGGTATAGCTGGCGCACCCCACATTAAAAAGCTCTCTTTTGCAAACAAACTTGGAGCAACCGCGCTCGCTCCAAGGGCAGCACCTAATCCTAAAAAATTTCTTCTTTTCATATTTTCTCCTTATCTTAACTTAAAAACTTGCATGAAAACTAAACCAAAACTGCCTACCTGGAGCACTTACAACACTTGGATCTAATGCACCCACATGTGCCCCACTTATAAACTTAGCATAATTTTTATCAAAAACATTATTTACACCAAGTCGCATGCCAACCCTATTTTTAAACTCAACACTACCATAAATATCAAGCGCACTAAAGCCTTTTGCCGCATCTTTTTTATCTATGCCAAGCCCAGTTGTCTTATCCCAGTCGCCACGAGTTTGCTTTGCTACATAACGCAAATTTGTGCCAAGACCATAACTGCCAAAGCTAGCGTAATTACGATAGTCAAGTTGCCAGTTTAGCTCAAATGGTCGCATTTGATAAAGTGCTCTATCATCAGTTGTATTTTCTGCATAGCTATAAAACAAACTAAGTTTTGAGCCAAAATTTCTAGCAAAATTTACCTGCGCACCTAGGCTTGCCAAAAAGAGCTTTGCGTCAACATTACGCGTAATGACTGCGTTTTTATTCATGTTGCTATTACTTTTTGAATGAAAACGATCATAAATTATCAAATCCTGCACATCATCAGCTATAAAGTAACCATCAATCATAAAAGAATTTTCGCCCTGCATTGAGTTTAGATAGCTTCTGTAGGCTTCACTTGCAAATTTAAAATCAGCCTTTATGCGGTTATGTCTTTCTGGTTTTAAGAATGGATTTGATATCCAGCCATCATCTTGCGGTCCATAAAGTGCGTTAAAGCGCTCCATATTATCGGCAACTCGGTAAAGACTTTCAAAGGCAATGGCGTATTTATCCTTTTCATTTGGTGTAAATTCATACTTTATCGCACCACCAAGCCCCTCGTGCCTTATCTTTCCATCAAAGTCTTTTTTGTATATATATTTCCATAAGCCTTTTGTCGTATTTTGTGCATTGCCCATCTTAAATTTCTCTTCAAAGCTCTTTGTCTGTGCGCTATTATAAATATATTCAAGCCCTAGTGAAAGCTTATGAAACTCATTAAATTTATAGCTTAATGTATCAAAAATTTGATAGTTATTTGCATCTACGCGCGGAAAGCGATTACCAGAGTGAAAAAAGTTAGCTCCTTGTTTTGTATATCGCTTGCCTTCGTGGCGATCACGAGAGATCTTAAAACCAGCAGTATTATGAAAATTGCCAAGATCAAAGTCGTGTTTTATACCAAAATCCACCACCTTTCTTGAAAGCTCAACGCTTGCCTTTTGAGGGATATTTCTCAAATGATTGTTGGCTTCGCGCTTTACATCACGGTAGATAAATTCTAAATTTAGCATATTACCAAGTGCTTCATCTCCGATTCTAGCATCAAATTTTGCAACATAACGATCGGTTTTTAAAGCATCCATTTTGTGCTGTGGCTGCTTATCATCATCGATACGGTCATGAACAAGAGTTGCACGGAGCTCACTAGTATCATTTGGCAAGTAGCCGATTATAAAATTTTGCCCATGCCTTTTATATCCAAAACCAGCCTTTTTACCGCTTCCGTCTTTGTAGTCATTAGCTTTTGTGTAGTGTGTATTTAAGATGGTATAGAAGTTGTAGCCACGGTATCTATAAAGAGCCGAGCCATAAAAACTGCTACCGTACATACCTGAACTTAGATGAAATTTATCCATGCTATCATCAAGCTTATTTGTAACAAAGTAGTACTTGCTTCTATCTGTGTGGTCAAACTGGTTTGTTGGCATCGTGCCTTGTGCTATGTTTGGCGTTATGGGCGGAGGTGGTGCAAATTCTTTAATAGGCTTTATAACGCCTCCTGAAGCGATATTTTCACCTCCAAATAGTGAAACCAAAGCCAAGCTTGAGAGTAAAAATTTTCTCATCATTTTCCTTTTATATTTATTTTGAAAATGATAAATTATATCATTAAAATACAAAATCTATCTTGATTAGTATCAAGAAAATTAAATATATTTAATATGTATAAGTTATTTTATTAAAAAGCAAAATTTACTCAAATGATATTTTAATAATTTTAGACTAAACATAATCAACCTGTATTTTTATACTCATGATATCAGATACAAAAACTATATTTTTAAATTTACACCAAAAACAAAATTTATTGTCTATTTTTGAGATATATTATGAGATAGATTAAGTACTTAGTATGTGCGTATGTTTTTAGAATATGGTGCCTGAAGTCATAACATGCAAAAACCACTTAGAATAACTATATAATCAGTATTCTTTTTAAACTATATTTGGTATTCTATCCAAAAATATGTTAAAAATCAATCCATATTAATTTATAATATAGTAATAGGTATGTCTGTGAGTTGTGCCATGGCTAACTATTTCTAGTTAGAATATGGGTCATCTATGAGCTTCACTTCGTTACGTATGGTTATCTTTTAGAATTAAGACAGCAACCGCCCTACACCACAAGTGGGTAGGGCCCGGTTGCTTTTGGCTTACACATGCCACGTCGTGGCATAATTAACCCCACACTCTCCATACATAAGAATTACGGCAAAGAAGACTACGATGTGGTCTTCTTTGCATTTTAAATAAATAAATATATATTTATAAATAAAATTTAAATAAATATATTTATAAGTAAATATATATTTCTGGACTTGTTAAACTTGTCCCTTACCCCCCTAGTAAAGATGTCCTATTATTGGGGGTTCCAGAGTTTTGATATATTGATTTTTTGTAAAATACCCCCACTTTTTGTAAAAAAACCCCACTTTTTGTTTAGTTTAAGTTTCAGATTAATATTTTATTAACTATATAATATTTACCTTTAATTCTTTTGGATTGAGATATATATCCATAGAATTACCACCAATACGGGCTTTTTCTGTTTCAAGATGATAAAATACATTCTCTCTTTCTTTAATATCAGATTTTCTTTCTACAAAATAAGTAGTATCAATTGAGTTTTTAAATGATGCTGCCCCTGAATAAGTCTTTGAACCCTTAGGCATATGATTCAGAAAGATAATACAACATTGATAAGTATCTCTTAGATCTTTGAGTTTTTGCATTAATTGCTTGACATAGAAATCATCTATCATATCTCTTTCGGCTATATCTCTAATAGAGTCAATAAAGATAACAGAGTTTTTTAATCTAGTTTTCATTTCTTTTGACTTTTTATTATTCTGATTTAAAAAAAAATAGTCCAATGCTTTGATAGGGTCTAAATTTTTATTCTTATCAGAGTTATAGGATATATACTTTAATGCTTTTTTCTCCCTATTATTCTTTGTATATTTCTGTCATTAAGAGTAGCCATACCATTATCAAAATCTAAATAGATAACATTTTTAACCCCAGTTTCTCTTTTGTTATCTAGTAGATAATAGGCTAGATGGGTACTTACTAAACTCTTACCAGTTCCGGCTTCGGCAAAGAGCATTACTATTGTACTAAAAGCTATTCTGTCAGGTAGTATCCATCTAACTTTTGCATTTGCTATTTCATCATATGTTGTAGCCCTTTCCAGTATATTATCCCAGCCATAATTAATATTTGACTTATTGAGATTATTTATGCTATAATCCAACTGCTTGTTTATTTGGGGCTTCTTTAAACTCTTAGCCCCTATTTGTTTTTTATATTCCAAACTCATGACTTGCTCCTTTATTAGTTATTTTGTTTTCTGTTTTTATTTTTGGATTAGACTCTTTTACCAGCTTTTGTTCTAATATCTCTTCCTTTGAACCAAAATCTTTTGGTAATCCGTTTGCATATAGCTCATTTTTATCTATATAGATATATCCTAGTTTTATTGATGAACCATACACCTTTGCATCTAATAATTTATAGTGGCTTTTAAGTTCTATTAGTCCCTTTTCATCATTCCAATTTTTCATAAATTTTTTAATGTTATGAACCATGCCTACATAATTAATTTTTGTTATCTTGTCCCAATACTTTGTTAAAGCATCTATTTTAAATATTGTCTTTGAATACAGATTTGGATTATTTGTTTGTACTTCCTCTAAAAATTTAGTTTTATCTTCGGGTTTTATTTTTAGCTTATTTAATATACTTGCTTTAAGATTATCATTTTTTATAGCTTCGTATGCCTCTTGAAATTTTTCAGTCATATATACATAAGGGGTATAGTGTTTATTCTCTTTAAACAAAAAGGCTGTATTCTCTTCTGGCAAATACAAATGTCTCCCATTTTTATTGTGTAGTATCTGATGTCCTTGGCACCTTTGTATTGTTGTAGTTTCGTCAAAATATTCCATTATATCTTTGATAGGTATTTGTTTTGATATGGCAGTATAGCTTACTCTTGTTAGGAACTGAGATTTATCTATTGTATCCTTTGGATCGTTTTTAAACTCATGACCTCTAACACTATCTAGGGATTTATTTAATGTATTAGTATCTAAATTATCAATTTCAGATTTTATGCTAGCATCTTTAAGTACTTTTTCATTATTTAAAACATTTCCTTTTATATTTATAATTGAGACTCCACTCTTTGGTGTATAATATAATTGAGAAGGGCTATTGCTAACCTTATCTACTATACTATTTAACCCTAATTCTTTTGTAATATCTTGGATATAGTTTTTATATTCTTTAATTTTTGGAGCTTTGGTAGTTGGTATTATTAATCTAAATTTTTCAGTCTTTTTGTCTAATAGATGAGAAGCAGAGGGATAGATATAACCTTGTATTCCTTTGCTTTGTAGCATTGAAATAGCGTTTTCTATACTAAATTGATGATTGCTTCTACCCTCTTTATATTCTGTATTATCTATATCATATATTAGTGTAGGTATTATACTCTTTATATTAGATGCCTCTCTCTTGCCATTAGCAAATTCAGCCATTGAAATAGCAGAATATGACTTTAAAACATTATCTATATTATATGGCTCTACCTGAATGGTTTTCCAGTTATTTAGAGCTTGATATTTTGGCTTTTGACTTGTTGAACCTTTTAACTCTTTGAAGTCATCTGTTACACTTAGTGTTATTTTTGCCTCTTTTTTGTAGGCTTGTATTGTATTGTATATTTGTTCCAGCTCATTAACTACATGAAAAAAAGCACCTTTTCTTCCATTATAAACAACCTTACACATTAGGTCTGTTAGATTAAAACTTCCAGTAAAGCCTTTGACTTTTGCCTTTCCTTTATCTGTTAATTCAGCATTGATTTTATATTTTTCATTTATGATAGATAAAAAATCTGACATATCTAAACCATTAAACTTCTTGCCTCTGTCATAATAAGATGCTTTTATTTCGGCATTTTGTTCTACTGTTTTTAATAGGTTGTCTATTGTAGAACATATACTATCACTAAGCAGATCTTTTATATCTGGGTCTTCACTTGGCTTTGAATCTAAAATTTGTAAATTTGAATTTTCTTCCATTTTATTATTCCTCTCTTTTCCTTTGGAAACTTTTTGTGCTGCTTTTTGAAAGTTTTCCCATTGGGTTTTTAGCTTGTCTTCTGATAACCCTATTGGATTAATATTATTTAGTTCATATTTATTTGATAATATATCATTAACTACTCTTTTAAACTTTTCTACTGCCTTAGCCATAACTGCTTTATTTTTATTGTAAATTAGACCACCGCTTCTTATCTCTGCTGTGTATTCCAAATTTTCAAGACTAACTATTAAATGAATATGTGGTTTTCTTTGTAATGGTTCTGAATTGATATGAGCTGCATTAAGCCTTTTATTGTTTTCGTTGGTTTGGGCTCTTGGTATAAATGGCTCTTCTTTTATAATTGGCAAATGTGCCTCTGCATAGTATAATAACTCGCTTAGATTATGGTTGGGAAAGGTTAGCCTTAAATAATCCTCTATGAGATTATTAATCTCCCCTTTATCATATAGCCTTTGCCATTCATCATCAGTAAAAGACAAAGAGATATGATAATATGCCTCTTTATCCTTGCCTTTTTTACTATTTGATTGTTGTCTGTTTATAGAATCTTCTATTAACTCAAGATTTCCAGTAAATACAACTCTATCATCTTTCTCATCTCTTGTAAGCCTAGAATCTTTTTTCTTTCCAGTTTTTAGATAATCGCCTATGCCACCAGTTCCCTTAGTTATCTGAGTTATCATTTGATTCCTTTAAATATTTGATTATGCCTGCAAGTAGTCTTTCATTTTTATAAAGAGCTTCTTGGGTATTTTGTATATCATTCAAACTTATATTCCCTTGTTTTTGAGCTATATTAACAGCCTTGGCTATTTGGTTAATATTACTAAAAGTTCTAGCAAGATTTGATACTATAATAGGATCAATATTGTTAGACTCTACAATCCTTATTTCTCCATTTTCAATAAGGTAAGTTACTGCCTCAGACATTGTCATATTTACCTGTGAGCTTTGATTATATAACTTCTGTTTTAGCTCAGAAGTTATTCTAATTTTTAGCTCACAATCCTTATTATTTTTTTTCATAATAAGCCTCCTTATTTATGTAAAAAAATTTTTAGTGAGATAGTTATTTTTTGTAAAAAATAAATCTCACAACCAGCTCTCTGCAAGAGCAAGATTATTAGTTGGGAAAAACGAAGTGTTCCCACACTAATGTGTCTTGCTAATCTCTTATATACTATATTACTAATCGCTATTGTATTATTCATATAACACCATTTGACAAAAATTTTTTTACCTATTGGTATTTTTTTCTTTCCACATGCTATAAGCATTCTTAGCCTTTTTGTCATTTCCATAGGTATATATAATAAAACTACGAAAATCATCTAATAATTTTTGGGTATTAGCAAGCTCTTCTTCTAGCTCTTTTATTTTTTTATTTTCTAAGAGTGAATAACCCCAAAAAGATAAAGCCAAAACAAATACTAAGGCTATTGTTTTAAATCCAAAAAAGAAAAAACCAGAATGTAATTTTTTAATCAAGCTATCTACTCGTTTCAGTTGATGTTGCATATTTTTGTCTATTGTATTATTGACATTAAGTATCTCTTGAATTTTTGAATCTATTATTTCAGAACTCTTTTTAGTTTCATATTTCATATTAGATAAAGCATTATTGATTAAAGTTACAATATCTTTACTTTGTATAATCAACTCTTTGCCTTGGGCTATATTGTTTTCTAGTGCTAATACAGCATTGCTAGCTTCTGATATATGATCGCTATTTGATATTATTGCCATTATAATCTCCTTGTTTGTATATAGGTTTTTCCTCTTTCGGTTTATTTTTATGCCATTCTTCAACCCATCTTATAAGTGTAGCCTTTGTTGGAAAATCTTTACTATTACGAGTTAAACCCTCCTATTTCTCTAAACATTTTTCTACATCTTCTAAATTTTTGTATTGATAAAAATAAGAAGATATGCAACCCTCTTTTACTTTTTTAAACTTTTTGTCTATATATTCACAAAATCAGATATTAATTTTCTTATGTGATATTTTTATATTAAATTGTTTCTCACATACGCAAATACACTCTTTTTGTGTTGCATTGTTAGGAAAAAGACTATCTATGCAGGCTTTCTTTATCTTATTTAATTGTTCCTCTCTTCTGTAACTTTCTAGTTGTTTTATGATGTTTTTATTTCTTGACATTTTATTCTCCTATTAAAATAGATTTAAAATCATATAAACTTATTAGATATTTATCCCACCAATTAGCTAATACTCTCAGTTCTTTCTGTATATCTTTATCTTTATAACTCAATTCCATATAAGCGGCTTCCACCTCATTCTTTGCTGGCTGATGATACATATAGAGTTCAATAAAAATATTATGTATATTGTGATTTTTTAGATTCTTCATACAAAAGGTTTTAAATGTTCCTCTTAGTCCATGCTTTGTTATTCCAGAAATTTTTTTCAGTAAATTATTGATTTTCTGATCTGATACATTGGTAAAAACCTTATCATTGCCTTTCTCTTTATCTTTCAAAATACTTAATATTTCAGTCATAGTGTCAGATAGAGGAAGAATAAAATCTTGTCTTGATTTTTCTGTCCTTAATTCTCCTTTCATTCTATTTTTAGTTATGGTTATAGTTTTATCATTTAGATTGATATCTCTCCATCTAAGGTCAAAAATATTCATGCTACGCATAGCAGTTTCTAGGGTTAATAAAACAAGTATCTTTCTCCTATTATTTAGAATTTCTAAATTCATAATATTTTTTAGGAATTCTGCTAAATCTTTTTCATTTATCAATTTTGGGTGATGTTTGCTAGTTTTTCTACTAGGTAATTCATACTCCTCAGAGAAATCAAAGTTAGCTAATATATTATTTTCAATATGTCCATATTTTTTAGCATATTTAAAACAATTCAAGAGTATTGAGTATAATTTATAATTGGTAGCTGGTTTATTTTCATTTGGATTAAATATATTTCTTTTTAAATCATCAAGGGTAATATCTCCAATAGCCTTATTGGCTATATTTGTATTAAGTATATATTTATTAGCTCTATTTTTATATCCTTTAATTGTATTACTTTTGAGCTTTAAATTCTTATTGACATAGTTGTCTATAAAATTATTCCATACATCTTTGAAAATTTTTCTAGGAATAGGCTTCTTGCCCTCTCTGATAGTATCTTGAAGTCTTTGAGTTTCTTTTAACATAGACTCAAACGAATCAATAGGATATTCCCCTATTGATATATAATTAACCTTATTGTCTATATTGGTATATAATTTAATAGTCTTTTTTTGTTTAGGAGAGATTTCTAATCTCCATCTAGGAGAATCTGGTATCTTAATCCTTGTAGGTATTTCTTTTGTATTTCTTTGACTGTCTATCCAGTTCCTCATCTTTTTAAAATCAAACATAATTAATCTCCTTTTTGAAATAATTATACCTGTTATAAAAAGAATGCTATCTATTCAAATTTATGTCAAAAAATATGTCTTATTATTATGTCGATATTATCGATTTTTAAGACATATTGATAGTAAAAATAACTTGAAAGGATCCTGTGAACGTAGTTCTAAGAGTTTATATTGTGTATTATATATCTAGGGTATGGTGCCCGAGGTCGGACTCGAACCGACACAAGGTTGCCCTTACCAGATTTTGAGTCTGGCGCGTCTACCAGTTTCACCACTCAGGCTTTTGAAGTTTGTTATTGTATCAAAATTTTATAAAAAGCAGATTAAAAAGCTGGAAGCCAAGTGGCTTCCGAGCAAGAAATTACTTCTTCTTAGTAGCTTTTTTGCTACCAGCAGCTACAACTTCTTTAAGTTTTTTACCAACTTTAAATTTTACAGCTTTGCTAGCTGGTACATCGATAACTTTCTTTGTTCCAGGAACGCGAGCTTTTCTAGCAGCTCTGTCAGCAGTACTAAATGTACCAAAACCGATAAAGCTTATGCTATCGCCTTTAACAAGAGCAGCAGAGATTGTCTCAAGAGCAGCATCAACTGCTTTTAGAGAATCTTTTTTAGAAAGACCAGCCTTATCGGCAACAGCTTGAATGAATTCAGCTTTTTTCATGAACTATCCTTTGTTTGAAGTGTTACAGTGCCTATTTTACACTCTTTTTCAAAAAAAAACAATAGCTTTGCCCCTAAAATTCACAAAATTTACAAATTTCTTTGCAAATTTGCCCTATTTTTAGCAAATTTCAAACAAAAGTTCATTTTTATACCCTATCTTTTTTATATCAACAAGTGAAATTTCATCAAATTTCATAGCCATTAGCTCATTTTTGCTTTTTACACCATTTTTTGCTAATTCTCGTAAAATTTTACCCCGATAAGCCTTAGCATAATGGCTTACTATCTTACCATTTTTTATAAATTTATATGTATAAAACTCTTGCTTTAGCTCATAAAATTTCTCATAAAACTCAGCCCTCAAATCAACAACCACTTCATCTTTTAAAAACTCATCAACAGCAAATGAGAAATTTTGCTTATAAAACTTCTCAATATTTAATCCATCTATCTTTTGTCCTTGCTTTAGTTTATACTCTGGCAAAAGATCACTTGCTAGTACAACACCAAAGAGATTTGAAAATATCAGGGTATTTTCATCTATATATGTACGAGCCTTTTGGCTTAATTTCTCATATCCAAGATGAGCATAAGCCACACCGCTATAGCGTAAAATAGCCTTTATGCACCCTTTTGAAAAGATACTTTCACGAAGCCCTTGTGAAATTTCTTTAAGTCCAAAAAGCCTACAAAGCTCATCCTTAGAGGCATTTTTTACAAAATCATCATAAATATTTAAAACAAAAGATCGTTTTTCATAAAGCTCAGGAAATATAAAATTTTCTTTTTTTACCGACACATCACCACTTTGGGTGCTTTTAGCTTCACTTGGCGAAAATAAAATTTTCATTTTTTCTCCTTTTTTTGTGATTATAGTATAAATTTTTTTGATTTTTTACCGATATAGGGCTAAAGGAATGAAATTTGCTTTTATGCAATAAAAATTTAGGATATAAAAATGAGAATAACAAATCAACTTCAATACGCCCAAACTATGCGCAACTATCAGCAAGGTATGGCAAATGTTAATAAATACAACCTACAAATTTCAAGCGGAACAAAGATACAAAATTCTTACGAAAGTGCGGCTATTTATAATGATGGCATGAGGCTTGATTATGAGATTACTACACTTGAGCAGATAAAAGAGGCAACCTCAAAGTCTCAAAATTTCTCAAAAAATAGCGATAAGCAAATGCTTGAGTTTAGCAAACAGCTTGATAACTTTAAAACAAAGCTTATCCGTGCAGCCAGCGATGTTCACAGTGTAACATCTCTTGAGGCTCTAGCAAATGACCTTCAAGGCATTAAAAACCATCTTATGAATATCGCCAACTCATCTGTAAATGGTCAGTTTTTATTCTCTGGTTCGGCAGTCGATACAAAACCTATAAGTGCTGACGGGACATATAATGGCAATGCTGAGTCAATGAAAACAGTCGGCGGAAGCGGTATTGAGATACCTTACAATATAAATGGTTTTGATATTTTTCAAGGCAGAGACAATGACTATAACAAAATACTAACAACAAATGTCTTACTGACCGATAAAACAAGTCCAGATATAGACGGCGAGAAAAAATACATTACCGAAGAGAGCAAACTAAGAAATTTAATAGGCTTAAACTACGCAAAAGATAGTATAGCCTCGGCTAATAACGACGGTCTTAAAAACTACAAGGGCAGCATAGAGCATGACTTTGACTTTTTAGATAGCACAAAAGTAAAATTCCCAGACACTTTCTTTTATATGCAAGGAGTAAAACCCGACGGAACTAGCTTTACGAGTAAATTTAATATGACTCATGATGCCAGTATGCGTTCAGTCCTTGATAAGATAGGTATAGAGTTTGGCAACACAGACAAATCAAAGGTCGTTGATGTAAGTTTAAACAATAGCGGACAAATAGAGATAAAAGACCTTACTAAGGGCAGTCAAGTCCTAAATTTTCACCTTGTAGCAGCAACAGAGCAAGCAGATAATAAAGAAGGCTTAGCGGCACTATCTGCCCCAGGACACACATCTGCAGCATCAGTAACAACACTAGCTGACCTAGAAACTGCAGCAAAAGCTGGTAAAATTTATATAACAGATTTTACCAAAAACAACTATAAAGATAGTGGCGACGAAACAGTAAATAGCTTTGACTTTGATAAAGTAAAGCTTGAGCGCAAGGATAACAAACTAACCGCAAATATTACACAGCTAAACCGAACCACAGGAGAGTATGCAACAGATGCTACACGCCTTAGTGAAGTGGTTAACACAAAACAGCTTTATGCTGGAAGCGAAGATAAATATAACATAGACGGTCAAGTGATAGGACTTGAAGTAAAGTCAAGGGCTGGAACAAAGTACCAAATCGAAGTTAAGCTAGGCACAAAAGATCCTTCATCTCCGGTTTCATTTAGCATCAAAGGAACTGATGTTAATGGCAATGCCATTTTTGGTGGTACTACAAGAAATTTAGCTGTCTATCATGCTGAGCCAAACGGCATACAAAAAGAGCAAAGAACACAAACTGATGACTTTACATATAGACAACTTATGGATATCATAGGTATGGCAGCAACTGATAGCATACCAACGCCTCCCCACGCAGAAAGCACATCAATAACCGAAGCTCAGAGAAAAGCCAACTACGATGCATATATGAAAGCCATAGATCAGTCAAGAGGTATGGCTGAAGTAAATTTAAATCACAAAGGACAAATCGTCTTAACAGACAAACAAAATGCCGTAACAAAGATAGAAATTGCCATGTATGACGCAAATGAAAGTGGTAAATTTTATGGTGATAGCACAGGTCAAACAGCGGCAACAAAACAGGGCGAAGGCTCTGTTTTTAACTTTATGCAAAACAACGCTCTAACAATAGATGAGCCTGGCATAGATCTTTTTAAAGACTTAGATCAGATGATACAAGCTGTAAAAAAAGGAAATTTGCGCGCAGATGCTGATAGTAACAACCCAAGAAATACAGGCATACAGGGTGCAATAAAAAGACTTGATCACATTATGGATCATGTTAGCAAAGAGTCCGTAAAGATAGGTTCTTACACAAATTTACTTACTAGCACAAACGAGCGCTCAAGTATAATGAGCGTAAATATCGCAAGTGTTAAAAGCGACATCATAGATACAGATGTTGGACAAGCTTATTTAAATTTAACCCAAAAGATGATGAGCTATCAAGCGATGCTACAAGCTACTTCAAAGATAAACCAGCTAAGCCTACTAAATTATATGTAAGCCATTTTAGGCGTTTTTAAAAGCTCTGTTGATATAATAGAGCTTTTAAATTTTAAAGGATTAGCCATTTTACGACAAACTATTTTTATCATATCAACTTGTATTTTAATCTATTTTGCACTTTGTACATATCTGCCAATGGCTGACTTTGTTGGTAGCTTTGGTCAGTTTTTAGGCACTCTAAATCTCTCGCTTTTTGGGCTTTTATCATACATTTATCCATTTTTACTAATCGCCCTAGCCTACTTTTTATATAAGAATTTTATAAACTTTAATATCGATCTAGCACAGCTTGGAGTTGGTAGCTTTTTGCTGGGGATAGCACTTTTAATGCTTGAAGCATTTTTGTTTGATGCTCCTTTTGATGGAATTATTGGTAAATTTATAAACGATGCTCTAAACGAAGTTATTGGAAAGCTAGGCACTTTTATCATTATTATGGGACTTTTTGTCCTGTCTATAAGTATGGTTTTTAAAGAGGGTGTTTTATCTCTAATAAAAAAAGCCTATGTTGATCCAAATGCAACAATAAAGATACCTCCTATCACTCAAGCCGATACTCAAACAACACAAGAGTTACAACCTTTACAAAGACAAAATCCTGAACCTGCACTAAAGCCAGAAAAAGCAAAACAATCTTCACAAAAACAAGAACCAAAGACTGAAAAAACTCCAAGCGAGCCTGAAATTTTAGAAAACATAAAAGAACTTGCAATACAAGATGAGCTTGATGAACTTGAAAAGCCGGCTATAACACGCCATTCCCGTAAAAATAATGTGGAAATTTTAAACGAAGTTGCCGAAAATAAAAAGCTATTATCTCAAATCGAGCAAGGAAAAGTTGAAAAACCAAAAAACTTTGAACTACCATCACTAAAATTTCTAGCCGATCCGCCAAAGCGCATAAATAGCGTAAACGAAGACGAAATCGATCAGAAAATTTCAGACCTACTTGATAAGCTAAGGAAATTTAAAATAAACGGCGATGTTGTTAGGACTTACACAGGGCCTATAGTGACAACATTTGAGTTTAAGCCAGCACCAGATGTAAAAGTAAGCAAAATTCTTACCCTCCAAGATGACTTAGCTATGGCACTAAAAGCTCAAACTATCCGTATACAAGCACCTATCCCTGGCAAAGATGTTGTTGGCATAGAAGTTCCAAATAAAAACACAGAGACTATTTACTTAAAAGAAATTTTAGAAAGCGATATCTTTAAAAATGCCGCTAGCCCTCTTACAATGGCACTTGGCAAAGATATAGTGGGTGCGCCATTTATAACAGACCTTAAAAAACTTCCTCATTTACTAATAGCAGGAACTACTGGCTCTGGAAAAAGTGTGGGCATAAATGCTATGCTTTTAAGCCTGCTTTACAGAAATTCTCCGCAAACTTTACGCCTTATGATGATAGATCCAAAGATGCTAGAATTTAGTATCTATAACGACATACCGCATCTATTAACTCCTGTAATAACTCAGGCAAAACAAGCCATAACGGCACTTTCAAACATGGTTGCTGAGATGGAGCGTCGATATAGCATAATGAGTCACGCAAGAGTAAAAAATATAGAAAGCTATAACGAAAAGATGAAATCAGAGGGCGGCGAGCAGTTTCCATACATCGTAGTTATCATAGACGAGTTAGCTGATCTTATGATGACAAGCGGCAAAGATGTTGAGCTTTACATAGGTCGCCTTGCACAGATGGCAAGAGCGTCTGGCATACACCTTATAGTAGCCACCCAACGCCCAAGCGTAGATGTCGTAACTGGTCTTATTAAAGCAAATTTACCAAGTCGCGTAAGTTACCGTGTAGGTCAGCGTATTGATAGTAAAGTCATACTTGATCAAATGGGTGCAGAAAGCCTGCTTGGTCGTGGTGATATGCTCTTTACTCCTCCAGGAAGCCCTGGTATTATCAGACTTCATGCTCCTTTTGCTAGCGAAAAAGAGATTGAAAATATAGTTGAGTTTTTAAAAGCACAGCAAGAAGTCGTTTATGATGAGAGATTTTTATCAGATGGTACTAATGGTAGCGATGGCGGCAATAGCGAAGGGGTTGCCGCAGGCGAGCTTGATGAACTTTATGAGCAGGCAAAAGAGATAGTATTAAGCGAGCAAAAAACATCTATATCATATCTGCAACGCCGTCTTGGTGTTGGTTATAACCGTTCAGCAAATATACTTGAGCAAATGGAAAGAATGGGTGTTTTAAGCACTTTAAACGCCAAAGGACAGCGAGAAATTTTATAATTTTTAACTTTTTTTGCCGTTTTTCCTTGACAAATGATAAAAAAATCTGTATAATTCAATTTCTTTTTTAAAGCGTTGGGGTATCGCCAAGCGGTAAGGCAACTGGTTTTGGTCCAGTCATTCAGAGGTTCGAATCCTCTTACCCCATCCACACTTCAGCTCAAATTTAATATGACGCAGAGTAGAGCAGTGGTAGCTCGTCGGGCTCATAACCCGAAGGTCGGCGGTTCAAATCCGTCCTCTGCAACCAGTTTAAAGCCCCGTATTTTGCTATACTATAACTACACTTAACCCAACTTAAGTATACCTTAACTCCCTTAAATTCGAGGAGCTTTTAAGTAGCTCACCTACTTCAAGCACAAGTTAAGCTAATACTTAAAACAACCTTTAACAAACATCAACATTAACAACTTCAATCCGTAAAGTAACCAGCTTAAAACATAATAGTCTATTTCTAGCATTATTTAAGCCAGTTGCTTTGTCACTCATTTTTAGCCACTTAATCAAATTAATAATATTATTAATAAGTATAGGGCAAAAAAGGAGATTTAACTACCCCTCTAGGAGAAAAGAGTGGGAAGCAAGCCCTAAGAAGTGGTTAAAGTATTACTAAGAGATACTTAAAGTGTTGCTAGAGATGGCTATAGCTATTACTTATACAACACCTTTAATACACTTATAAAGCTTTCTTAACTCATCTTTTACTTCTAAACCAACATAGACTAAAGGAGTTAATGATGAGCAAGGACATAGACCAAACTAGATTTAATGACCAACTAAGATTAGAATAACAGGGCATTAATGAGGGTATAGAGAAATTCACTCGTGAGCATAATGATGCTATGAGTAATGGCAAACTTAGTGATACAAAGGTAGGTGCAGTTGTTATATTTGAGCTAGTAAGCCCTTACTACACAGCTTTAATAGACTATAAAAGCACAAGCCCAAAATGTGCTAGAGATAGAGCAGTACATACTTTCTTGGATGGCTTTGAGCTTGATAAGGTAGCTTATATTGTCATAAAGTCAGTTTTAAGTAGTATAAGCTCAAGCAAAACAACCATAGCTAATATCTGTAAGCTCATAGCAACTTCTATACAAACCCAAAAGAGTATTGATGAGTTTGCTAAAAGCAGTATTAATAATAATGGTAAGACTTGGGCAGATTACATAAAAAGAACTAGAAAAGCTAAACAAGCTCAAGGTTCAGCCCCTGCTAGGACGGCTAAGGTGCTTGAAGCTACTATGGAAAGGGTTAGGTTTTATCCAGATACATTGAAACCAGTTTAAAGACCCACTTTAACTAAAATATTTTAAAAGCTAAATTTTTCCCATTAAAAACAAAATTATATCGATGTCTAAAATTGCCCAACATTCAAATTATCTCTATGATTTTAAACAAAAAATTAAAAAATCATAAAAAATTTTATATTATTTGTTTTTTTTCAGTATTTTGATGTATAATAATAAACACAAAATTTCAAGCAAAGGAGTTAAAGATGAAAATATCAGGTAAAGTGACTATGATGGTTATAGCATCACTAACGGTTTTGCTAGTAGCCCTTGTTGCTTTAAATCACAAATTTTCGGGCGATATGATCACCCATTCAAAAGAGGAGTTGCATAATTCTCTTATGGATAAGCAAAAAACTGCTTTAGTAAATGAGATGAAAATTTACACGGACTTCATTAGTGCAATACAAAAAACATATATGGAAGATGGTGAAGGCAAGGATGTTACCATTAATGATATCATATTTAAATATGTCAAAAACATAGTCTTTGGAAAGTATAAAACAGGCTATGCTTTTATCATGAAACCAGACGGCACCTATGTTATGCACCCAACACAGCCAGATCTAAATGGCAAAAACAGACTTGAAGTAGCCGACAAACATGGTGTAAAATTTGTTAAAGAGTACATAAGAACAAGCACTCTTGATGAATTTGTTGAATATACCGTAACTAGCAATGGAGAAGACACTCAAAGACTAGGCATATCTCAGGCTATTAAGATAGCTGGCGAGGATTTTGTTATAGCTATGGCAACATCATTAAATTCTCTAAACGAGCTCATCAAGGAGACCGAAGAACATCAAGAAAAAATGGCATCTGAAAATTTGATGATGTTTATTATACTAGCTGTCGTTATAGCCGTAATAGCACTTATTTTAACGATGTTATATTCAAAATTTTCTATCATCAAACCACTAGATGAACTCATCACAAGGGCTAAAAACCTATCAAGCGGAGATGGTGATCTTACAAGAAAACTTGAGGTTAAAGGCAAGGACGAGATAGCACAAGCTAGTAGCGCCATAAATGATTTTATCGAAAAAGTAAGGGTTCTTATCGCAAACGCAAAAAGTCTCTCATCAGAAAATAGCTCTATCGCAAATGAGTTAAGCTCCACCTCACTTCAAACTGGCAAACGAGTTGAAGAGTCAACCGAAATGGTAACTCTTGCCACTCAAAAGTGTTCAAACATGCAAACAACTATGTCAGATTCTGTTGAACTAGCAAAAGTTGGCAAAAGCGACCTTCAAAAGGCAAGCGAATACATCGCCACAGCAAACCACGCTATACAAAATTTATCAGGACAGATCATGAATTCAGCCCAGATCGAAGGCGAAATGGCACTTAAGATCGAGCAACTAAGCAAAGACGCCGATCAAGTAAAATCAGTCCTTGATGTGATAAACGATATTGCAGATCAGACAAACTTGCTAGCTCTTAATGCTGCCATAGAAGCGGCAAGGGCTGGCGAGCATGGCAGGGGATTTGCCGTGGTTGCTGATGAGGTTAGAAAGCTAGCTGAACGCACACAAAGCTCACTAACTGAGATAAACGCGACTATTAGTGTTATCGTTCAAGCTATTGGCGATAGTAGTGAGCAAATGACTCATAACTCAAAACAAATTCAAGAGTTAACCAAAGTTGCCAGTGATGTTGAAGAGACTATAAGAGTCATGGGTGATGCTATGAATGGCGCCATCGGCATGTCAGACAAGACTACAGAAGACTTCATAAATACAGGTAAAAGCGTTGATGGCATAATGGAAAATATCGCAAACATTAACGCTCTTTCAACTGAAAATGCAAGAAGCGTTCAAGAGATTGCCGCAGCAGCAGAGCACCTAAACAAAATGACCGATGCGCTAAATCACAAACTTGGCGAATTTAGAACCTAAAAAACAAAAAGTCAGGGCTTTTGGCTCTGGCTTTATCTTTTTTTATCAAACCATATCAGGCTTTGCCATACCAGCTTCTACTAAAAAGCAGCTTGGTAGATAGTTTACTTTTTTTATCTTGTCGAATTTTGCATAACTTAGATAAAGCTCATCTTTTGCCCGTGTGACCGCCACATAAAAGAGCCTTCGCTCCTCATCTAAAGAGCCTCCCATATTCATGAGTTTTAAATTTGGAAATCGGTTTTGTGCCAGATCAACAACAAAAACAAGACCAAACTCAAGCCCCTTGCTGGCATGCACACTAAGCAAATTTACACCCTGCCCTTCACTCATTTCAGAGCTTCCAAGGGTTAAAAAATTATAAAATTTACTAATATCATTATAATTTTTACTCATCTCAGCAAGCAAGCTGGCCTTTCGTATGATACGCTCTTTTGCTTCGTTAAATAACGCAGGATCAACGCTTCCATTTTTAAGCGTAGCTCTTTTTGTGGCAAGCGTATCGACGATGAAATTATAAATTTTGCTATTTTTTATCTCATTTATAGCCAAATTTGGACTTTTTAGCGTACAAAGTGAGCCAAAAAGCTTATACGCTTCATATAGAAATTCGGCTCCATTTTCGCTAAGTTTTTGAAGTTTTAAGGCTGGGTGTGAGATAAAATTTTGACTAAACCCTAACTTTGAAAACCTAGCTGTATCGCCAAATTCATCAAGATCGTCAAAAAGCCCCAGCTGGTAATTTCGTCCGCGGCTACTTGAGATATTTACGCTTGTGTCTGGATTTAAAATTCCGTCCAACACACTCTTATGCCCAAGTTTCATCAATGCGTCAAAAAGCTCCTTTGCCACGGCACTTCCGATACCTTTTGCATACTCAAATATATGTATAAACGCCATTATATCACGCGGATTAACAACGATACCCATGATGTCAATAAGTGCTTTTATCTCCCTGCTTTCAAAAAAACTGGTACTACCCTTGCGTTTTGCGCTTATGCCTCGCTCACGAAGCGCTATCTCAACGCCATCTGCAGATGAGTTATTACGAAAAATGACTGCTATATCTTCGCGCGGTAAAGGGCTTAGCGAGATAATGTCGGCGATATTTTCATACTGCTCGATTAGTTCGTTATAAACTAGTAGGCGCGGTGGCTTAAACTCTCCTTCACGGCTTACGATTAAGTTTTTAGGGTATAAGCGTGGATTATTTGCTATGACCTTATTAGCAAGGGCTAATATGCTTGAGCTTGAACGGTAGTTGATATTTAAAGCATAGATATTTGCGTCCTTAAAACGCTCGCTAAAGGTGCCTATAATCTCGATATTTGCACCATTAAACGCATAAATGCTTTGATCAAAGTCGCCAACACAAAAAAGGCTTTTTGTCTTAAACGCATCAATCAATGAGCCTTGTAAAGTGTTTGTATCCTGATACTCGTCAATCAAAATTTCATCAAAAGCTAAATTTGCTCCACTATTTAATTCATTTCGCATTTTTATGAGCAAATCATTAAAATCAGCATAGCCAAATTTCTCCTTTTCTGTCTCAAACTCACGCAAAACATCGTCGTAAATTTCAGCATAAACAGCTTGTTCATCATTTTTTTGTTTAAAGTATTCATAAAAGCTAAGCTTAGTTTCAGTATTTTGATAAAGCGAGTAAACATCGTATAAATATGCCCCACCATAAGGTTTTACATCACTTAGATGATAAAATTTTCTACGCTCAACAAGGCTTTTTAATAAAATTTTAAGCTCACTTGGTTGCTTTAAAATTATATTTTTTCCAAGTGCTTTAAGCAAAGTAAAAGACACAGAGTGAAAAGTCCCAGCCGTTATCTTGCTAGTTACGCTCTTATCAAAGTATCGTCCCAACCTAGCTATCATCTCGCTTGCGGCTTTGTTTGTAAATGTAAGTAGTAAAATTTTTTCCGCACTTACGCCTTGGTGCAGCAAATGCGCAATACGGGCAACAATGGTGCTGGTTTTGCCTGTGCCTGCTGAGGCTATGATTAGATTGTGTCCTGATGGTGCGGTTGCGGCAGTGTATTGCTCTTGATTTAACTTTGAAAGTGGCATAGTTTTCTCCAAAAAAGGCTTGATTATACCAAAAGGCAGATAAATTTTGATATAATCCGCCCTATGTTTTTTAAAATTTTAAAGCTTTTTACTCTTTTTTTTATTGCTTTTTTTTGCGTTTTTTTGACGCTTGATGTCATTTATCCATTAAATTTAGATACGCTTAAAAAAGATGAAAGCAAGGTTGTTTTTGATAGCAACGGTGAAATTTTACGCATAAAACTTGCTAGCGATGGGGCTCTTAGATTTTATACAAAAAATATCCCAGATGTTTTAAAGCAGAGCGTTGTGCTTTTTGAGGATAGGCATTTTTACTACCATTTTGGCATAAATCCACTCTCTATCATACGAGCCGCCATACACAACATAAACCATAAAAACCGCATAGGTGCAAGCACAATAACAATGCAAGTAGCAAGAATGCTTAGTCAAAACGAACGAACCTATGCAAACAAAATTCGTGAGATATTTGTCGCGCTTCAGCTTGAGTGGCGCTTTAGCAAAGATGAAATTTTAAATTTTTATTTTAACCTAGCACCTTATGGTGGCAACATACAAGGAGTAAAAGCTGCCTCATTTAGCTATTTTCAAAGAGATCTTGATGAACTAAGCTATGCACAAATGGCACTTCTTAGCACCATACCTAAAAATCCAAACAAAAATAGACTCGATCGTCGCTCAAATATAAATGTCCTTAAAAATCGAGTCATAAAAATGCTTTACAAAGCTAATATCATCGATAAAAACGCCTTTATCAGAGCGCAAAACGAACCGTTTCAAAATACCCGCAAAAACCTACCTTATAACGCTCCTGACTTTAGCGATGTAGCCATAAAAAATGGCTTAAAAGATACAAATTTAAGTCTAAAAATGCAACAAAATTTACAAAATGTCCTAAAAACTTCCATGCTAGCGTTAAGAGAAAAAAACGCAAATAACGCCGCTGGTATAGTTATTGACAACGAAAAAATGAGCGTAGTAGCATTTGTTGGCTCACATGACGAGCTGGCAAATGATGGCAAAAATAGCGCACTAAATATGAGACGAAATGTAGGCAGCACCCTAAAGCCATTTATATTTTCTCTAGGACTTGATAGAGGTCTGATAACACCTAAAAAAGAGCTTATAGATACGCAAATAACGCTAAATGAGTATACCCCAAGAAATTTCAACAATAGCTTTATAGGCATAGTGAGCGCATCTGACGCACTTCGTTTTAGCCTAAATATCCCATTTGTAAGCTTAAATGAAAAGCTTGGTGAAAATTCGCTATTTGAGCTACTGCAAAAAGTAAATTTAGTTGACGAAAAAAAAGAATTTTACGGAGCAAGTATAGTGCTTGGTAGCTCTGAAATAAGCATTTTAAACCTAGCTCATCTTTATACGATATATGCAAACAAAGGCATACTAAAGCCACTTGAGTTTGCTGGTGAGCTTGTAAACGGGCAAAAAGATGAGATATTTTTAATCAGCGAACAAAGTGCCTTTTTAACCGCAGAAATTTTAAGCAATGCAAGTAGAACATATCTAGGAAATGCTTGGAAATATGCACAAAATACGCCACGTATCGCCTTTAAAACAGGAACAAGCTACGGCTCAAGGGACATCTATGCTGTTGGCGTTAATCAAAACTACACCATAGCCGTTTGGATAGGAAATTTTAACGCTCAAAAAATGATAGGGCTAACTGGTTTAAAGGACGCTTCAAAGGTCATTTTTGATATGTTTAAGCTTATATCTTTAAACGAAAATTTAAGTTTTATGAGAAAGCCAAGTGGCATAAAAAACGAAAAAGTCTGCCTTGACGCCTTTAGCCTAAAAGAGTGCAAAAATGAACAAAATGATGAGATAATAGAGGAGGTAAAACAGCTATCGCAGTGTGAAAATATGCGTAGCGAGGAGCTTGATTTTTTAATCAAAAACGAAATTTTAACCAAACTAGAACTCTCGCAAAGTCCCTGCAAAGAGCATTTAAGAGACAAAAAACCTATATTTTCAAGCCCTTATGCAAATGAAAATATCATAGCCTTTGATGAAGTAAGCAAAATTATGGTAAAATGCTATGCTTTTTTAGGAGATGAAATTTTCTTAAAAATAGACGATAACGAGTTCATCAAAGTAGAAAGCGGAAGCGAAAATATCGTTAGCTTACCACTTGGCGAGCATACACTAAAATGCCTTGATGAAAACTCAAATTTAACCCAAATAGATATAAAAATAAGGAGATGATATGCTTTTAGCGCGTCTTTTTTTGCCACTTGCGTTTACTATTTCCACTTACGCTTTTGAGCTTAATGGAGAAGCTCAGATTTTTGATGATGGCTTAACACTTGAGCTTGGCATAAAAAATGAATTTAGTAAAAATTTAATAGGCAAAGTAACCAACAAAGAGCTTGTAAAATGTAGCCCAAGCATTGAAGGCATTAGCGAATATTCAAAAAAAAGTATCATAATTTATCAGCCAAATTTGCACGCTGGTATGCAATATATCTGCACAGCCAAAGAGAGCAAGACAGAATTTCAAACAGATAACTTTGCCGTCAAAGAGCTAAAAAAGATAAGCCCAAAAAACTATGTCATAGCGTTTAATGATGATATAAATGCAAGCGAACTAGCAAATTCCCTAAAGATAGATCAAGCAAGCTT
This sequence comes from Campylobacter suis, assembly GCF_905120475.1. Taxonomy (NCBI): domain Bacteria; kingdom Pseudomonadati; phylum Campylobacterota; class Epsilonproteobacteria; order Campylobacterales; family Campylobacteraceae; genus Campylobacter; species Campylobacter suis. The sequence continues at coordinate 543,123 of NZ_CAJHOE010000001.1, read as the reverse complement.
TAGCACACAAATGCTTAGCAAAAAAGATGTTCTTATAACTCTTAATGAGGATATTTTAGAGCCAAATTTTAGCCTTGCAAAAGGCTTTAAAAGTATTTACGGAGCAGAGACTCTAAAAGATTTTAATAAAAATTTTAGCAAAACCAATGCGGAAAAACCAAATTTTACCGATAATGAAAAAGCAAAAACACTCACTCTAGCTACACCGGTCTCAGCACAACTTGAAAATGGCAAAATGGGGATAAGATTTTATCTAAAAGATTACATAAAGACAGATGGTGCTAAGAAATTTATAAAAATTTCAGGCATTAAAAATTTCAACATCTCACAAGCAGAATACATCTATTACTATCAAAGAGAAAGCGAGAAGATAGATGGGGAATTTGGGTACTATTTTACCATACTAAGTGATGAGTTTATGCCACAAACCGAGTATGATATAGAGCTTTTACCAGGCTTTGGAGATGAGTATAGTATACTTAGAAGCAAGCAAAATTTTAGCGTAAAGCTTGGGGATTTAAAGCCATTTGTAAGTTTTATAAATGATCTTCCATATATCTCAAGCGTAGGTGCTATCGGTATAAAAAGCGCAAATACACCACAAATAAAAGTAGTAATAGAAAAACTTAGCGAACAAAATTACAGATACTTTTTAAATTTCAAACAGCACGAACTTAACGGGCTTACAACCGAAGTAGCCTCTAAAACCTACGACCTCGGCGGAGCCTTAAACCAACTACAAGAACATAAGATAAAGCTGGACTTTGCTGGCTCTGGTGATGGTGTTTATCTTATAAATATCTTTTACGATAAAGACAAGCTTTTACAAAAAGCTGTATATCTAAGCGACATCGCCGTAAACGCAAAGATGAGCAAAGATGAGCTTTTTGTCTTTGCTAATCGCATTGGAGAGAGCATGATGTTAGCAAATGCAAATGTCAAAATTTATGGGCATAAAAATGAAGAGCTTGGCGTAGGGGCAACAAATGATGAGGGAATTTATAGACTTAGCAAAAAAGATATTTACAAAAACGCAAAGTCAGTTGTGGTCAGTCTTGGCAAGGAGCAAAATTTTCTTATTATAAACGAGCATGACAAACTAAACAAAAATGCCTACTATAAAAAACAAGATGCAAATGAGAGCGTAAATGCGTTTGTGCATTTTGCAAGTAACATTATCCGCCCAAACGAGAGCATACAAGGCACCATATACCTAAGGACTGATGACTTTAAGCCGTTAAATCAAATGCCAGTTAGACTCGTTTTTAGCGATCCACAAAACAAAAAACTCATAGAATCCAGCCTAAAAACAAACGAATTTGGTGTTGTTGATTTTAACAAAAGCCTTTCTAGCGAGCTTACTGGAAAATTCATGCTTGATGTCATATATGCCTCAAAAAAGATAAGAAGCGTTCCTTTTTTTGTAGAAAGCTTTACACCATCTCGGATAAAAAATGAGATATCTTTACAAAAAGAAAATTTTAAAAACAACGAAGTTATCCTAGCAAATTTTACAAGCACCTATCTTTTTGGCTCTGTGGCTGGAAATTTAAGTGCAACAGCCGAGCTTAGCATGTTTAACAAAGAGTATAAAAATGAAACATACAAGGACTTTAGCTTTAAAAATCATACTCTAAAAAATAGCGAATACCAAAGTATATTTAAAAATTTTAAGCTTGAAAATAACGGCACAGCCCAACAAGCTTTTGCCATACATCTACCGCAAAACTCTGCAAATGTTATCGATGCGCTTCTTACATTTAGCACAAATGATGATGGTAAGAGCGTAAGTGATGTTAAAAATTTTGAAATTTTTCCGTTTGATAATGTTGTAGGAGTGCATGCAAATAAGACATTTATCGAGCCAAACGAAAAGGTAAAACTTCAGGCTATATCGCTTGATACGACTGCATTTTTACCACAAAAAAAGGATATAAAATTTCAGATAAAACGCACCGTCTGGCAGTATAACATAAATGAGTATGGGCATTTACGATGGTTTAAAGAGCTTGAAGATGTAGCAGAATTTATAAAATCAGAACCCTTTGAATATGAATTTTTACAAAGTGGCGAATACACAGTTGTAGCAAAAGATGAGATAAGCGGCGCAAGTGCGAGTGTAGATATAAGCGTAAGTGGCTTTAACTATTCAACACTAGCCCCAACAAATGAGCTAACTCAAGCGCAAATTAAGCTAAATGCTCAAAAATACAAAGCTGGAGAGATGATAAATGCCGATATTAGCTCAGTCATAAAAGAGGGTATGGCACTTATAACCCTTGAAGCAAATGGTGTTATAGCTCATAAACTAACTCATATTAAAAACAATTCAGCAAATGCAAAATTTGAAGTGCCAGAGGGCTTTGATGGAGGCTATGTGAGTGCTAGCATTTACAGACTTGCCGATCAATCAAATGTGCCTTTTAGAGCTTACTCTAAAGTTTACGCAAAAGCCGATGTTTCGCATAAAGAGCTTAAAACTAGCATAAATGCTCCAAAAACCGCAAAAACAAACCAAAGAGTCCGCATAGAGATTAAAACCGCTCCAAACTCAGATGTATCACTATTTGCAGTAGATCTTGGAGTGCTAAACATCACAAATCAAGAAAGCCCAAATCCACTAAAATATTTCACAAAACAGCTAAATGACGGAGTTTTTGACTATGACATATATAACAGCCTAGCAAGCTATGAAGTTGCTGGTAAGGTTTTAAATTTTGGTGGAGATATGACAAATATGCTAATGGCTGCACGCATGGCAAAGCACGAAAGTCCTGTTGATAGCAAAAACATTGAGAGCTTTGTAAAGATGGCTCGATTAAAAGCTGATAAAAATGGCACTGCGGTATATGAGATAAAAATTCCCCAAGGATTAAATTCAGCCCTTAGAGTCGATACTATAAGCACAAATGATGATAAAATAGGCGTAGCAAGCCAAAAAATAATCATAAAAGATGATGTTGTACTAAAACCTAGTATATTAAGCTACATTGTAAAAGATGATGAGATACAAGCACTTTTAAGACTAATAAATACCACTGATAAAGAGAAAAATCTAGAACTAAGTATAACTTCTAGTCAAAATTTAGATGTAAATTTAAGCACTACAAGCATAAGCATAGATCCAAAACAAAGCGAAGTTTTAGAGCTAAGGTTGAACGCAAAAGAGGTTGGCAAGGCAAATTTTGAGATCATAGCAAAAGAAGAAGAAGGTGAAATTTTTACTCATACAAGCAAACTTGATATAATACACAAATACCCAAAAAGTACTTTTGCTAAAAGCTATAGCATTGAAAAAGCAAGAAATTTTCAGCTTCCGCTAGGCTTTGAAAATATCAATATAGACGCTTCAACATCCATCTCAAGCCTAGTTGCCACTCTTTCAAAAAATTTGATTGAGTATCCTTATGGGTGTTCGGAGCAACGCTCTAGCAGGCTTCTTGCCCTACTTCACGCAAAAAGCGCAAACGAGATGCAAGAGCAAGATAGGATACGCTTTATAAAAAGTGGCTTAAACGAACTAATAAAAATGCAAAAAAGTAGCGGAGAATTTGGCTACTGGAGTGAAGTTACAGATGTAAATACTTTTGCTTCAATCTATGCAGCCGATACTATTTTTGAGCTTGATAATGCAGGTTTTAGCGTCGATAAAAGTACTAAAAACCGCACTATAAACGGGATAAAAGAGTTAAAACTAAAAAATCAAACACAAGCACTCTACGCACTTTATGTCCTAGCAAAATTTAACGCCATAGACAAGTCTAGACTAAATACACTTTATGACTCAAAAGCCTACACAAGAAACTTGTTAGATAGCTATTTGATGGCTTCTGTTTTTAAAATTTCAGGATATGAAAAAGAGGCAAACTCTATTATAAAAAATAAAAAAACACAAAATCAAACCACACAAAATAGCAATGAAAATTTTCACTCAACATTTAGAGATGACGCATTTGTGCTATTTTTACATGCGAAGCATTTTGAAAAAGACTCATTTTCTGATAAGCTTGCAAAAGAGCTTATAACAAAGATAAACAGCACAAACTCAACACAAGAGCGAGCCTTTGTTTTGCGTGCATTAAATGCCTATTTTCCAAATCAAGACGGTGCTAATTTTAAACTAACTTATGATGAAAAAACTACCGAATTTCAAAAAGGTGCAAGCGTAAATATAACCTCTAAAAATGGCGAATTTAGCATAGATCCTAGCACTCCTATTTTTATAAGCATAATCTCAAGCGCATACACAGACCTTAACATCAAACACCAAAAAGATCAAAAAGAGCTTGATATTTTTAGAACTTTTGTGGATAAAAATGGTAAAGAAATATCCTTAAACTCACTTAAAGAAAATGATGTTATCTACTCAAAACTTGAGATTAGCGCAAAAAGCCCCATTGAAGTTGGCGTAATAAACGAGATAACTAGCACTTGTTTTGAAGCTATAAATGAAAATATAACAAACATCAATCGACCAGAGATACTAAAAAATAGCTTAAATTTACAGTATCAGACATTAAAAGATGATCGCACTATAAGCTTTTTTGATCTTCATGAAGGGGCTAGCAAAACGCTATTTACTCCTTACAGGGTCGTTTTAAAAGGAAAGTGTAACCTACCCGCGGTAAGTGTTGAAAACATGTATAATGAAGAGCAAAACGATTATGATTTGGCTCAAAAAAGCTTTATCGTAAAATGATTCTCAAAGGGGGTGTGCACCCCCTACCCTATCCTTAAAAAGCCAAATTTAAACATTTTTTTGCTAAAATCGAATACTTTTAAAAGCTAAATTTAAGGAAGTATCGTGGCTGAATTTTATGACCCAAAAGAGATAGAAGAAAAATTTTATAAAATTTGCGAAGAGCGCGGATATTTTGAGATAGATGGCAATAAAAATATCCAAAAAAACAACAAAAATTTCTGTATCATGATGCCGCCGCCAAATGTTACAGGCGTGCTTCATATCGGACACTCACTAACCTTTACACTCCAAGATATCATGACTCGTTATAAGCGTATGGATGGCTTTAAAACACTTTGGCAGCCTGGGCTTGATCATGCTGGCATAGCTACGCAAAATGTTGTAGAAAAGCAACTTTTAGCACAAAATATAAAAAAAGAGGAGCTTGGGCGCGAGAAATTCCTTGAAAAAGTCTGGGAGTGGAAGGAAAAAAGTGGCGGTCAGATAGTTCATCAGATGCGCCGTCTTGGTATCACTCCAGCATGGAGTAGAGAGCGCTTTACTATGGATGAGGGGCTAAAAAAGGCTGTAAAAAAGGCTTTTGTAAATTTATATGAAAAAGGGCTAATTGTCCGTGGTAACTACATGGTAAACTGGTGCACTCACGATGGCGCGTTAAGCGATGTAGAGGTGGAGCATAAAGAAAATAACGCAAAACTTTATCACATTAGATACTATTTGGCAGAAAACTCAAATGAAATTTCAGACACAAAGCCTTATATCATCATCGCCACAACTAGACCAGAAACATACTTTGGCGATACCGCTGTCATGGTAAATCCAAACGATGATAGGTATAAGCATTTAATCGGCAAAAAGGTGATATTACCGATAATCAACCGACAAATTCCTATCATCGCAGATGAGCATGTTGATATGGAGTTTGGAACAGGTCTTGTTAAGGTTACTCCAGCGCACAACATTAACGACTATGAAGTTGGAAAGCGCCACGACTTGGAGTTTTTAACTATTTTTGATGAGAATGGAATTTTAAACGAACACTGCGATAAATTTGCTGGACTTGAGCGTTTAGAGGCGCGCGATGTTATAGTTGCTGAGCTTGAAAAGCTAGGAAATGTAGAAAAAACAGAAGATTATCAAAACCAAGTTGGATACTGCTACCGCTGCAAAAATGTGGTCGAGCCATACATATCAAAGCAGTGGTTTGTCAAAAATGATATTGCCCAAGATGCGATAAAAAAGGTAAATGAAGGCGCAGCGCAGTTTTACCCAAGCCACTGGATAAACAGCTTTAATGCTTGGATGCGCGAACTAAAAGACTGGTGTATCAGTCGCCAGCTTTGGTGGGGACATCAAATTCCCGTATTTTACTGTGATGAGTGCGGGCATGAGTGGGCTAGCGAAGAAGATGAGCCAGAGTGCTGTCCAAAATGTGGCAAAAAGCACTTTCATCAAGACCCAGATGTGCTTGATACTTGGTTTAGTAGCGGTTTGTGGCCTATATCAACGCTTGGCTGGGGCAATGGCAAGAGTTTGAAAAATGAAAAATGGTTTGAAAGCGATCTTAGAGAATTTTACCCAAATACAATGCTAATCACTGGCTTTGACATACTATTTTTCTGGGTAGCAAGGATGATGTTTCAAAGCGAAAATGCTCTAGGCCAAATTCCTTTTAAAGATATTTACTTGCACGCCCTTGTAAAAGATAAAGATGGTAAAAAGATGAGCAAAAGTAGTGGAAATATCATAGATCCTCTCGATAAGATAGATGAGTATTCGGCTGATATTTTACGCTTTACACTAGCTCTTCTTGCGGTTCAAGGGCGCGACATAAGACTAAGCGAAGAAAAACTCGTTCTTGTTAGAAATTTTACAAACAAACTTTATAATGCGAGTAAATTTTTGTTACTAAATGAGTCTAAATTTCAAAATTTAAGCGATATACAGACAAAAACTAGCCTTGGCAGATACATGCTCTCAAGGTTTAATAACTGCGTAAAAGAGGTTAGAGAAAATATCGATGCATATAGATTTAATGACGCGGCAAACGCGCTTTATAAATTTCTATGGGATGAGTTTTGCGACTGGGGCATAGAACTTAGCAAGGCAGATAAAGAGGCTATAGGTGAGCTTGGAGCGATATTTAAAGAAGCTATGCGTTTGCTAAGCCCGTTTATGCCGTTTATCTCAGAGTATCTTTTCCATGAACTTAGTGGAACGAGCCTAGAGAATGAAGCTTCGATAATGGTTCAAAGCTATCCAGCTGATGTGAGTAGAGATATAAAAATAGAGCAAAATTTTGAATATATCATAGAAGCTATCGTGAGCGTGCGCCGTGCAAAAGCGACAGTTGAGCTTGGAAATTCAAAAATCAAAAAGGCATTTATAAAGCTAAATGATAAAAATAGTGGGCTAAGCGAATTTACAAACTATATAAAGCTTCTTGCAAAATGCGAAGAGATAGGCTTTAGTGATGAAAATATCGCAAATTCAGCCGTAGATGTAAGCGAAAATTTAAGCACATTTATACCGCTTGAAGGCATTGATACAAGTGCGATGAAAGAGCGCTTAAGCTCTCAAAAAAATAAGCTAGAAAAAGAGATAGCTAAGCTAAGCGCTATGCTAAATAATGAAAAATTTGTAGCTTCGGCTCCAAAAAATGTGGTCGAAACAAATCGTGAAGCCCTGCAAAATGCAGAAGAGAAATTTGCTAAGGTTTGTGGCGAACTAAAGGCTATTGGGGCTTTATAACTAGAACAACAAGGAGAAAAAATGCTAAAAGGTAGTATCGGTGGTTTTACACTTGGCACAGTTGTTGCAGTTGCTCTATCTTGGAGTGCTAATAAAAGCATATTGTGGGCGATAATACATGGATTTTTAAGCTGGATATATGTGATTTATTATTTTTTAATGAAATAATATTATAATCTCAGCGTTAAAAAATGCGTTTTAGCAAAACCATTTAAATAACAAATTTAACTATACAAAGGAAAATAATGAAAATAAAAGTAGGAATTTTAGGATATGGTAACCTAGGTCGCGGTGTCGAACTAGCAGTAAAAAATAGCAAAGATCTAGAAACAGTCGGTGTTTTTTCAAGAAGAGATCCAAAAAGCGTAAAAACATGCGGAGCAAGCGTTTATAATATAGATGAAATTTTATCACATAAAGATAATATCGATGTTTTGATACTTTGTGGTGGTAGTGCAACTGACCTACCAGAGCAAACTCCTGAGTTTGTTAGAAATTTTAATGTCGTTGATAGTTTTGATACTCACGCTAAAATTCCAGAGCATTTTGTAAATGTCGATAAATTAGCAAAAGAGAATAAAAAAGTAGGCATCATAGCGGTAGGCTGGGATCCTGGTATGTTTTCATTAAACCGCCTTTTTGGCGAAAGTGTATTAGAAAACGGAAAGACTTATACATTTTGGGGCAAAGGCGTAAGCCAAGGGCACTCTGATGCTATCCGCCGTATCAAAGGTGTCATCGATGCTAGACAATACACCGTGCCAATAGACACTGCACTACAAAGCGTGCGAAACGGCGAAAACCCAGAGCTTAGCACGAGAGCAAAACATCTTCGTGAGTGCTATGTCGTAGTAGAAGATGGGGCTGATAAAGCAAGCATAGAGCGTGAGATAAAAACTATGCCAAACTATTTTGCCGACTATGATACAAGCGTAAATTTTATCGATCTTGAAACACTAAAGCGTGAACATGGTGGCATACCGCACGGTGGATTTGTGCTAAGAAGTGGCGTTAGTGGTGAAAATGGCGAAACAAAGCACATCATAGAGTATAGCTTAAAACTTGACTCAAATCCTGAATTTACAGCAAGCGTCTTAGTGGCTTATGCAAGAGCAGCTTACCGCTTAGCTAAAAAAGGTGAAAGTGGCGCATACAGTGTGTTTGACATAGCTCCAGCACTTATCTCACCAAAGACACCAGAAGAGTTAAGAGCAGAAATTTTATAAGGAAAAATATTTTGATCGAGATAAAAAACCTCAAAAAATACTACGGCGATACTCTTACGATAGATGATGTAAGTCTTGATATAAAAAGTGGCGAAATTTTTGCACTTGTCGGGCATAGTGGTGCTGGCAAAAGTACAATACTTCGGTGCATAAATGGGCTTGAAAGCTATCAAGGAGGAAGTGTAAAAGTCTTTGGTAAAGAGCTAAATCAAATAAGCGGCGATGAGCTAAGAAATTTCAGAAAAGAGATAGGCATGATATTTCAGCACTTTGCACTAATGAGCCGTAAAACCGTCTTTGAAAATGTAGCAACTCCGCTTAGATTTTGGGGCATGAAAGAGGATTTTATCCGTTCTCGCGTAAATGAACTTTTAAATTTAGTTGGACTTGAAAGTAAAACAAAAAGCTATCCAAATGCACTAAGTGGCGGTCAAAAGCAGCGTGTGGCGATCGCCCGTGCCCTGGCTTTAAGCCCTAAAATTTTACTATCAGACGAGGCAACATCCGCGCTTGATCCAAACACAACAAAGGGAGTACTTGAGCTTTTAAAACGCATAAACAAAGAGCTTGGTATCACAGTCGTGCTAGTTACGCACGAGATGGAAGTCGTAAAAAATATCGCTCATAAAGCAGTACTACTGGAGCACGGCAAGATAATTGGTGCTGGCAGGATAGAAGAGCTGTTTTTAAAGCCAAATTTAAAGATGAAAGAATTCTTGGGAGAAGATGAGTTTTTGCCTGAAAGTGGTGTAAATATCAAGCTTTACTTTCCAAAAGAGGTCGCTCAACAAAGTGTGATAACTCAAATGGCAAGAGCCCTAAATATCGACTTTAACATTGTTTGGGGCAAGATAGAAAAGCTAAATGATACTGCACTTGGAAATTTAGTTATAAATGTCGATGAAAAAGATAAACAAAATGTGATAAATTTTATCTCACAAATTGGCGTTTTATGGGAGGTAGCAGAGTGATTTTACAAGATAGTTTTTTATCAATTTTTATACAAATTTACTCTAAAATCAAACAAAAAAATAGGCAAGAAGGACTTTCATGTTTGGCATAGATTTTTCAAAATTTCCGGATATTTTTGATAGAATTTTACTACCTGCTATAAATGAAACTCTTTATATGAGCCTGGTTTCAACATTTTTAGCCTTTGTTATAGGTCTTTTCCCTGCGGTTTTACTCATCCTTTTTGATAAAGATGGATTGCGTCCAAATCCAAAAGCCTACTTTATCCTTGATGTTTTTATAAACACTCTTAGAAGTTTTCCTTTTATCATTTTAATAATCGTTTTGATACCAGTTACGCGTATGATAGTAGGCACAAGTATTGGCACCACGGCAACCATCGTGCCACTTACCATCGGCGCAGCTCCATTTGTAGCAAGACTAATTGAAAGTGCATTTAAAGAGGTGGATCGTGGTATTATTGAGGCTGCAAAGAGCTTTGGAGCGTCAAATTTTCAGATAATTTTTCGCATAATGTTTGTTGAAGCTTTGCCTACTATCATCTCAGCTTTTACACTCACACTTATCGTAAATATCGGCTTTTCAGCGATGGCAGGTGCTGTGGGAGGTGGTGGACTTGGAGCTGTGGCGATAAACTACGGCTATCAGAGATTTCGTCCTGACATTATGTTTTACACGGTCATTATCTTGATTATAATGGTGCAAATCGCTCAAATTTTAGGAAATTTAGCCTATAAATACACAAAAAAGTAGCCGATTTTGGCTACTTTTATTCTTGTACAATTTTAATAAAAATTCCCAACAACCTAAATCAAGTAGCAAAACAGCCAAAATTTTATAATCCAATCATCTGCTTTTAATACAATTTAACATAAAAATCAGACAATATTTGCAGATAAGCATATCCCAAACAACATAGCCAAGCAAAACATAAATCCAATAAAAATTACCATAAATTTTAACTTAAAAAACCTATTAAGAAGTATGAGTTCAGGCAGACTAACTCCAGCTGCAGTTATAACAAACGCCCCAAATGCTGCGGCGTTTACACCAGATGATAAAAATACTATCCCGATAGGTATGAGCCCTTCAACCCTAACATAAAGCAAAATTCCAAAAATAGCTGAAATAAATATAGAGTTAGTATCGCTTGAGCCAAGATAAGATGAGATTAATACTTCAGGGACAAAACCATGTATAGCCGCTCCAATCATCATCGCAATAAATATATATAAAAATAGTTTTTTATACTCGCTAACTGAGTTTAAAAAGGCTCTTTTGTAAATATTATTAGCATTTGTTTGATTGCAAGCACAATTTAAAGCTTTAGAAGCTGGCTTAAAAACTATACTTGAAGCACTTGAGGCTAGAATAAATTTTGGCTTAATAAATTCATCTTTTAAAAACATCTTTTGATCTATTTTAGATATAACGACCCCAAAAATAAGTGCCGATATAAAGACAACTATAAAATAAATAGCCGTAAATTTAAACCCAAAACTTATAAAAAATAGAGTTAGGATAACGGGATTTACAAGTGGCGAACTTATCAAAAATACGCTACTAACTCCTAGCGAAACGCCTGTTTTTAAAAAACCATTTAAAAGCGGTATAGTCGAACACGAACAAAAAGGCGTTATAGACCCAACCATAAAAGCCTTAATAAAACTCGAAAATCTAGTTTTAAGTAGGTGTTTTGTGAGTTTTTCTCTAAATTTTTCAGATATTATAAAAACCAAAAACGATACAACTAAAAATAAAACAGAAATTTCAATAAAATAAATCACAAAAAATTTAAAAAACTCGCCTATACTTTGCTTGGTAAAAATTTCAAACATATTTTTCCTTGCTTTAAAAATTCATATATGATTATATACCAATATAAGAATATAGTCAAGTATATTTTTATATTTTTTGGATAAAATTACAAAAAGGATAAAAAATGAATTATTTTGATATTTTTGAGCTAAAAAGCGATTTTATGAAAGCTTTGGCACATCCCTTGAGAATCAGGATAATAGAAATTTTATCAGATAAGAAAATGAGTGTCAGCGAAATTTGTGAGCTTTTGGGTAAAGAACAAGCCATCATCTCAAAACATCTTGGAGTATTAAAAAACAATGGGATTTTAAAAGCCGAAAAAGTTGGACTTAATGTTTTTTATTCCGTAGATATTTGCTGTTTGCCAAATTTTTTAGAGTGTTTAAATCGTATTTTGGAGGAAAAAATCACAAAAACCTCCAAAAATGTAAAAATTATTATGAAAAATTTAAGCTAAAATTTTAAAATTTAAAATTTTTTTAGATATTTTATTAAAACTTACTAATTTTAGTTGATTGCAATGTCCTTATTATAGTTATGTACCTTTTTTAATCTACTTTTGTCTTTTGAATTTAATAGAAAAATAGCACCTTGCCATCTTATCAACACCAAGAAACGACTCATCAAAAAGCTTTCTATCCCATATGTACTTTAGTGCTGTGAAAAAATTAATTTTAAGTTTTTGTTCATTTTCATCCCTTTGATTTTTAATAAAAATTACAAATTTTTTCATAAAATTTGGATAAATTTCAGCTTTTTTTAAAGTTTTTTTGCTTAGAATTGCAAGATTTAAAACCAAAATGAAAGGACAAACATGAAATCAGATATGTGCGAGATGTGTCGCTTTGACAAAACTAAGGTGTCGCAAGACTAACACTAAGCACTGAATTTCTTTTTAAGTGCTTAGTTAAGCTAAACATTTAAAAAGAAATTCCCCGCCTCCTGCTTTAGGCGAAATTTATCCTTTTAAATGAGTTGGCATAACTAAAAATAAGGATAAAAAATGTTTTCAAAAAAAATAGTTCTATCATCATTAGTTGCTCTAGGCCTATCAGTTTTTGCTACTGCAAGTGAAAAAATAGTGGTTGGTGCTACCCCTATCCCTCACGCTGAAATTTTAGAAGTTGTAAAACCACTTCTTGAAAAAGATGGCTACACACTTGAAATAAAAGAGTTTAACGACTATACTATTCCAAACCTAGCGACACAAGATGGAGATCTCGACGCAAATTTCTTTCAGCATTTGCCATATTTAAATGAATTTAACAAAAACAAAGGCACAACACTAGTTCATACTGCTGGTGTACATCTTGAGCCTATGGCTGTATATTCAAAAAAGATAAAAAATATAGCAGATCTTAAGGCTGGGGATACTGTTGCAGTGCCAAATGACCCTACAAATGAGAGTCGTGCCCTAGATGTTTTGGCTAGTGCTGGTATAATAAAGTTAAACTCAAATGCCCTAAAAACCATACTTGACATAACTGAAAATCCAAAAAATCTTAAATTTATAGAGACTGAAGCAGCTCAAACTCCCCGCTCTCTTGATGATGTTACGATAGCTGTTATCAATACAAACTACGCACTAAATGCTAATCTAAACCCAAGCAAAGACGCTTTAGTTGTTGAAAGTGGTAAGGATAACCCTTATACAAACTATGTCGTGGTTAAGGACACAAATAAGGATAGCAAAAAGACAAAGGCTCTTGATAAGGCGATAAACTCAGACGAAGTTAGAGAATTTATCAAGAAAAAATATGACGGCGCCATCTTGCCAGCATTTTAATCTCGGGGGTTAAAACCCCCAAAATACACTACAATAATAACAAAGGAAGAATATAATGAAAATTTTAAAACTAGCAACAGCACTACTCGTGGCTGTAAATTTATATGCAAAAAGTGATGAGAAGACAATTATTATAGGTGCAACACCTGTTCCACATGCAGAGATTTTGGAAGAAGTAGTAAAACCGATCCTAGCAAAAGAGGGCTATAGACTTGAAGTGAAAATTTTTAACGACTATGTCTTGCCAAATCTTGCCACAGAGCAAGGAGACCTTGACGCAAACTACTTTCAAGGACTGCCTTACATGAAAGCATTTAACAAAGATAACAACACTCATATCGTCCCAACAGCAGGCGTACATGTCGAGCCTATGGGAGTTTACTCAAAAAAGATAAAGAGTCTTGATGAGCTTAAAAATGGCGATGTTGTGGCTATCTCAAATAACGCTGCAGATTCGACTCGCTCGCTAAATTTACTTGAAAAAGCTGGCATTATAAAGACAAAAGACTTAGAGTATAAAAGCCCACACGACATCACAGAAAATTCAAAAAATTTAAAATTTGTCGAAATGGAGTCAGCCCTAACACCACGGGCACTAAATGACGCAACTATCGCTTTTATAAATATCAACTACGCGCTTGACGCTGGATTAAAACCTGTTGAGGATGCATTGTTGCTTGAAGGCAAAGATAGCCCATACACAAACTATGTGGCGGTTAAAGCTGGAAATGAAGACTTGCCAAAGATAAAAGCACTTGATAAGGCGATTTTAAGCGATGAAGTAAGAGAGTTTATAAACTCACGCTACAAAGGCGCAGTCATACCAAGCTTTTAAAGGCTAAAAACTATGCAACGCAAAAGCTTTTTCCTTTTTAGCGTTGCTATTTTAAAAAAGGATAAAAAATGATATTTAAAAAATTACTATTAGCCGCCCTACTTACACTTGGACTAAATGCGTCTGATAATAAGATAAAAATCGCGATCTCACCAGTCCCACATGCACAGATTATGCAAATAGCAAAACCACTCCTTAAAAAAGATGGGTACGAGCTTGAGATTATTGAGATTAGCGACTATTCGATACCAAATATCGCCACACAAGATGGCTCAATAGATGCAAATTTCTTTCAGCACCTGCCCTACCTACAAAACCAAAACGAAACTTTATCGTTAAATTTAGTAAGTATGGCTGGTATACATCTTGAGCCACTTGGCTTTTACTCAAACAAGATAAAAAGCCTTGCTGAGCTTAAAAATGGTGCCAAAATAGCAATCGCACACGACCCAAGCAATGGCAACAGAGCTTTGCAGATCCTAGCAAAAGCTGGACTTATAACACTAAAAGATGGTGTGAAATTTGCAAGCATTCATGATATTGAGCACAACCCAAAAGAGCTAAAATTTATAGAGCTTGAAGGCGCCTTGATACCTCGCACGCTTGACGAGGTTGATCTTGCTGCCATTAGTACGAATTTTGTCCTTGATATGGGATTAAATCCAAGTAAAGATGCCTTGTTTATAGAAAACACTGATAGCCCGTATGCAAACATCATCGTAGTAAAATCAGGTAATGAAAATAGCCCAAAAACAAAAGCTCTTATAAAAGCAACAACAAGCGATGAAGTAAGAAATTTTATAAAAAATGAGTATAAAGGCTCGGTTTTACCAACTTTTTAGCCATTTTTATAAAAATTTCATAAATTTTAAGCCAAACTAGCTAAAATAACGGTTTGGCGACTCAAAATAAAACGGATAAGTATGGAATTTTATACACTTTTACCACTTATGTTAGCCCACTTTATCGCACTCATCGTGCCTGGACCAGATGTTTTTTTAATACTAAGAACCTCGCTTGCGCATGGCTTTAAACAAAGCGTATTTGCCTGTCTTGGCGTTGGAGCTGGTATAGTTATTTGGGTATTTTTAACCGCCTTTGGGCTTAAAACTATCTTTTTAAATTTTCCATCTTTACGCATCGCTTTGATGGTTTTTAGTATCTGTTATCTATCTTATCTAAGCTTTTTACTTTTTAAATCAGTCAAAACAAAAAACGACACAAAAATCGAAACAAAAGATAGCTCCAGCCACAGTGCTTGGCACTTTTTTTTGGTAGGTTTTTTAACAAATTTATCAAATCCAAAGGCGATATTATACTTTGCAAGCATTTTTTCACGATTTGTAGATAAAGCAAACTCACTTACGCAAGTGGCTATTTTAGTCGCTGTGATATCGATTGAAAGCATGCTATGTTTTATATTGCTTGGTAAAATTTTCTCAGCAAAAAAAGCACGCGAGGCATTTTTACGCAGACAAAATATCCTTGATGGAATTTGTGCGGCGATATTTGGTTTTTTTGCTATTTTGATTTTGATTGATTTAATTCGCGAAATTTTACATTAAGGTATAAAATGCTTAGCAGTATAATAGACACTATCGTATCTTATGTCTCAGCCTGGGGTTATCTTGGTATATTTTTAATGATGTTTTTAGAAAGCTCTTTTTTCCCTTTTCCAAGTGAAGTAGCTATGATACCAGCTGGCTATCTTGCGAGCAAAGGCGAAATGAGTCTTAGTGTAGCATGGTTAGCTGGTACTGGTGGAAGCCTTATTGGGGCTGTGTTTAACTACTATCTGTGCTACTTTTTTGGGCGTGAACTAGTTGAGAAATATGGCAAATTTGTTGGCATAAGTGAAGCCAAAATGCAAAAATTTGAGAAATTTTTTAACAAACATGGTGAAATTTCAACATTTAACTGTCGCCTAATTCCTGGCATAAGACAATACATTAGCCTGCCAGCAGGCTTAGTAAAGATGAATATCTTTAAATTTAGTCTATTTACAACACTTGGGGCTGGTATCTGGGTGGCTGTACTGCTTGGGCTAGGCTACTTTTTGGGCGAAAATGAAGCCTTATTGTCTGCAAAACTTAAACAAATAACCATCTGGCTTTTAGTCTGTGTGGTAGCTATTTTTGCTTGCTATTTTGCCTATTTTCGCTTTTTTAAAAAAGACTAAACCTACTTTTGGTATAATAAATGAAAAAATAAAAAGGTCGGCCTTGAGGGAAAAATTTGAGTATTTTTTGACTCTTTTTGCTATCAAAATTACTAAAATTTTTCCAAACAGCGTTTGCTATGCGTTTTTTAATAGCCTTGCTATACTTCTTTTTTACACACTTGCTTCACGCCGTAAAATAGCCATAAAAAACATCAGTGCTGCATATCCTAACCTAGAGCAAAAAGAGGCTACAAATTTAGCTAAAGAGAATTTTAAAAGTATAGCTAGAACGCTTTGTGAGGCACTTTTAGTATATAACGACAAACTTAAGCTTGAGCAGCTTTTTATAAATGGAGATGAGGCGATAAACTTGGTTAAAAAGCTCTCAGAAAATGGCACAAGACCTATTTTATTTACGACCGCTCACTTTGGAAACTGGGAGGCTTTGTCAAACTATTTTGCACACAGAGGTATAACTCTGCTGGTTATAGGTAGAGAGGGTAATAACAAGCTGATTGAGCAAAACATAACTCTGCCATTTAGAACAAAATTTGGCAACGAGCTAGCCAGCAAAGATAGTGCCATGCTAAATATGGTGCGCCATTTAAAAGATGGCAAAAATGTTGGTATTTTAATCGATCAGCGCCCTAGTGCGCAAGGCTCACTTCCTACAACATTTTTTAACATGCCATGCAGAACAGCAACACCTATAGCTCTTTTAAAACTTAAATTTAACCCTGTTGTCGTGCCGATATTTGCACTACGCGATAAAAGCGGAAAATATGAGATCATCATCAAAAATTTTGATGAAAGCGTGATAAAAGGCAACAAAAACGATGATATTTTGGCTATAACCCAACACATCAACGATATATTTGAGCAAATCGTTAGGCTTGATCCTTCGCAGTGGTTTTGGATGCATAATAGATGGCGAAAATGAAAAAGGTTCTTGTCATTAGCGATAAAAGATCTGGGCACGAGAGCCAAAGCATAGCATTTTGCAAGCTAATGGGTTATGAGTATACGGTTCTTGAAATAGAATTTGCCTGTAAGTTTTTAAAATTCTTAAGCTATCTACTGGACTTTTTAAAAATTTACCTGCCTATTTTTTCAAAAAAAAAGATGAGTCTGACTGGCTTTGATATCGTGATATCATGCGGTTCTGGGACATATTATGCAAATAAATTTTATGCAAAAAAACTTGAGATAAAAAACATAGCCTTAATGCTTCCTAAAGGCTTTAGAAACGACTTTAGCCTAGTTTTTAACACCTTTCATGACAAAAGTGGTGAAGAAAATGTTATAAATCTGCCAGTTAATTTAAATTTTATAGATAACAAAATTTACTACACCCCAAAAGGTAAAGCCATAGGGTTTTTAATAGGTGGGGATAATAAAATTTTTAAAATGGACGCGGACATTATAAGAGTTATAAAAGAGCTAAAAAGCCGTTTTTCTGACTATGAAATAATGCTCACAACTTCAAACAGAACACCTAAAAATATAGTCAAAGAACTAGAAAAAGAGGGTTTTAAGTATTTTATAGATCCTTGCAAAAACCCGATAAATCCAATAGGAAATTTTATGCAAAGCTGCGAGTTTGTATTTATTACGCAAGACTCTGTCTCAATGGTTAGTGAGGCTGTATGTACTCCTGGTGCGAGCGTGGTCATTTTAGAGCTTAGCAACAATAAAGATAGTAAATTTGATCTTTTTATAAACAACCTTAAGCGACTTGGCTTGGTGCAAATCTATACTAAAAACTGCGAGCTAAAAATAACAAAAAAGCTAAATTTAAAAGAAATTTTACAGGAAATAAAACTGTGAAGGTCGTACAGTTACTTCCTGAGCTAAATGAGGGTGGTGTCGAGCGCGGCGTGGTAGAGCTAACTGGCAAACTAAAAAATTTTAATACCATCTCAGTTGTTATAAGCAACGGCGGAAAGTTAGTAGATGAGCTTTTAAAAAATGGCATTAGACATACACAAATAGATGTTTCAAGCAAAAATTTACTTACATTTTTACCAAGAGTACTGAAGCTTCGGGCCATACTAAAAGAGCTAAAACCAGACATAGTGCATGTAAGGAGTCGTTTTCCAGCATGGCTTTTAAAATTTGCAAAAATTGGGCTAAATTTTAAGGTAGTAAGCACCATTCACGGTTTAAACTCACCGAATTTTTACAGCAAGATAATGACTGATGCCGCTCATATTATTTGCGTTAGTAACGCCGCAAAAGAGCATATACAAAAGCATTTTAATGCTAACGATAGTAAAATTTCAGTCATATTTCGTGGTGTAGATACAAGTAGTTTTGATCCAAATATTTTACCTAGCAAAGATGAACTCAGGGGTGAGTTTGATCTTAAAGATCGGCTTGTCATCTCTTGTGTTGGACGCATAAGCCAGAGTAAAAATATAGCAATCTTGATGAAAGCCGTAGAGATTTTAAGGCAAAAAGAGCCTAAAATTTCACTTTTAATCGCTGGCGGAGTTCATGCAAAAAAACAAAAACACTTTAAAGAGCTAAAAGAGCTTTGTAAAAAGCTAAATATTGACGAAAATGTAAAATTTCTAGGAAGCATCAGCGAAGTAGCTAAAATTTATAAGCTAAGTGATGTCGTGGTAAGTCCATCGATAAAACCAGAGAGTTTTGGCAGAAGCGTTGCTGAAGCTATCGCGATAAACACACCAGTTGTAGCAAGCAATCACGGTGGAGTAAAAGACATCATTATAGAAGGGAAAAACGGCTACTTTTTTGAGCCATTAAATGCAAGCGAGCTAGCAGAAAAAATTTTACTTGCCAAAGAGCTTAAATTTGATGGATTTAAATACATTATAGACAAATTTTCTTTAGAAAAAATGTGCAAAGAAAATATAAAAATTTACAAAGAACTGATATGAATATACAAAATTTTAAAAAACATCTAACTTACGACAACATCTTTACAGCGTTGCTTTTTATATTTTCACTCACTCTTTATATAGGCAAATCTTACAATATCGTAAGTGCATTGATAGTGCTTGCTTTTATGTTTAAAACATATAAGGCTAGGCAGTTTTTTGTATTTAAAGATAAATTTTTTATCTTTATGTCGCTTTGGTGTGCTTACATGTTGCTTAGCATGATATGGGCAACACATAAAGATGACATACCTAAGTCTGTTGGAGTGCTGTTTTTATGGGTACTTTTATATCTTGCCATAAAAACTGAGTTAAACTCAACGCAAAAACTAGAACGCTTTTTTAAACTTCAAATTTATGTCGTTTTATTTATAGCTTTTAACGCTATTTTACAGCTATCGCTTGGCTATAATATCTTTGGTACAAAGCTTACTATCGGTAGAGCAACAGATCTTTTTTCTAGTGCAGATAGAATTTATCCATACATCTTACCACTTTTTGTTGGCATGTTTGGAGCTATGCTAACTCTTAAAAACCGCCCTAAATCACACTACATACTCTATACTCTTGGGCTCTTTGGCATTTTTCTTGCTGTGCCAGCTAGTGGTATCCGCGGTCCACTTATAATACTAGCGATATTTATACCTATTATCGCATGGGCTAATCCTTATAGAAAAACTGCGCTAGGAGCATTTGGCTTTTTGATTTTGTGTCTTGCGGCACTACTTTATACCAACCCAGCACTACAAAATAGAGTAAAAACGCTCAAAAATCCATTTGAAAACCAAAAACACCTGCGTGTAGCCATATGGAAAACAGCATTTGAGCAGTTTAAAGACAACCCTATGCTTGGTGTAGGATATAAAAATTTCAGACATAGACAGTTTGAATACTATAAACCAGAATTTAAAAGCCGCGAGATAGATCCAAAGAAAAATAAAACCGCCCACCACTCACACAGCCCTTGGCTTGATATACTTGCAGAGCAAGGAGTTGTAGGGCTTTGTTTTTTGATTGTATTGTTTTTTGGAGTACTAAAAAATGCATATAAAAAGGGTGCTTTTATGTTTATTAGTCTATTTAGCGTGATGTATGCTTTTTCGTTTTTGCACTCAACTTTTGTACTTTCAAGCAGCAGATGGTCATTTTTTATGATTTATGCGGTTACGATTTATGCACTGCTTTCAAAATATCATAAAATTTCAGTACAAAATGAGCAAAAAACATGATACCAGCCTCAGTTTTTATCATCTGCTTAAACGAAGAAAAACATATCAAACGAACACTTGAAGCTATTAAGGAATTTGATGATATTGTCATTGTAGATAGTGGCAGCACTGATAACACATTAGATATAGCGCGCCTTTATACAGATAAAATTTTTTACAAAAGCTTTAGCGACTATGCAAGTCAAAAAGAGTATGCAAAAAGCCTTTGTTCGCATGAATGGGTTCTAAATATTGACGCTGATGAAAGGCTCTCTGACGAACTAAAAAATGAGATAGTAAAAACCATTCAAAACAACGACACAGACGCACTTGAAGTAAGCATAGTAAGTTTATATATGAACTCATTTAACACACTTACAAAGCCCATAACAAGAATCAGATTTTTTAAAAAATCAATGGGTTTTTATCCGCAAAAATTGGTTCATGAAAGTATAAAATTTAGTGGTCGTGTACGAAAAACTAGCACACTGCTTTATGACTATGGTAGCAACAGCATAACTACACACATAAACAAGATAAATAACTACTCAAGTCTAAGAGCTCAAGAGAAATTTCTTAAGCAAAAACGATCAAATACAGTAAAACTTCTGTTTATTATACCGCTTGTATTTTTTAAATCCTACTTTATAAGGAGAAATTTTTTAAATGGCAAAAGAGGTTTTATAGCGGCGATATCAAACGCCTTTTATGCATTTTTAAAAGAAGCAAAACTTTACGAACTAGAGTTACAAGGTGAGCAAAACCCACCTTGTAGTTAAGAAATTTTCTTTTGTTTTGGGCGAAATACCTTCATTACATTTTCATCTGTTTGGATAAATGTGCCCTCTATAAGATCGATACAGTAAGGGATAGCTGGGAAAATTGGCTCCAAACACTCCCTTATAGCTTTTGGGTTGCCTGGCAAATTTACAATTAGCGCATGACCCCTAATGCCAGCTGTTTGACGCGAAAGGATAGCCGTAGGAACATATTTTAAGCTTGCTGCGCGCATAAGTTCGCCAAAACCAGGCATCATCTTCTCACAAACCGCCTCTGTTGCCTCCGGCGTTACATCACGCACTGCAGGACCAGTCCCGCCAGTAGTTAGCACAAGATCACACCCCGCCTCATCGCACATAAACTTTAATCGCTCACAAATCAGCTCATACTCATCAGGTATAATCTCATAAATATACTCTACCTCACTTGTTATCCATTCGCCCAAAACCTGCTTTATAGCAGGCCCAGAAAGATCTTCATAAACGCCCTCACTCGCACGGTCACTTAGCGTTAAAATACCTATTTTTGCTTTCATTTTTCTCCTTTACTCGTATTGTTTGCTTAAAATTTCAGAAATTTCATCTTTTTCAATGCTCTCGTTTGCAAAAAGCTTTTGCGCAATCTCTGCTGTTTGTGTGTTCATTTTGTCTAAAAACTCAGCTATCTCATCACGCGCCTGTCTTAAAATTTTCTCAACATCAGATGGATTTGCCAAAAACGACTCGCCCATAGCATACTCATAAACCATCTTATGAGCAAGCTCTTTTGCGGCTGCGATATCGTCGCTACTATTTGAAAATATATCGCCATACTCAAGCTCAAGCTTTACTACGCCAGCCAGCAAAACCTTAAGCTTTGAGAGCAATTGCGTTCTTGAGCTTATCTCGTGTTCTAAGTCGCAAAATCTCTCTTGTGTGAGTGAAATTTTTTCAAATTTTACCTCAAACCAGTAGGCGCTAAGTGCTTTTGCGGCTTGATAAAGTGACTGTATGCGTTTTTCATTTTCACTAAAACTAAGTGCCCTTTTTTGCCCAAAAAGAACCTTTTGCTGAACCTGCTCAAAGTCGCCAAGCTCTATCACATTGCTTTCTCGGCGCAAAGCATTTATGGCTGCTTCATTTACTAAAGTACTTAATGCCGCACCATTAAAGCCGACACTAAGCTTTGCAATGTCTTCAATATCTCCAAGAAAATTCTTATCTCGCAGATATGAGCGCAAAATTTCTACACGCTCTTTTGCATCAGGCAAAGATAAGAAAATTCGCCTATCAAAGCGCCCAGCACGAAGCAACGCCTCATCTATCATCTCAATGCGATTTGTTGCCGCAATAACTATCACGCCCGAATTATCCAAAAAGCCGTCCATCTCAGTTAAGAGCTGATTTAGTGTGGCTTCTCGCTCATCATTGCGACCATCTCCCCTACTTTTACCAACAGCATCTATCTCATCTATAAAAACAATGGACGGTGCCAAAGCTTTTGCACGAGCAAAAAGCTCTCTAACTCGCTTTGCGCCAACGCCAACATAAATTTGTACAAAGCTTGCACCATTTTGATAAAAAAACGGCACATTTGCCTCTCCAGCAACAGCCTTTGCGACAAGCGTCTTGCCCACACCTGGAGGTCCAACCATAAGAACACCTTTTGGCATTTTTATGCCGTGCATACGGTATTTGGCTGGATTTTTAAGAAAATCGACTATCTCATTTAGCTCTATTTTAACATCGCTAATGCCCGCTACATCGCTAAATTTTACATTTGAAAGTACAGGACCTAGCTTTTCTGATATAAGCTCTCCCACCTCAAGCATCTGGGCTGTGTTTTTGTCAGCTGGCTGAGTTAATTTTAAATTTTTCCTAGCAAGTCTAAACATAAAAAACACAAAAGCACTAACAAAAAGCACTAAAAACAGCAATACAGATAACAAAAACGGTGTAAGATCGCTAGGCTCTTTTGTGGTTGGAATACTTCTTGAAAGCACTCCTAGGTCAATAGCATAGGCAAGTATGCGAAAATTTCCTTGCGTAGTCTGCAAATAAACATATCCATCATCAATCTTTGCTTTTTGTATTGCATTTTGACTTAACAAAACCTCATATCTGGTGTAGCTAATGTCTTCTGGCTCATATCTAAACCAAGCAACCGCAAGAACCGACACAAGTAAGACTGCGGCTATGACTATGATGTTTTTTTTATTAAATTTGCGCATAATTTGCCTCCATCTTGGCTTCAAATCGCTCTAAAACAACCCACTCTTTTAATATATCTCGGTTAGTTTTTATAAAAACTTTGTTGTAAAACTCATCAAACCCCTCGTAAAAAGCCCCATTTTTCTGCTCAACTAGGACATTTAATGGCTTTTTTATATTACTTCTAAATTTAAAATTATTCTGCGTAACTATGTCTTTTAAAATTTTAAGTCTTGACTTTGCTATATCGCCCCTAATCTCATTTTTAAGCGTTGCTGAGTGCGTGCCAGAACGCGGCGAATAGGCAAAGGCATGAAGGTGCGTAAGTGGAAATTTTTTAAAATTTGCAACTGCTTCAGCCCAAACTTCATCACTCTCGCCTGGATGTCCAACTATAAAATCAGTACCCAACGCAAAGCCCATATCTGCCAACTCGTTAAATAATTCGATGTCGCGAAAGGCTGTATTTCTGCGACGCATAATAGTTAGCATGGCTTGGCTAGTGTGCTGAAGTGCTATATGAAGATGGCGCTCCAGCCAAGATTCTTGTAAAATTTCACGAAACGCCTCGTCTATCTGACTAGGCTCAATACTACCAAGCCTAATACGCCTAATCCCAGGAATTCGCCCCAAATTTTGAAGCAACCTTCCAAGGCTAGAGCCCGTGTCTTTGCCGTAGCTACCGATATTTGTGCCAGTTAAAACAAGCTCATTATAGCCATTTTTAGCTAGAGTTCTAGCTTCGTTTATAATAGCGTTTTCATCCATACTACGAGCCTTGCCACGCACGCTTGGTATTATACAATAGCTACAAACAAAGTTACAACCTTCTTGAATTTTTATAAAAGCCTTTGTGTGATTTTCATAATTTGTAACGATATTTTTGTCGATACTTTTTAAATTTCCAAGCTCAAAAAATGGTTTTTGTGCCTTTAAAAGCTCATTTATCTTACTTTTTTCACTAGCACCAATAACCCCAAAAACACTGCTTTTTTCAAACAGCTCTTTGCCCTTACTAACAGCACCGCAACCAGTTAGTATAACGCGTATGCCTCGTTTTTTTAATCCGTTTATATAAGCTCTAGCGCCACTATCAGCTGAATTTGTTACAGTGCATGAGTTTATCACTACCACATCGGCATTTTCTTCATCGCCAACTATCTCATAGTCTTTAACATAGCTCTTCATAAGCTCTGTGTCATATATATTTGTACGACAGCCAAAGGTCTTAAAAAACAGCCTCTCTTTACTCATTTAGCCCCTCATCTATCTCGCTATGGATATTTGGCGAAATTTTGCGTGCAGTATAAAGAGTTTGCGTTGGATATGCGATACGGATATCATCTTCTTTACTAAAAGCATCTATAAGCTCAGCACTTATCGTGCTTCTAAGTGCTAATGGTGCGTAGGAATTTGCCATATACCAAATCGATATACAAATTCCATAAGGCTCAAAAAGGGTAAAAACTCGCGGGTCTACATTTGAGTTTTTAATGCTGTATTGCGCACGAAGCTTTCCCATCTGGCGCTTTGCAATGTCTGTATAGCCTTTTGAATATTTTCTTGCGATAGTTTTTGCTATATAGACAGCTTTTTTATGGTTGCTATCAAAACTTACAAATATATCAAGTCCGTCCCAAACTGTCTTCATGCCATAATGCGCATAGTTTGAGATAAGCTCTGTAAAGATATAGTGGTTTGGCACAAATACTATACGCCCTGCTCTACGGCTTTTTTCAAGATATGAAGCCATAGTAACATCTTCAAAAACAGTCATTCTAAGTAGCGATATGTCTATAATATCGCCAACATAGGCTATGTCGCCCTTTTGCACCTTTATCCTGTCACCAACATGAAATGTCCCGCCAACAGTTATAACAACCCAGCCAAGCATACTCATAAACATATCTTTCATAGCAATAGCAAGACCTGCGGAGGCAAAACCAAGCACAGTTACTATATAAGTTACATTTTCTATATAGGCAAAGAGTAAAATTAAGATTATCAGTAAAAAGTTGATGAAATTTATAAATTTATTCACCGTATAAAAACGATCATCATCGCTAATAGTACGCTTTGCAACAAATTTAAAAAAGAAACTAAGACCAATGATAGCAAGTATAAGTATAGCGATAGTAGCTAGGCTTATAACCTGCGACTTTACTTCATTTTTGGTAATATTTATCGCCTCTTCAGCACGCTTTTCATAGACGCTAAAAGTAGTATCAGCTATCTGTTTTGTGCCTTTAAACTCAGCTATCTGGCGAGCAAGATCTTCAAGCATGCTCTCATCAGCCACACTAGAGTTTATATCATTTGTAAGCGTGATAAGATCTGAGAGTAAATCTTCTTTGTTTTTTAACTTTTCGATGATAGTATCAAGCTCGTGAATATGCTTTGCGTACTCTTCTTTATCTGTCGCTACTTTTTTCATATATGAAAAACCGCCAACAAGAGCTATCGGGTTACTTATACGCGGAGGCGAGTTTATATCTGGAGAGGCTAACATCTGAGAAAAGGGCATTTTCTCAAATTCTTTGAGCAAATTTATCTGTTCGTTTAGAGTGTTTATCTTTTTATCTAGCTCTTCAGCTTTACGACTATTTTTATCTATCTTTTTATACTGTGCTTCACTTTTTTCAAGCTCAACTTTGATCTTTTCATATGTTCTGTAATTTGCATAACGCGTGATCCAAGTGTTATTTTTTAACGCTAAATCAATAGCGTCAATTTGCTTTTGAAGCTCAGATATTTTAGCGCTTTTTTCTGGGCTATAAAAGCTGGAATTTACATCGATACTAGCATTTATCTCGCCAAATGCAAAAACTAAAAATAGACTTAAAAAAACTAAAATTCTCATCTAAATTCTCTTAAAATTTCTATAACCTGCTCTTTTTTTATATCGCTTCTTATCTCGTGAGCGCCTATACCTTTTGGCAGGATAAATTTTATCTTTTTATTTTCACTCTTTTTATCCATAAAAAAAGCTTCATAGAATGAATTTTCATCAGCTATTTTATAGGTTGTAGGTAGTGAAAATTTCTCTAAAAGCCTCTTTATTCTGAGTTTTTCTTGCTCGCTCATAAGTCCAAGACTAGCGGCAAGGGCATTTGCCATATTCATACCTATCGCCACTGCCTCTCCGTGCAAAAACTGCTTATAATTTGTCTCATTTTCTATCACATGAGCAAAGGTGTGCCCATAGTTTAATACCGCACGAAGCCCTTTTTCATGCTCATCTTGCTGCACTACATCAGCCTTTAACCAAACTGCATTATAAATAATCTTAGCAAGCGCGCCTTCATCTTTTAAATTAAAATTCTCAAGCATATCAAGCATCGAGCTATCAAACATCACAGCCATCTTTACAGCCTCAGCCAAACCAGCTGCAAACTCACGCTCTGGTAGCGTTTTTAAAAACCTACTTTCGCAATAAACAGCCACTGGCTGATAAAACGAGCCGATAAGATTTTTGCCAAATTTGTTATTTACACCCGTTTTTCCGCCTACACTAGCATCAACTTGAGCTAAAAGCGTAGTGGGAATGTTTATAAAGTTTATACCTCGCTCATAAATGCTAGCAACAAAGCCAGTCATATCGCTAATAACTCCGCCACCAAGGGCTATAAGCATAGAACTTCTATCAAACTTACTTACAAAAAGCTGCTCTAAAATTTGCTCCACACTAGCCATATTTTTATACTCTTCCCCATCGGCAACAGTGATGATAAAATACTCATCACACTTTAACCGCTCAAGTAGCCAGCCAAGCCAAAGTCCAGCCACTTTTGGGTTTGTTATGATACCAACTTTGCCATTTAGTTTTATCTCATCTAGCTCATCGATATAGACATTGTATTTTTGTGTTGCTTTATGTAAATTTAGCTCTACTTTCATAGTTTTCCTAACTTTATGAACTAGCTGGTATAAACAGCTGTGCGTTCTTTTTCATCTTGCCATAATGGCGCGAAATGCTTGTTGATAAAAGAGTTGATAAACCACCTTTTAGCAAGTGCTCATCAAATGTTATAAACTGTAACATAGTGTCGATTTGCGATAGTTTTAGAAGTGGATTCTTCTTGCTATTTTCTATACTGATGTCCTTTTCAAAAAGACTACTAATACTCTCAAAGTGCTCTGTTATGTCCTCATCTTTTGTGTTTTTTACATTAAAATAATAAAGCTTTATCTCCATTTTTAACTGAGATGCGATATCCATGATGACGGCTGATTGATTTTCTATGTTTTCCTTTCCATCACTAAGTATAGCACCCTGCTTTATCTCACTAAAATCTCGCTCTCCAAGCTTTAAAACTGGTAGTTTTAGCATATAAAAAAAGTGTTTAAATTTATTAAAATACCCATCATCAGTTATCACAAAGCCTATATCGTTATTAGAAATATCTGCTATAATCTGCGAATTATCAGCAGTCATATAGTCAATCACAACAGAAATTTTCTCCTCATGTATCTCTTTTAGCATTTTAAAAGTTGGATTAAAAGTTGGATTGATAACCCTAAATATAAGACGCTTGTTGCTTAAATTTTCATGCAGATACAGGGCGTTTGCAACTATTTTTTGCATTCTTTGGTCATTCATTACTTTCATATCTAAAAACACATAGATATTGCTACCAAAAGGGCTTGGGAACTGCCCAGGCTCACGCTTTATCGAGCGATAAACTGCATGCAAAGCCTGTGGATCGCCTACGATTAAAAGCGTATCATTTGGGCGAATCATTAGGCTATTGCTTGGCAAAAGAAGCTCGCCGCTTCGATATATAAGTGCTATACGCCACCTTTTTTGTTGCAATGAACTTAGGTGACGATACATATATGAGCTTCCTATTGGGACTTTAACCTCCATGATCTCACCTTGTCCAAGACCGATATTATCAGCTAGTGATGGCATATCTGGCAAGTGCCCAACAAAGTGTGTTGATATAATAGAGTTATTATCGACAAACTCAAGATGCTTATCCTCACTCATACCCTCATGTTTGATGTTCCATAAATTTAGAAAAACTATATCTGTTTTTGTGCTAATCTGGCGTAAATTTTCATAGCTAGCTATAGCATCAACCTCATTTTGCATAATGATGATAAACTGACTAAAATAGCCGCTTATCACAGCTTTTAGCCTTGAAAGAGATGTTGGATCAAAGTGATGATATGTAAAATTTTCGAATGAATTTTTTGTATCGATAATATCTTTATCGTTTGAAATAACGACATAATGGTGTAAGTTTGAGCGTAAACCATAAAGCTTGTCTATAAAACTTTTTGCAAAAAGCCCATCTGCTATGATTAAAATTTTTTTCATTATAACTCCATTAAAATGGACATTATAGCAAAATGGGCTTAATCAGGCTTAAATAACACTTCCTAAAAGCTCATCGATGGCTAAATTTACACTTTTATTTATGCTATCAAAAATACTCTTACTACTTGGGTCTGGACAAAAAACATTTTTTACAACAACTCCTGAATTAACGCTTTTATCAAGGCTAAAAAGCTCATAAGCCAAAATAACCTCAGCCTTATCGCCTCTAATTTGCAGTGAAACCACATTTACTTTAAGACGTAAATCGCTTGAATTTGGCGAAAATATGGGCTTTACTCCACAGTTAGCATAAGCTCCTTTTATAAGCGCCTTATATATCATTTCGCTTGGTTGAGCTATAAATTTAGCATCATAAAGGTGGTGTATTTTATTATCTTCAGCCACTATGAGTATCTCTCTTTTATCAACCAAATCAAGAGCAGATACATTTTGAATGTATATATTTTTTGGCGTTTTACTCTTTGCAACACACTCTTTTTGTGAGTAGTATATCTCATACATATCAGCTCTAGCAACGCTATTTTTAAGCGAACAACCGCTAATAAACACAGCTAAAAATACTACTAAAATTCCTCTCATCTACCGTCCTTTGATGTTGGGTCTTTAAAGAAAAAATCATAAGGATTATCCTCAAGTCTATCCATCGCACCGCGAAATTCTCTTAATGTCTTAGAAAAGTCATTTATAAATATACTAGCTTCATTCAGTAGCGGCGTCATAGCCTCTTTGATGTTTAGCTGACCTGAGTTTATCTTGCTTTGTGTGTTTTTTGCAAGCTCACTAAAAGATGCCGTTGCGGCGTTGGCGCTTAGTAAAAATTTATTCGCATTAAGCAAGATAGAGTTTAGGTTTTTGCTTAAATCACTCACATTTGCCTTACTTACATCAGAGCTTATAGCGTTTAAATTTGCCAAAAGCTCACTTAGGTTTTTAGAGTTTTCCTTACTTCCTATGAGCTTACTAAACTCATCTAAATTTTCAAGCGTTGAGTTAAGATGCTTAAAATTGTCTTCAGAAAGAAGCGAGTTTAAGCGCTCTAAACTTACATTTATCTTTGATGTTATATCTTGGGCTTGGTTTCTAAGCTTTGTAAGCATACTATCTTCTAGCTTGATAATAGGATGTTTTTCATCTTTTATACTGTTTGCAACACCACGAGAGATATTAATACTAGCCACACCACTTATAGGCTGAAGCTCTATCTCAGCGATAGAGTCGCTTTTTATGTCTATATCATCGCGTATTTTCATACTGATCTCTATCTTGCCATCATCTAAAAAATCTATCTTGCTTACACTTCCAACGCCAACACCAATAAATTTAACCTGAGAATCAACCCTTACACCAGTTGGCAACTCATGGGTTTGTATGTAGTAAATTTTTTGACCAACACTCTTGCCATCGCTTCCGCTCATCCACCACATAAAGATACCAAGAAGTGAGACCGAGATAAGAAAAAATAGCCCAACTATCGTGTATGAGTTTTTATTTTCCACTGTTATTCCTTGTTTTAAATAGCTCTTCAAGCGGGTTATATTCAGCCGTTTCAAGCTCTTTAAGATCGCCTTCAAAAACTATTTTTTTATTTTCAATTATTAAAAATCTATCAAGTATATCAAAAATACTATCAACATCATGCGTTACCATCACAACGCTTATACCAAGTGCTTCTCGCAAATTTACAAGAAGTTCGTCCATCGCTCTGGCGCTCATTGGATCAAGTCCGCTATTAGGCTCATCTAAAAAAAGAACTCTAGGGCTAAGCGCAAGAGCTCTAGCTAAGGCTACGCGCTTTTTCATACCGCCACTTAACTCACTTGGATAAAGCGTAGCACTTTGTTTTTTAAGTCCAACTTTTTGTATCCAAAAATTTGCAATTTCATCTATTTCGCGCTTACTAAATTTTGAATACTCACTAAGCAAAACACCAACATTATCAAGCACACTCATAGAACTATAAAGTGCTCCAAACTGAAACATAGTCCCGCACTCAAGCTTTATCTCTTGCTTTGTTTTTGTGTCGCTATTCCACATATCTTTGCCATCAAAAAGCAATGTCCCACTCTTTGGTTTATTTAGATATATCATCGTTTTTAAAAGTGTAGTTTTACCACTTCCACTTCCGCCTAAAAAGCCATAAATTTCACCCTGTTTTATACTCCAGCTCACGCTATCATGCATTATGCGTTCGCCGTAATTTGTCGTTATATCTCTGCCTTCTATAATATTTTTTATCATAAATTTACCCACATAAAAAATATCGCAAAAAAAGCATCTATGGCTATAACCCAAAATATAGCATTTACAACACTTAAAGTTGTAAGCGAGCCAAGGCTTTGCGAGTCGCCACTAACAGCAAAACCGCGCATGCAGCCGATAATAGCGATAACTATACCAAAAAACGGCGCTTTTATCATTCCAACCAAGAAGTGGCGCATCTCAACCATATCTTTAAAACGGCTGAGGTAGCTTGAAAACGATATATCAAGTAAATTTTCACAAACTATCATCTGACCAAAGATACTAACCGCATCAGCTATGAAGATGATTAACGGGACACATATCATCATGGCTATAATCCTTGGCAAAACAAGAAAGCTAAAAGGATCAAACCCCATTGTTCTCATAGCATCTATCTCTTCAGTAAGCTTCATGGCTCCTATTTGTGCTGTAAAACTTGACGCTGAGCGTCCAGCTATAACAATAGCGGCTATAAGTGGTGCGACTTCACGCAAAGTTAACATGCCCATTATCTCAACTATAAATATACTCGCACCAAAATTTGCAAGCATAGAGCTTCCAAGATAAGCAAGAACGACACCTATTAAAAAAGATGTCAAAGATACGATAAAAACAGCATTTACTCCAGCATCTTTTATATAGTTACTAAGCTCTCTTAAACGAAGTTTTGTTGGATTTAATAAAATGGCAAAACATTTTATTATAAACTCCCCTAAAAATCCAGCCAGCTCAAAAACATTATAAAAACCCTCTATAACCCTTTTTCCGAGTCGTTCAAGCAAATTTAGATTTTTTTGTGGGGCTTTATATTTAAAGTCTATATCTTTATCATCAAGCATTAAAAGAACTGATTTTATGCTATGGTTTGCATTTTTAATGCTTACTTTTTTAGCATTTATAGCACGCTTTAAAAGTATAGCACAAGCATAATCAAGCCTCAAAAGCAAGCTAAAATCATACTCCACTTCGCCCTTAAAACGCAAGGAATTTGATAAAATTTCACGCACTTTTTTGGCACTTTTATAATCAAGCTTACCCTTAAATTTATACAAAAGTAACTGCTTGGTTTTTAAAACCTCTACACTAAAATGATCCAAAATTTTCCTTATCTAAAAAAGTGAATTATATGTTACATTTTTAAACAAATTCTAACTTGCAAACAGTATATAAATTATGGGTAAAGTAATAAAACTAAAAGCCACTCCAAGCGCAACAGAGCTAACAGCAAGAGAGCTATCAAGCTCAGCTTTCATTATCATAGCGCTAGCTAAAACCATAGGTGGCATAGTCGATAACATAATGCCAACTAACCATGCTTGATTTATCTCAAAATTAAAAAATTTCATTACTAAAACAAAAAATACCGCAGGTGCCACCATCCTACAAAGCATTACGACACAAACACCCTTGTATGAACTTTTTACTCCGCCAAAATTTAAGCCAAGCCCAACCGCAAAGAGCGCAACAGGAGTTACGCTAGAGCTTATCATACGAAGCGGAGTAAAAAGCTCTTGTGGCAATACAAAAATATCAGAAAAACTCTTTGCTATCAAAGCTAAAGTAACGGCTATAAATGGCGGGAATTTTAAAATTTTCATACAATTTTGCAAAAGACTTACTCGCTGTTTTACACCAAAAGAGAGTATAACAGGTCCAAGTATAGCAATGGGTATAGATGTTGTTACTTGATCATAAAATATAACTATATCAACTGCACTACGACCAAAAAAGCCCTCTATAACTGGTATGCCAACAAAAAGTGTATTGCCAAAAAAGCTAAGCATAACAACACTAACAGTTGTTGGGCGGCTAAATTTAAAAAGTAGCGATATACAAAGCGATATGACAGCTCCAAAAGCAGAAGCAAAAAAGCCAGTTGTAACGATATTTAAAAGATGTATATCGATATTTATGTGATAAATTTTATCAAATATTAGTGCAGGCAAAGCAAAGCAAAGGACAAAATTTATAAAAACAGATGAGTTTTTTTGCTCTAAAATTTTCATCTTTTTTGCAAGAAACCCAAGCGCAACTATAAAAAATATCGACAATAAAGGGGTATACACAACAAACTTCTTAAATTTAAAAACTAAATGCGGATTATAAAGCATTAAAGTTTAAAACCTAATAAATCGCTTTAACCTTTTGTTAGTATTTTTTAATTAAAATTAGCAAAACTTAAAGAAAGTCCGAGCAATGTTTAAAAAAATTACACTACTTTTTATACTTATCGTAGGCTCATACTTTGCCTATGAAAAATTTTACAAAAAAGAACAAAAGATCGAGTATATAACTCAAAAAGCAGCAAAAGGCACACTGTCAAAACGCGTTCAGGCAACTGGAGAAATTTTTGCGACCGAGCTTATTGATGTGGGTGCGCAAGTTGGTGGACAGATAAAAAAACTCTATGTTAAACTTGGCGATAATGTAAAAAAAGGCGATATGATAGCCGAGATAGACAGCCAAACGCAGCAAAACAATGTAGATAACCGTAGAGCTCAGCTTGAAATTTACACAGCTCAGCTTGAAAGGGCAAAGGTAGCTCTTGATATAGCAAAAACACAGTTTGAAAGAGAGCAAAACCTTTATAAAAATAGTGCCACTTCAAGGGTTGAATTTGAAAATACAAAAAACTCATACACGACAGCAAATGCAAATATAAAAGAGATAAAAGCTCAGATAGAACAGGCAAAAATAGCTCTTGATACAGCTCAAATAGACCTTGGATACACTAAAATCACAGCCCCAAGAGACGGTACTGTCGTTTCAGTGCAGGTTGAAGAAGGGCAGACAGTAAATGCCAATCAAACTACCCCAACTATCGTAAATATAGCCGACCTTAGCAATGTCAAACTAAAAATGCAAATCGCAGAAGGCGACATAACAAAAATTTCAGTCGGAACTCGTGTTGAGTACTCTATACTTTCAGAGCCAAATAAAAAATTTAACACGACCATAAGCTCCATAGACCCAGCCCTTACTACCCTAAGTGATGGAAAATACTCAAACAAATCCACATCAAACATAAGCTCAAGCTCATCTGCTATATAT
Organism: Campylobacter suis; assembly: GCF_905120475.1. NCBI lineage: Bacteria > Pseudomonadati > Campylobacterota > Epsilonproteobacteria > Campylobacterales > Campylobacteraceae > Campylobacter > Campylobacter suis. The sequence continues at coordinate 509,153 of NZ_CAJHOE010000001.1, read as the reverse complement.
TATTATGCACAAAGCATAGTTCAAAATAGCGAAGGTATCTTGCGAATAGGTATGACAACGGAAAATGCCCTTTTTGTAGATGAGGTAAAAGATGCGATCATAGTGCCTAGTATAGCAATAAAAAACGAAGATAAGCAAAAATTTGTAGAGATTTTAGTAAATGGAAAAAATGTTGAAAAAAGGGCTGTTACAACAGGCATAAGCGATAGTCTAAGGACACAAATTTTAAGCGGTGTGAGCGAAGGCGAAGCAGTTATAACATCGCAAGGCACAAGTGAAGAGATAGCAAGCCTTGTTTCAAAAGAGCGAAGAGGTATGAGGTGATAGAGCTCAAAAATATCACCAAAAAATTTAAAATCGGCAAAAACGAAGCTACTGTCTTAAAAAATGTAAATTTAAAAATAAAAAAAGGCGAGTTTATCGCCATTATCGGGCAAAGTGGCTCTGGCAAATCAACTTTGATGAACATACTTGGCTGTCTTGACAATGCTAGCAGTGGCGAGTATTTACTTGAGGGTAAGGATATAACAAATTTTAAAGCGGACGAGCTAGCAGAGCTTAGGCGTGAAAAATTTGGATTTATATTTCAAAGGTACAACCTTCTTTCAAGCTTAAACGCCACACAAAATGTCGCTCTTCCTAGTATCTATGCTGGCGTAAATAAAAAGTCCCGCCAAGAGCGTGCAGTTGAAATTTTATCAGGCCTTGGTCTTAGCGACAAAACACAAAGCCTACCAAATAAACTAAGTGGTGGACAGCAGCAGCGTGTCAGCATAGCTAGAGCGTTGATGAATGGTGGCGAGATAATCCTTGCAGATGAGCCAACTGGCGCACTTGATAGCAAAAGTGGCGAGATGGTTATGCAAATTTTACTTGATTTATACAAACAAGGTCATACCATAATAATAGTCACGCACGACCAAAATATCGCAAACTACGCAAATCGAGTGATAGAGATAAAAGATGGAAGCATTATCTCAGATAGCGTAAAAAAAGATGAAATTTTTCTAAAAAAACCAAGCCAAAAACCTAAAAAAAGTATATTTACCTATTACAAAGATCAGCTTATAGAAAGCTTTAAAATGTCGCTTTCAGCCATCATTTCGCACAAGCTACGATCTATACTAACAATGCTTGGCATCATCATAGGCATCGCAGCAGTCGTTAGCATGGTAGCACTTGGCAAAGGCTCACAAGAGCAAATCTTACAAAGCATACGAAAAGTGGGCACAAACACCATCGATATTATGCCCGGAAAAGGCTTTGGAGATATGCTCTCTGGTAGGGTTAGAACGCTTAGTATTAGCGATGTAGTCCTGCTTCAAGAGCAAGACTTTTTAGAGTCAGTCACACCAAACACCTCAACAAGTGGCACAGCAACTTTTAGAAATTTATCACTCACAGCATCGCTTAGAGGCGGTGGAGTTGATACACTAAAAGTAAATGGGTTAAATATAGAAACTGGAAGGATGTTTAATGCCGATGAGGTAGCAGCCTCTGCCTCGGTGGTAGTCATAGATCAAAACACAAAAAGGTCATTTTTTAAAGATGAAGACCCTATAGGCAAGATCTTACTTTTAAACAAAAAACCTTTGATGATCATTGGCGTTATAGCGCAAAACTCAAATTCCTTTGGCGATCCAAGCCAGCTTAGAATTTACGCCCCATATTCAACCGTGATAAACAAAATAACAGGGGATCGCTACATTAGTTCTATTACAGCAAAGATTGATGAGAAAGTTAATGCACAAGTTGCCGAAAAGATGATAACCGAGCTTTTAACCATCAAACATGGCAGACAAGACTTTTTTACAAGAAACTCGGACAGCATAAAAAAAACCATGGAAGAGACCATAGGCACCATGAGACTACTCATATCATCAATAGCCGTTATATCGCTCATAGTTGGCGGTATAGGAGTGATGAACATAATGCTTGTTTCAGTGACTGAGCGAACAAAAGAGATAGGAATAAAAATGGCAATAGGAGCCAGACAAACAAATATCTTACAGCAATTTTTAATAGAAGCTATTTTGCTTTGTATAATAGGCGGAGTGGTCGGCGTTGGGCTTGCTTATGGGGTTGGCTATATCGTAAATAGCACTGGCTTGTTTAAGATGATATTTTCTAACGAATCAGTCATCGCAGCACTTGTAACTTCAATGGGCATAGGCATAGTCTTTGGCTATATGCCTGCAAGAAATGCAAGCCTTTTAAACCCAATAGACGCGCTTTCAAGGGAGTAGAATGTATAAAATTTTTGTTTTAACTTTGGCAATATTTTTTAGCGGTTGCGCTGTTTCAAAAGTAGATAAAAACTATCAAGAAATTTTACTTGACGAAAGCCAAACTATACAAATAGACAAGGAGTGGTGGCTAGGGTATAATGAGGATTATCTAAATGAGCTTATAGATACGGCTTTAAAAAACAACATAGACCTTAAAAAATCAGCCATAACTATAAATAAAGCCCTAGCACAAGCGGGTATAATATCAGCCGATTTGCTCCCAAATTTTAATGCAAGCCTAAAAGGAGAGGCGTCGCGCGATATAGGGTCTAATAGCCAGTGGCAAGAGCGATTTTCCACCTCTATCTCAGTAAGCTACGAGCTTGATTTATGGCAAAAGCTTAGAAATTCAAAAGACGCTGCTATGTGGGAAGTAAATGCTACACAGTGGGACTTACAAGCAACAAAACTAAGCCTTATAAATAGCGTTGCTAGTGGATATTTTAACGCCATATATCTAAAAAATGCCATAAAACTTTACAAACAAACTTTGCAAAATTATGAAATGTTAGGAAGGATAATTGACTCCAAAGTTAGTTTTGGAAAAGATGAGCAAATATCGCAAAAACAGGTTCAAAGCCAAATTTTATCTATAAAAAACCGCATACTTCAAACGCAAAAAAATCTTGATACAATCAAGCAAACATTAAAAAATTTGCTGAATGAAAGAGGCGATTTTGAGTTTAAATTTAAAGAAATTTTTGAAACAAAGCCGCTTGGTGTAGATATTGAAGTCCCAATATTTTCACTATCAAATAGACCTGACCTAAAGGCAAGTATCGCACGCATAAATGAAGCTCTTTTAAATGTAAAAGTAAGCGAGAAAAATTTCTACCCAAGCCTTAGCATAGGCGCTTCCTTAAGTGATAGTGATGAAAAACTAAAAAAAAGCTTTTCACTAAATTTACTAAATGGCAACATAGCCTTAAATCTACCATTTCTTAACTACTCTAGACTAAAGGCAAATTTACGCGTGAGTGAAGCTAGTTTTCAAAGTGCAAAACTTGAGTACATATCTCGTTTAACAACTGCCATAAATGAAGTTTACGGCGCATATAAAGAGCTAGAAAATGATAAAATTTTGCTTAATAACTTTATGGAGCAAGCAAAAAATTACGCACAAATAAGCAAAATTTATAAACTAAAGTATGACTATGGCAAGGTTGAGCTAAAAGAGCACTTAAATGCTAAAAACAGCGAACTAGAAGCCGCTATAAGCGTTTTAGAGCAAAAATATAAAATCATAAACAACGAGATAAATATCTTTAAAGCGATGGCTGGCAGAGTGCAAAAGTAAGCACCCTAGCCAAGCCCTGCTTTAAAATTTCAGCCACTTTTTGCTATCCTTTCGCTTAAAAATAGATTTTTAAGGACGAGAATGGATTTTAAAGTAACTCACACAGATGGTAACGCCCGTGCTGGTGTGCTAAAAACAGCTCATAGTGAAATTTTAACCCCCGTTTTTATGCCAGTTGGCACGGTGGGGGCTGTAAAGAGCCTAGATGCCACCGATATGCGTGAAATTTTAGACGCAAAGATCATTTTGGCAAACACCTATCACATGTATCTACGCCCAGGCTCAAAGATAGTAAAAGAGTTTGGCGGACTTCATGGATTTAGCAAATTTGACCGCTCATTTTTGACAGATAGTGGCGGTTTTCAGGCGTTTAGTCTAAGGGCAAATACCAAAAATGACGATGGTGGGATAAAATTTAAAAGCCACATTGATGGCTCCATGCACTATTTTACGCCGCGCTCCGTGCTTGATACGCAGTATGATTTGGGTTCTGATATCATGATGATTTTAGATGATTTGGTGGCACTTCCAGCGACAAAAGAGCGAGTAGAGCTTAGTCTAAAACGCACGATAAAATGGGCTGATGAAGCGATACGCTATCATAAAAGTATACAAAGTAAGGGCGTTGGAGTGCATCAAAATATCTTTGGCATTATTCAAGGTGGCACGGACTATGAGGCTAGAAAATTTTGCGCACAAAAGCTTTGTGAGATGGACTTTGACGGACTTGCTATCGGAGGACTGAGTGTGGGTGAGAGTAATCAAGAGATGTATGACACGGTTGAGGGCGTTATGCCGTTTATCGACACGAAGCGACCAAGCTATCTTATGGGGGTTGGCACACCTGAGGATCTGGTAGAAAATGTCGAGCGAGGCGTTGATATGTTTGACTGCGTAATGCCAACTAGAAACGCCAGAAACGGCACACTCTTTACTAGTTTTGGCAAGATAAACATAAAATCAGCCCGTTTTATAAACGATCACGAGCCAATCGATAGCGAGTGCGACTGCTACACTTGTCGCAACTACTCAAGGGGCTATCTTAACCACCTTTTTAAAGCCCGTGAGCTTACATTTTTCCGCCTTGCAAGCCTGCATAACTTGCACTATTATCTAAATTTGATGAAGCAAATAAGAGAGGCGATAATGCAAGGCAGATTTAGCGAGTTTAAGCGGGAGTTTTACGCTAAAAGAGCTCAAAATATTTAATGGCTAGCAACACTAGCCATTCACTTTTGTAAATCCAAAATTTCTTTTTATTTAAAAACTTTTAACCTTTTTAGGAATATAATGACACCATTATATTTTTATAAGGAGAACACTATGGTAAAACTACTATCAGAATATGGTTTATACATCAATGGTGAGTGGCGTCCAGCAAAAGATGGCGCAACACTTGAAGCGCACAACCCAGCAAATGGGGCACTCCTAGCAAAGATCGCAGATGCAACACAGGATGATGTTGATGAAGCAGTTAAAGCTGCTCGTGCTGCATTTAAAAAATTTAAGCATAGCACAATCTCAGAGCGAAGTGCTCTACTAAATAAGATAGCCGACATAATCGACGCAAACACAGAACATCTTGCAAAAGTAGAAACTATGGATAACGGCAAACCTATCCGCGAGACAATGAATGTAGATATCCCACTGGCAGCAAAGCACTTTAGATATTTTGCAGGCGTGATACAAGGCGAAGAAGGCAGTGCAAATGTCTTAAATGAGCAGCAGCTTTCGCTCGTGCTTCGTGAACCTATCGGTGTTGTGGGTCAGATAGTTCCGTGGAATTTCCCATTTTTGATGGCAGCTTGGAAGTTAGCTCCAGTCATAGCTGCTGGCGATGCAAGCGTGTTTAAACCAAGCTCAGAAACCAGCCTTAGCGTACTTGAGCTTTTTAGACTAATAGGTGACATATTGCCAAAAGGACTAGTTAATATCGTTACTGGTCGCGGAAGCAAATCTGGCGAATGGCTAAAAAATCACCCAGGACTTGACAAGCTAGCATTTACTGGCTCAACTGAGATAGGCCGCGATATCGCTATCGCAGCAGCTCAACGAATCATACCAGCTACGCTTGAGCTTGGCGGAAAAAGTGCAAACATATTCTTTGCAGACGCAGACTTACAAAAAGCCCTTGATGGCTTACAGCTTGGAATTTTGTTTAACCAGGGTCAAGTTTGTTGCGCTGGCTCAAGGATATTTGTAGAAGAGAAATTTTATGATGAGTTTATGGCGGCAGCTGTTAAGAGATTTGAAAATATAAAAGTTGGAGATCCACTAGATCCAGCCACCCAGATGGGCTCACAAGTTAACGCAAAGCAAGCTAAGCAAATTTTAGAGTATGTAGAGATAGGTAAAAACGAGGGTGCAAAAGTTGCTGTCGGCGGTGAAGCTTATACTGCAAATGGTTGTGAAAAGGGAGCATTTGTAAAGCCTACACTTTTAACAAATGTCACAAATGATATGCGAGTAGCGCAGGAGGAGATTTTTGGTCCTGTTGGAGTTGTGATAAAATTTAAAGATGAAGAAGAGCTCATAAAAATGGTAAATGATAGCGAATACGGCCTAGGAGGGGGCGTCTTTACTCAAGACATCACAAAGGCTCTTCGCGTCGCGCGTGCCATAGAAACTGGTCGTGTATGGGTTAATACTTACAACCAAATTCCAGAGGGTGCGCCATTTGGTGGCTATAAAAACTCAGGTATCGGCAGAGAGACACATAAAACCATACTTGAGCACTATACTCAGATGAAAAATATCATGATCGATCTTACTGGAAAGCCAAGCGGTTTTTACGAGTAAGCTAAATTTTGGGCTAGTTTTACTAGCCCTACTTCTTAAACTACAAGCTCTTTTTTGATAAAATTTTACAAAGGGACAAAAAATGAGCGAACAAATTTACATCGTCTCAGACATTCATGGTTGCTTTAAAACACTTAAAGCCCTACTGAATAAACTGCCCAAAAATGCTCGTTTGTGCTTCGTTGGAGATCTTATTGACAGGGGCAAAGACAGCGATAAGGTTGTTGAGCTTGTAAGATCTGGTGGCCATCTTAGTGTACTTGGAAACCATGAAAGAGCGCTACTTTTAGCCAAAGATGAGTTCTTGCTAGATAAAAGAGTTGACAATCCTTGGTTTAATGAGCACGGAGGAGCACAGACATTTGCAACTTACAAAGGCAAAAATGAACTAAAGCTAAAACACATAGAGTTTTTACAAACTCTGCCTACTTATATAGAATTTGAAAATTTCCTTACGGCTGATGGACGAAAGTTGGTTGTATCACACTCTGCCGTTGGAAAGATGTGGCAAGAAAGACACAACGACAAAGAGACAGAAAAATTTAAAGCACATGTGCTTAGTGGCAGGAGCGATATAAGTGAAAATGATGATATATTTAACATCTATGGTCACGAGGTTATGAGTGAACCAGTCATAACAAAAGGACGAGCGGCTATCGATCTTGGCGGGGTTTATAGACATTTAAAGCAAGATCCAAGAATTTGTGCCATAGCATTTCCAAGTCTTGAAATATTTACTCAAAAAATGTTGAAAGATAAATTTTCTATGTGAAAAACTTTTACTTATTCACTTTTTCACATAGAATTTCACATACTATTTTACATAAAATTTTATGATTTTAAAAAACGGCTTAAAAATAAGCTAAATCTTAGCCGAAACTGCCCTACTTTCATAAAATTTTATTATGCGCTTATGTATCAGTAAAGATGCGTAAAGTATCACTCCTCCAGCAACAAGGCGCAATACATCAGCATCTTTTTGCCAAAAGATTAAATTTACAATGATAGCAGCTGGTATGAGCGCGTTATTCATAATAGCAAGTACCCCACTATCAACCTCTGTTGCACCCTTATTCCACAAATAATAACCAAGTCCACTAGCCATCACACCAAGCCAAAGTAAAACAAAAATTTGTGTCGTACTAGGGGTTATTTTGCTAAAATTTCCAAACAGCAAAAACGCCACAAGTGTTACAAAAAATGCCCCAAAATGAAAATATCCAAATATGCCTTTTTGCTCTACTCTATTTCGCTCAAGTAAAATTTTATATGCACTTTGACCAAATCCAAAGCAAATGTTTGCCCCTTGAACTAGCAAAAAACCCTTTAAAAAGCCCTCATTTATACCGCCATATTTTATAACAAACGCTCCAAGCACAGCAACTCCGACACTTATAAGATAAAGTGAGCGAAATTTTTTCTCAAAAGCATCATAAACAAGCGTTACATAAAACGGCGTAAATATTGTAAATAAAGCAACTTCTGGCACACTGAGATACAAAAATGAGTTATAGTAAAAAAGATACATCGCACCTATCTGCAAAGCTCCTATCCCCATAACAGCTAGCTTTAAGCGTGTAGGCACACCTTTAAATCTTGTAAATGGCAAAAAAACAAGACTAGCAAGCGCAACACGAGTAAATACGCTAAAGTAGCTATCTAACTTGCCCGATAAAAACTCGCCTATCAAAGAGAAGCTAAATGCCCATAAAATGGTAACAAAAATAAGTTTATTCATCTTTTATCCTTTTTAAAATTTCATCCCCGCGCTCGTAATAATACTCCATTTTGCGTATCTCAAGCTCATCTTTATCAAGCCAAAAACCGTTTAGCCAAGCAACATTATCATCTAGCAAAAATAAAAACTCATTATAAGAAATTTTACCCCAAATATAAAGCCTAGCCAAATTTTCAAAGCTTTTTTGCACGCTTGATACTTTGGTCTGTTTTATCTTTTGCTCCGCGTCAAGGCGTTTTATCAATGCCTCAAGAGCCTCTAGCCGCTGCAAGCTAATACGCTCTTCTTCGCTTAAAGCAAGTGCTATTTTTTGATATTTGGCTTCATTTTTTTGCTGTTCAGTGCTTTTGTTTAGCGAGCTTGGTAAACTCCAGCTAAGCTCTAGCAAGGGCTTATTTGTATCAAGATAGCGTTTAGCCATCTGAGCAGAGCTTGCGTCGCCCTTTTTAAAACTGTTTTCATTTAGTACCTGAGAATCTTTAAGATAAATTTTTGGAATGAGCTTACTTTGTGATTGGGTTGTGCTTTGTTCGTTTATAAGTGCTTCTTTTTTCTTTGCTTGTAAATTAGCATTTTTTGCCTTGCTCCAAAACTCAGGCATTTGCATTTTGCTGCCGCGTATAAAATTTAGCTTTGCGTTTGAGAGTAAATTTATTCTTGAGATTAACTCTACTTGACGCAAATAAAGCTCATCAAGCTCTGATTTAGCGGCACTTAAAGCATCATTTAGTGCATTAAACTCAACTTCATCTATCTCGCCAAATTCGTAAAAAAACTCGCTATTAGCATTTGCTATATTTATCGCATTAAGCTCATTTTGCTTGTTTTGTATAAGTGCTTCTATGGCAATAGCGTTAAAGTAAATTTTACCAACTTGCAAGCTTATTAGGTTTTTATATGCTTCGCTTTTGTAAATTTCACTGGCATTTTCATAGCTTTGTATCTTTTGAATGGCATCTCTCTCGCCACCATCAAAGAGCAGATACTCAAATCGCAAAAGCATTGATCCAGACTTGCTTTTGTATTCGCCATCCTTTTGCATAATCGTATATCTACCGCTTATATCAATGTTTAAGTCCTTTTTTGTGGCATTTTTCGTGTAGATATTTTTTGAAAATTTTATAAATTCCACCTGTTTTGCACTTTGTGCCAAATGTATAAGCTCACTTAAATTTCCAGCATTTAAGAGCGAAAATGTAGCAAAGATGATAAAAAATTTAACCATCTAAAGGTCTTTTTTCATAAATTTTTCTAAACCAGCTATCTATCTTGTAGATTATGCCAAAAAGTGTTGGTACAACGATAAGAGACAAGATGGTTGAGCTTATAAGCCCGCAAATAATAGCAATAGCCATAGGCGAGTTACCCTCATAGCCCGCTCCACGCGATAAAGCAAGTGGAAGCATAGCAAATATCATAGCAAGCGTAGTCATAAGTATCGCACGAAGTCTTGCCTTGCCAGCTTTTATGACAGCCTCATCGACATTCTCGCCATCTTTTGCAAATTTATTCGCAAAATCTACAAGCAAGATGGCATTTTTCCCAACCATACCAAACAACAATATAGCTCCAACCATAACAAAAAGACTAAAAGAATTTCCGCTAAGATAAAGCCCCACAGCCACTCCACCAAAAGCAAGTGGCATAGACAACATAATGATAAATGGTAAAATAAAGCTCTCATAAAGTGCTGCTAAAACCATGTATATAAGTACGGCGCTCATCATGATAGTAAAGATAAATGCTTTATTTGTATCTTGCATATAGTCGATAAATCCAGCATATTTTAGCGAACTTTGGTCTGGCAAAAGTGGTGCAAGTGCCTCATCGATCTTTGCTTTTATATCACTTAAAACGGCTCCGTTTGTATTGGCTAAAAATTTTAACTCATCTTGCTTGTCATAGCGTGGCAAACTAGAAAGCGCCTTGCTTTTAACAAAACTAGCTACATCACCAAGTAAAATTTCACTACCTTTTAAGTTTATACGAAGCTTTTTAAGTGCCTCGATATCTTGCCTAAAAGCATCATCAAATCTAATCATAATAGCATACTCGTTCGCTCCATCATCAAACACTCCAACGCTATTTGATGAAAAAGATGAGTATATCACATCTGCAATCTCATACTCGCTGATACCTAAAACTTTGGCTTTTTGCCTGTCTATGAAAATTTCAACCTGCTCTTTTTTATCTTCATTTGGACTACTAATATCAACAAGACCGCCTATTTGTTGTAAAATTTCCCTTACCTTTGGCACAAGCGGCTCAAGTATCTGCTCCTTATCAGCCGTGATAATAAGCTGGATTTCCTCCATATCTCCACCAGTTTCAACCATAGGTAGTTCCACTGCCCAAATTTTAAATCCATCAAATTTTAGACCATCTTTTAAATCTTTAATCACCTCATCTTGTCTTTTTTCACGCTCACTAAGCTCATGCAAGCGGACATAAATTTTAGCTTTATAAATCTCCTTGGCGTCAGTATAACCAAGCATCATATAGGCATATTCAACATTTTCATTAGCTTTTATAGCAGTTAAAATTTCTGCGCTTTTTTCCATCATCTTCTTAGCGCTCACGCTTGGATCTGCTTTTATCATTAGATGAAACTCGCTATTATCCTCACTTGGTTTAAATCCGCTTCCTAAGGTGCTAGCAAGCAAGAGCGAAAAAGCAAAAACTACCAGAGTAAGCACTATAAACAAAGCCTTAAATCGCAATGCAAAACGCAAAAATTTCTCATACCACTCCTCCATTGCTACAAAAAATTTCTCACTTTTTTTATAGAATTTGCTCTCATTTGCATTTAAAAAACGAGCGCAAAGAGTTGGAGTTAGCATAATACAAACCAAGAACGATATAACTATACCACCAGCCACACTTAAAGCAAAAGCATTGAAAAAGCGCCCAACTATGCTATTCATAAAAGCTATCGGGACAAAAACACAAAGCAGTACAACAGATATGGCAAGCACGCTAAAAGCTATCTCCTTTACACCAAGATAGCTTGCTTTTAGCGGATCTTTTTCCCCATTTTGTATATGTTTTATAATATTTTCTATAACCACTATCGCATCATCAACAAATATCCCGATACCGATAGTAAGCGCGATTAGGGTTAGGCGATTTATATCATTTCCAAGCAAATGTATGATAAAAAATGTAGCAACAATGCTAGTTGGTATAGCTATCGTTGCAATAAGCGCACCGCTAAAATTTCGCAAAAACAAAAATACGATAAGCGCTGTTAGCAAAACACCCAAAACCATATCAAAAATGGCTTGATTTGTATATTGTTCTATCAAAATACTTTTATCGTATATGGTTTTAATATCAAAATTTTCACCAAGAAGCGTGCTAAGCTCATTAGTTTTACTCTTTATCTCGCTTATTATTTGTAAAGTATCAGCGCCACTTATCTTTTTTATCTGCAAAACAACGCCATTTTTTGCACCATTTTTATCTATAAAACTAGCATAACTTACACGCTCAGAGCCACCAAACTCAACTTTTGCTACATCTTTTAAAAACACTCCATCAAGCAAGCGAATTTGAGCTATCTCATCAATACTTTTTGCGTCAAAAGCAGACTTTAGCGTTATCTTTGAGTTATCATTTTCAACCTTACCAAGCGGCATTTTTAAATTTTGTGTCTTTATGATACTTGCGATATTAGAGGCGTTTAATGAGTATTTATCAAGTTTTTCTGCATCCAAAAGCACACTTATCTCAGGTTTTAAAAAGCCAACATCCCCAACTTCTGCCACGCCTTTAATGCGCTGCAAAAACGATCTTGCCTTATGCTCGATAGCGTGCATTAAGGCAGTTTGATTATCATCTTTTGCGCTTATAAAAATGCCAAAAATTTCCTCACTCGCTGCGCCCATCTTTTCAGCAACACTTTGTGAACCCACTTTTGCTTTAGCAATGCGGTCACGCACATCATTTAGCGCAATCTCGATGTCTTTATTTAGATAAAATTCTATAAAAATCATACTTAAGTTATCAAAACTATGCGAAGTGATGTGTTTTACGCCGCTAATGCTATTTAACTCATCCTCCAGACGCTTTGTAATGCTATTTTTAACCAAGCTCATATCGCCATTTGTATAAGTTGTGACCTTTACAAGAGGTATATCAACTTGCGGGTAAGCGTTTATACTCATATTTTTGATACTAAAAATACCAAAAACTATAAGTAGTGCAAAAAACATCAGCGTGGCGATCGGGCGATTTATGGCAAATTTATACATTATTTTACGATAAAGCCTTCACCAAATGAGCCGATCTTAAAACCAGTTGTGATAGCTTCGGCAATAAATTTTCTAGACCTTGTATCAATGGTTGGATGTATCAGTGTTATCTTTGCGCTACCATCTTTTTGTGCTATCTTAAATTTAAACTCATCGCCTATTTTAATGCTATTTGCATGCTTTTCATCTATGTAAAGTAAAATTTTTACCTCTGGGTATGAGAGAATTTCAAAGATAGGGGTGTTAAGTGCCAAAACTCCACTTCCTATCTCGCTAAATTTTGCACTTATAACACCATCAAAAGGGGCACGAAGCTGCTTTTTTTCAAGTAAATTTTTAGCATTTTCGACGCTTATTTGTGCTCTTTTTAGCTCAGCCATAGCATTTTCGTAATTAAATTTTGTCTCTTCATATCTTTGCTGGGAAGTAACATCTTTAACCTTTTTAAACTTCATAAATGTCGCACTCGCAAACTCACTTGCCACTCTTGCTTTTTGAAGTTCAGCTTTGGCATTTTTTAGTCCCAACTTCTCATCGCTACTTTCTAAGCTAGCTAAAATTTCTCCCTGCTTAACAGTGCTTGAAATGCTTGCATTTATATTACTGATGACACCAGAACTTTTAAAAACAAGCTTTGCACTTTGCACAGGCATAACATCAAAATTTGCATAAATTTGCTCTGCATAAAGCCAAGTAAAACTAAATAAAAATAGTATAAATTTTCTCACTGTCTAACCCTTTTTTCAATGTCATCGCCATTTTCATAGACTAAATTTGCTCTTTTTATCTCAAGCTCGTTTTTGGCTATGCTTAACGCGCTTTTTGCTTCAAACTCTCTTGCAACAGCATTTAAAAACTCGCTATAACCAGCAAGACCTGCCTCGTATTGCTTCATAACAGCCATTAGGCTAAGGCTAGATGCCTCTTTTGCAGATGTGAGCGCATCTATGCGAAAGATAATAGCTGCGATATCATTTTTGATACTTTTTATCTTTAGCTCATTCTCACGGCTTTTATAAGCTAAATTTAGGCTTGCTTTTATCGTATCAAGCTTTTTTATTTCGCTTTGTTTTTGAGTTTTCCCAAAGTCAAAAATACTCCAAGAAAAGCCAAGCATTATCTCGTTTGCATTTTGCCTATCCTCTTTTAAAATTTTTGACAAATATCCTTGATACATGCGATAGTTTTGGCTTAAAATTCCAAAGTCGTAGTTGTTTTTATAACTTAAAAATGTGTTTTTGATAAAAATCGTTGGTAAAAGTTGAGAATTTGCTATCTTTTGGGCTTGTGTTGTGGCTAAAATTTCTTGATTTAAAGCCATGATTTCAGTATTTTTATTAGTTAAGTTTGTCTCATCTATAAAAAAATTTTCAAGGCTTATATCTTTTAGGCCACAAAGCGTTTCAATCTGCAAAAAAACATTCGCCAAAGCTGCTTTTAAAGCCATCTCATCGCTTTGTGAAAGGCTTAGCTTTGCACTTACCGCCTCGCTCTCATCAAGACTTGCAAGTCCTGCATTTTTAAATTTATCAAGTCTATTTTTGGCTTCAGATAAATGTTTTATCTCTGCTTTTTTTGCGTTTATCTGCTCATTTAAATTTAAGGCGTTAAAGTAGAGTAAAACAGATTGTAGGGCAAGGTAATTTTTTGTTTCTAAACTTCTTAAATCTTTTGCGTTTTGGCTAAATTTTAAAGCATCAAGCCTAGCCTCCCTAGCCCCTCCATCATAAAGTATAAAATTTACACTAGCAGATGCTAGTAAACTCTCTTTTGGAGTCAAAAGCTGTCTATCTCCACTTGTTGAGCTATAACTTGCATTAAGGCTCAAGCTTGGAAAGTAGCCACTTTTCACACTATCTCGCTCTAAGTACGCTTGTCTAGCCTCAAACTCTTTTATCTTTGCTATCTCGGCTGACTTGGCTGCAACGATGATGTCTTTTAGGCTAGCTCCGCTTGCAAACAAAACAAGTAAAAATATCGGCAAAATTTTACGCATTTTATCTAATGAAAGCTTTTTACGAGATTTTCGATTAACAAATTCCAGCCATCAACTAGCACAAAGATAAGTAGCTTAAATGGTAATGAGATAGTTACTGGCGGAAGCATCATCATACCCATCGCCATAAGTACGGAGCTTACAACCATGTCAATAACCAAAAACGGCAGATAAAGTAAAAATGCTATCTCAAAAGCTGTTTTAAGCTCGCTTATCATAAAGGCTGACATAACGATAGAAAGCGACAGATCATCTATACTAGCTGGATTATCAAGCCCACGAATACGATAAAAAAGAGCAAGATCTTTTTCTCTAGTGTTGCGAACCATAAAGTCCTTAAATGGTTTTATGCCTTGCTCAAATGCTTGCTCGTAGCCTATTTGCTCGGCTAAATATGGGCGAATTCCTTGATCATAGCTTTGTTTTGCAACTGGCTCCATGATAAAAAATGTAAGTACCATTGCGATAGATAGCAAAACCGTTGATGGCGGCATTTGTTGTGTTCCCATTGCTTGACGCAAAAAAGAAAATACAACTATAAGCCGCAAAAAACATGTCATCATAAAAATAAGCCCAGGGGCCAAAGTTAAGATCGTAAGGACAATCAAAACATTTAGCGAAGTTACCAGCTGACTTGCGTTTTGTGGAGAATTTATAGCTAAATTTATAGTTGGCAAAGGTGGCTCAGCACCAAAGCTAACCAATGCCACAGCAAAAAAGATAAATAATGCTCTCAAATTTTGCCCTTAGTTATCCAAAACACTCTTTTTAACGGCACTTTGCTTAGTTTTATCAAGAGATGTAAAGTGGATCTCCACTCTGTTATTTTGCGCTCTGCCGTCGCTTGTAGCATTTGTGGTAAAAGGCTCAAAAGAAGCCCTACCTGAAGCTATTAGCTTATTTGGCGATACCCCATCTTTAACCAACTCATTTACAACGCTAATAGCGCGCGCTGATGAGAGTTGCCAGTTGTCTTTGTATATTGAGTTTATATCTGGATTTTGGTTGTCTGTATGTCCTATAACATTTACATCAACCTCTGGAGGCATCTTTGCAGCTATCATAGCAATTCTCTTTAAAAATAGCTTTGCGTCATCATTTGCTATCTCTGCCTTACCGCCTTCAAAAAGTAAATTTGACGGCATTCTTACGATAAAACCATCTTCACTTTCTTGCACTATCACCTCTGGCGCACCGCTAGCGTTTAAAATTTCATTTATCGCCTTAACTGACTTTTGCAGGGCATTTTCTGAAGTTGAGTTAAGCTTTGTCTTTTTTATCTGAGACTGAAGCTCTGTCTCGCGCTCATCTTGCGTTTCAGGACGCGCACCCCCCTCAAGCACACTAAGAGCTCCAGCGAGCGAACCTACAGCGGTTTCAAATTTCTTTGCGTCCATAGTACTCATAGAAAGTAGTAAAACGAAAAAACAAAGCAGAAGTGACATTAAGTCTCCAAAGGCAGCAAGCCACTCAGGCATACACTTTGGACACTCTTCAGGTTTGATTAATTTAGCCATATTTACTACTCAAACTGACTTTTTCTATCTTTTGGTGGCAAGTAAGCAAGAAGCTTGCCCTCAAGTGTTCGTGGGTTATCCCCAGCTTGTATAGACATGATGCCTTCTATTATTATCTGTCTTTCAAGCTGCTCATCGGCATTACGGATACCCAAGATATTTGCCACTGGTCCACCTAAAATGTTGCCTATCATCGCACCATAAAGCGTTGTAAGCAAGGCGACCGCCATTGATGGACCGATAGCTGAAGGATCTGACATGTTCATAAGCATCGCAACAAGACCAATTAGCGTTCCTATCATACCCATTGCGCCCGAGTAGCCACCCATCTGCTCATAAATTTTGATATAGCTACCATGTCTTGCGCTAGTTTGCTCCATATCTATCTCAAGTAGCGATCTAATGGCGTCTGGCTCGTTGCCATCAACAGCCATAGAAAGACCTTTTTTTAAAAATTGATTTGTCTCGTTATTTACATCACCTTCTAGCGCCAAAATACCATCTCTACGAGCTTTTGATGAGTAATCAACAAGCTTTTTGATAGTCTCTGGTAAATTTACTAAAGTTGGCTTTATGGCGATACCATAGCCTTTTCCTATGGCTTTTAGAGTCTCCATCTTAAAGCCAACCATCAAAACGCCTATCGTTCCACCAAAAACAATCATCACAGACGGAATGTCAATATATGGCCCAACGCCAACACCAATTGCCATCGAGCCAACAAGCAGTGCCATGGTCAAAACCCAGCCGACAACACTTCCTAAATCCATACTTTCTCTCTTTTTATTTTTATTAAATCCTGCCATTTTACTTAAATTTTGTTGAAAAATCGTTAAATTCAAAATTTTATTTGCATTTTTTTGATACAATCACAAAAAATTTTAAAGGCAGATTGTGAGTAAAATTTCAGTTATTATACTAGCAGCTGGACTTGGCACCAGAATGAAATCAAAAACACCAAAAGTGATGTTTAAACTTAGCGGCATTTCGATGATAGAGCATGTATTAAATAGAGCTTATGAGCTAACAGATGATGTATCTGTCGTACTTTACCATCAAAAAGAGCTGATAGAAACGCTAATAAAATCAGCATATCCGCAAACTAAAATTTACACCCAAGATCTGCAAAATTTCCCTGGCACAGCTGGCGCACTAAAGGATATAAAATTTAGTGGAGAAAAAGTGCTTGTAAGTTGTGGAGATATGCCGCTTGTACAAACCCAAGAGCTTGAAAATTTATGCCAAAGCAACGCTGATGTAACGATGAGTAGCTTTATAGCAAATGATCCTTTTGGCTATGGCAGAGTAGTTGTAGAAAATGGGCAAGTTACGCAGATAGTTGAACATAAAGATGCAAGCGATGAGCAAAGGCAGATAAAGCGAGTAAATGCCGGCTGTTACTGCTTTAAGCGCGAAAGCTTAGAGAGTATCTTACCTAAAATAAACAATCAAAATGCCCAAAAAGAGTACTATCTAACAGACGCGATAAAAATAGCAAATCAAATGGGCTTAAAATGCGCAGCCATAGATGTTTGCGAGCAAAATTTTATGGGTATAAATGATAAATTTCAACTTAGTATCGCCGAAAAACTTATGCAAGATAAAATAAAGCAAAATTTAATGAAAGATGGGGTTTTGATGCGCTTGCCAGATACTATATTTGTCGATGTAAGAGCAAAATTTCTCGGAGAGTGCGAGCTTGAAGAAAATGTAAGTATCATAGGAGAGTGCGAGATACAAAGCTCTATCATAAAAAGTGGAAGCGTTATTGAAAGTTCAAAAGTAACAAACTCGGACATCGGACCACTTGCACACATACGCCCAAAATGCGAAATAACAGATACGCACATCGGAAATTTTGTCGAGCTAAAAGCAGCAAAACTTAATGGTGTAAAAGCAGGACATTTAAGTTATCTTGGTGATTGTGAGATCAATAGTGGTACAAATATAGGTTGTGGCACGATAACTTGCAACTATGATGGCAAGAAAAAATACAAAACCATCATCGGCAAAAATGTCTTCGTAGGTTCAGACACTCAGCTAGTAGCCCCAGTAACCATCAAAGATAATGTCTTAATAGCAGCAGGAAGTACCATAACATCAGATGTTCCAAGCGGCGCACTTGCCATAAGTCGTGGCAAACAAGCTATAAAAGAGGGCTTTTTTTATAAATTTTTTGGCGATAGCGATGTTAAAAAATAAGAAAATTTTACTTGGAGTTTGTGGCTCAATCTCATTTTATAAAGCTTACGAAATTTTATCACATCTTAAAAAACTTGGCGCAGATGTCTATGTAGCACTTAGTGATGGTGCGCTAAAATTTTGCTCGGTGGCTGGCTGGGAGGCTCTTACTCCACACCCTATTTTAAGCAGCCAGACTGAAGACTGGCAAGCTGGGATAAGCCACATATCTTATGCAAAAATGGACTTGATACTCCTAGCTCCAGCCTCAGTAAATACTATAAATCGGCTTGCAAATGGCATTTGTGATAATGTTTTTATGCAAACACTTATAGCCTCAAACGCCCCATTTCTTATCGCACCAGCCGCGAACAATAAAATGCTAGAACACTTTTCTACACAAAAAAGCATAGAGTTTTTAAAAGCAAGCGGTGTAAATTTTATAGAACCAATAAAAAAGACTCTAGCTTGTGGAGATGTTGGCAAAGGGGCATTAGCAGAAGTTGAAGATATTATAGCTCACACCATAAAAGCACTAACATCACAAAAATTTATAGGCAAAAAAGTTATCATCACAGGCGGGGCAACGAGTGAAAAGATAGATGATGTAAGAGCTATAACAAATTTTTCAAGCGGAAAAATGGCACGAGCGATGGCTGATGCGTTTTTTTATGCTGGAGCTACTGTTTGCCTTGCAACCAGCATAAAAGATACAAAAGCACCTTATCAAATCATAAATTTCACCAACACAAAAGAGCTTTTAGACATTTGCCAAAAAGAGTGTAAAAATGCCGATATTTTAGTAGCTTGCGCTGCAGTTAGCGACTATGTGAGTAAGCAAAATTTTAAAGGAAAACTCAAAAAAAGTGAGCTTGGAGATGAGTGGAATTTAACACTTACAAAAAATATCGATGTGCTCGCTAGCCTTAATAGCTCAAAATGTAAAAAAATAGGCTTTAAGCTAGAAACAGATCCTAAAAATGCTATCGAAAATGCAAAAGATATGCTTGATAAAAAGGGTCTTGATGGCGTTTGTTTAAATATTATAAACCACTCTAACAACTTTGGAAGTGAACAAAATGAAATAAGCTTCATTACAAAAGATAGCGTGCAAAATTTTACGCTCCAAAACAAAAATGATCTAGCCAAAAAGTTAGTGGAGCTTTTGGCGTGATAAGCAGAGTTTCGCGCGTTAGTAGCGCAACCCAAAACACACCTGCGATACTACTAAACACCTCTCTTCCTGTGAGCATTAAAGTAACAGAAAAAACGGGCTTTAACCGATACAACCTTAAATTTCATAACCGAAATCTTAGTACAAAAAGCCAAAAACAGCTCAAAGTCGGAGCAAACTACTGGGGCGAAATAGAGAGTGCTAATGATATGATAGTTATAAAAAATCTTTATGAAAAGCCGGAGTTTAATGAGAGCGAATTTCTTGAAGATGGACTAAGTTTTATTGAGAATTTAGTAACAAACAATACTCTTGAATGGCTCTATGAGCGCGTTTATAAAGAGCTCATATCGGCTAACAGCAAAGAGAGTTTTGAAATTTATACAAATATATTGCTTGCACTACAAAACAACACTGTACATATACCGTTTATTTATAGTGGAATTTTTGGTATATTTCAGCTTAAAAAAGAGGCTAGTCTAACACGCATTTACCTACTTTTTTCAAATTTTGCACCACTTATATTTGAGATAAAAAATGGCAATATAATAAAAATTCAAACACCATTTTCAAAGGTAGCAAGAGCCTTAAAACAAGCATTTATAGCTGAAATTTTAGTTGGTGATGTAAAGCCATTTTGGCAAAAACAAACCAACATAATAGATCTCAAAGGATAAGAGTGAACAAACTAAACCACCTTGCTATCATCATGGACGGAAATGGACGCTGGGCAAAAAATCGTGGCTTTTTACGCACGAAAGGGCACGAGAAAGGCGCGCTTGTTGTTGAGCAAATGTGCGAGTTTTGTATAGATAATGATATTAAAATTTTAAGTCTTTACGCATTTAGCACCGAAAACTGGAAGCGCCAAAAAAGTGAGATCGAGTTTTTAATGACTTTGCTTAAAAAATTTCTCATCTCAAAGCGTGAAATTTTTATAAAAAACAGTATAAATTTTCAAACCATTGGCGAATTAGATCCATTTTCAAGTGAGCTTAGAGCGGAAATTTTAACAACAAAAGAGGCAACAAAAAACAACACAAAGCTAAAGCTAAATTTAGCCATAAACTACGGCGCAAGAGATGAGATGGTGCGCGCTATAAAAAGACTAAATGAAAAAGGGCTAAGCCCAAATGAGCAAAATTTACAAAGTTGCCTAGATGAGATCTGTGATATAGACTTGCTTATTCGTACTGGTGGCGAGTTTCGTATATCAAATTTTATGCTCTGGCAAGCCAGTTATGCGGAATTTGCTTTTACGCCAACACTTTGGCCAGAATTTAACAAGCAAGAACTATCACAAATCGTATCAGAATTTGGCAAAAAAGAGCGTAGATTTGGTGGAATTTGATGGTTAGTATGGCTTTTTTTGCACTCATAGGACTTTGTGTTGGGTCATTTTTAAATGTGCTTATATACAGGCTTCCGCGCAATATCGATATATTTTTTGCACGCTCGCACTGTGTTGGGTGTAAAAAAAGCTTAAGCTTTTATCATCTAGTCCCTATATTTTCATGGCTATTTTTAAGTGGAAAATGTGCTTTTTGCAAAGGTAACATAAGCCCAAGATACCCGATAGTCGAGCTTTTATCATGCGCTATATTTATGCTAGTAGCTCTAAAACTTGAGCCTACAAATTTACAAGATCTGGCATTTGCAGCCCTTTTTGCACTCTGCTTTTCCCTGCTTTTTGGGCTTAGCGTGATAGACATAGAGTACAAGGCAGTTCCCGACACACTTTTGTTTTTCACGCTTGGTCTCTCTTTATTTTTTGCAATATTTGCACAAGAAAGCCACCAAAACCTACTTGCAGCAATTACCTTTGCGCTTATTTTTTTTGCACTTCGTTTTATAGTAAGTAAAATTTTAAAAAAAGAAGCAATGGGGAGCGCCGATATATTTATAGCTGCTATTATAGGTGCCTTGCTTGGCTTTACAAAGGGAGTGCTTGGCATATATCTGGGTGCTGTTTTTACACTACCATTTTACTTTTTTGCAAGAGATAAAAACTACGAGCTGGCTTTTGTACCATTTTTGACAACTGGTGCATTTATATCATTTTTGGCTGGCGAAGAAATTTTAAAACAGATAGGTTTTTTATGAATAGAGTCAATAAATATCTTTTTTACAACTTTTTAAGTACATTTGCATCGCTTTTTAGTACGCTTTTTTTGGTAATGTCTATCGTATTTTTTCTACAAATTGCCCGCGTGACATCATATATAGAGATAGACTTCCTTGAGCTTTTAAAGCTATATCTTTTTATGTTACCAAGAGTTTTGCTTTTTGTAGTTCCCATTGCCTTTTTTGTTGCGTTAGGTATGACGCTTTTTCGACTATCAAAAGAAAACGAAAGCACCGTCATCTTTACGCTTGGGCACTCACCAATGTCAGTGGCTAAATTTTTTCTTTTTGTAGCTAGTATATTAAGCGCTGCGTTGCTTTTTATAGCTATCGTTTTGATACCAAAAGCTGCGGAATTAAACTCAAATTTTGTTGATTATAAGAAAACTATTGCCAAACTAAATCTAAAAGGCGGGCAGTTTGGACAAAAATTTTCCGACTGGATGGTCTATATAGCGAGTGAGACAAATGAAGGCAATAATACAACCTACAACAACATAGTGATGTATAACCCATTTTTTAATGAGCAAAAACGCCTCATCGTAGCAAACCAAGCTCGTATCAGCAATGACAAAGGTGTTGTAGAGCTTAGTCTAAGCGATGGCAAGTCCTATGATATGGACAACCAAACTTATCACATAAGCCAATTTAAAGAGCTAAAAATTCGTACAAAACAAAATGACAGCATAAGGCAAGTTGGCGATGTTATGCAATACTGGGGTCAGATGAGTAAAAATGTAAAGCGCAAAAAGGACTTTAGCACCTATGTTTTAGTCGCACTCTTTCCACTGGCTTCAACGCTCTTTGCATTATCATTTGGGATTGTGACATATAGATATGATAAGGGGATTATTTATTTTGGAATTTTTGGTGTACTTTTTAGCTATTTTGCTATCATCATGTTGCTTGGAGCACATCCGCAAATAGCTATACCATCGCTATTTTTAGGCTCACTTGTAGCAAGCTATACCGTTTTTAAAATGAAAATTTTACGCAGATACTAATGAAGTTAAAACTCATTTTTAGCTATGATGGCTCCAAATTTCAAGGCTCGCAAACTCAGCCACATCAAAACGGCGTAGAGGACGCGCTAGCCCTAGCACTGTCTCATGTGGGAATTTTTACTAAAATCATTTCAAGCTCCCGCACCGATAAAGATGTTCATGCAAATAACCAAGTTGCATGTGTAGAAGCAGGCGAGCACTTTAAGGACTTAAACCACCTTACAAGCCTAATAAACCGCCACGCACACCCGTATATCCATATCAAAAATATCACACGAGCAAATGATAGCTTTCATCCAAGATATGACGCCAAAGCACGCTCATATCGATATATCATAAGCCATGATAAGTTCAGTGTATTTTTATCAGACTATCAAGTCTTTACACCAAAAATTGATATAAAAAAGGCAAATTTACTGCTTAAAAATTTTATCGGCGAGCATGATTTTAGCCTATTTATGAAAACTGGAAGCGACACAAAAAGTCCTATTAGAAGCGTTTATAAGGCGTTTTGCTACGAGTACAAAAATAAAACTATCATCGTTTTTAAAGCAAATGGCTTTTTAAGGGCGCAGGTAAGACTGATGGTAGCTTGCGTATTAAAGGCACTCAAGACAACAAACGGTGAGGAGCTTTTAAAAGCTCAGATTAACACCACCGCTCCACTTACTCGTATACCTGCTCCACCACAAGGACTTTACTTAAACCGAGTTTTTTACTAAAATTAGCTTTAATCCTTAAGCGCGGGCAGTGACCAGCCTTTATAATATGCAAACATACGAAGAGTTATCCCTGCTCCAAGCAACACAAAAACTGTCGCTATCCCGCCAAGTCCACTAATATAAAGAGCATAGTAGCAAGCTCCCACGCCCATACTTATGGTTCCATAAAGCCCTGTTCTCAAAAACCACGGAACTTCGTTAAGCAAAATATCTCGTAAAATTCCCCCGCCAACACCGTTGCAAAACGCCATCATAGCCACACCAAAGATATTATAACCATACTCACAAGCTATCATGGCACCAACTATAGAAAAGATAACCATATCAATAGCATCAGCAAAGATAAATATAAATTTTTTCTCCAAGCCATCGCGTCGCGAGTGTAGGTGTAGATTGTAAGAGATAACAAGCATTGCTAGTACGATGATGATAGGTGCATAGTTAGTAAAGCTATAAACAGGACGGCTAACGAGCATATCTCGCACAATACCACCGCCAAGAGCAGTCAGAAAGGCAGACAAGAACACACCAAGCCAGTCACAGCCCTTTTTTACTGCAAATAAAAATCCAGAAAGCGCCGCAGATGCGATACCGATGTACTCCACAAACAAAATAAAATCCATCTAACTCTCTTTGAATTTTTTGCTTGATTGTAGCGTGAAAGTGGTAAAATTTGGCTAAATTTACCGCTTTGAACGCCTTCATACAAGTCAAATTTTTTATACATACTCTTTTGTGCGGTTTAAATCTAATAAGCAAAGGATTATCAGCTCTCATTTTATCAATAAACTACTTTGCACGGCTAGTTTTTTGGGTCTTGTCACAGCCAGTCAAGCTCACGCTGTGTGACACTAAAAATTTGCAAAAACACTACCTTGACATTTGGGGTTAAAATTTCTTTATTTTCATAACCCAGCCTAACATCGGAGTAAAGACTATGCCAACTAGCTTCGTGTCTGTTATGCATGCAAATCGGTGAGCTAATCGGAAAAAATGATATACCTTAAACTACTTCTTGCTCTCATAGAAATAGCGGGCTAAATTTTGCATTAAATTTACCGCCCAGTATGGCTTATTTTAACCTTGCCGCCATCGCTATTTTTGTCATCATCATCACCCATAAATGGCACCAAACACACACTAAGTTCAAAACCCTAGCGAGTTTAAAGTGCATCTATGGTATTTGGCTCATAATAAAGCTCACTTGTGCTATAACTTATGATATGGCAGCAAATTCTGCTCGTAATACTCAAAGATACTTACCCCCATCAAGCGTCATTGCCACCAAAAATGTACTTTATGGGTGTAGTGGTGCTTTTTGTTTCTGAATAGACTCGCTTAATTCGCCGCTAATAGTATCACAACCAGGCGGAGTCGTGTTTGCTAAAATTTGTTATATACTCACGCATATTTGGCATTTTTCCAGCTAGTTTTACTTTTTAGCACTGGGCTCATTTTTAGGTTCTTTTTGTCTAAAATTTTATCAAAAATGCCTATTTTATCTCTTTTTTGAAATTTTATTAAGTATCGTAGCTAATGCAAAAATTAGTTTAAAAATTTATTGATTTTTTCAATGAAATTTAGTGGGTTTACCTGTGTGCCATCAGCTATGACTCCAAAATGCAAGTGCGGACCACTAACTCTACCGCTGGCACCACTAAGCCCTAAAATTTCACCCCTTTTTATCTCTTGCCCAAGTTCTACTGAAATTTTGCTTAAATGATAATACTGAGTGTAAATACCCTCTCCATGATCTATAACAACAGATCCACCTGCATAGTAGCGATCTTTGGCGATAACAACGACACCATCATTGCTAGCAGCCACCTCTACGCCAACGGCAGCTCTAAAGTCTGTCCCACCGTGATAACTTTTAAGCATTTTATTAAAAACGCGAGCTGAGCCAAAATGGCTTGTGATAGGCGAGTTTAGTGGTAGTATAAATTTTTGGCTGACTTTTAAGCCTAAATTTTGCGTGTTGTAAATTTTATTTGCCTCTTCTCTCTCATCATTTATTCGTTTTTGTACCTTTTTTGGAGGATTTACTTTTTTACTATCGACACTTATTTGCTCTTTTTTATAATCTCCCAAAACAACATTATAAACCACACTTTCATCACCATTTTTAAGCACTATCTCGCCTCTTTTATGGTAGTTTGCCACAACTATTGCAAATTTTAAGTCTGAGTTTTTAGCACTTATCCAGCGTTTTTGAGCACCATCAATAGTTAAATTTTTAGGGCTTGATGTAGCATAAATTTCCACATCGCCATTTGTTATATCATTTGCGTTTAGGCACAAAAAAGCAAGTATCAGAAGTATAAATTTGTTCATTTTTATCCTTTTTTAGGTATTGTATCTAAAAAATTAAAATTTTTAAATCCGCAAGAGCGCTACTCTGGATAAAAAAGTTGTGATAAAAAGAGCCAAAAAGCTAGCAAATACATCAAAAAATGTAAAAGCTAGCTAATAATCTTAGATCATAAAGAGGGAAACGAAGCGTTTTTTAGAGATAGGTGAGAACTGCGTCATATATTCAAACGCCTCCTCGTAATCGCCGTCAGTAAAAGTGGCTACATGCTCGATAAGTTCATAAAGCTCCTCATCATCCATGCTATCAAAACTGCCACGATTTTCTAAAATTTCAAGCAAAACGGCGTCTAGTTCAAGCTCGTCGTAAGTCATTTGCGTTCCTTAGTTTTAAAAAATTGCGAAACTATACCAAAAAAAGCTTAATTTTGCTTGATTTTATCGCTCATTAAGCGCAAATTTTATAAAATTAAGAGTATAAAGGTATTAAATGGGTGATTTTGAGAGCTTTTACAAAAATTTTTCATCATTTTTTAGCCAGCTAAACTATAAAAACTCATACATAAAAGAGCGAATTTTAAGCATTTTATACCAAAGCCAAAGCCATTTAAGTGCGACTCAGATCCAACAAATTTTTTCGCAAAAATATGGCGAAACTATCTCTCTAACCGCCATTTATGGCTTTTTAAATTTTCTTGACGAGTGCCACTTAACAAACACATATGAAACAGATGGTGTGCAAAAATATGAGCTAAACTTAAAATCGCATCACGATCATCTAATATGCGAAAAATGCCACAAGGTCATAGGCTTTAGCGATGAGACGATAGAATCCAGACAAGATGAAATTTGTGCTAAACATGGTTTTGTATGCAAGTCACATTCGATGATAATTTATGGGATTTGTGCTGAGTGCAGTTCTATCAAAAAATAATTGATAACGATATGCAAAAAACTTTAAGTTGCATTTAAATAACAACTCGTCATAATGATACAAAAATAAAGGAAAAATATGGAAATTTCGCCAAAACTACTTGTTAAAATAGCCTCTTACTTCACTCCAGTTAGCCATACGCCAGGCAGGATAAGGGTGCGTGTAAGTAGTGAGATAAAAGAGTTTGCAAGTAGCGAAAATTTGGGATCACTTGATGAGATAATACAAAAAATAGATGGTATAAAAGATGTAAAGCTAAATAAAATAATCGGCTCACTAACCATACATTATGACCCAAAAATTTTTGCAAAAGAGCTTTGGGATGAGCTACTTGAAGGCAAAAATTTAGCCCACATTAGTGAAAAAATAAACTCAATAGCAAAGAAGATAGCATGAGCAAAGAACTCTTAAATATCGCATATATAAGCGAAAAGACTGGCGAAAAACTCTATGAGTGTTTGGCCAAATTTGGTGATACTTTTGAGCAAATTTTAAAAATAAGAAAAAATGGACTAACACTTCTTGAAAACTATACCCAACTTTCAAAAAATGAGCTTGATGAAGCCACAATAAAAGAGGCTTTGGATGCTCAAAATTTTGAGGCTAGCGATACTTTTGAAGCATATATTTTTGCTCTAAATTATGAGCTAAGTCTAAATAAAAACTATGACAATCTTTGTAAAATTTGCGAAGATGAGACACTAAAGGATATATTTTTTCGTCTCTGGGCAACTTCAAACAACGAATATATCATGTCATTAAAAGCAGAACTTGCGGACTGCTTGATAAAAAAACCAAGTCAAAGCCATAAAACACAAGAGCAAAATTTTGGCGAAAATATTTTAAATAATTATCAAAAAAATTTTAACGATATGAGCGAACAAATAAATCAAATAATAAGCGGAAAAATGGATAAAGAGCAGATCTCAAAACTACTTTCAAATCCAAATTTCCCATTTTTTAGTGGTTTAGCTTTAGGTGCATTAGGCACACAGATGATAAGCAAAAATTTAAAGGAAAATCAAGATGAAAACAATACCAAATAAAGGATCAAACATGGCACTACCATTTATCGCAGGAGCCGCGCTTGGCGTACTAGCTGTTGTTGCGTTTAATAAGCGCGAAAAAATTTTTGACATAGCAAAAGAGGGGCTAGACAAGGGTAAAGATCTAGCTGAAGATGGGCTAGAAAAAGGCAAAGAAGTTTTGCAAAAAGGAAAGAAATTTGCTGATGAGATTGTAAAAACAACCAAAAAACGCACAAGACGAACAAAAGAGCAGATAGAGGTTGATAATGCCAATAAAACAGCAAAAACTTCAGCAACCAAAAAGCAAGCAAAGCGTAAGCCAGCTCAAAGCAAAAACAAGCCAGCCACTTCGCTAACTCCAGCCCCAGAGCCAATCGCATAAGGAGCTAACTGATGACGATCCTTTTAACAACAACAAGAAGCCCCGCAGATCACTTTATCAGCGGTGCACTTATAGCTGGTATCGGTACGGCAACGCTGAATTTAAATGAAAAAGATAAGCTAAATTTAGCTAAAAAAACGATAAAAATGTCGCTAGTTGGCGGGATAACAACTGCCGTTGCGATACACGCATCAAATCAAATTGCAAGGGCAAAATACCTCAACGCAGCTCTTAGTGTTGGTGCTGGCGTTAGCTCTGTTTTGCTTATAAATAGCCTAATCAAGGAGGAAAAATGAAAAATCCATACATTTTACAAGAGGGCGAGCAAGTCATAGTTCAACAACCAGCCCAGCCAAATGCAGTTGATAACGCCATAAATGAAGCAGCTCAAAATTTACCATTTGTGCCTGAAAATTTCAATGTCGCTGGCTTTGTAAAAGGTCTTGCGCTTGGTGGTATCGCAGCGTATGTTTTAACCAACCCAAAAGCTCAAGAGTGCCTATTTAAAGCTATTATAAAAGGTGGCGAGCTAGTAAATGCTGGCATAGAAGAGCTAAAAGAGCGATTTGAAGATGTTAAAGCAGAGCTTGAAGCACAAAAATAGCGTACGCATCATACACCAGTGCAAAAATAGAGTTCGCATCGGGTGTGATGAGCTAAATAATCGTAGCGATGTAAGCTTTATAGAGGCTAGTATAGGCGAACACAGACTTGTAAAAAGCGTTCGTGTCAATAAATACGCAAAGAGTATCGTAGTAGAACATAATGGCAGCTTAGATGAAATTTTAAATTTTATCAAAACTCTTGATATGCCAAAAAAACCAAAAGACACAAGTCTGCCAAACAAAACCCCTATATATAAGGCTGGCGCGGTTATGGCTTTATCGCCACTTATATCAAGCAACTACGCAAAAACAGCGCTGGGACTTTATGCTAGCGGTGAAAATTTAAAACAAGGCTTAAGCGAACTAAAAGAAGATGGTATAACCTCAAAGGTGCTTGAATCAATGGCTATTGGCGTTAGTTTGGCAAGAGGCGATCATTTAGCGGCAAATAGCACAAATTTTATGCTAAATCTTGGCGAATACATGGAAGAAAGCGCGTCTCACAGAAGCGATGACCTAATAAAAGAGCTAGCCAAACCAAACATCGAAGAGGTCTGGATTGAGCGCCGAGAAGGTGGAAAATTTATACTTAACAAAGTAAAAACTAATACACTAAGCAAAGGCGACATAGTCGTGGTTGGGGCTGGTGAGACGATAGGTATTGATGGCTATATCGTTGATGGCAACGCAAGTGTTAATCAAGTATCAATGACTGGCGAGGCTGAACCAGTGGCCAAAATGCGTGGAGATAGAGTTATAAGTGGGACTGTTGTTGAAGATGGTCGTATAAAAATTTGGGCTGAAAATGTAGGCGATGAGACTGCTACAGCGCGCATAAAAGAATACATCCAAAGCTCACTAAATGAAAAATCAGCCATAGGACTAAAGGCTACAAAGCTAGCCGATAAGCTAGTTCCAGTAACACTTAGTCTTGCTGGCGTAAGCTATCTACTAAAAAGAGATATGAATAGCGTTGCTAGCGTTCTGCAGGCTGATTACTCATGTGCGCTTAAGCTTGCTACACCTGTTGCCTTTAAGTCAAGTATATCAAAGGCGGGTAGAAATGGAATTTTAATTAAGGGCGCAAAGGCTATTGAAGCGCTAAATAGTGCCGATACATTTGTCTTTGATAAAACTGGCACGCTCACACATGGGCGACTTAGCGTTGTTGAAATTTACTCATTTCAAAAGGACATGAGCGAAAATGATATATTAAACTTAACCGCTAGTGCCGAGGAGCATTATTTTCACCCAGTGGCAGAGGCTATCGTAGATGCTGCAAATAAGCGTGGTTTTAGCCATATACATCACGATGAAGTTGAGTTTATCGTGGCACATGGAGTAAAAACATCGATGCATGGCAAAGAGGTTGTCATTGGCTCGCGCCATTTTTTAGAAGATGATGAATGTATAAATTTTGCTCCGCACAATGCCATAATACAAAAGGCTCTAAACAGCGGTCTTACTCTTCTTTTTGTAGGTTATGATAAACAGCTTGTTGGTGTTATAGCGATGAAAGATGACATGAGAGAAAACGCTAAGTCAACTCTTAGAAAACTACGCGAGCTGGGCGTAAAAGAGATCATAATGCTAAGCGGAGATGTAAAGCAAAAAGCACAAGAGGTGGCAAAAGAGCTTGGTTGCGATCAAGTATTTGCCGAGTGTTTGCCTACAGATAAAGCGCGTATCATTGGCGAGCTAAAAGCACAGGGTAAAAAGGTGGCATTTGTTGGTGATGGCATAAACGATGCTCCTAGTCTTAGTAAAGCAGATGTTGGTATAAGCATGCATAAAGGCGCAGATATCGCAAAAGCAACGGCTGATATAAGCTTGCTAAAAGATGACATCGCAAGCGTTGCCATAGCAAAAGAGCTGGCCGTAAACACAATGAAACTCATTGGCTCAAATTTTAACGCAACCGTCGCCATAAATACAGCTATTTTAGGTGCCGCAACGATTGGCATGCTAAATCCTATCGCAACAGCCGTCCTTCACAACGGCACAACGATATGGCTACTTTTAAACTCAATGAAAGGTGTGAAATTTGCAAAATAATATAAAAAATAGCATTCAAGGTTCGCTGCTAAATTTAGAAACTCAGCGAAAAGTAGCAAAAATAGGGCTTGGGATATCGCTTAGACTTGTGACAATTAGTGCTTTTGGCATGAAAAACAAAGCCATAAAAGCCACTCATATCGCAGCTGGCGTCGCACTTATTGGCTTTAGCCTATATCATCACGGTCTTTATAATAACGGCTTTGCGCAGCGCATGATAAATAACGCACGCAAAAAGCGAAATTTACGCATACAAAAAGATGAAGTTTTGATAAAAGCTGAACAAGCTCCGCTTAAAAAGCGCAGAACTCGCAAAGCACAAACTGCAATATAAATGACACAAAAAGCGTTTTAGAGTAAAATTTTAAGCGCTTTTTGTATTTTTAAAATCTATCTTTATTATAAAAATATCTTTTACTTTTTTGATAAATAATAAAATTCTAACAAATTTTATCTCAAAAAGCTTTTTCTAAATAATTTTTAAATATAATATT
This sequence comes from Campylobacter suis, assembly GCF_905120475.1. NCBI lineage: Bacteria > Pseudomonadati > Campylobacterota > Epsilonproteobacteria > Campylobacterales > Campylobacteraceae > Campylobacter > Campylobacter suis. The sequence goes on along the minus strand of NZ_CAJHOE010000001.1, from coordinate 478,252 downwards.
TTAAGAAAAAACAAAGGAGCTTACTTGAACTTAACTGAAATTTTAAATACTATAAATCTTAAACTTGACGCTACTAACGGCTTTTTGTATGGGTCGTTTCTTATTATAGTGCTTATTGTTGCTGGTATATATTTTAGCTATATTACGCGCTTTGTACAGTTTCGCATGGCTTTTGAGGCACTTCGTGTACTTGTAGAAAAAAAAGATCGCTACAACAGACACCATCTTACGCCATTTCAAGCCCTTATGATCTCAACTGCCTCACGAGTTGGTATAGGAAACATCGCAGGAATATCAGCTGCACTAGTTGCTGGTGGTCCTGGTGCGCTTTTTTGGATGATGGCTATGGCATTTTTTGGTGCAGCATCAGCATTTGCTGAAAGCATGCTAGCTCAAATTTACAAAACAAAGGACAACCTAGGCTTTAAGGGTGGTCCAGCATACTATATAAAAACAGGACTAAAGCTTCCATGGCTTGGTGCGATCTTTGCTGTTACACTTATCCTTACCTATGCCTATGGGTTTAATGGACTACAAAGCTACACGATGACATCGGCATTTGAAGTATATTATGATCAGCTTGGCGCAGATGTAAAATTTGCAGATAGCTCAATGCCACTAGCCATAGGGCTTATACTCATGGCATTTGCAGCCATCATCTTTTTTTCAAAAGGTCATGTCATTGGCAAGATAAGCTCTTACATCGTGCCATTTATGGCTATCGCTTATGTCGGACTCTCTTTTATATGTGTTTTTATGAACTTAAGCGAAATTCCATCCGTAGTAAAGCTTATACTAGATAGCGCATTTGATTTTGAGGCGATATTTGGTGGATTTGCTGGAAGCGTGATAGTTATTGGCATTAAGCGTGGTCTTTTTTCAAACGAAGCCGGTATGGGTTCTGCGCCAAATGCTGCCGCAGCTGCACACACTAGCCATCCTGTAAAGCAAGGGCTTGTTCAAGCCGTGGCAGTTTTTATAGATATGACTATTTGTATCGCATCTGGCATGCTCGTACTTTTCTCTCAAACCTACATCACAAAACAAACAGGTGCAAGTGGCGAAATTCTCACCGCTTTACCGCTTGTGCAAGCTGCAATGAGAGAGTATTATGGTAACATAGGCATGCACTTTACCACCGTTGCGGTCGTACTTTTTGCCATCACTTCGCTTATTGGCAACTTTTACTATGCCCAGGCAAACATAAAATTTCTTACTAAAAATAAGACTATCATAAATGCATTTAAAATAAGTGCCATCATTATGATTTTTATCGGCGCGCAAATGAACCTATCGCTTGCTTGGAATTTTGCCGATGTTCTTATGGCAGCGATGGCAACTATAAATATCATAGCCATATTTATGCTTTCACGAGTTGTTTTAAAGGTGCTAAAAGACTACGAAAGTCAGCGAAAAGCTGGTCTAAATCCTGAGTTTGACCCGCAAAAGCTTGGCATCTCTGACACAACTTGCTGGAAAAAGGACTAAAATGCATATAAGCGATAGTGAAATTTTAGCCTATATAGCCCAGGATCTGCCCTATTTTGATCTAACGACATCACTTCAAGATGTTAAAAAGCAAGCAGTTTTAAAAATTTTTACCAGACAAGAGGTGGTGGTAAGTTGTGCTGATATAGCCGCAAGAGTGGCTAAACTACTAGGATGTGAGGCCAAGATCTTTATACAAAACACCCAAAAGGCAAAGCCAAATGATATGATAGTGCAAATTTTTGGTAGTTACAGCGATGTACATAAGGCGTGGAAACTAGCACAAATCATGCTTGAATACACTTGCAAGATAGCAACTTACACAAACCAAATGACCCTACTTGCAAAGGCCGAAAATGAAAAATGTGAAATTTTAACCACTCGCAAAAGCTTTCCATTTGCTAAAAAACTATGCTTAAAAGCTGTGATAGAAGGCGGTGGCGGAGTGCATAGGCTAGGGCTTAGCGATAGTATTTTGTTTTTTAAAAACCACATAATAGCCTATGCTAACTTTAATGAGTTTTTAGCGCAAATTCCAAGCTTTAAAGCCAAAATGCCAGAGCGAAAGATAGCGGTTGAAGCTGAGAGCTTAGATCAAACAAAAGAGCTTTTAAAAGCCGGCGTGGATGTAGTGCAGTGCGATAAATTTAGCCCGCAAATGCTTGAAAATGCAGTTGCTCTGCGCGATGAAATTTATCCAACGCAAGGATAATCGCAAGCGGTGGCATAAATGCCAAAAATGTCGCAGAGTTTGCAAGAACGGGCATTGACGCTGTTACGACTTCAGCTCCATACGCACAAGGTATGGCAGATCTTACTTCAAAGCTTGAAATTTTAGAGTAATTTTTAGCGTGCTTAGTTTTTAAATTTTTTATATTTTTTAAAAATTTAGATTAGAAAATTTTATTGTTTTGGCAATGCTTGTTTAATAAGCTCTTGTACCTGCTGTGAAATTTCGTTTTCTACATTTAATTTTTCTCGTAATAAAAAACTAGCTTCTATAATGGCATACAGCTCTGGCTTGCTTTTACGCCAGTTTTGTAGCGTGCGTGTGGTCACTCGTAGAATTCTTGCCTTGTCTTGTTGGGTATATCTTATGGATAATAATTTATCAAAATGATTTTTAATCTCTAATTGTCAAATAATTTCGTTAATTAAAAGTAAATTTAGAAAATATTTCGTATAATTGTTATTGCAAATATCTTTAAATGAGTATGTATGAAAATTTAGTTTTTAAAGCATTGCTTGCTAGTTCGCTTGTTGCCGTTTCAGCCATAGCTGATGGCGTATTTATCGGCGTTCATGGTGATTATAACTTCATGATGACATTAATAAAGCAAAAGACGGCGGTGCTAACTTTGGTATAAAAGGTGGTTATGATTTTGGTAGTTGGAGAGCATACATAGAGTACACGTACAATCTTGAAACAAAAGATACCATTAAAATTGATGGAGAGACAAGAGAATATAAGTGGAAATCACATAACTTTTCTGTAAATGCCGACTACACGCCTAAAATTACGGAGAATTTTAAACTTTTAGTTGGTGCATACACTGGTTTTGCTGTTGTTCAGACTGATGCCGATGAAACTGAGATTTATACAGCCGACAATACAACTAGCTGGCTGCTTGGTGCAAAAGTAGGTGGATTTTATGGTTTTGATGAGCATAATGAAGTTGAATTTGGCTTTAAAGCTGAAAATATTTTTGTTAGCGATGGTGACTTAGCAAACTACGGTGCATATATCGGCTATAACTATAAATTCTAAATTTTGTAAAGCTAGGCACGCTTTGCCTAGCTTTATACTTATGTTTTTTTAGATTACAAAAATTCCAGATGGCATTTCGCAACAAAATCACAAACTTATCTCTTTTATATCAGCAATTTTTAAAAACTCGCTGTAAATTTCACCAACTAGCGCCTGGCGGTTGTGGCGGATTTTAGCATCCTCGGCATTTATCATAACCGCATCAAAAAAGCCATCTATAGCGCCTTTTAGTGCAAAAAGTGTGTTTAGTTTATCCTCATCACCTAGCTCGCGCTCTGCTACTTCTTTAAACTTAGCATAAAGATTTCTCTCAGCCTCCGCCTCAAACAAACTCTCATCAACGCCCGTTTTTATCTCATCTTTTATGATGTTTGCAAGACGTTTAAATGTGCTGAAATTCTCTCTAAAGCTCTCACTAGCACAGACCTTCTCAAGTGCTTTTATCGCTGAAATTTGCGCTAGCAAGTCGCCTTTTGCCGAGCTAAGGCAAGCTTTGATGATAGAAGGATTGCTCTCAAAAAATGTATAAAGTCGCTCGTTTATAAAGCCTACAAGCGCACCCACGTCAAATTTTGTGTATCCTTTTGCTATATCGCTTAAAAACTCGCTCATATCAAAGCTAAACTCATTGTCTTGTAAAATTTTTATCACACCATTTGCTGCGCGGCGAAGTGCGTATGGGTCTTTGTTGCCGGTTGGAATTTTACCCACGCTAAATAGCCCAACAAGCGTCTCAAGCTTTATCGCAAGTGCTACAAGTGCGCTAAATGTCGTGCTTGGCATAGCGCTTGCCTCACCGTTTGGTAGATACTGCTCGCCGATAGCTCTCACCACCGCCTCGCTCTCGCCCTTTGCTCTTGCATAGTAGCTTCCCATCACGCCTTGAAGCTCGGTAAATTCATACACCATACCACTTGTAAGATCCGCCTTACTAAGCATAACGGCGCGAGTAAGTAGCTCTTTATACTCAGAGCCAACTTCGGACCTTAGCTTATCAGCAAATTTTTCAGACAGAGCAAGCGCCACTTTTAGCTCTCGCTCGCACTTTTCATACGTGTTTCCAAGCTCTTTTAGATAGGTTACATTTTTTAGCTTTTCTGGGCTAAACTCAGCCTTTAAATCGCTTTGCCAAAAGAACATCGCATCGCTTAAACGCGCACGCAAGACCTTTTCATTGCCTTGCACAATGAGCGCACTATCGGTGCTTAGAGAGTTGCTAACGACAACAAAGTGATTGCTTAGTTTGCCATTTTTAAACACTGGAAAATAGCGCTGATTTTCTTTCATTGATGTGATGATGACCTCGCTTGGCACCTCTAAAAACTCAGCTTCAAAGCCACCAAGCAGAGCATTTGGCGCTTCAGTTATCGCCACAACTTCATCGAGCAAATCCTCATCAAGCCCTATCTCAACGCCATTTTGTGCTTCTATTGCCTTAAACTGCTCTAATATCTTAACTCTTCGTTCGTTTGCGTCAAGCACTATGCCACGAGCCTTGGCGCCACTAAAATACTCAGAGATACTTGCAACGCCTACCTTCTCATAGCCTATATCTCGGTGCGGATAGCTACGGGCCTCACTTGCTATGCCAAATTTAGTAAAACTCACGCTTTCATCACCTAAAAGACATAAAAATGATCTTATCGGGCGGATAAACTCAAACTCACCCCTACCCCATCGCATAGACTTACCAAAACTAAGGCTTAGTAAAAATTTCTCTACCATATCGCCAAGTAAGTTTTTGCTATCATTACCGATGACTTCTTGTTCATAATACAAGACCTCTTTGCCATCTATCTCTTTAAACTTAAGCTCGCTCTCAGCTATACCGCACTTTTTTGCAAAACTAAGTGCAGCTGGACTAAATGCGCCATCCTTTATAGCCACATGCTTTGGTGCACCTATCATCTGAACTACGCTATCAGGTTGCTTTAGAGCAAAATTTTTGTGAAAGAGTACAAGTCTTCGTGGCGTAAAATAAAACTCAAACTCACTTGCTAATCTATACTCATCAAGCACAGCCTGCCACTTTGATCTAATGTTTGGCAACTCCTTTAAAAACGGTATCGCTGGCAGTTCTTCTACACCGATTTCTATCAAAAGTTCTTTATTCATTTTCATCCTTCTTATTCTTTTTTTCTCGTCTTTTCTTATCTTTTTTCATGATTTGCATAGTCATTCCACGCAACATAAATAGCAAAAACGCCATAAAAGCCACGAGCATAACCCAGTCTAAAACACCCATTTTTCACCTAAATTTTAAAATTTTATCTATTATACCGCAGCGTTGTTTTATATCGGTTGAAATTTCAAAAACCAATGGAAGATGATCAGAGTAAAGGCTTGATTTATCATGTCTTTTTACAAACTCGCCATCCATCATAAAATCAGGCTTAAACACACTAAAACTACCACAAACATAAGCAAGTCTGCCATTAGCCAAAAATTCTTGCGAAAGCAAGATATGATCAATCGCCCGCTTTTTACCATAGGCGGCAAATGAGTAGCGCTCCTTATAGGCAAGCTCATTCCACAAATTTGCATAGTTTTTTGTAGTTACGATATGATAAAGCAGACTTGTTTTGCCATTACTAAACGGTGTGTTAAAGTCGCCTAAAACTATGACATTTTTTCGCTCTTGCAGTGCAACACGAAGCGTTCTTTCCGCATTTTGTTGAGCCTTAAAACCATTTTTCTTATAAGCTGGAAAATGCACTACAAAAAGCTCAAAACGCTCGTTATCAAACATAAAACCAAGCCGCAAAATATCTCGAGTTTTTACTCCAGTCACAGCAAAACGCTCACTATCTTCGGGGCGAATTTTAGAAAGCACGCCAAGACCTATGGGCGCATTTTTGGTTGTCGCAAAGGTAACATAAGTGTATTTTGTGCCTTTTGCTAGCTCTTTTAAAATTTGCTCATTTTCAACCTCTTGAAGTGCTATAATGTCAGCATCAAGGGCATTTAAAACCTCTCTTATGCGAGAAATTTTTTGACTTGCTTTTTGCTTACTCCACTTGCCTTTTTCGATACGAAAATCAGGATATTCGTTTCCATTATTTATACCATCAAATAGATTTTCTACATTATAAGTAGCGATCTTTAGCGTGCTTCCAAAAGTAAAAACACATAGTAAAATAAAAGCCAAAAAAGCTCTCATAGTGGCTTTCTAAAATCAAATTTATCAATATTTTGGCGTATAGCTTCATATGCGACTATACCTACGCTTGTGGCCTGGTTTAAACTTCTGCCATGCTCACCCATCGGTATAGTTACGGCATTTTTAAAATTTAGCTGCATTAGTTCTCTTGGTAACCCTGTACTTTCGCCACCAAAAAACAAAAAATCTCCTGGCTGATAGCTAGCGTCAAAATAGAGCCTATTTGTCTTTGTAGTCGCAAAGAAAAATCGCTCCTTGTGCTTTATGTTTTCTTGCAAAAACTCATCTAAGTTCTCCCAAATTTTTGGCTCAAGCTGCGCCCAGTAATCAAGCCCAGCGCGCCTTACAGACTTCTCGCTTATCTCAAACATCGTTGGTTTTACAATATGAAGCTTAAGGTTTGCATTCACGCACATTCTGCCTATAGAGCCTGTATTTTGAGGAATTTGCGGATGCACTAAAACGATGTTAAACATAAATTTGCGCCTTTGACATAAATTTGAAAGATATTTTAACCAAAGTGCCCTTTTAAGCGGTTTAATCGCACTTTTTTAGACTTTGTAAATACAGTAAAATGGCTTCATCTTGACGGCGATTTAGCTCGGCACCAAATTCTTTTCCTTTAAAACCAAGCGACATTATCTCGCTAGTATTGATATTTGGCGTAAATTTTTCATCATACACGCCAAGCTCTTTTGCGCGCTTTATGCGTTCAAGCCTATAACATCCAAGCCACTTACTAAGTGGCATATCAAGCGAAATTTTCATCATCTCAAAATCACTTGGCATTTTATTGTAAAACGGATGCTTTAGTGCACTTAAAAAGCTATTTGGTAAAGCCAAATCATGCACGATATTTTTGATATCTACACCACAAAATCCAGCCAAAACATACAAAAATACTCGCTCATCTTGGATGAAATTTCGCGCATTTTTTAGCTCATTTATTAACTCTTCGAGCTCATTTTTATCTAAATTTAAACCAAAAAATTTCTTAAAAAGTCCTAATTTATAAAGATAAAACACACCTTTTTCAAGATATTTTGCACGCATAAATTTTATAAGCTCATTTGAAATACGCGTCTTGCTAAGGTGCGACAAATCAATACTTTTCATAAGCCTTAAAGTAGCGTTTGCAATGTCAAAATTTAGACGCGATGCAAACTGCACACCACGCAACACCCTAAGCGCATCCTCACAAAATTTCTCATCATCAATATGACGCAAAATGCCATCTTTAAGGCACTGTTTACCAGCCCAAAAGTCAAGTATCTCGCCGCTAAATATATTTATCATCATAGCATTTACGCTAAAGTCGCGCCGCTTTGAGGCTTCACGCTCATCATTGCAGTAGCTTACTTTAAAGTCAGTGTGTAGTTTCCCGGTTTTACTCTCAGTGCGTGGCAAGCCAAGGTCAAACGCACCAAATTTGTAGATAAAGTAGCTCTTGCCAACACCACTTGCACCTACACTTTGCATAATCTCATCAAAGCGTTTAGGATTAATATCATAAACCTCGATGTCATAGTCATAAACTTCTCGTGCAAGCAAGGAGTCACGCACGCAACCGCCAACCAAATATGCACGCTTTGTATGCGGTGCGAGCAGTTTTTTTACACTACTTAACTTATCGCCTGATGTAAGTAGCGTTATAGCATCGTTAATACTGCTACTTGTTAAGGTTTTCGAGGCGGTTTTCAACATTTGCTAGGACAAACTCTAAAAATTTTAGCGTCAGCTCTAGTCGCTCATTCACAAGCTCTTTTGGTAGCTCATTTAGCCCTTCAAATAGCACCTCTGTGCGCTCTTTTAAATTTGTTAAAAATATCTTTTCACTACTTAAAATCTCGCCATTTTCTACTTGCTCGCTTACGCTTTGAGCTTCATTTATCTGAAATTTTGGCTTTTGTGCTTGTGGTTTTTGCTCTGTATTTTGCATATTTAAAGCGTGCAGATTCTCAATCTTTTCAAGCTCTGCACTAACCTCATTAATCGCCATTTTTGCTATATCATCAAGTTTCATAATCTTATAAGCCACCTTTTAAACTCTGTTATCTCGTGTTGTGTTCGCATTTGCAAGAAAAATTCTTTCATCTGCTCATTTGCTATCTTACGAGATTTTCTAATCCCGCTCAAACGCCTTATCGCAGCAAGCGCATCTTTGTTATCTGCGTCGTTTTTTAAGATATTCTTATACACTTCAAGCGCATCATCTTTTAGTCCTTGCGACTCATAAATAAGCGCTTCTGTTATTGTATTTTTCATGGCTACTTTTGCTCTATAAACTTAACCACAACATCGCCCATATCGCTTGTTGTACAAATTTCTTTTGCATCAAATACAGCTAGGTCTTTAGTCCTGTAGCCTTGAGCAAGTGCGCTTTTTACGGCTTTTTCAATACAAAGTGCAGCCTCTTCTTCATTCAGTGCATATCTTAACATCATGGCAGCACTTAAAATAGTTGCTAAAGGATTTGCTATACCCTGGCCTGCTATATCTGGCGCACTACCATGGATAGGCTCATAGATACCGACTTTTCCGCCCATACTAGCACTTGGCAAAAGTCCTATCGATCCAACAACCATACTTACTTCATCACTTAAAATATCCCCAAATAAATTTTCAGTCAAAATAACATCAAACTGCCTAGGATTACGCACGATCTGCATTGCTGCGTTATCAACATACATAAACTCAAGCAAAACATCCGGATAGCTTTTTGCAACATCGCTAACCACCTCGCGCCATAACTGGCTAGTCTCAAGGACATTTGCCTTATCGACCATGCAAACCTTTTTTTTGCGTTTTAGCGCTGCTTCAAATGCAACTTTTGCAATACGCTCAATCTCATCTTTTGTATATACCATTGTATTAAACGCGCTAGTTTTGCCCTTTTGTCGTGGCTGTCCAAAGTAAATTCCACCCGTTAATTCACGCACAACAAGTATATCTACGCCTCGAACAACTTCTGGTTTAATAGTGCTAGCGCTCACAAGTTCATCATATATCATCGCTGGGCGCAAATTTGCAAAAGCTCCAAGCTCTTTTCGTATCTTTAAAAGCCCGCTTTCAGGGCGTTTGTCTCGTGGCAAACTATCCCATTTTTCACCGCCAATAGCACCAAAAAGCACAGCATGACTTTCAAGGGCACTTTGAAGTGTTTCATTTGGTAACGGCTCACCAAAAACATCGTAAGCTGCGCCACCCATAAGCTTATAATCATATTCAAAATTTATATCAAACTTCATACTTATCGCATCAAGAACCTTAACAGCCTCATCAACTATCTCAGGTCCGATACCATCGCCTTTTATCATACAAATTTTATATCTTTTTGCCATTTTTTACCTTATTTTATCTTTTTGCTCGCGTATTGCATCAAGCCACCCTCTTTTAAAAGCTCCTGCATAAACGGCGGGATAGGATGAAATTTATACTCTTTAGAAGTGGTAACATTTTTTATAACACCAGAATCAATGTCTATCTTAACCTCATCGCCTTCATTTATCTCATCTGTCTCATTTATCTCTAATATCAAAAGTCCTGTGTTAAAACTATTTCTATAAAAAATTCTTGCAAAACTCTTTGCTATAACAGCACTCACACCAGCCGCCTTTAGTGCGATAGGTGCGTGCTCTCGGCTACTTCCGCAACCAAAATTTTCACCAGCAATTATAACATCTCCAACTCTCATCTTTTTAACAAAGTCAGGATCGCCATCTTCCATTATGTGTTTTGCCAGTTCATTTTCGTCAGATGTATTTAAATATCGTGCAGCAATGATAATATCGGTGTCTATATTGTCACCAAATTTCCATACTTTTGCCTGTGTCATTTTTGCCCTTTTATAAATTTTTAGCCCAATTTTATCAAAAGTAAGCTAAAAATTAGATGTGTCGTTTTTTGTGCTCCAAAATTTTTGATAAATATTTTTAAAATTTAATGGAATTTTTAATCAAAATATAGTAAAATTTCGCCAAATTTTAGGAGTGTTTATTGAGAGTTTTATCAAGAATTTACAACCATCTTTTCAGTCCTGCTTCACTTATAAATATCATTGAAGAAAACAAGATAAAAGGCATGAGTGTCGATTCTAGTGAGCTTTATAAATTTGCCACTTTAAAAACTGAACGCAATATGAAAGCTACTATATTAGCATATGAGGAATTGCTGGCAAAATACCCGACAAAGCGACCGCTTTTTATATTTGAAAATACGACTCAGTGTGAATACACAAGCTCCCATGCAGCCACTGGTGAGTTTTTTTTCGATGTTGATGAGTATAATAGATCTTTTGCTAATGGGGCAGCAGAGATTAAGAAATTTGAGCATATTTTAAGAATTTTAAACACTCAAAATACAAGCCTTAGCGACTTTTATGGTAAGATAAATTTAAATAAAAACGATGCATTTAAAGCACTTGCAGAGCTTAGCTACAATGATGCGAAATTCTTAGAAGAGGATATCATAGTACATCTTTGTCCTACCAAAAAAAGTTCAGAGTGTTTTGCAAGGATGATAAATGGCTACTTTGTTGATGACTTACAGCCTCACCAAAGCTATGCACTTATAAATTTTGTCTGCTCATTTGCGTATGAATTTATAGGTATAGGCGCAAATTTAATGCTATTTTACAAACAAAATCCTCTCGAAAAAAATAGAGCAAAAGAGCTTTTTGTTGAGCTTGAAAAATTATATGCGCTAAATGAAAAACAACTACAAGAAGCGATCGGATTTTTAGTAGAAAGTAAAAAATATCTCTTGTTACCTTACACAAACTCATTTAGTGACACAAAATCCACTCAAACACAAAGTATAAAATAATTATAATTTTTAAAAAAGGACGGAGTGTCTCCGTCCATAAGGTTTAATGGGTTAAAAATAACTCTTGAATTTTTGCTTTATCCATAGTTTTTGTAAGCGCTAACATCAAAAGCACTCTAGCTTTTTGAGCATTTAAGTTATCGCTTGCCAAAAAGCCATATTTAGCGTCATCAACCTCTCCATTTAGAGTAGTTTCGCCACTTCCCACACGAGAGTCGCGTACCACCACAACACCCTTTTTCACACCTTCACCAAGCGCTTCAAGCACAGTTGGGAAAGGGTTGCCGTTACCCATACCAGCACTTATAATGCCTTTTGTTCCATTTTTAATAGCTATATTTGCAAAGTCTGCATTATCATTTGCATGGCTATAAAGGATATCAACTCGCGGAAGTTCAGTGATTTTTGTGATGTCAAATTCTGAGCTAGCTGTGTGCTTTCTAAGTGGAGCCATATAAAATTTAACATTGCCATAAAATACAGTGCCTATCTTGCCAGCATTTGGTGACTTAAATGTCTCAACCCCAGTCGTGTTAGTCTTAGTAACCTCTCTTGCTGCATGAATTTCATCATTCATCACAACCATAACGCCTTTATTTACGCTATCTTTGCTAATTGCAACATTTACAGCGTTAAAAAGATTTAGCGGACCATCAGCAGACAGTGAACCTGAGTTTCTCATAGCACCAACCATAACGATCGGCTTATCACTTTTAACGACCAAATTTAAAAAATACGCCGTCTCTTCCATCGTGTCTGTGCCATGGGTGATGACAACACCATCTGCCTTGCCACTAGTCAAAAGCTCATTTACACGCTTAGCTAGCTTTAGCCAGACTTCGTTATTCATCTCCTGAGAGCCTATTTGTGAGATTTGCTCGCCTTTTATCGTAGCTATCTCATTTATCTGTGGAACTGCGGCAATAAGCTTATCTACTGTAACAGTACCAGAAGTATAAGCAGTCGAAAGCTCCCCAGATCCGCTACCAGCGATAGTGCCGCCAGTCGCAAGGATATAAATCGTAGGCTTAGCAAAAGCCAAAGTAGTTCCAAGAAGCATAAATGCTACCACCTTTAACATAAATTTCATTCTATCTCCTTTGTGAGAAAATTGATGAAATATTATATCTATATTAAATTAAAATTTTACTTAGTTATTTTAAAGATTTGTCTAAAATTTTAGAAATTTCGGGGATAATTTTCCCCGAAAATTTTTATAGGTAGCCAAAGAGACCTGTAAATATATAGCCAAATATACAAGAGACTATAACTCCGATAAGTCCTGGTATAATAAAGCTGTGGTTAATAACAAATTTACCTATCTTTGTTGTGCCAGAGCGGTCAAACTGTATCGCTGCAAGGTCGCTTGGGTAAGTTGGCAAGATATAATATCCATAGCAAGCCGCAGCAAAAGCAAGGATAATAGCTGGATCAACACCAATACCAAGCGCAAGCGGAACAAACGCAACAAGTGCAGCTGCTTGAGAATTTACAAATTTTGAGATCAAAAGCAACATCACAGCATATGTCCAAGGATACTCTTTTACTATATCTCCAAGAGCGGCCTTCATCATCGGCGTATGCACTGCAAACATAGTTTCAGCCATCCAGCTAATACCAAAGACGGCAACAAGCGCGATCATGCCTGATCTAAATATCTCATTTTTACCAATCTTATTAGCATCGGTTGGAGTAAATATAATAATCGACGCACCAGCTAAAAGCATAAAAATTTGAATAACATGAACCATGCCAAGAGTATATTTAGAAGATTGTTTATTAGAAATGTTAATGTATGAGCCTTGAAATTCCTCTTTTTTACCATCAGCGTTCATATAAGTAACTGTGCCGTCATTTGAGCGCACAAAGCTCTCTTTCGCACCATTTTTACTTGTTATCTCAACAGCTTGAGCCTTTTGGCTTGAGCCTATCTTACTGTTTGAGACACTAAGTTCTGTTGATTGAGCTGAAATGCTACCATCTTTTACGGTGATAGTCTTTAGAATTTTTTGCTCTGTTGGATAGTTTGCAACAACTTGAACTATCGTTGCATCTTTTGTAGAAGACCAGCTTGGACGAAGCTCTTTAAAGTATCCAAGAAGTGCTACCACAGCGATAGCAGCCAAAAATATCCACATCGCAGCCCACTGATGACCTGGCAATTTTTTACCAAGAAGAGTTACAGAGTCGCCATAAACATACTTTTTAAATTCAGGATCTTTAATCTTTTCTTGGAATTCCTCATCTTTATCAAGGTCTTTCCCTCTAAACCAGCTAAAAATTCCTATCACTAAAACACCACAAAATGTCGATGGTATAGTGATTTTTAAAAGATCAAGATAGCCGTCAAAGCCAGGGATAGGATTTTTTGCGCCCAGCAAAAATGCAGTTAGTGTAACAACAGCAACCGAAACTGGACTTGCGATAATACCCATCTGCGATGAAATCGAGCTTGCAGCCATCGGGCGCTAAGGGCGTATACCATTTTAATAGCAATATCATAAACGATCGGAAGCACCGTATAAACAACATGCCCAGTACCACAAAGTATAGTAAGCGTGCAAGTAACAAACGGCGCAAGAATGCTTACATATTTTGGATTTTTACGCAAAATTCTCTCTGCGATCTGAAGCATAACATCAAGACCACCAGAAGCTTGCAAAGTAGCACTAGCAACAACAACCGCAAGGATAGTTAGCATTACATCTATAGCTGGCTTTCCCGGCTGGATATGAAAGCCAAATATAAGCATAATAAGACCTATGCCTCCTAGCATACCAAGAGCGATACCGCCCTTTTTTGCACCATAAAATAGACAAACAAGCACGATGGCGATTTGTATGCTAAACTGCCACCCCTCGCTTAAACTTGTGAGAAATTCCATATTTTTCCCCTTCCCCATTAAAATATATTTGACATTATATTAACTTTGCTTTAAAAAATAATTAAATTTTTTAACTTTAAATTTACTTTAGTGAAGTTTTCTCGTTAGTTGCTTAAAAAATTACTAAAAATCATAAAATCTCTAGCAAAAAACAGCAAAAATATACATAAAATATCAAAATTTAGTGCATAAAAGAAGATAAACATAGATATTTGCGTTTATAAATTTAGCAAATATCTATAGGTTTACAAAAAATGGGCTAAATTTATCTTAGTGAGCCTTCTTAAACTCATCACTTGAGAAATAAAGCACATCAACCACCCAAGCAAGAAGCATAAATACAATCACAGATAAAACATAAATCATCTTAACCTACCTTTTTAGTCCATTTACGATCTCAAGCATCGAGTCGCTCGTAGTGATACCTTTTGAATTTGCCTCATAAGCACGCTGACCCGTGATAAGATCGGTCATCTCCTCAACTAGCTGGACATTACTCATCTCGATAAAACCCTGCCTTATCGTGCCGATACCATCAAGTCCAGCCACGCCAACAACGACATTACCACTAGCTGCTGTTTCAAGATAGTTATTATCGCCCATCGAGTGAAGTCCTGCTGGATTTATAAAATTTGCAAGCTCTATCTGTCCCACTTGCGCCATCTCAGCCTCTCCTGGCTGCAAGATAGAAACCGTACCATCAATACCGATAGAAATTTGTGTTGCATTTTCAGGGATAACTATCTGCGGTATAAGCTGATAGCCATCAGAATTTACTACCGTACCGTTTGCATCAAGCTTAAACGCACCATTTCTAGTATAGGCTGTAGTTCCATCGGGAAGCTGAATTTGAAAAAAGCCATCTCCAGCGATGACAACATCAAGGTTGTTGCTGGTCTCTTTAAAATATCCTTGTGAAAAAATTTTATTTATAGCTGTTGGACGAACACCAAGACCCACCTCAATACCAGTCGGGCTTGTAGTAGTCTGGCTAGTTGCAGTGCCTGCATATTCCATAACCTGATACATTAAGTCCGCAAATTCCGCACGGTTTTTCTTGTATCCATAGGTATTGACATTTGCGATATTGTGCGTTGTTACATCTATTTGCGTTTGCTGTGCTATCATCCCCGTCGCAGAGGTATAAAGTGATCTCATCATGGCTTTTATCCTTTTAAATTTTATTGTCTTACGCTGGCGATTTTTGAGATCGCGTCGTTGTTTAGGTCATCCATATGGCTTGTCATGACTTTTTGATAAATTTCAACCAAACGCTGCGTCTCGATAAGACCGACCATCTCGGTTACTGGATTAACATTTGACATCTGAGCATATCCTTGAAATACAGCATCAGCATCAGCCACATCGGCAACATCATCCATTGTTTTTGGCTTATACAAATTATCTCCCACCTTTTCTATATCACGAATTTCCCTTGGTTGTGCTATAAAAAGTTTTACTATAGGCTCGTTATTAGCGTAAGCATTACCGTTTTTATCGACAGTTAGTTTTGCGTCAGAAGCTATTTGAATACCACGAGAATTTTCAGGCAACGCCTCATATCCACTAGGCAAAACCCTATATCCCTCTTTGCTAACTAAAAAACCTTCACTATCAAGACTAAAAGCGCCATTTTTAGTTAGTCTTGGTCCTTGAGGGGTATCAACTAAGAAAAAAAGGTCATCTCGCTTTATCGCAAAGTCAAGATCGTTTGTGCTGTGTTTGATGCCACCAGAGCTAAAATCTGTGTACTCTTCAACAATTTGTGGAACCCTATCGATCGTTCTATTTAAGTATTTTGCAGCATCCTTTGTATGATTTTTAAGCGGAAGTTCATCTTGAACTTGCTTAAAAATTCTAGCAAAGTCGCCAACAACAACATCATCTCTTTTGTAGCCAATAGTATTTACATTTGCGAGGTTGTTTGTGATGACATTTAGTCTATTAAACTGTGTAACCATCGCACCTGTGGCTTGGTAGTATCCATTTTGCATTTTGCACCTTAATATAGGCTTTTTGCCAAAAATTTTTATCTTTAATCCGACATAAGCAAAAAGTGTTCCAAAATAAATTTTATAAAATATTAAGAAAATTTCGGTATAATCCATCTCTTTTAAAACCCGTGATAGCACAAAAGGGAGTATCTACTAATATGAGTTCAGCAAAGAAAAATTTTTCCCAAGTCGAAGAACTTTTTGCCGAAAATGCAAAAGGTTTTGTTACCTATGAAAAACTTGTAAAACTATTTGACAAAGCCCCAGCAGCAACGGTCATAAAAAAGATCGAATCCTTAGCTAAAACACATAAAGTACAGCTTCTTACTGCTGCTTCAATCGCAAAAATGCGAAATATTGAAGATGCCAAAAAGCGCCAAAAAGAGGCTGAAAAAACACAAGAAGTTGATATAGAAGAAGAATTTGACCTAGTTGGCGATAGCGACTTTTTAGAGTGGTCACGCTCTGATAGTCCAGTCAGAATGTATCTTAGAGAGATGGGTCAAATAGCCTTACTTACAAAAGAAGAAGAGGTGGAGATAAGCAAAAAGATAGAACTTGGTGAAGATATAATAATCGATGCTTTTTGCTCTGTACCATTTTTGATAGACTTTATATTAGATTACAAAGAGCCACTTATAAATAGAGAGCGTCGCGTTAAAGAGCTTTTTAAAAGTTTTGAGGATGAAAACGAAGAGGATATCGAAGAAGAAGATGATGAAAATGAAGATGAATACACTGACGAAGATGAGAAGCCAAAGAAAAATTTAAAAAACGATAAGCGTGCAGACAAGGTTATAGAAAGCTTTAAGGCACTTGAAAAAGCAAAAAAAGAGTGGCTTAAAAGTGCTGGAAAACAAGCAGAACTTGAAGAAAACGATGTGGGTGGAAACCTAAATATAGCATTTAAGAAGAAAATTTTAAAAGACAAGCTAATGGATTTAGGTCCTACAAGCAAGCTTATAACTGAGATCGTAAAATCAATGGAAACGGCACTAAAAAGTGATGATGAGTTTGATAGAGAGCTAAAACGCCTAGAGTATCGCCTTCCAATGTTTAGTGATGAACTTAAGAAAAACCACAAAGGAATTTTAAAAGACATCTTAAAACTTAGCAAAGAAGATATCGTCTCTCGTGTTCCTGAAGCTACGATGGTCTCAACATATGTTGAGATAAAAAAACTTTTTCAGACAAAAGAGGCAAGCAAAAGTGGCTTTAATCTAGAGCCAGCCAAGCTTAAAGAGGTTTTGGAGCAAATAAAACGCGGAAAGAAAATTTCTGATGAGGCAAAAGCCAGAATGGCAAAGTCAAATCTAAGACTGGTTGTAAGTATCGCAAAACGCTACACAAACCGTGGTCTGCCATTCCTTGATCTTATACAAGAGGGAAATATCGGGCTTATGAAGGCGGTAGATAAATTTGAGTACCGCAAAGGGTATAAATTTTCGACCTATGCAACATGGTGGATACGCCAAGCGATCTCTAGAGCTATCGCTGATCAAGCAAGAACTATAAGAATCCCTATCCATATGATAGAAACCATAAACCGCATTAATAAAATAAATAGAAAATACATGCAAGAAGAGGGCAAAGAGCCCGATGTTAGCGTGATAGCTGAAGAGGTCGGACTAAGCATAGACAAAGTAAAGCAAGTTATAAAAATCACAAAAGAGCCTATCAGTCTTGAAGCCCCTATAGCAAACGAAGATGATGGTAAATTTGGTGATTTTGTTGAAGATAAAACATCTTTAAGCCCTATGGATCATATCCTAAAAGGCGATTTAAGACAGCAAATAGATGAGGTTTTAAGTCAGCTAAATGACCGTGAAAAGGCTGTTATTTGTATGAGATTTGGTCTGCTTGATGATGAGAGCGACCGCACGCTTGAAGAGATAGGCAAAGCACTAAATGTTACTCGTGAGCGTGTCCGCCAGATCGAAAGTTCAGCGATTAAAAAACTAAAACACCCAAAAGTTGGTAGAAAACTTAAAAACTACATCGAGGGGTAAGCACCCCTCTGTTCCTGCAAAGTTTATAAAAAAGTTTTGCATTTACTTTAAAATACTATAATGTCTAAAAATTTAAAAGGATAAAAATGATTTCAGGAGTAAATTCTTTTAACGCTTACCAAAACATTAGCCAGCCAAGAGAACGCAGTGAACTTAACCAAGCCGAAGAGATACAAAAAGTACAACTTCAAGCCATGAAAGCTTCAGAACAACTTGCCGAGCAAACACTTGAGCTAAGCGCAAGTGAACAAAATTTACAAGCAAGAAAAAGCTTAGATATTTTTGCTTAAACTTAAAAAGCTAGGGCAACCACCCCTAGCCTAAATTTACTGATATTTTTTTACGATATTTCTTACAACTTTAGTTATGATCTCCACCGAGGCTATCTCGCATTTTTCACGAGTTGAGTGTGGAGAGTAGATATTTGGACCTATCGAGCAAGCTTCCATATCATCATGCTTATCACGCAAAACACCACATTCAAGTCCAGCATGTATAGCAGCTAGCTTTGCTTGTGGGCGAAGCTTTAAAAGCTCTTCTAAGACCGCATGTGCAAACTCATCTGGCTCTGGCTTCCAAGGCACTGACCTATCCTTGCTAGTTACACTAAAACCAAGAGCCAAGGCAAGCTCACTAAGCTCAAATTCCATCCTATGAAGCCCATCCCAAGTCATCGAACGAGCAAAAAACTCAACCTCAGCTGTTTTTTTGTCAAATTTTAAAAGTGATAAATTTACGCTATCATTTGGCAAGCCAAGCTCTGCATTATAACTTCTTACACCTTGCGAAAAGGCATTTATAAGAGCTAAAATTTTATCCCCATTTTCTAAAATTTCATATTTTTCATCAAGTTTTTTAACGCTTATGTGTGGGTTGTCACTTTTTGGTAAAATTTCGCTTACAACTATGGCTTTTGCTGAAGTTGGTATAGAGTTACTTCGCTCACCACCCTCGATAAGAGCGATTTTTGCTTTGCTTTTTCTCACAAATTCAGCCAAGACTTTTATCGCATTTGGTATGTCTTTATGTATCTCATTTCCAGAGTGCCCACCAGGATAGCCAGAGACCAAAATTTCATAAGCATCTACTTCATTGGCTTTTTTTGCGCTCACATCAATACTAGCAAATACATTTATGCCACCAGCACAGCCTGTTACAACCTCATTATCATCTTCACTGTCAAGATTTAAAAGTTTTTTACTAACAAGCTTTCCTTTAAAGTTATTTGCCCCAATAAGCCCGACCTCTTCGTCATTTGTAAAAAGACACTCAACATTATCAAACTCGGCAAGCATTTGCATCATCATGGCAACACCTATGCCATTATCAGCCCCCAAAGATGAGTTTTTAGCTCTCATAAAGCCATCATCATGATACTCAACTACAACATTTGGCGCATCACCCATACAAACCATATCATAATGACTCTGCAAACAAATTTTTGGCTCACCCTTTATGGCATGGATATTTCCAAACTCATCTACACTTACTTTTGCGCCTTTTTGTTTTGCAAAATCAACCAAAAACTCACGCATCTGTGCAGTTTCAAAGCTACAATGCGGTATCTTGCAAAGTTGCTCAAATTTTACTAAAACTTCATTTTTGCTCATTTTTTTGCCTCCTTATTTTATGATCACTCCTGGATATTCAGTCGCTTCAAGTGCTTTTAATATCTCATTTTCATCAACATCATCGCTAGCTTGTATGGTTAAAATTTTACTTTTCATATCAGCCTTTGCGCTTTTTACGCCATCAACCTTTAAGCTAGCTTTTCTAACTATGGCTGTGCATAATGGGCAGTGAATTTTTTCAACCTTTACAACTATCGTTTTATCAGCAAAAAGCGCCGATACGAAAAGTAAAATAGCTAAAATTTTACGCATAAAGTTCTCCTAAAATTTCTGGATAAAATAGCAAAATAACCAGCAAAAAACCCAAAATAGCATATATCACATACCATCTTTTGCGTCTACTATCTAGCGAGCAAGTATTTTGGTTAAAAAATATATAAAATATCGAAACACCGAAAGAAACAAGCGAAAGCATGGTAAATATCGTGCGATATTGGCTAAGTGGCTCTAAAAATGAAAGAAACGAAAAGCTTGTTCCAAACAAGACAAAAAGTAGCGCAGGAAGGCAACAAAGTGTTGCCATAAATGCGCTTACTATAGCTAAAAATATAAATTTTATATGTTTCAACTCACACTTCTTTTGATGTATAGTTATAGCTAAATTCTTTTGGATCGTAATAGTTTTGTGTATTACCATCAACCTCAGCATACGGATAACCAAAGTTATTTATAGGTGTTTGCTCGGCTCTTGGCTTTAAGTCAAAGTCGCGACCATAGTTAAAGCCTATCCAGCACATCTCCCAGTTACCAAATAAAAACTCGCGCACCTCATTTAGCTTCGCATCGCCATTTTGTAGCTTCTCGCCAAGTCTAACCTTTGTCACATCAGCAGGATCAACAGGTATCCAGCCATAACCTTTAAGATAAAATTCCGCCCTACAATGCTGAGCGCCAGAGATATGACTTAGTCCGTCATCTTTTGGCTTTGCGCCCATTTGGCCGCTAAATCTTGATGAGCCGACCCTAATACCAAAAAGCTCACGAGCAGGGATACCTAGCGCCCTACAAAGCCCTACAAATACGCTGTTTATATCCGTGCATTTGCCAACTAATTTACCACTTTCAAGTATCATTTTTACATCGCCCAAACCACATCCCATAACGCTATTATCGCGCTCCATCGTATCAGCTACCCAGTTATAAATAAGCCTTGCGCGCTCCAAATCGCCCTTAGTCTTACCAACTATCTTATCTGCAAATTCTTTTACTATGCCCGTTGTTGGAATTTGCGCAGTAGGCTCTAAATAGCGTGATATCTCAGGAGCAAGCTTTTCATTTTCTTTAAAATTTACCTTGCTAAAGTCAGTGTTTCTCTCGGTTGTTTGCACCCTAAAACTTACATCTATAAACGCCTTTTGTTCATCTTTGTTAAAGTCTGCAAACAGAGTAGGAATTTCAAGATCTGAGATAAAATGCTCTCTTGCGTTTGTGCTTACTTTATAGTCACTTACAAGCTGTTGAAAAGGGGTATTTGTAACAAGTGGTAGCCAAAATCTAGTCATCTTGCCCTTTTCTAAAATGGCATGTTTTAAACTCACATCAAAAGTTCGCACTGCACCCATTTTTTGGACACTATTAGCTCCAAAAGCAACACTTGGCAGCACACTTGCCGCACCTAAAACCGCACCTATTTTAAAAAAATCTCGTCTTTGCATAAAAATGCCTTGCATTAAAATGACTAAACTTAGTCCTAATACTTGCATTTTACTATAAATTCTTAAAATTTATGATAAAATCAACGCCATGAGAAATTTTTTTAAACTTTTTATCCTGATATTTGTTTTATTTTGCCTAAATGGCTGTCTATTTTTAAATGAAAGAGGTATTTCTACAAGATATTATAACGACTGCAAAGAGTATTATGATGCGGCTGGAAACTACCAAAAAGACTGCCCACACAATGTCATAGACTGGAAATAGCATGCAAGAGTTTTTAAAACTTAAGCAAAAAGAGCTAAATACAGCCAAAAATTTAGACATCTTAAAAAGACTTGAATACCTTGGTAAGATAGAGGCAAAATGCGATTTTGATGATGTTGTAAGAATAAATTTTAACAACATAAGTAGCCAAAATTTAAAGCAGATAGAAGACATAGCAAAACAACTAAAACCATGGAGAAAGGGGCCTTTTGCGCTAAATGAAATTTTTATTGATACCGAATGGCAAAGCTTTATAAAATTTAATCTACTCGCCCCACATCTTGATTTATGTGAAAAAAGCATTGCAGATGTTGGGTGCAATAATGGCTATTACATGTTTCGCATGTTGCCATTTAAGCCCAAAAAACTGGTTGGTTTTGATCCTAGTGTGCATACTTTTATGCAGTTTAAATTTTTAAATCACTTCATTTGTTCAGACATTCAGTATGAACTTCTTGGCGTGGAGCATTTAGCTTGCTATGGCATGAAATTTGATACTATTTTTTGCCTTGGCGTGATATATCATAGAAGCGACCCAGTAAAGATGTTAAAAGAGTTAAAAAGTGCATTAAATGATGGCGGAGAAATTTTTTTAGATACGATGTATATTGACATGCAAGGCGACTTTGCGCTAACACCAAAAAATACATATTCTAAAATCCCAAATATCTACTTTGTGCCTACCATTTCAGCACTTCAAAACTGGTGCGAAAGGGCAAAATTTAAGGATTTTGAAATTTTGGCAACAAAGCCGACAGACTTTGAAGAGCAGCGAAAAACCGAGTGGATAGACGGACAAAGCCTTGAGAGCTTTCTAGACCCGCTTGATAACACAAAAACGATCGAAGGCTATCCAGCACCACGCAGAGTTTACATTAAAATAAAAATTTAAGGAAAAATATGGCTGAAGATAACATTTATGAAGAGGCTAACGACTCGCAAATCATCCTTCCAGAAGATGAAAATCCATTTCGCAATGACATAAAAACATCAACAGAGATAAAGCTAAGCTTAAGTGGAGTGGTGACAGAACTTGAAAAAAACCACTCAAAAACAAGACTATTTACGACAGCTGAGATGGTTTGTGATACTGAAGGACTTATACATAGTGGTTTTATATTTTCTGCTGCAAACTATGCAGCACTAACATCAATAAATTTACAAAACTGCGTTACTATAAATGCTAGGATAAATTTCTTCGCTCCTGCAAAGCTTGGAGATGTTATAGACTTTGAAGCCACAGCCTATTTTGACGAGTCGCGCAAGCGAGATGTGCGAGTAATAGGTCGCATAAGAGAGATGAAGGTCTTTGAAGGCACATTTCAGCTAGTGACGCTTGATGAGCATATATTTACAGCTCAACAAAAAAATATCAAAAAAGAGGCTGCCCTAAGGCGTGCTAGAGATAAAGAGCAAGCTTAGGTCAATGCATTTTTACATATTGTAGCCAAGAGGTAAAATTTTGCCTCTCGCGCTGCAGTGAAGTTTCACCTCCATGCCCTGGCAATATCCTAAAATCACCCTGCAATTTCATAGCCTTTTCAAGACTTTTTATCATATCATTTTTATTTGAATACGGGAAATCCCATCTGCCTATACTATCTTTAAATAAAAAATCCCCACTAAACACAACATCTTCAAAACGAACCATCGAACAGCCAGGAGTATGACCTGTAAAGTGCATAAACTCAAAGCTAAACCCCTCACACTCATAAGCACCCTCATCAACAGCAAAATCTGGCTTGCAAACATGATATCCTTCATTAAAAATATCATTTTCAAGCATAAAAGCATCATCTCTATGGATAAAAATTGGTGCCAAACTTGCCTTTTTTATCTCACAAACATCATAGATATGGTCAAAATGTCCGTGCGTGCAAATGATAGCTTTTAAATTTTTAGCATTTTGCATAACCCAGCCAAAAGCGCCATCTCCAGGGTCTATAACAGCCTGTTTGCCTCCTAAATTTACTATATAACAGTTTGTTGAGTATGCACCAAAGGCTTTTGAGAGAATTTCCATATTTTTCCCTTTTTTAATTTATTTCTTTAAGAATTTTACAAAAAAATCCTTAAACTTAAAAAAAAATTTATGCTAAATAGGCTACAATAACTGCATGAAATAATATTTTAAGAGGGTTATTAGCACAAAGCTATGATGGATTTTGAAAAAATCAAGTTAAATTTAGTAACTTTTTTGCAAGATGCGAAAAAGATGACTGGAGCTAAAAATTTACTACTTGGTGTTAGCGGAGGTCTTGACTCTGCTGTTGTTGCAACACTTTGCACACTTGCGGCACCACAAAATACACACGCTCTTTTGATGCCGACAAACTCCTCAAATAAACAAAATTTACAAGATGGGCTTGAGCTTTGTAAAACACTAAATATAAACCATAAAATCATTAACATAGATGAAATTCTAACCGCCTATCAAAGCCAAATAGGAGAAAATTTAGGCAACCTTAGAAAGGGAAATTTATGTGCAAGAATTCGCATGAGCCTACTTTATGACTACTCTGCAAATATTAATGCTATCGTTGTTGGCACAAGCAACAAAAGCGAGCTTATGTTAGGGTATGGCACGATTTTTGGTGATCTAGCATGCGCTATTAATCCTATCGGCGAGCTTTACAAGAGCGAAATTTTTGAGTTTGCACGCTTTTTGGGTATAAGTGAAAACATCATAGACAAAGCCCCATCGGCTGACTTATGGGAGGGTCAAAGTGATGAAAGTGACCTTGGATACAGCTATGGCGTTCTTGATGGAGTATTACGACAAATAGATGAAAATAAACAAAATTTAAGCCTTTTAGATGAAAAAGTAAGTGACAAGGATCTGCTAAAAAGTGTTTTAAGCAGATACCATAAAAACCGCTTTAAAGCGCATATGCCTATCATCGCAAGGCTATAAGATAAGACAAGGAGATAAGATGAGTGAGATTAGCTTTTACAAACCAAGTATCGGAGATAGAGAGCGTGAACTTATATCCGAAGCACTTAGCAACCCAAATTCTCAAATGGTAGAACGGCTTGAAGAGAAGCTAAGGGAGTATTTTGGAGTAAAGCATGTTATTAGCACAAACAACTCTGCTGCCGCCCATCACCTAAGCCTTTGTGCGATGGATATAAAGCGCGGGGATAAGTTTATCTGCTCGGTAAATGCCTTTCCAAGCATTGCTCAAGCTATCCGTCACTTCGATGCAGAGCCGATATTTGTGGATATTGATGAAGATGATTTAGGAATTTGCCCAAAAGCACTTGAGATAACTTTAGAGAAATTTAACCACAAAAAGCTAAAAGGAATTTTTCTAAACCATGTCGCTGGACAAAGTGCCGAACTAGATAAAATTTATGATATAGCAAAACAGTATAAAATAGAAGTTCTTGATAGCGCCAACAGAGCTATCGGACTAACTTACAATGGTCAAAAAATAGGCAACACTGGCTCACTTTTAACTTGCTTTCAAACTTACTCCCAAGTTAAAGACTCAGTCGCAACAGCTGGATTTATCACTACAAATAACGATGAGATAGCCAAAAAAGCTGAGCTACTTCGCAACTATGCCATTACAACTGGTTTTGATAAATTTGGTAACCTAAGCTATATATATGATGTTGTTGATATTGGAGTTAAATACGACCTAACAGCGATAGATGCCGCATACTCGCTCGCACAAATAGAAAAAAATGATGTGATTATCAAACGCCACCAAGATATAGCTGCGTATTATGACGAGCAACTTAAAGACTGCCCACATGTAAGCACGCCAGTAAAAAAACGAGACCACATATACACACAATACATCATCAAGATAGACAAAAACAGAGATGGTTTTGCCAGAGAGTTACTTGAAAAAGGTATAAACACCTCGCTTCATTATATACCTATCCATCTTTTAAGCTACTATAAAAACAAATACGCCCTAAAGGTAAATGCCTTCCCAATAGCACTTAAAACATATCAGCAGATACTATCCTTACCTATCTATAATGTCATGAGCGATGCTGATGTTGAGCGTGTCGCAAAAGAGATAAAAACGATAGCACACTCTCGTGTTTAAAAACAAACTCCACCTATGGGTGCAAGACTTTTTCTTGCGTCCTGGCTTTACTCAAAGGCTACTTGCTTACGCACTTTTGCCACTTTCTTTAGTATATACATTTTGTGTTTGTATTAAAAAATTCTATACCAAAGAAAAAGACTTTAGTATGCCCATCATTAGCATAGGAAATCTAACTCTTGGCGGTAGCGGCAAAACCCCTTTAGGTATCGCCATAGCAAATGAATTTTCAGGCTCTGCCATAATACTTAGAGGGTATGGTCGTGCTTCAAAAGGCATGATATTAGTAGCTAAAAACGGTGAAATTTTAACAGATGTAGCAAAAAGTGGCGATGAAGCTATGGAGTATGCAAAGTGCGTCCAAAAAGCTACCGTTATAGTTAGTGAAAAGCGAGAAAAAGCCATAGAGCTAGCTAAAAACTTAGGGGCAAAATATATCTTACTAGATGATGGCTTTGGCAAATTTCATATCAAGAAGTTTAATATCCTAGTAGTCCCGACCCCAGAGCCAGAACTAAATTTTTGCATACCTAGTGGCGCATATCGATATCCAAAATTTTTTTATAAATATGCTGATTTTATAGCTAAAGATGGCACTTCACATTTTAGAGAGAGTGAAATTTTAGCTGCGACTAGTCGTATGGTGCTTGTAACTGCTATCGCCAACCCAAGCCGTCTTGAGCCATTTTTTAACAAGAGTATAGCTCAAATTTTTTTCCCTGACCATCACACTTTTAGCAAAAAAGAGTTAAGCGAAATTTTAGAAAAATACAACGCTACTTCGCTTTTGATGACACAAAAAGACATCGTAAAGGTTGAAAATTTTAACCTACCTATATCGCTCATAAAGCTAAAAACCACACTTTGTGATGAGTTTAAAAGCGTTCTAAAAACATTTTTGCTATAATCGCCTAAAATAAATTTGCCCAAATATCAAGGACAACCAATGAGACTAAATCCAACCAGACTAAATCTAAACGAAAAACCAAAACAAGCAAACTTTAGCACCGCACTTCTAAGCCCAAGTAGTATGCACGGCGGACTTTATGCACCCACAAAACTACCAAAAATAAGCATGCGAAAATGGCTTGAGCTTAGCGCTCTTAGCTACGAAAAGTTGGCTGCTGAGATTGTTTCGATGTTTAAATTTGATGTAGATGAGAAAATTTTTAAAAACGCCATCAAGCGTTATAAAAATTTTGACCGTCCAAACCAACCAGTTGAGTTTAAAAAAATAGACAAAAATCTCTATATAAACGAACTTTATCACGGACCAACAAGAGCTTTTAAGGATATGGCACTTCAACCTTTTGGCGAAATTTTAAGCCAACTAGCTAAAAAAAGAGATGAGAACTACCTTATCATGTGTGCAACAAGTGGTGACACTGGTCCAGCCACACTTAAAACATTTGCCAACACCCCAAATATCAAAGTAGTATGCCTTTATCCAGATGGAGGTACAAGCGATGTACAAAGACTGCAAATGACATCAATGAAGGGCGAAAATCTAAAAAGCATCGGCATAAAAGGAAACTTTGATGATGCACAGCGCGCCCTAAAAACACTTTTAGCAAGCCAAAATTTTAAAGATGAGCTAGCCAAAAGTAACTTAAAGCTAAGTGCGGCAAATTCGGTAAATTTTGGTAGGATACTATTTCAGATAGTCTATCATGCTTATGCCTATTCAAAGCTAATTAAAAACGGCGCCTTAAGCAAAAATGAAAGCTTTGATATTATCGTGCCAAGCGGAAATTTTGGCAATGCGCTTGGGGCATATTATGCTAAAAAAATGGGTGCAAAGATTAACAAGATAAAAATCGTTTCAAACGCCAACAACATACTTACAGAGTTTTTTACAACTGGCACATACGATCTACGCAACAAGTCGCTAATACAAACCATAAGCCCAGCCATGGATATACTAATTAGCTCAAATGTCGAGCGACTCCTTTTTGATAAATTTGGCGCAGTCCGCACAAAAGAGCTTATGGACGCTCTGACAAATCAAAAATTCTACAAACTCACAAAAGCCGAACTAGAAAGCATAAAAGAGGACTTTGAGGCTGATTTTTGTACAGATAAAGAGTGTGAAGCATTTATAAATGAGCAAGCAAGCAAGGGTGTTATCGTAGATCCACACACAGCTACTTGCTTTAAAATGATAGATAAAACTCGTATAAATATCATAACTTCAACGGCTGACTGGGTGAAATTTACACCAAGCATGCTAAAAGCTTGTGGACTAAAAGCAAAAGGCGAATTAGAAGGTTTAAAAGCCTTTGCAAAGGCACACAAGCAAGAAATTTCACCAAATATTTTAGAGCTTTTTAGTACTAAAATTTTACATCCAGATGTGATAGCCAAAGAAAAGATCGAAGATAAAATTTTAGAATGGATCAAAAAATGATAATCATCCCAGCAAGACTAGGCTCAACCCGCTTTGCAAATAAAATTTTAACCGACATTGGCGGAGTCCCTATGTTTGTAGCTACCGCTAGACAAGTATCAAAGTGTGATGATGTCGTGGTTGCAGTTGATGATGAAAGCGTGGCAAAAGTTGCAAAAGAGTACGGACTAAACTATGTTTTAACCGATACTTCACACAACAGTGGTACAGACCGCATAAGACAAACTTGCGAAATTTTAGGGCTTAGCAAAGATGAGATCATTATAAATGTCCAAGCTGACGAGCCATTTATCGAAGCTGAAAATATCTCAAAATTTCGTAGCTTTTGCGAAAAAATGCGCGAAAGTGCCTTTATGTTTTCGTGCTACAAGGTGATAGATAGCTCACATGTAGATGATACAAATTTGGTTAAAGTGGTAACGGATAATAAAAACTTTGCGCTTTATTTTTCACGCTCAAGAGTGCCATTTAACCGCGCTGAGTACGAAATTTACAAGGCTCATCTTGGTATTTACGGATACAGCGTAGCGAGTTTAAATGAATTTTGCAACCTACCCTACTCACACCTTGAAAATACTGAAAAACTCGAGCAACTACGCGCTCTTGAAAGCGGTAAACGCATAGCAATGCTTGAAGTAAAAAGCGAAAGCATAGGTATTGACAGCAAAGCAGATCTTGTGCGAGCAAAAGCAAAATTTGGTTTTTGATATAAGATTTTAGCACAAATTTATTGAGCTACATCAAAGAAATTTTTTCATTTTTTTGCTAATCTTTGTATAAAAAAGGATAACGATGACAACTGAAAAATTTATCTATGAAGTTACAACAGTTACAAAATTTATACAAATTTATTGCAACGATAAGCACAAAGATATTCCAAAGCGCGAAAGCTCTGCAACACTTGATTTTCAGGGTGAAAAAGCGGTCGTAAAGGCTGAGTTTTGCCTATGCGCAGAGTGCGAGCAAATGACTCGCTACGCCTATGCACGCTTGCAGGCATGTCCACACGAAGTAAAGCCACGCTGTCACACCTGCCCACACCCATGTTACGAGCTGCCAGTGTGGAAAAATATGGCTAAGATGATGAAATATAGTGGCATGAAGCTGGGATTAAATAAAATAAAAAGGCTATTTTTACGCTCAAGAGAGGAGTAAATTTAAAATTTCTAGATATTTTTTGCTAAAATTTTATCCTTGCTCTTGCAAAGATCGGCTAAAAAACAGGCTTCACACTGGGGTTTTACCGCCTTACAGGTATAACGCCCAAAAAGCACCATGCCTTGGTGAAGCTTGCCAAGGTCCGTTTTAAAAATTTTTACCAAGTCATTCTCTGTCGCCTCTGGCGTCTTTGCGTTGCTTAGCCCAAGTCTGTGCGAAACGCGAAAAACATGTGTATCCACAGCCATTACATTTGCACCCACAGCCTCTAACATAACTACATGCGCTGTCTTTTGTCCAACACCAGCTAGGCTTTTTAAGTCATTTTCATTTAGTGGAATTTCTGCGTTAAAGCGCTCTATAACGGCGTTTGCCATTTTTATTAAATTTTCAGCTTTGTTATTAAAAAAGCTACATGAGTTTATTAAAAGCTTTAGTGACGCTAGTTTTGCATTTGCTAAAGCGTGCACATCAGGATACGCCTCAAAAAGAGATGGAGCGATCAAATTTACTCGCTTATCCGTACATTGCGCACTTAACATCACACAAACTATCAACTCATAGTAGTTTCTAAATTTTAGCTCACTTTTAGCACCATCAAAGTGCAACAAAATTCTCTTTTTTATCTCTAAAATATCTTTTTTCGTTCTCATAGCTGAATTTTACCATAAATTACTAAAAGTTAATGAGTTTCTTGCTATAATATAGTTTTTCAAATTTTATTTTAAGGAAACACAATGAAAAAATCTTTACTTTCTGGGCTTATAGCTCTTTCAATGGCTGCAACACTTAACGCTGCAACAGTAGCAACAGTCGACGGAGTGGCTATAACTGACACCGAAGTAAATGCACTACTTGCAGTAACTGCACCTGGCGCGACTATCGACAAGATACCAGCTGACGCTAAAAAACAAGTTATAAATTCTCTAATAGACAGAAAACTAATCATCAAAGACGCTCAAGCAAAAGGTATCGACAAGGACGCTGAGTTCGTTCAGGCTTTAGCAAATGTTCGCGAGCAAGTTTTAGTTGAAGCATATATGAAGAAAATTTTTGACACTATGAAAGCTAGCGACGCTGATGCAAAAACATTTTATGACAAAAATAAAGAGATGTTTAACCAGCCAGCATCAGCTCGCGCTAGACACATCTTGGTTGAAAAAGAGGCTGACGCAACCGCTATCATCTCTCAGCTTAAAGGCTTAAGTGGCGACGCTCTCACTAAAAAGTTTGCAGAACTTGCAAGCACAAAATCTATCGACAAAGGCTCTGCTTCTCAAGGTGGCGAGCTAGGCTGGTTTGGTCAAAGCCAAATGGTTAAGCCTTTTGCAGACGCTGCATTTGCACTTAAAAATGGTCAAATTTCACAAAAACCAGTTAAGTCAAATTTTGGCTACCATGTCATCTTAAAAGAGGAGTCTAAACCAGCTGGAACTATACCTTTTAACGATGTTAAAGAGCAGATCGTCCACCAACTAAAGATGGAAAAATTCCAGCAAAACATTAAAGCTCAAACAGATGCTTTAAAAGCAAAAGCAAAAATTGAGTATAAATAATCAATCAAAGGAGCAAAAATGGGCGTTTTAGATGTAGTAAAACCTGGTGTTGTAAGCGGTGATGATCTAAGCAAACTTTATGCCTATGCAAAAGAGCATGGTTTTGCTATCCCTGCGGTAAATGTCGTTGGCTCACACTCAATAAATGCAGTCCTTGAAGCTGCAAAGATTGCAAATTCGCCTGTTATAGTTCAATTTAGCAATGGCGGCGCTGGCTTTTACGCTGGCAAAGCCTGCCAAAACGCTGATGTTTTGGGTGCGATCGCTGGAGCCCAGCAGGTTCATCTACTAGCAAAAGCGTACGGAATCCCTGTTATCCTTCACACAGACCATGCCGCAAGAAAGCTACTTCCTTGGATAGACAGCCTAATAGATGCAAGCAAAGAGCATAAAAAAACTCACGGAGTACCACTCTTTAGCTCACACATGCTTGATCTTAGTGAAGAGGGTTTGGATGAAAATTTATCAACTTGTGAAGAGTATCTAAAAAAACTTAGCGAGCTTGGCATAAGCTTAGAAATCGAGCTTGGTGTTACTGGCGGAGAAGAAGATGGAGTCGATAACACAGGCGTAGATAATGCGCTTCTTTACACGCAACCAGAAGATGTTGCTCTTGCTTATGAAAGGCTACTAAAAATAAGCGATAAATTTAGTATCGCTGCAAGCTTTGGTAATGTTCATGGTGTTTATAAGCCCGGCAATGTCGTGCTTCGTCCAGAAATTCTTAAAAACTCACAAGAATTTGTGGCTAAGAAATTTAATACAACTGATAAAAAGCCTATAAATTTTGTCTTTCACGGTGGTAGCGGAAGCGAACTGCAAGACATCAAAGATGCCGTTAGCTACGGCGTTATAAAGATGAATATCGATACAGATACACAGTGGGCATTTTGGGACGGAGTAAGAGGCTATGAGTCCAAAAATAGGGCCTACTTACAAGCTCAAATAGGTAACCCAGAAGGCGAAGACAAACCAAATAAAAAATACTACGACCCGCGCAAATTTTTACGAGCTGCAGAAGAGAATATGGTAAAACGCCTACAAATCGCATTTAGCGACCTAAACTGTATAAATAGGAACTAAAAAATGGCAAATCATGCCGAATTTACAGACTTAGCCCTGCCGCACTCGCAGGGCAATTCACCGCTGACTTACTTTAAGATCATATTTTTACCCATCTTAGCCTACATTTTTGTGCTTCTTGGATACTTTGATATAGTAAATTTCAAAGTCCATCTGCATACACTTTTAATGATGGGCTTCATACTGGTTATAGCGCTCATTTTTGCAAAACATAGCGCAGAGCTAGCCTATGCAAAACTGGCTAAAAGCAGTGATGATTTTAAACTAGGTCTTAAAAATTTCATAATGTCACATCTTATAGAAATTTCTGGAAAAAAGAAATCAAATGCAAAATTTGAGCAGTTTTTAGACGACTATACCAAAGATCTACGCAACGATAACTTTGCAAATATCTGCACTGGATTATTCCCGATGCTTGGAATTTTAGGCACCTTTATAAGCATAGCCATCTCCATGCCATCATTTGACTCAAGCGATACGCTCGGTCTTGAAAAGGAGATAGGCGTCCTTTTAAACGGCATAGGAACAGCCTTTTATGTATCTGTATATGGTATCTCTCTTGCTATTTGGTGGATGTTTTTTGAAAAGCTGGGACTTACAAAATTTGAGCGCTTTGCAAATGAGCAAAAACGCATAAGCAGTGAGTTTTTTTGGCAAAAAGATGAACTAGAGCAAAGTTTTATGAGTTTGACTTCGCGCCATTTTGATGACATAAGAAGTGTTTTTGCGCGCATTAGCAATGAGGAATTTTTCAAAAATCTTGATAATGTTGTGGGAAGCAAATTTGCCTCATACAAAAACCTACAAGAGCTAGAGCAAAAAATCATCTCAGAAGCCCAAGTTAGAGTTGATCAAAACCTACGCCTACTAAGCAAAGCTGGTTTAAAGCAAGAGGAATTTTTAAAGGTAAATAGCGACATCTATAGAGCTCTTAGCGAGTTTAACTCAAGCTTGCGTGATGTTGAGCTAAAATTTTCAACCCACTACAACCGTTTAAACGACCTAAATAACGACCGTATCGGCGGACTAGAAAAAAGTATAGCCAAATTTGATGCCACGCTAAAAGGGCTTGACATGAGCCTAAAAAGCTTTGCTGTAAAAGTTTTAGAGGAGCAAAACCGCACGCTTGAAGCATTTAAACATAGCATTTTGGAAGGGATTGGTGAATTTAAAAAAGTTTATGATAGTGAAGTTTTAAGTGAAAAAGAGCAAAAACGAAATGCCTTATTAAACGACTTAAAGCAAGATGCAAGCGAGCTTGAAAAAGAGATCGAGCGAGTGATGAAAAACTTAGAAAACAGCGATGAAACTAAACAATAAACAAACCGAAGAGCAGACATTTTGGGTTTCTTATGCTGACCTTATGGCTGGTCTTTTGTTTGTTTTTATGCTTATTATTGGTGCCGTCGTTGTCAAATATGTTTTATCTCAAAACACCATCGCAAAACAAGACGCTACTATAAGTGCCACACTTGCAAATTTAAAAGACGAACAGGGTAAAAATTTAAGCCTAGATAAACTAAATACACTATTAAAAGATGAGCTAGAAAAGGCAAGCAGTGCAAATTTAACATTACAAAATAAAAATGAAGTCATTATCGTAGAACTTGAAGCATTAAAAAAGCGTCTTTCTCGTTTAAGTCAAGAAAATAGTGAAGCAAACGCCTCGATACTAAGCCTGCAAACCCAAAATTTAGAACTAAACAAAACTACTCAAGACCTCCAAACAAGGCTCATACTTCTTGATGATGAGCTCGAAAAAAACAAAAATGATTTAGATGACGCAAACAAGACAAATGTCAAAAATTTAGAGCAAATAGCCGCTCTTTTAAGTCAGATAAGCGATAAAGAGACTAGATATAACCTACTACTAACTGATCTAAACACCACACAAAATCGTATCAAAAATTTAACCGGTATCAGAGTAAAAGTTATCTCCGAGCTTAAAGAAAAGCTTGGCAGTAGTATAGAGATAGACCAAAATTCTGGCGCGATGAAACTTAACTCATCTGTACTCTTTGACAAAAAAGACGCAACACTAAAAGATGAGGCAAAAGCAGAGCTTAAGCAAACCCTTACAAAGTATTTTGATGTGCTTTTAAATGATAAAGAGATAAGTAAAAATATCGATCAGATAATGATAGAGGGCTTTACTGATAGCGATGGAAGCTATATCTACAACCTTGAGCTTTCTCAGCGCAGAGCCTATGCTGTAATGGAGTTTATAAACTCATTTTACAAAGATGACCGCCTGCGAAAACTACTTGTGGCAAGTGGCAGGAGTTATAATGACCTTATCTTAAAAGATGGGGTTGAAGACAAAGACGCTTCAAGGCGTATTGAGCTTAAATTTCAGCTTTCAAACAAAGAGGCTATGCGCGAGATTGAGAAATTTTTGGAACAAAAAAGATGATAGCGCCCATAGAGCCATTTAACTTTTTAGGAGAAAAAATTTGGCTCTTGCGTGATGACTTGCTTGGCGAGTTTAACGGCAACAAGGCAAGAAAGCTTGAGTATTTATTAAGTGCTGACTTAAGCCAATACAAGGGCATTATCTCGCATGGCTCAAGCCAGTCAAATGCCATGTATAGCCTTAGTGTTTTTGCAAAAATGCGTAGCCTAAATTTTCACTATGTTATCTCACACCTTAGCTCATATCTATCACAAAATCCCACTGGAAATTTCAAAGCTGCCCTGAAAAATGGCATGCTACTTACAGTAAATGAGAACAGAGAGCTTTTTGCTAAAGAATTTGCTCTAAAAAACAACCTTCTTTTTATTCAAGAGGGAGTTGCTATGAGTGAAGCTGAATATGGCTTTAAAACACAAGCTACACAAATAAAAGAGCATGCAAAAAAGCTTGGCGTAAAATTTGATATATTCCTACCAAGTGGCACTGGAACAAGCGCTACATATCTAGCCAAAAACATTGATATGAGCGTATTTACATGCCCTTGTGTGGGTGATAGCGAGTATCTAAAAAAGCAAATTCTCTCCCTTGACACAAACTCAAAAGTAACTATACTAAACCCACCCAAAAAATACCACTTTGGCAACCTAAAGCCAGAGCTATTTGAGATATGGCAACAAATTTGTAAACAAAGCGGTGTTGAGTTTGAGCTACTTTATGACCCAGTAGGCTTTTTGACACTAAAAGGGCATTTTCAAAACTTTAAAAACCCTATCCTTTACATACATCAGGGTGGAATTTTAGGCAATGAGAGCCAACTTAAACGATATCAAAGAAAACTAAAATAAAGGTAAAATATGAAAATTCTAAACACAAAAGACAAAAATTTTAAAGATGAATTTAATAAACTAGTCCATCGCTCTGATATAGATATGAGTAGCGTTACACCAGTGGTTTTAAACATTATAGATGAAGTAAAAAGCCAAAAAGACAAGGCTATAATCTCACAAATTTCAAAGTTTGATCGCTGGGAGCCAAAAACAGCAGATGAGCTTAGAATTTCAACTGATGAGATGAAAAAAGCCTTTGAAAATTTAGATGAACCCCTAAAAAACGCTTTAAAGTTAGCATTTGAGCGTATAAAAGCCTACCACGAACAAAACAAGCCATCTACATGGAGAATAAAAGATGAGCACGGCAATACCTTAGGCGCTAAATTTAGCCCAGTAGATAGAGCTGGACTTTATATACCTGGAGGCAAGGCAGCATACCCTAGCTCACTTCTTATGAATGCCATCCCAGCTATCGTGGCTGGAGTGCGTGACATTATCGTTTGCACGCCTGCTATTAGCGGTGAAGTCAACTCTCTTGTGCTAGCAGCCATGCATCTTTGTGGTATAAAAACTGCCTTTAAAATAGGCGGGGCAAGTGCTGTTGCAGCGATGGCATACGGAACGCAAAGTATTCCAAAAGTAGATGTCATAACCGGCCCTGGAAATATCTATGTCGCAACAGCTAAAAAGCTAGTTTTTGGCGAAGTAAATATCGATATGATAGCAGGTCCAAGCGAGATAGGCGTGATAGCTGACGATAGCGCAAACGCCCGCCACATAGCTATTGACTTACTTAGTCAAGCCGAGCATGACGAGCTTGCAAGTAGTTTTTTGCTAACTCCAAGTGAAAATTTTGCCAAAAGTGTAGCAGAGCATGTAAAAACTGAGCTTAACACACTTAAAAGAGAGTCTATCGCAAGAACTAGTATCCAAAATAAAAGCGCCATCATCGTATGCGCCGACATGCCCGAATGTATAAATTTAATGAACGAGCTTGCGGTTGAGCACTTAGAGATAGCTACAGATGATTGCGAGCGTTATCTTGATGACATAAAGCATGCGGGAGCGATATTTTTAGGACACTACACACCAGAAGCGATGGGTGATTACCTAGCTGGACCAAACCACACTCTACCAACTGGCGGAAGCGCGCGCTTTTACTCGCCTTTGGGGGTTGAAAATTTTATAAAAAGAAGCTCTATTATCGGTCTTAACAAGAGTGGTTTTCACGCACTCTCATCAGCATGTATCGCACTTGCAAATGCAGAAGGTCTTGGTGCACACGCCCGCTCTGTAAGCGCTAGATTAGATGAGTAAATAAAGCTTAAATTTATATTGTCTAGGTTATAATTAGAAAATTTTTAGAAGGAGCTAAAATGAAAATCAATAGCTTTACAACAAATTCCCAGCAGATAAACGCCAATGGAGATAAGGCAAAAACAGCTGGAGAAAAGGCACTCCAAAACATATCTGCCACCCATGCTTTAAGCGAAGCTGACAGCTCAAATTTAGCCATCGCTGACGCGCTATTAAGTCAGAGTAATATCCTAGAACAAGGCATAGCAAACGCCAACGACGCTATCGGCATGCTTGGTATAGCAGATAGCACTCTTGCAAATTTAAGCCAGAGCGCAGACCGTTTAAATGAGCTTTCAGTTAGAGGTAACAGTGCCGCACTAAATGACAGCCAACGCTCTATGCTAAATAGTGAAGCTAACGCCCTTAAAGACTCTATGAGCCAAAGCTTACAAAACGCTACATTTAACGGCAAAAATGTGTTTGGTGCAGAGATGAACTTCTTTACTGGATCAGGAACACAAGAGATAAATCTAAGCTCAGAAACTATCAGTGCTGGAATTTCGAGCCTTGATATATCAAATCCTTCAACCATTGAGGAATTTACAAAAAATATCAACTCACTTCGTGGCGACATAGGCGCAGCGCAAAATGGCATGCTTTCTGACATCTCAAACACCCTAAGACAAAGTGTTTCACTAAGACAGAGCGAAAGCAACTTACAAAATAACGACATAGCTAAAAATTTAAACGATATAAATAGTAGCAACTTACAGCTAAATGCTGCCCTTTTGGCTCAAGCGCACAACACACAAGCTCTTGCAGCACAGATGGATAGACTTCTAGCGTAATAAACTTATCATTTTTTGGGGCTAGCACGCCCCTTTTTATTTTTAAATTTTCAAACAAACCAAAAATAGATTTTACAAATAATCCAGCAAAAACACCATTTATCTACACAACCAAAGCCCCAAAAAGTACTCTTTGTTAAAATTTTCTTACAACATATTCATTTATTTACCGTTTTACCGATATAATGATGTAATTTTTTTAAAAGGAGTAAAACATGGGTTTTCTTTCATTTGTAGCAGAGGCAGGCAAAAAGCTTCTAGGCATAGGCGACGACAACAAGAGCGTTAAAGATGAGCTATCTACAAGTCTTGGCGACGCGGCTGAAAATTTTGAAGTCAAAGTTGAAGGCGACACCGTAAAGATAACTGGTGACGCACCGCAAGATGTCAAAGAGAAAGCAGCACTTATCGCTGGCAATGTCGCTGGTATTAAAAATGTCGAATTTGACGGCGTAGAAGACGCAGAAGATAGCTTTTATACTATCCAAAAAGGCGACAACTTATCAAAGATAGCTAAGCAATTTTACGGCAACGCAAACAAATATCCAAAAATTTTTGAAGCCAACCGCGAAGTCATAAAAGACGCAAACCTTATCTATCCTGGTCAAAAGATCAGAATTCCAAAGCTTTAAGGGCATAAAATGAACATTCTAAACCTTTTACTAAGCTCTGGACTAAGTCAAAACACTATAGAGCAGATGGCAAACAAGACCGGGCTAGATCCAGCAGATGTAAGCTCTGTTATAGCTAAGGTCGCACCAGTATTTATGCAGCGTGCAAATGCAAATTTTAAGTCGGACGAGGACTCAAGCCAGCTACTTGATCTTATAAAAACAGCCGACATGAAAAGTCCAGACGCACAGCATGGCAAAGAGCTTCTAGGCTTTTTAACAGGCTCAAAAGAAAACAGCCGAGCGCTTGCTGGAGATGTTGGCTCACAGCTTGGTATAGACGCTGGCTCTATCAAGCAACTTTTGCCACTTATCGCTCCACTTGTTGCGGGACTTTTTAACAAACAAGTAAATTCATCAAATTTAAGCCAAAACGCTAGTCAAGGCGACCTTACCTCTATGCTTACAAATTTCATCGATCAAAATAACGATGGCTCTATCGTTGATGATCTTTTTAAAATGGCTGGAAATTTCTTCGGCAAAAAAGCTTAAACACTTGGCGAGTTATCTCGCCAAATTTCTCTTTTTACTATTTTTTCGCACTTTTTGGTTAATATTCGGTAACAAATTTAAAAAATTCCACAAAATTTAAGCATACTTTAAAATATAAAAAGTTACTATTCTACTACATTTCTTAAAAGGAGAACATTATGAAACTTGCAAAAATCTCACTTGCAACTATGGTTGCTCTAGGTGCTTTCTCAAGTGTAGCTTCAGCTACTCCACTTGAAGAAGCTATAAAAAATGTAGATGTATCAGGTATGGCTAGATACAGATATGACTCTATAAAAACAAAAGCATCTGGCGAGCAAGGAAGTAAAACTAACTCTCACCACACTTTCAGAATCAAGACAAATTTCAAAGCAGCCATTGACGACAACTTCTTTGGCGTTTTAGGTCTAAGATATCAGTCAAGAGATACATCTGGCAACAACGGTCTTGATAAAACAGATGCAGATAAACACTTTGGTGTATACCAACTATATCTAGGCTACAAAGCTGGTAATACAACAGTTACAGCTGGTAAGCAAGAGGTCGGTACATTCTTTACAGATGATGAAGTTGGCACAGGTATCAGAATAGTAAATCAAGATATCGAAGGTCTAACACTTGCAGCAGTAGCATTTGATGCACTTGATTATGATACTTATGAGGCAGATGGTCAATTATTAGATATAGCAAACGATAAAAGCGAAAAAGATACTGTTACAAAAATTACAAAAACAGTAATATCTAAAGATATTTCTTATAAGCCAGGCAACCTATATGGTGTAGCAGCTATTGGTTCTTATGATCCAGTAGGCTTTCAACTATGGTATGCTAGCCTAGATAAGGTAGCTGACCTGCTTGCAGTTGAGCTAACTGGTAAATTTAATGTTGCTGATGATGTAGCTATCAGAGCTAAAGCTCAATATGTTCACTCAGACGCCGACAGCAAAGCAGAAAAAACATTTGATACATTAGGTATAAACTATACAGATGGTAACTTCTATGCTGGTCAACTTGGCACAGATCTATTTGGTGTAGCACTAGATGGTGGTTATGTAGGCTTTAAAGCAAAAGATTATGGTGCTACATCTTATGTTTTTGAAGATGAAGGCAAGCTTATAGCACCGGGTGAGAGACTAGTAAGTGACAAGATTGACTACTCTCTAGCGGAAGGCAAAGGTAGCTTCTGGTTTGTAAAAGCTGGTTATACATTTGATAAATTCTTTGTAGGTGGCGACTATGCTAAAGGTAATGTAAAAACTAAAGATGCAGCAAGTGGCGATATTGAAAAAGTAAAATATGATGAGTGGGTAGCTAGACTAGGCTATAAATACAGCAAAAAGCTTAACTTTACAAGCTGGTATTCACATATAACTGAAAAAGATGGTGGCGATAAAGATAAAAGAGACTACTTCCGCTTCCAAACTGTATACTCTTTCTAAAAACTTAATATAAGTTTTACCCATCCCAAGCTAGGTTCGCCCTGCTTGGGGTTTTTAAATTTTACACTTTAAATCTATGCTCTTGCTTATTTTTACAAAAAATTTATAATTTTCAAGTAAAATTATCCCTTTTAAGGAGATAAGATGCTACGACTGATAACAGCCCTACTTTTAACCACCTGCATAGCTTTTTCACAAGTTTTAAACACAAGCGAAGCCTTTGATATAAAACATAAAATAAACACAGACGGAGTTGAATTTAGTTTTAAATTTGGAGAAAATATCTATATCTATAAAGATACTTTTAATATCCTACTTGATGGCAAAAATATAAACAACAGCCTAGATATGCCACCCCATGAACAAAGTGGCGAGTACAACATCATCTTTAAAGAATTTAGCCTGCTTGTACCTAAAAATTTGCTTCAAAACGATATATCTACAATAACACTAAACTATCAAGGCTGTGCTAAAAATGGTATCTGCTACCGACCGCAAACTAAAATATATACCATAAGCCATAAAAATGGCGAACTAAAAGCTAGTGAACAAGCTGAAAATACAAGTGAAGAAGTATCAGAGCTTGCTGATGATGAACGCATAGCAAATGAGCTTAAAGATACAAATTTCATTCTCTCGCTCGCTACATTTTTTGGCTATGGTCTACTTTTGGCGCTTACGCCTTGTATCTTTCCTATGATACCAATACTTTCATCTATCATCATATCAAAAGGCGGTTCACAGCTTGAAACTTGGCGCGGTTTTGTACTTTCGCTAGTGTATGTTGTTGCAATGAGCTTGGCTTATGCACTGGCTGGTGTTGTGGCTAGCTTTTTAGGCTTGGGTCTTGGTGGTATGTTACAAAATGGCTGGGTACTGGGCTCTTTTGCTCTTGTATTTATCGGTCTTGCATTTAGTATGTTTGGTTTTTATGATTTAAGACTGCCAGCAAAATTTGAAAATTTTATCAGTAAGCGCTCGCAAGGCAAAAGCAGTCTATTTGGCGTTTTTATAATGGGTTTTGCAGCGGCTCTTGTGGTTTCGCCTTGTGTGGCTGCCCCTTTGGCTGGAGCCCTACTTTATATCGCACAAAGTGGAAATGCACTTTATGGTGGCTTAATGCTTTTTGTAATGGGTCTTGGCATGGGCATACCACTACTTGTTATAGGAGCTAGCAGTGGTAAAATTTTACCAAAGCCTGGCGAGTGGATGGATGCCATAAAGGCTGCATTTGGCTTTTTGATGTTAGCTATGGCAGTATGGCTTCTTGCTAGGACGCTAGGAAGTGGCTTTGAGCTTGCTGGATACGGCGTAATCGGTGTATTTATGGCTGTGTTTTTTGGGGCATTTGAACCAGCAAGTAGTGCGAAACAAAGGGTGAAAAAAGCGATATTTTTACTTTTATTTATATACTCAGCTATGCTTTTGGTTGGGGCTTTTAGTGGTGCAAAAGATCCTTTAAAACCATTGGCAAATTTTAATCAAAATACAAACTCCAAAGAGATACAAAATGAGCTAAATTTTCGCTCTATAACAAATCCAACTGAGCTAAAACAAGCCATACAGATAGCACAAAAACCTGTTATGATAGACTTTTATGCGGACTGGTGCGCTAGCTGTAAGGAGCTTGAGAGCATAACTTTTACCGATCAAGCAGTTGCAAAACGCCTTAAAGAATTTGAGCTTATCCGTATAGATGTAACTAAACAAAGTAGCGAAAATGACGCGATATTGAAAGAATTTTCACTCATTGATCCACCAGCTTTGCTCTTTTTTAAAAATGGCGAACAACTTAGCTCAAAACGCATAATCGGCTTTATATCGCCCGAAAAGTTTTTAGAGAAAATTTCAGGGATATGATGGTTTTTAGTATTGCTTTTTGAGTAAATAAAAGTAGAATTTAAGCCGTCTAGAAACGGCTATTTAGTTTTATATAAGTAAATTTAGCGGATTTTACTCCGCTAAATTTCGTGCCTTACTCGACTTCTGCGTCGATAACATCGTCATCTTTTTTCTTTGCACCAGCTCCAACATTCTCATCTTTTTTATACATCGCTTCAGCTAGTTTATGACTTGCTTCACTTAGAGCTTTAACCTTTGCGTCTATTTGCTCTTTGCTAGCACTTTCGTCTTTTAGCACCTCTTTTAGCTCATTTAGTGCTGCTTCGATATTTGCACGATCCTCAGCTGGGACTTTCTCGCCTAGCTCGTCCATGCTCTTTTGTGTTTGATGAACAAGTG
Source organism: Campylobacter suis (assembly GCF_905120475.1). NCBI lineage: Bacteria > Pseudomonadati > Campylobacterota > Epsilonproteobacteria > Campylobacterales > Campylobacteraceae > Campylobacter > Campylobacter suis. The sequence continues at coordinate 436,073 of NZ_CAJHOE010000001.1, read as the reverse complement.
CGTCAGCTTGGTTTCTAGCCTCGACTGATTCTTTACGCTTAGCGTCCTCTTCTTTGTGAAGCTCAGCCTCTTTTACCATCTTATTTATCTCATCATCACTTAGACCGCTTGAGCCTGAAATAGTGATATTTTGAGCTTTACCAGTTGCTTTGTCTTTTGCTGAAACTGTCAAAATTCCGTTTGCATCGATGTCAAACTCAACTTCTATCTGAGGCACACCGCGAGGAGCTGCTGGGATACCTTCTAGGTTAAACTGACCTAGCGATTTGTTATCTCTTGCAAACTCACGCTCTCCTTGTATAACATGGATAGTTACCGCATTTTGATTATCTTCAGCAGTTGAGAAGGTTTGATTTTTCTTAACTGGTATAGTTGTGCCTTTTTCAATGATCTTTGTCATCACACCGCCCAAAGTTTCGATACCAAGACTTAGCGGAGTAACATCAAGAAGCAATACATCTTTAACATCGCCCTTAATAACCGCACCCTGAATAGCAGCACCAATAGCCACAACTTCATCTGGATTTACGCTTTTATTTAGCTCTTTGCCAAACGCTTTTTTAACCTCTTCTTGAACCAGTGGCACACGAGTAGAACCACCGACCATAACTACTTCTTTTACTTCGCTCTTGCTTAATCCAGCATCTTTTACAACTTCATTTATTTTTGCGATAGTTTGAGCCACCAAAGCGTCAATCATGCCTTCAAATTTCGCACGAGTTAGCGTTTTTACAAGGTGTTTTGGCCCTGTTGCATCAGCTGTGATAAATGGCAAGTTTATGTTGCTTTCTTGAGCTGAACTTAGCTCTTTTTTAGCATTTTCAGCAGCCTCTTTTAAACGCTGAGATGCCATAACATCGCCTTTTAAATCGATACCAGTTTCGCTTTTAAACTCACTTGCAAGCCAGTCAATAACAAGGTTATCAAAGTCATCGCCACCTAAAAACGCATTACCGCCAGTTGCCAAAACTTCAACAACATTATCGCCAGTTTCAAGCACAGTAACGTCAAATGTACCGCCACCTAAATCATAAACTAAAATTTTCTCAGCCTCTTTTTTGTCAAGACCATAAGCAAGTGCCGCAGCTGTTGGTTCGTTGATGATACGAAGGACATTTAGTCCTGCTATCGTTCCAGCCTCTTTTGTAGCCTTTCTTTGGCTATCGTTAAAATACGCAGGCACCGTAATAACAGCATCTGTAACGCTCTCGCCAAGATAAGCTTCTGCGTCTTCTTTTAGTTTAATTAGCACTTTTGCTGAAATTTCTTGTGGAGTATAAACTTTACCTGAAATCTCAATTGCACACGCACCATTTCTATCTACCACATGATACGGCAAACGCTCCTTTGCCTCTTTTGCTGCCTCTTCGTTACTCATCAAACCCATAATACGCTTGATAGAATAGATCGTCTTTTCAGGGTTTGTAACCGCTTGACGCTTAGCCACATCGCCAACTAAAACATCGCCCTTGTCAGTGAAAGCCACAACAGAAGGAGTTGTGTTTTTACCCTCTTTGTTTGGGATAACCTTACTCTCGCCACGCTCATAAACGCTAACACAAGAGTTAGTCGTTCCTAAGTCAATTCCTATAACTTTTGCCATTTTTTATCCTTTTTTATTAAATTTAATTTGCTATACTAACCATCGCTGGGCGTAAAACCCTGCCATTTATCAAATACCCTTTTTGCATGACCTGCACTATGCGACCACTTTCATGAGCTTCACTATCAACTCGCATAATGGCATTATGGACATTTGGGTCAAACTCACAGTCTGTCTCAATAGCCGTTACCCCATGCTTTTCAAGGGCTTTTTTAAACTCACTTAAGCTTAGCTCGATACCCTCTTTTATCTTTTTAGAAAACTCATCGTCAGCTTCAAACCCAGCGCCCATCTCAAGTGCGTCTATGACAGGCAAAAGGTCGCGTGCGAATTTCTCATTTGCATAGCTTGCCACATCAGCTTTCTCTTTTTCTACACGCTTTCGCATGTTCTCAAAGTCTGCATTTGCACGGTAAAATTTATCCGTTAGCTCTGCCACTTGCTTTTCAAGCTCAATAATCTTAACATTATCAGCATCAAGTCCGTCAAAACTGATGTTTTCACTTAAAACTTGCTCTTGCTCAGTGCTAGCTTGCTCTTTTGTCTCCTCGCTCACGCTGCCTCCCTTATCTGTTTTAGTAGTTTTATGTAGTCATTATAGACACTTCCAGCGCATATCATAGTAGATGTCTCTCCACTAAATTTTACCCTTAGCTTTAATCCTAAATATTGACTTTCAAATATCGGATCAAAGTTTAGACCATCACTCATGTGCGTGGCAAAACTTGGCTCAAGTATCATCTTAAAGCGCTCGTCCTCAAACATTTTATAGGCAAAAATCTCATTTTCTTGAAATAAAATTTTAGCCCTTTTAAGCTCCCTGATCTTACTTCGCAGTTCGCTTAAACCAACTTGAGAGCAGATAAGCTCAAGCTTGTCTAAGCTAACTTCACCGATATTTTGTAAAAATTTTTCAACTCTTGTGTCATACTTTAAAACTATCTCATCTTTTGTAAAATTTAACACCAAAAAGCGATTTTTGACATTTAAAATTTCAATTAAATTTTGCTCAAATTGGGCATATACCATAGTATAAACTTCATGTTTGTCGCTTAAAATTTTAAGCATCATTTCATCATTTATATCAAGTAACTCTTGGTTAAAATCAATATCGCCAAAAACATCAGCCCAGTAGTGTCTCATGGCATTTACAGTAGGGATCCTGCCACCACTGATATGAAGCTGCGTTATCGCTCCCTCATCTGATAGTTTTTTAAAATAAACCCTTATCGTTGAGGCTGGCATAGAAACATCCATACGAGAGCCAAGCTCACTTGAGCCTATCGGTGCATTTTCATCAAGATAGGCTTTTATGATGGAATTTAGTATCAAGTCGCGCTTGCTAAGTTTGCTCATTTTCCTATTACCTTTCTTGATTTTTAGCACTCTATATTTTAAATTGCTAAGTGGATTATACTATAATGAGCATATAAATGTCAAGTCTAAATAAAATTTTTTATAAAACTTTAGTCAAACAGACTCAATAATAATTATAGATAAATTTTAACTCATTCTACAATATTTTAAATTTTAACTCATTCTACAATATTTTAAATTTTAACTCATTCTACAATATTTTAAATTTTAAGTAATTTTATAGATATTTTATACATTATACCGTATAATAATAATATTTTAATTGATAAAATATACTTAAATTTTAATATTATAAACAATTTTTTACTTTTTTTATTATTTTTAATGTATATTTAATGAATTATATTGTATTATTTCGCCCATGATTGAAACAAATGATATTTTTAACCTACTTCATAATGCTATCGAGTCTAAAAATTTGGGTAAAAAAATTTCTCAAAGCGATATGGCTAAATACCTTGGTATATCGATGCGTACATATCAGGACTGGCGGCTAGGAACTTCAAAGCCACAAGCGGCTGTTGCTGTTTGTCGTTTGCTTTGTGAGCTAGATGAAGATGAGATATTGTTTGTTGTAAATAAATTTAAAAAGTTGATAAAAGGATAAATATGGATAGTATCACACAAAAAGAAAAGCTTGAGCTTGAAGAGGTTTTTGCGGCGATTTATACCAAAAAAGATAACAAATTTATCCAGTTTTATAAGGAATTTTACGCAGTTGCGCTAATAAATATAAAAAATTTGCGAAACAAAATATTTTATGTAGGAAAAAAGTAGACAATAAAAATTACTCTTTTTGCTTTAGCATTACAGCCGCTAGAGCAAAACCACCATCGTGCGTGATGCTTAAACTTGTTGATGAGATGTTAAAATTTTGCATTATTCTATCTGAGAAATTTAATATCGGAGCACCACGCTCATTTTTAGAAATTTCTATATCAAAAAAACTACATTCAGCAGATATGCCGACACCAAGAGCTTTGCTTGCCGCCTCCTTTGCTGCCCAAAAGCCAGCCAAACTAGCATCACTCTTTATAATACCTATCTCTTTTTGGCTTAAAAAACGCCTTAAAAACTCTGATCCAAAACGCTTTTTAAGCCTAGAAATTCTATCTATACTAACGATGTCAATACCTATCATTGTATAACAAAATCGGTAAAGAAAAGGTTTTTGATATATCCATCACTAAGAACTTCATTTATCCGAGAGACTATCTCGTCTTTTAGTCTGTCCTTACCTTTTGTAGTGCTTATCTCTTCATATGTTTTTGATGAAAGAGTACGGATGATGATATCACGCAAAAGCGCCTTTTTTTTATCAAGCTCTGGCGTCATTGACTCGATACTTTGCTCCAAATCTATCTTGGTTTTTAAAAATCTTGAACCATTTTCGCTTAGTAAATTTACAATAAATTGATCAAGCGGATAGACTGGTCCCATATTCATAAAGTCAGCGCTTCTCTTGCCAGGCTGTGCGGCTGGTGCCTTTTGTGTAGCCATCGGCTGTGCCTGCTGAACTGCTGGATCTGTTGGAGGAACTTCATCATCGCCCATAAGCAAAAATGCTATCAGACCACCAACCACAAGTAAAAGCACCAAAACTGCAATGATAATAATGATAAGCAGACTCTTACCGCCCTTTTTCTTGCTCTCTTCTACAACTTCTTCTGCCATAATTTCTCCTTAAATTTTCGTGATTATATCAAATTTTAATGCTTTTTAGGTAGTTTTAAAAAGATACCATTTTGATTTTGGTGAAATTTGCTTTATCATAATATATTTTGATGGGTGCATTTTTGGCAACTCGCTATCGCTTTGAACGCGCATAAATCCAACGACATTATCTACCATACCTCCAACTATCAATGAAAAAACCTCATCCTTTTCAATTGCATTAAAATGCAAATTTTTAAGTTCGCATTCATACTCTTTGCCAGATTTTTCAAGCTCATAAATTTTTTCAAACTTATCAACATTTGCATTTGCAAACTCTAGTAAATTTTTATCAGAGCTTATTACAAGCTTATAGTTTTCAATATCAATGCCAGCCTTTAAATCCTCTGGAACTTTATCGTAGTTTTTAACCACATCAAGCATCATGCCAGTCATAGCAAGGCTTCTCATGGCATAAATTCCATCGCTCTTGGCATAAACATAAAGATCGATAAAAGCATCATCTCTTGCGCTACTAACTGCGTGCATAGCGATGATGTCATGCTCATCATTTTTACCAAGCACATCAAAACTTAGTTCAAAATTCTCTGCTATATAAAACTCACTTGCCTTGTGCTTTACAAGCTCGCCCTTTAGCTTATCTTGGCTAAAATTTTTATCAGTAAAAAGTGCTTTTACAAGCTCAAAGCTATCAGCAAAAACAAAATTTAAAGCTAGCAAGAAAAATAAAACTACTCTCATAGCTCAGCCGCCATTTTCTCAGCTCTTACCAAAAGCTCTTTTGCGCCTTTTTGAATAAATTTTTGTGCAAAATTTTTACCAGCGTCTTTGTACTCATCTTTTTTTACTTTTGTGCTATCGCGTAAAAACTCACTACCATCTGGCATACCAACAATAGCGCTTACAAAAATTTCATCTCCATCAAGCCTTGCACTAACTCCAATAGGAGCCTGGCAACCACCATTTAAAGTAGCGACAAAGTCCCGTTCTATAGTTGTTTCTACAACAGAAACTTCATCGTTTAAAAACTCGATTTGTTCTAAAATTTCAGCCCTTTCAACACTCTCTATCCCTAATGCACCCTGCCCCATAGCTGGTATCATCTGCTCTTGTTTAAACGCATAGATAAACTTTACCTCATTTTGGACATTTAAGCGATTTATGCCTGCCATCGCTAGGATGATAGCATCAAACTCTCCCTCTTTTAGCTTGCGCAAACGAGTTTGAACATTTCCACGAAGCGAGATGATGTTTAAATCAGGTCGCATGATAAGTAGCTGCATGCGGCGACGAAGACTTGTCGTGCCCACTCTTGCGCCTTTTGGTAACTCATCAAAACTTGCAAATTTCTCACTTATCATCGCATCTCGCACATCTTCACGAGAGCAAATTGCCGCTAGTTTTAAACCATCTGGAAACTCCACTGGTACATCTTTTAAGCTATGCACCGCTATGTGACTTTCGCCACGAAGCATACTTTCTTCAAGCTCTTTCGTAAAAAGCCCCTTTCCGCCGATCTTTGAAAGCGGACTATCAAGTATCACATCGCCTTTTGAAAGCATACCAACGAGCTCAACCGATAAATTTGTATCATGTTTTTCAAGACGAGCCTTTATATGCTCGCTCTGCCACATCGCAAGCAGGCTCTTTCTAGTTGCAATTTTGAGTGTTTTCATCTTTTACCCTTTTATAAATTATACTAACTTTCTCTCCCAAAAGCTCATCTCTCATGCTCGTTTTTGCACTTACATCTATAATGTCATTTGTAAAAATTTCATCTTTTACAAATAAAACTTCATTTTTTCTTATAACTTTCTTTAGTGGTTTAAATTCTAACTCAAGTTCAAAAAAGTGAGCCTTAAAGCCATTCTTTAGCTCTAAAATTTTAACTTGCTTTACACTTCTCACATCAAATTTTTCATTTTTAGTGTAACTTTTTTGCAAGAAATTTTCAAGCATGCTAGAATTTGCAAAACTAGCGCAAAGAGCTAGGCTCACTAACCACTTCAACATCTATAATCTCTCCTTCGTTTTTACTGGCTTCAGAGCGGTTTGAGTTAAAATTTTCATAATAAAAATTATCCTCTTTTGTCCCTTTAAGTCGTGCAAAAAGCGATATTACAGCCAAAATAGCCCCTACAATATCACACAATACCCCTGGCAAAATCAGTAAAAAACCAGCCATACCTAACCCAAAAGAGCTAAAAATATCACTTGGCTTAAGCCTACTAAAACTTGATCGAAAATTTAAAAATCCAACTTGAAATATACAAACTATCCCAACCACTCCACTTACAAAAATTTCAAGCAAAAACGCACCAAAGCCATAAGCGCTCACAAAAAAGTAAGCAAACATAAACTCGATAAGCAAGTAAGATAGCGGCAAGGCTCTTAGCATAATTTTGCTTTTAAGGCTTCTAAAGCCCCGCTGGCTTCTATCTCAGTTTTTATAAGTTTATCCCTGCAAATAAGCTCAACTTTACCATTTTCAAGCCCTTTACCAACAACGATAGAATAAGGGCAACCGATAAGTTCAAAGTCATTCATCTTTACACCAAAACGCTCGTTTCTATCATCATAAAGCACATCTATACCAATATTTTTTGCATCTTCATATAACTTGCTAGAAAACTCGCTAGCTCGCTCATCTTTGAAATTTGAAAGTATTATAACAGCTTCAAATGGCGCACACTCTTTACTCCAAACACAACCTCTCTCATCGTGGCTTTGCTCTATCATGACAGCCATCAAACGGCTTACTCCGATACCATAACAACCCATGATATAAGGCTTTGCCTTGCCGTTTTCATCAAGGAAAGTGGCATTCATGGCTTTTGAGTATTTATCCCCTAGCTGAAATATATGTCCAACCTCAATACCCTTGCTAAGCTCCAATCTACCGCCACACTCAGGACATCTATCGCCAACGCTAACGCTTGCTATATCTTTAAAACGATCATCGTTAAAGCTACTTACACTAACTCCAACAAAATGGTAATCTTTTTCATTTGCTCCGCAAATCATCTGTGATTGCCCTTTTAGCTCGGCATCTATAAAAAACTCAACTCCTTTTAATCCAACAGGACCACAAAATCCAGCTACAATACCAGCCGCACTTATCTCTTCATCGCTAGCATCAACAAGCTCTAACGCACCACATGCGTTTTGAGCTTTTACCTCTTGAAGCTCGTCATTTCCACGCACAAAAAAGACAACGATCTTTTGCGTATCTTCATATATAGCCTTTTTAATAACTGCTTTTATCGTATAAAACTCATCGACCTTAAAAAATTCAGCTATATCTTTTATAGTCTTTGTGTTTGGCGTGTAAAATTTATCCGCACTAGCTTCTGGTGCTTGGGCGTTTGTTGTTTTTAAGGCACGCTTTGCAGCTTCAACATTTGCAGCGTATGAGCAATCCTCACAGCAAAATATATCATCCTCTCCATTTTGCGCAAGTACCATAAACTCCTTGCTTCCGCTCCCGCCTATCGCTCCACTATCTGCCGCAACTGCACGAAAATTTAAACCAAGTCGGGTAAAAATTTTTGTATAAGTTGCCTCCATAAGATCAAACTCGCGTTTTAAGTCCTCGTCATTTGCATGAAAGCTATATGCGTCCTTCATAATGAACTCACGCCCACGCAAAATGCCAAATCTAGGCCTTGCTTCATCGCGAAATTTTGTATTTATCTGATAGATATTTTTAGGCATATCCTTATAGCTAGTAAGCTTTCCACGCATTGTAGCCACAGCAGACTCTTCGTTTGTAGGACTTATGACAAAGTCATTATCCTTGCGGTCGCGAAAGCGCAAAAGCTCTTTACCATAAACCGCATATCTGCCACTTTGTTTCCACAAATCAGCATTTGTAACAGCACTAAATTTCATCTCAAGCGCTCCAGCTGATTGCATCTCTTCGCGGATAACTGCTTCTATTTTATTTAAAACCCTTTGCGCTAGCGGCAAATAGTTATAAAGTCCAGCACCATTTTGTTCGATAAATCCTCCACGAACTAAAAAAACATGACTCGGTAAAGTTGCATCTTTAGGAGCTTCTTTTGTGGTTGGTGCGTAGAATTTAGAAAACTTCATCTAATTCGTCCTTTTTGTTTGTTTGAAAATTAAAAATATATCTCATGGCTCTTGCAATCTCGTTTGCATCATCTTTTGATGAAAGTGATTTTAAATTTATGGTAGGTGTGTGTAAAAACGCATTTGTAAGCTGTATTGCAAATTTTAACACTTCATCCCTATCGCAATGCCTTAAATAGCCCTTTTGTATCGCTTTTTCAAGCTCTTTTTGGATACAAGTATTTGCGCTTAGCCTAAGCTCTTTTACAAGCGGGGCGCTTACGCTATCTTTTATAAATTTTAAAAACTCACTTGTGTCTTTTGCCACGATACCGTAGGCTATTTGCGCTTGTTCTTCTCTAAGAGCAAGATTTGCACGCACGATCTCTTCAAGGTCATCAACAGCATAAACTTTTATATCTTCATTTTGAACTATATCTATATCTCTAGGCACAGCAATGTCAAAAAAGTAGCGTTTAAATGGCGTTTTTTCAAGCATCATATCAACGATGATAGGATGCGGGGCAGAGGTGCTTGAGAAGATAAGCTCATGTGAATTTACATACTCTTTTAGCTTTAATATACTATCCCAGCTAGCCTTATCGCCAAGTTCATCAACTAAAGCCTCAACGCGCTCGGTCGAGCGATTTACAATAACAACATTTGCACCACTTGCGATAAGATGTCTAGCAGCCAATTCTCCCATCTCTCCAGCCCCCACCACAATGGCTGTTTTCCCATCTAACGTGCCAAAAATTTCCTTTGCCTTAGCTACTGCGACCGATGAAACCGAGATAGGATTTTTAGAAATTTGTGTTTCATTTCGTACTTTTGCCGCGCATTTTATAGCATACTCTAATGCCTTTTCAAGCTTTTCGCCACTTGTATTTGCATTTTTTGCAAATTTAAAAGCGTCTTTTAGCTGCCCAACTATCTGCGTTTCACCAACAACCAAGCTATCTAGCGAGCTTGCCACAGCAAAAAGATGATGGATAGCTCCACTATTTTCATAGATGTCAGCCCTTTCAAACAACTCATCTTCAAATACTCCAGAAAAAACTGCCATACATCTTATGATATGCGTACTAGCAGGCTTTATCTCATCTACGCTGGCTAAAATTTCAACTCTATTACAGGTGCTAAGAACAACGACTTCGTCTATATTTTTACTTGATTTAATAAGTCTTAAAATTTGCTCTTTTTTCTCGCTATTATCAAGTGCTAACTTTTCTCGTACCGAAATATCAGTGTTTTTATGAGTAAAGCTAATGTTTAAATAACTCATCAAAACTCCCTATCAATCATACTTATGATGATGTTTTCAAGCTCGGCATCTTGATACTCTTTTATGCAGTCTAATGCCTCTACTCCAAGCTCTCGTGCTAGATTTACCGCCTTTTGGATAGAGCCTGTAGAGTCAAATTTTTGCCTTAGCCATGATATTTGAGTGCTGTCTAGCTCTTTTTTATAAAGCGACCTTAGCTTATCTTTATCGCTGTCATTCAAGTTTTCGTAAAGATAGATATATGGCAGTGTCATCTTGCCTTCAACAAAGTCATTAAGCGCTGGCTTACCAAGAGTTTTACTGTCTTGCGTAATGTCAAGCACATCATCAATAATCTGAAAAGCAAGACCTAGATTTTTACCATAAATGCTAAATTTTTGCTCATCCTTGCCAGCAAGCAAAGCCCCACAAATAGCACTAGCTTCGATCAAGACTGCCGTTTTATTATATATCATTTGCATATACTTTTCTTTATCGGTGTTAAAAAAAACAGAAAGCTCAACATCCATAAGCTCACCGATACTTAGCTTACTAACTGCGTCTGAAACGACTTGAGCGATCTTTGGCTCGAATTTTGAAAGCTCAAAAAAGCCTTTTGAGTATAAAATATCACCCAGCATTATGGCATTTTTAGTGCCAAAAAGAGCGTTTATGCTAGGCTCGCCACGCCTTGTATTGGCATCATCTATCACATCATCATGAAGCAAACTAGCAAGGTGTATAAGCTCTATAATAGCACAAAGCGTAAATGCCTTTTGATTTGGGCTAGCTATCTTTAAAAGAAGTTTTGAGCGCAGTTTTTTACCAGAGCTGATACGCAAAAACATTTGCGTTGCACTTTGATAACCAAACTCGTTTATAAATTTTAACATTATCTCATCAATTTGTTGCATTTATCCCCTTTTGTGGTGGGTCGACAAACTCGACATCAACCCTGTTAGCACCGTCAATTATATCTACTTTAAATTTTGCCTTTTTGTCCTTAAAATCAATAAAAGTCAAAAGCAACTGTGCCGAATCTGTAGGCGGCATTGTAAAATCAGGCACTAATTTTTGCAAAAAACTTGCTCTTTTATTATCAAGTGCAAGCGTTAGATGTTTTGGATAGCGCCTAAAAAAGCTTTGTACTATGATATTTGTCGCATCAAAAAGTGTCCAGCGAAAGTCAAAACTATCTCTCTGTTGTGTTGCCTTTTCAGTCACCCAAACACGAGCCCACTCATCTTTTTTAAGCTCAAATGTATGCGTGCTGTTAAAAACTGGCGGAGCCGCAAAACAAAATGTGGCAAGCATTGAAAAAAGTATGACAATTTTACTCATTTTTGCTTAAAATTTCTCCGCTTACCTGAATGTAAAAGTCGTTTATCTCGCTATCTATCGCAGCTTCATTCTTATCTAAAAAATCTAAAATTTCCGCCTCTTTAAATCCATTTTCCTCTAAAAAAAGTCTCATAGTAGCATGAAATTTAAAAATCTCATCAAGCTCAGTAGATACTAAATTTTGATTTGCATTAAATAAAATATCATAAAATTTTTGCTTTGGTGAACTTTCAAAAATATCAATCATCAAGCAAGTCCTTTATCATTATAAGCGCCTCTTGTACGCTTTTAGCATTAAATTTAGCACTCTTGCTTACTTCGCCAAAACCCCAGCTAACCTGAATGTATGGCATTTTTGCATTACTTGCAGCAAGTTCATCTTTTAAACTATCGCCTATAAAAACAGCCTTTTTAGTATCAAATTTATCACAAACTAGATCTAACATTTTTGGGTCTGGCTTTTGTGGGATCTCATCATTTGCACCGATAATATAGTCAAATTTTTCAAAAATTTTACATTTTTTAAGTATAGCCTCAAGCGTATAAAGCGGTGCATTTGAAGCAAGCGCAACAGCATATCTCATAGCTCTACACTCATCTAAAAGCCAATCCACTTTATCGTAAGTGCAAGCAAATTTTGCGTAGTTTTGTTTAAATTTCTCTTCAAAGCTATCTCTTAGCCTTGCGTCTGGATTATTTATACCGTAAAGATCGTAAGCTAAATTCCTGCCCGGCTCATTTATTGCCGTGATGATAAATTGCGTTGATAGTGGTTCTAAAGATAGCTCGGCTCTTATATCATTGACTGTTTTTTCTATCGCAACTGAGCTGTCAATAAGCGTCCCATCCATATCAAATATCGCAACTCTCACAAATCTTCCTTAAATTTATTTTTATGTTTATCTTTTTTATAACTTTTTTGATTTTTTAGCTTTTCAAGCAAATTTGCACTACGCAAAAGCTCATCTTTTTCACCATTTAAAATGACTTGATTTACGAAATTTTCAAGCTCTTTTGTATATGGCTGATCTAAAAAAACAGGCTCTAACTTTTCTAAAATTTTAGCATTTTTTTCGCTTCTTTTTTCAAACTCACTTTTGTCAAAATCATCTCGCTTAAGTGCACTGATTGCAGACTTTGCAAATTTCTCAAGAGCTCTAATATACTTAACTCGCTTGGCTTTTTCCTCGGCTAAACTCATCATTTTCCAAAATTTTTATTGTTATTGTAGCAATGTTTTTTAAATTTATTGCTGAAATGACGATTTTACACACTTTTATCCAAAATTTGATAGTTTACTTTAAATTTACGCAACTTTTTAAAAAATTTTTATACAATTTAAAACAAAATCTTTGGAGGCAAAAATGAACCTAGAAACCATAGCAACGCACGCTGGATATGATACCAAAACCGCAACAGGGGCAATGTGTGCGCCACTTTATATGAGCACAGCTTTTGACTTTGGCAACACCCAAACTGCGGCAAATCGCTTTGCTTTAAAAGAACTTGGTCCGATATACTCGCGCCTAACAAATCCAACTCTTGATGTACTTGAAGCTAGGTTTGCCGCTTTTGAGGGCGGACGCGCAGCTATAAGCACAAGCAGTGGTATGGCAGCGATATTTTACTCCATCATAAATTTAGCTGAATGTGGCGACAACATAATCGTCTCAAACAAGATTTACGCCTCAGCCTTGCTTACTCGCACGATGAAGCGTTTTGGTATTGTAGCTAGGATTTTTGACCCAGATAATCCAAGTGAGATAGAAAATTTAATAGATGAAAAGACGAAAGCCATATTTTTTGAAAGCCTTTCAAACCCGCAAATCGTCATACCAAAAATAGATGAGATCGTAAAGATCGCCAAAAAACACCGCATAGTAACGATAGTAGATAACACTGTAGCAACCCCGGTGTTATTTAAGCCATTTAAGCACGGTATCGATGTTTCAGTGCATAGCGCCACTAAATATATTGGCGGTCAGGGCTCGGCACTTGGCGGTCTTATAAGTGCGTCTTATGAGTTAAATGACCTGCTTAGAGATAATGCTCGCTATGCGTTTTACAACGAGCCAGATGAGAGTTACCACGGTCTTATTTATGCAAAACTACCAGATGATTTTGATATATACACGCTAAGAGCAAGACTTTCCTTGTTAAGAGATTTGGGCGCTACGCTGGCTCCAATGAATGCCTTTTTGCTTATACAAGGTCTTGAAACGCTAAATTTAAGGATGAAAAAACACTGTGAAAATACACTAAAAGTAGCTGAATTTTTAGCTTCACATCCAAAGGTAAAAAGTGTTAATTATCCACTTTTAAATGGCGACAAATACAACGAAAGAGCAAAAACTTACCTAGAAAATGGCGCTAGCGGACTTCTTAGTTTTGATGTTGGGGATAGAGAATTTGCTACAAAGATTATAAACTCAACTAAAATTTTTAGTATCGTTGTAAATATCGGAGATAGTAAGTCGCTCATCACTCATCCAGCAAGCACTACACACTTTCAATCAAGTGAAGATGAGCTAAATGCCATTGGTATAGGTTCTGGTGTTATTAGGCTAAGCGTAGGGCTAGAAGACGCTAATGATCTTATAAACGATCTAGACCAAGCGCTTAGCGCCGTCTAAAAAACAAGGGGTTTATCCCCTTTTTAACCTTATAATAAATTTTTATCGTTATAATTTTAAAAAAATGGAGAAAATATGACAAAAATTTTAATGATAGAAGATGACCTTGAGCTGGCTGAAATTTTAACTGAGTTTTTAGAGACAAACGAGATGAAAGTAACAGTGGTAGATGAGCCTTATCTTGGGCTTTCTACGCTAAATACGCAAAACTTTGACCTAGTCATACTTGACCTTACTTTGCCTGGCATTGATGGGCTTGAGGTTTGTACAGAAATTCGTAAAAACCACAATGTTCCCATCATCATCTCAAGCGCTCGCCACGACATAACAGATAAAGTTAAGGCACTAGATAACGGAGCCGATGACTATCTGCCAAAGCCTTATAATCCGCAAGAGCTTCTAGCTCGCATAAAAAGCCATCTGCGTCGCCAGCAAAATATGGCAAACCCAGGACAAAAAGAGCAGATAGATACAAATAAAGACATAGTCTTAAAAGATTTTGAGCATGAAATTTTATTTAAAGGCACTCCGCTCTCATTAACGATAGCTGAATACGACATACTACGATATCTTATCACAAAGCAAGGTGGTGCAGTAAGTCGTGAAGAACTTATCTATAACTGCGAAAGCTTAAACGAAGACAGCACCAGTAAAAGTATTGATGTGATGATAGGTCGTATACGCACAAAACTTGGCGAAAACCCAAAAGAGCCTCGCTATATACACGCCATAAGAGGTATCGGCTATAAGCTGGTTTTATAATGCAACGCTCATCTATTTTTATAACGATCACCTTTATCTTTTCGCTTGCGCTTATCTCTGTATGCCTAGCGTTTTTGTGGCTTATGGGATATGATAAGCAAAACTACTCAAAAGAGCTAAATAACAAATATTCAAATGTCGCACAAGCGCATCTTTTTTATATGAGTGGGATAATAAATGAGGAGAAATTTAAAGACTCGCTTAAAAACATAAACATGCCAGAGATAAAAGACCAAACCTTAAAAGCAGAAGTGCTTGCAAAAGCTCAGGTTTTAGAAGAAATTTCTGATGACATAGGTTCAAGCGCTATACTGCTTTTTCAAAGACACCACTATCTTAAGATTCGCCACATCGACAACATCAAACTACTCATGGATACGGAATTTCAGCCATATCGCTATGAGGTTATAAAGGTTGTTTTTGGCATAGTTGGCATTATCTTGCTTGTTGCATATATTTTTGTTATCTATAAGCTAAAACCACTTAGAAAACTAAAACGCCAAATAACAAAATTTGCAAATGGCGATATAGATGGCGTAGTAAATGTAAGTCGTGGTAATGACGAAATTTCCGATGTTTCTCAGGCTTTTTATGATGCTGTCTTACAGATAAAAACACTCAATGACTCACGCCATCTTTTTTTGCGAAACATCATGCATGAGTTAAAAACACCTATCACAAAAGGTCGTTTGGTTGCTGAGATGATGGATGAGGGAAAGAGCAAAGATAGATTTATCAGTGTTTTTAATAAACTAGAAAATTTAATAAATGAACTTGCGGCGATTGAGCAGACCACATCAAAGATAGAACTTAGCAACAAAACAACTTGTTTTTTAGATGACATCATGGATGAGGCTATTGATTTAGCGATGATAGAACCTAGTCAAGTTGGGCTAAATAGAGTTGAGAATTTAAAGCTAAATGTTGAGTTTAAGCTTTTTAGTATAGCTATTAAAAATATGCTAGATAACGGGCTAAAATACTCAACTGACAAACATGTAAATGTCCTAACCACGCCTGATAATATCAAATTTATGAGTCGTGGCGAACCGCTCAAAGAAAAGCTTGAGTTTTACATCCAGCCCTTTATCAAAGGTCAAAATACGCAAAAAAGTTTTGGTCTTGGGCTATATATAGTAAGCAATATCTTAAGCGCACACGGCATGAAACTAAGCTATGAATATAAAAATGAAATGAATATATTTATTTTTGATAATTTGTGTGGTATAATCTCAAAGTAAAATTTACATAAAAAAGGGACAAAAAATGGCTGCAAAACACTTTTTGCCACAAAATTTATCATCACTTGTTGATCTTGAAATTTCAGTCATGAAGCGCTATTACAACCATACAAAAGATGCCAAGGAGCTCTCTCTTATCTATTTTCAGATCCCAGAAACAAACACTGGCTATGAGTGGATAATAGAAAAAATTTTAAGAAATACCGATGCTGTTGTGCAAGAGAAAAACCACTTTGTTGCCGTACTTTTTGCAACAAATAAAAACGGAGCACTTAAACTTTTAGAAGGAATTCAAGAGTTTTTAAGTGAAAGGCCACTTGATATTGTAGTCAATTACCCCCACGATGGTAGCAGCTCAAAAGTCTTGCTTGAAAAATTTCAAGATGAGATAAAAGATAATTACGGTATCTTGCTAGAATGTCTAAGGACAACCGACCTTGATGCAACTACAAATGATGAGTTTTTTTAATTTTTTAGGTTAAATTTTGGAAAATTTACTTTTATTTTTTGCGATCTTACTTATAACTTCTATACTAGCTAGTAAATTTACCGATAGACTTGGTATACCTTCACTGCTTGTCTTTCTTGGCGTTGGTATGCTTGCTGGCTCAGACGGGCTTTTAGGCGTAAGCTTTGATGATCAAAGTATGACACAAAATGTAGGCATGTTGGCGCTTATATTTATACTTTATGCGGGCGGACTTGACACGGTTTTTAACTCTATAAAACCAGTTTTTTCAAGAGGCATTATACTAGCAACTGCTGGTGTTATCCTAACCGCCCTAGCCTTACTGCCAGTTGCTAAATTTTTACTTGGGTATAGCTGGCTTGAGGCATTTTTGCTTTGTGCCATCATCTCATCAACCGACGCAGCCGCTGTTTTTGCAGTCTTAAAGGCAAATAATCTCTCGCTAAAAAACAATATCGGACCGCTTTTAGAGCTTGAGTCTGGCTCAAACGACCCGATGGCGATATTTTTAACTCTAACATTGATACAAATCATCTCACTATCTCAGCTTCCAACAGGCAATGACATAGCACTGACATTTATAAAGCAGTTTGGCATAGGGGCGGTTTTAGGCTATATCTTTGGCATATTATTGCCTGGTATATTTAATAGGATAAAGCTTAAAATTTCTGGACTTTACCCAGTTTTTTCAGTCGCTTGGATACTGCTTTTATATACAGTTTGCGCAAAATTAGGAGGCAATGGGTATTTAGCTGTTTATATGGCTGGAATTTTTATAAACAAAAAAGAGTTTGTACACAAGAAAAATTTAATAGGCTTTCACGATGGTATCGCATGGGCTATGCAGCTTGTGGTCTTTTTAACACTTGGTCTTTTAGTAACACCTTCTGAGCTTCCTGGCATAGCACTAATGGCATTTTTACTAGCCCTATGGCTCATCTTTGTTGCTAGACCTATAGGCGTTTTTGTATCACTGGTATATTCAAGATTTGGTTTTAAAGATAAGCTTTTCATCTCTTGGGTTGGGCTTAGAGGTGTCGTTCCTATCGTGCTTGCAACCTATACATATGGTGGTGGATTAGAGCATGCAAATATGATATTTAATATTATATTTTTCATGGTCTTAATCTCCATTTGCCTTCAAGGCGCAAGTATCCCGTATGCTGCAAGAAAATTTGATGTCGTTCTTGAAGAAGAGCCAAAACAGCCACCCCTTAGTAGCTCTCCGATACTCACATATGCTCTAAAACAGTTTTGCGTACAGCCAAACTCAACTCTTGTGGGTAAAAGTCTAGCAGAGATAAATTTGCCAACAACCTTGCTAGTCATTATGATAAAGCGTAACAATGAATATATAAAACCGACTGGCTCATTTATCTTTGAAAATGCAGATACATTGCTAATACAATGTGAAAATAGTGAAATTTACGATGAGTGTATGTCTAAGTTTTAAAAGAGCCAAGATGGCTCTTTTATTTGGATTATCTTATAACTAGCCCTTGAGCCACGCCTCGTCTATTTACCCAAACTAGCTTTTTGCCTTTATGTTTTTTGATAGCTTTTGTAAAAGTATCTATATCAATGATAAGCTCATCAGCTACTTGCATGATAATATCACCACGCTCAAAGCCGTACTCTTCAGCTTTTGAACCACTTTTTACCTCGGTTACCAAAACACCGTTTGTCTCTTTTGGTATTTTGTATTTATATTTTATATCATCTGTTAAATTTGAAATTCCAAGACCATCAACAACGCTTTCATCAGCTTTTGCGACCTTTGCTCCGATATCCATACTAGAAAGCTTTAGTTTGTTTTTATTTATCTTGCCATTTCGCTCAAAAGTTACCTCCACTTCGCGATTTGGCGAAAGCGATCCGATATAGTTCTTAAGATCATTTGCATCTTTTATATTTTTATCATCTATCTTAACGATAAGATCGCCGCGCTTTATGCCAGCTTCATCAGCAGCAAATCCCTTTTCTACGCTACTAACAAGAGCTCCTTCTTTGTTTTCATAAAGCTCTTTTTGGTCATTTGTCAAATTTGCTATCATCACGCCAAGATATCCTCGCTCTATCTTACCGTCATTTATAAGTCTTTGAGCAATATCTTTTACCATACTTGAAGGTATCGCAAAACCTATACCACTACTATCTCCGCCACGAGAAAGAATGGCTGTGTTTATACCCACTAAAGCTCCGCGACTATCAACCAACGCTCCGCCCGAATTTCCAGGATTTATCGACGCATCGGTTTGGATAAAATTTTCATACTGATTTAGACCTATGTTGTTTTTATTTAGCCCAGATATGATACCCCTAGTAATCGAAGAGCCAACGCCAAATGGATTTCCTATCGCAAAAACCACATCGCCTTCAAGCACCTTTGATGAGTCCGCAAATTTTATCGCATTTAACCCCTTGGCTTCTATCTTAATAACAGCTAGATCGGTCTTTGGATCAAGTCCTACAACCTTTGCTTTGTGCTCTTTATCACTGCCTGAAAGCACAACTGCTATCTCATCACTATCCTCCACTACATGGTTGTTTGTGATAATGTATCCATCGCTTGAGATGATAACACCAGAGCCTAGAGAGCTACTTTTTTGACGCTCTTGCGGTATACCAAAATTAAAACCAAAAAATTCTCTAAACATAGGATCGTTTAAAAACTCATCAAAGCCATGCGACCTTACTTTGCTTGTTTTTGTAGTTGAGATATTAACAACCGTTTTTTTCGCATCGGCAATTGAGTTATGATACGAAAGTATCGCATTATCGCCTCCATTTTGCAAAGGCGAAACTCTTGAAATGTTAGAATTTGCCTCTTCGATATTCACACTTGCAGCCACAAGCATAGTTGAAAGAAATATTGACGAATATATTATTTTTTTCATTTTTCATCCTTAAGACTTGAAATTTTGGTTATTATAAGACATTGTTCGCAATAAATTTTTAATGGTAATTTTTAGCAAAGTAAATACAAACTTGATTGACATACACTAAAGTTTTATGATACAATACATATAAAAAAGAGGTGAAAAAATGAGCGAAAGTTTATATGAAACACTAGGTGTTTCAAAGTCGGCTTCTGCTGATGAAATAAAAAAATCCTACCGTAGACTAGCTAGAAAATATCATCCAGACATCAACAAAGATGCTGGTGCGGAAGAAAAATTTAAAGAGATAAACGCAGCGTATGAGATTTTAAGTGATGAGAAAAAACGCGCGCAATACGATCAATATGGCGATAGTATGTTTGGTGGGCAAAATTTCCATGACTTTGCTAGAGGTTCTGCAAATATGGGCGATCTCAATGAAATTTTACGCAATATCTTTTCTGGTGGCGGCTTTGGAGCTAGTGGTTTTAGTCAAACAGGTGGCTTTGGTGGCTTTAGCCAGCAAGGTTTTGGTGGTTTTGGTGGCGTAAATCTTGATATAAATGCCAAAGTTAGCATACCTTTTGATGTTGCGATTATGGGTGGAGAACATAAGATAAATATAAATTCAGAAAGTCTAAAGATAAAAATTCCAGCCGGCATAAACAACGATGAAAAACTACGCGTCAAAGGCAAAGGCAAGAGCGCCATGGGGCAAACTGGCGACCTTATACTCAGTGTAAATATTGAGGATAGTGATGAGTATGAAAGAGATGGTGATGATCTTATAAAAGATGCGTTAATACCACTTAAAACTATGCTTTTTGGTGGCAAATTTGATGTAAAAACTTACAAAAAAGATGTTACTATAAAAATCTCCCCCGACTCTAAAACTGGCACCAAAATTCGTCTAAAAGGCTACGGTATTCAAAATAGAAAGAGTGGAATTTATGGGGATTTATACCTTAAAACAAGAGTGCTGCTGCCAAATGTTGATGAGCTTGATGATGAGCTTGTAAAACTTTTAAAAGAAAAACTTCCGGAGTAAAATATGCAAAATTATGATGAACCACTTTATCTAATAAGCGTTGTAGCAAAAGTTCTTAGTGTACATCCTCAAACCTTACGCCAATATGAAAGAGAGGGGCTTGTCGAGCCATCACGCACCGATGGACGCATGCGTCTTTACTCACAAAGAGATGTTGATAAGGTAAAGATGATACTAAGACTAACAAGAGATCTTGGCGTAAATTTAGCTGGTGTTGATGTGATACTTCAACTAAAAGACAAGATGGATGAATTTGAAGCTACTATTAACGAGCTAAAAACCCAGCTTGGACAAAAAAATACAAACATACCTAGCAAAAAAGCTCTTGTAAAGCGCAAAAATAACTTTGATATTATTTTTTACGAGAGTAAGAGTTAAATTTAAGGGGTTATATTACCTCTTAAATTTATTCGTTTCGCAATGTTTGTAAAACATCGACTTCGGCTGACTTTTTAGCTGGATAGTAAGATGACATGCAAACTATCACGATAGCTCCTACAACTATCATCGCAAAATCCCCCAAAGAAAGCTCCATAGGTAGTTTTGAGCTTCCATAAACATCGGCTGGCAGGTCAATTATATTAAAACTACCAAGCAACCAAACGCCAAAAAGACCAAGAAGCAAGCCAAAAACTATCCCGCTTCCACCTATAACTAGCCCTTGATAAAAAAAGCTCTTTTTTATCTCACTCTTACTAGCACCAAGTGCCAAAAGAAGGGCGATCTCTTGACGACGATTCATAACTGTCATAAGAAGTGAGCTAATAATATTTAGTGAAGCTACCAAAATAATAAGCATTAAGACGATAAAAAGTGCTCGCTTTTCAAGTGCAAGAGCTGAGAAAAAATTTCCATTTTGCTCCCACCAGCCTATCGCTTTCATACCAGCAGGCAAAGCAGCTTGCACTCGCTTTATATCATCAAACGGCTTTTGCGAATAGATATGTATGCCATCATAAGCATCATTAGGGTATTCTAAAATTTTCCTAAGTGCACTTGCTGAAGTATAGCTATAAGCCTTGTCATAAGCAACGAGTCCAGAGCTAAAATTTGCCACCACATCAAAGCGCTTCATCTTTGGGATAAGCGCAAAACCGCTTGGATCAGCCTTAGTAAAAATAACTGTAGTCTTTTCGCCATTTGGTAAATTTAATCCCTCGCTTAAACCTTTGCCAATAAGGATCTCAAACTCATTTAATTCAAGCTCGCCAAGCCCATCTGCTATGACTTGATTTATCCGCTTCTCATCTTTTGAATTTACTCCAAAAAGTAGCCCGCCTTCAAGCTTATTTGCCCCACGCAAAATAACTTGCGTACTTATAAATGGGCTAAAGCTTAACTCTGGAAATTTTTGTTTAAGTTCATCCACAAGCTTGTCATTTACTGAGCCTTGAAATGGGCTAAGTATGGATATTGGGTAGTTCATAGTAAAAAGCTTGCGCTCAAATTCTTTATCAAATCCATTCATAATAGCCATCGCAACGATTAAAACCATAAGACCTATACTTACACCAAGAAACGCAAGCACGGCACTTAGCGTGATAAATGGCTGACTTTTATCAAAACGCAGATATTTAAAAAGTAGATATTTTGGCAAGCTTTGCAAAGATAATCCTTGAAAATTTATTTAAGATAAGCATACAAAAACAAAGAAAAAATAGCAAGCTCGCTTAAGAAAAGATCTAAAATTTTAAGCAAATTTTAGATCAGTCAAAACAAACTTGCTAAAACCCACTTTTATGCAAAAACGCCTTTTTTAGGGCCGCTTTTGCCGTGACACTCTTTGTATTTTTTGCCGCTACCGCACGGACAAGGGGCGTTGCGTGGGATTTTTTTATTTCCACTTAACTGCTCCTCTGCTCTTAACATCTCATTTTGCTCATCTTGCATGCGTGATCTCATAGCAGCAGCCTCATCTTGCAGTGCTTCATCACGAGGCTTTAGCCTTAAAAGACTTAACATCTTTACGCTCTCAGTTTTTAGCCGAGTGACAAGCTCTACAAAAAGGTTATAACTCTCTTTTTTATACTCGGTAAGAGGATCTTTTTGGTTATATCCACGAAGACCGATACCTGTTTTTAATATATCCATCTGATACAAATGCTCTCTCCAAGCACCATCAAGTACCTGCAAGTAAAGAACCTTTTCGATCTCTCTCTTTTGCTCAGCACTTAATATACTCATCTTTTCAGTATAGCGCTGCTCTAAAATCTCACAAATTTTAGCCACAAGCTCATTGTAATCAAGCCCCGCAAGTTCGCTCTCATCGATACTTTCAGAGCTATCACTTTCAAGGTGTGAAACTAAAGCTTTAAGATCAAAATCCTCTTTCATAGTAATCTCAAATATCTCAACACTTTCAAGCAAATTTGTAACATATGCGAGTCTATTTTCGGCTATCTTTTCACTCATATCATACTCTTTATCAAGAAGCTCGTCGCGGTATTTATAGATAGTCTTTCTTTGTTCATTTGCCACATCGTCGTATTCAAGAAGGTGTTTTCTAGCTTCAAAGTGTAAATTTTCAACCTTTTTTTGTGCATTTTCAACCGCACGAGTAACAAGTTTACTCTCTATACTTTCACCCTCATCGATACCAAGTCTATCCATGATAGCCTTTATGCGGTCAGCACCAAAAATTCTAAGCAGATTATCCTCTAGGCTAAGATAAAAGCGACTCATGCCAGGATCACCCTGACGACCAGCACGACCACGAAGTTGATTATCTATACGACGGCTTTCGTGACGCTCTGTACCGATGATATAAAGTCCGCCAAGGGCACGCACCTCATCATCTATGCGTATATCAACGCCCCTGCCTGCCATATTTGTGGCGATCGTTACTGCACCTTTTTTGCCCGCTTCAGCGATGATCTCTGCCTCTTTTTCATGGTTTTTAGCATTTAGCACAGAGTGTGCGATACCAGCTTTAACAAGCATTTCATGCAACATCTCACTTCGCTCAATACTCGCCGTTCCCACAAGAACTGGCTGACCTTTTGAATTTGCCTTTTTTATCTCATCTATAACAGCTTTAAATTTTTCAGCCGTTGTCTTATAAATAAGATCGTTTGCATCTATTCTCTTAACAGGAACATTTGTGGGGATAGAGATGACTTCTAGTTTATAAATTTGTGAAAACTCAGTAGCCTCAGTCTGCGCCGTACCAGTCATGCCTGCCATTTTTTTATACATTCTAAAATAGTTTTGATAAGTTGTATCAGCTAGAGTTTGGCTCTCTTCTTGAATTTGCACCCCCTCTTTTGCCTCAAGTGCTTGGTGTAAACCCTCACTAAAACGCCTACCCTCGCTTAAACGCCCAGTAAATTCATCAACTATCACTATCTCATTACCACGCAAGACATAATGGACATCTTTTTCAAAGAGATTGTGAGCTTTTAGGGCTTGATCTAGATGATGGCTTAAGATAGCGTTGTTTAGATCATACAAATTTTCAACACCAAATAGCTTCTCGGCGTTACTTATGCCCTCTTCTGTGATGATGATATTGCGGTTTTTCTCATCCACAACAAAGTCACCAGTAGGCTTTGAGCCTGGTACGCTTAGATCAGCTGGCTCACCGCGCACAAGCTTTTTAGCCACATCGTTTGCTTTGATGTAGCCATCAAGAGTGCGATTAGTAGGTCCTGAGATGATTAATGGGGTTCTTGCTTCGTCAATTAATATACTATCGACTTCATCAACTATAACAAAGTTATGTCCACGCTGAACCTTATCGTTTTCGTCAAATTTCATATTATCTCGCAAATAATCAAAACCAAATTCAGAATTTGTTCCATAAGTTATATCTGCATCATAGGCTGCTTTGCGAATACTATCGCTGTTTTGACCGCTTAGAGCAACATCCACGCTAAGCCCAAGAAAGTTATAAAGCACGCCCATTTGTGTCGCGTCACGCTTTGCAAGATAGTCATTTACAGTTACTACATGCACGCCCTTGCCACTCATTGCATTTAGTACAACAGGTAGTGTTGCCACAAGGGTTTTGCCCTCTCCCGTCTTCATCTCAGCTATGCGACCTTCATGAAGTACCATACCGCCTATGATCTGAACATCAAAATGTCGCATACCAAGCGTTCTTTTGCCGGCCTCTCTGACGATAGCAAAAACATCATTTAGAACTTCATCTTCACTTTTTCCTGCTCTAACTTCATCTTTTAAAGCGTTAAATGCGGCTTTTAGCTCATCATCGCTCATGTTTTCATATTTTGCTTCAAGCTCGTTAACGCCTTTTAGTCTTTTATAGTATTTTTTAACCTCTCTATCGTTTTGTGTTCCAAAAATTTTCTGAAATATCGTTGAGATCATTCATAACCTTTTTACAAAATTTTTAACTTCCGATTGTACCATAGTTTAACTATTTATTTAATTAAACTTAGTTAAAATAGCGCATTTTAAGGAGAAAAAATGAGAAAATTTTTATTATCATCGCTTCTGGTAGTTGGAGCATTTTGTGCTGATCTTAGCTTTAAAAGTTTACAAAGTGAATTTACGCAGGTGGTAAATAGCAAAGATGCTAGCGTTAGCTATGTTGGAAAATTTTATGCAAATGCTGATAATACCGCACTTTGGATATATTCATCTCCGACACCAAAAAAGATATATTTTAGTGATACACATGTTGTTGTTATAGAAGATGAGCTTGAGCAAGCCATCATCTCAAAACTTGACTCAACACCAAATCTAACACAAATTCTAAGCTCCGCAAAAAAGATAACCCCAGATCTTTATAAGGCAAAATATGACAATGTAGAGTATCTGATCACCATGAAAAATGGGCTACCTTTAGTCATAGACTACAAAGATAAGTTGGAAAATAAGATAAAAGTTACCTTAAAAAATGTCATCAAAGATAAGGCAATCTCAAAAGAGCTTTTAACCCCAAATGTCCCAAAAGGCTACGATATCATCACTCAATAATCAAGGCTCGCCAAAGTCAGAGCCAAAATTTTCGATACTGTTTAGGTCGATTGGGCGATTTATATCATTTAAATTTGGAGAGATGATTATATTGTTTGAGTTATTTTTATTTGTTCTTGTTGAATTTTCATTATGAGAAGTCGGCGCTCTTGAGCCACATAGATCGCGCATTTTTATAGCATTTATTATATCCTCTATCTCGACCTTTTCGACAACTTTCATGGCTATTATCAAAACATCATCGATAGTTAGACCGTGCTTTTTTGCAGCATATTTTATATATGCTTCTTTAAATTTTTCCTTACCAAGAGAAGTAAGTAAATCTTCTGCGTAAAAACTTCCGATAATGACATTTAATGCATCTAGAACATAGGCTTCGTTGGAATTTAGATCATTACCAATAAGCTCCAAGTTAAGTCGCATCTTTTTTGTAGCACCTTGTGCCATTTTTGAATAGACATCAACCTCAAATTCATTTACTCTAATGGCATCTGCACTTGCAAAAACTGCCAAAAATATAGCCAAAAATATCTTTTTCAAAAGCTCTCCTTGATGTTTTTAAACTCATTTTCTGCGTAAAATTTACGAACTTCATCGTCTATTTTAACCACACTTTGTAAATATCTACTAAAATCAAGCCGTTTATTATAAAAAAGCTTAAGATAAGCTGGGTCAATAGCGCGCGAAAGTGCAACATAAAGCTGACCGTTTGCAAAAATATTATTTAAATCGCACATTAAATTTTTTATACTCATACCTTGCGATTTATGGATAGTAAGAGCGTAAGCTAGTTTAAAAGGAAACTGCGAGAAGGTCGCAAGTGTCTCTTGCCAAACCTCTCCGTCGCGCATAACAAATTCCATAAGTTCAAAGACATTTCGTCCGACTTCACAAAGCTCCCCACTCTCTTTTTTGACGATCACCTCGCTTATCTCATTGCCATCGCGCACGACTTGGACTATCTCGCCACGCTCACCGTTATAATAACTACCCCATTTATTGGTGGCAAATATCACCTTTGCACCAAGCATTACTTCAAGAGCTTCTGGAACATTTAGCGAGTTTTTAAAACTTTGCAAGCGCTTTTCGTTTAGGGTTTCATCTATGATTTTTAGCTCTGCTTTTAGGGTAAAATTTGGCGAATTTAGGCGTGCTAGCATCATGTTATTTAATCTATCAACACCAAAATTTGTCCCAAAAAGTACGCTTGTATTTGCGTCTGGCTCAAATTTAGGCGTTAAAAGTGAAACGATATATCCTATCACATCATCGCTTACATCGCCCACTCGAAGCTTTGAGAGCATGGTATAAAATCTCTCATCTTGTGTGCGTTTTGAAATTTTTAGCTCAACATTTACGAGTTTAAAAGCCTGCCAAGCATGCGAGCTAAATGCGTAGTTAAAGCTAAAAAGCGCATTTTGATTTTCGTTTTTTTTCACTGGTGGAAGCTGATAAAAGTCGCCCACAAACATCAAGCGACCCTTAAATTTTGAGCTATTAAGCCTTAGATAGATCATCTCAAGTATATTTGCACTAATCATTGAAATTTCATCAAAAACGATAAGATCGGCACTATCAAGTATCGCTCTAAGTTTGTTTAGCTTATCTTTTTGTCTTTTATCATAAGCTTTTAGCTCATTAAAGTCATTACAAATGCCAAATTTAAAGAAGCTATGTACGCTCACTCCGCCGATATTTACGGCACTTATGCCAGTGCTTCCAAGCACGATGACATTTTTAAGCTCGCTTTTATAGTGGGCTATGACCGCGCTTGTAAGGTAGCTTTTGCCAACCCCTCCGCCACCAGTTAGAAAAAGATTTGAGTTTTTTAAAATTTGTAAAATTTCTTCTAGCAATACTTAACCTATTTTTTGCAAAATTATACCAAAATAAGTCATAAATTTACATTTTTAAGATAAAATCATAACTTTAATCTCAAGGAAATTCATGAAAAAAAAACTTATTTTACCGCTTTTTATAGTCCTATTTTTAGGGTGTTCTGATAAAAATCAAAAACTAAACGACCATGCTTTAAGTCAAATACCAGCCTCACGCATAAGCCTTATAGATCTTGGCGAACAAAGTGTAAAAAATTTGCCTCAAAGCACGATAAACGAGCAACTTGATGGAGCTGCGTTACTTAAAAAAAGATTTAACACATTTAGCGCAAATATTAGCAAAAAAGAGAGAAAGGACGCCTTTTGGGCGCTTGATATATATAAATTTAGAGAAAAACGCCCATATTATGGCTCAAATTTTCGCCCTGTTACAAAAGAGTGGTTTGAACAAACGCGTGAAAATGCAAATGAAGAGGGATTTTTATCTCTAAATGCTCTAGCCATAACCACGGCAAATACCGCACTTCGCAACATGCCAAGCAGCGACCCACTTTTTTACAACCCACAAAATGCTGGCGAGGGCTATCCATTTGACTACCTACAAACATCAGCACTTAGCATCGGTTTTCCACTATTTGTCTCACACCTATCAAAAGATGGGGCTTGGGCGATGGTAAGAGATGATGATGTTTGGGGATGGGTCAAGGTCGAGGATATCCGCTTTATAACAAGCGATGAGGCAAAAATTTATAAACAGTCAAAATTTCTAACCATACTAAGAGATAAAATACCAGTTTATAATGAGCGAGGTTGGTTTTTATTTTACGCTAGACTTGGGGCGATACTTCCGTTTTTAACAGAGAATGATGAGACATTTTACGGCGAAATTTATACAAGAAACGGCAAGC
This sequence comes from Campylobacter suis, assembly GCF_905120475.1. Taxonomy (NCBI): domain Bacteria; kingdom Pseudomonadati; phylum Campylobacterota; class Epsilonproteobacteria; order Campylobacterales; family Campylobacteraceae; genus Campylobacter; species Campylobacter suis. The sequence goes on along the minus strand of NZ_CAJHOE010000001.1, from coordinate 408,021 downwards.
ATAAATTTAAGATACCAAAAACTGAGGCCGCGCGCTTCCCACTTGCTTTAAATCAGACAAATATAAACGCAATGGCTGACTCACTCCTAAATGAGCCTTATGGCTGGGGTGGCGTGGATAACCTACGCGACTGCTCCTTACTTACTAAAGACATGATGGGCGCATTTGGAGTTTGGCTGCCTAGAAACTCTAAAGCTCAAGCAAACATCGGCAAAAAAGTTGAGCTTTCGTTTTTAACAAACGAACAAAAGATAGAAGTCATAAAAAAACAAGCTGTGCCCTATATGACACTGCTTCACTCTCCAGGACATATCATGCTTTATGTAGGCATTAAAGATGATCAAATTCTTATATTTCACGACGCGTGGGGGATAAAAACCATAACAGATGGACGCGCGCTTATAGGGCAAACCGCGATAACAACACTTGATGTAGGACGAGATGTTGTTGGAGTAGAGACTGGTTCGTTACTACTTTCAAAGATAAAGTCGATGAATATCTTGCTAGCAAAAGATGACAGACTTACAACATTAAATGACTTTTCAAAAGAGCCAGCTTTAGTTAGAGTAAACACCAAAACCATCAAAGATGAGCCGTGCAATCACGCTGACGCAAATGCCGTGTATCCAGCCCTAAGCCCCATAAATGCGCCACTTGTCGATGCTGGCAGATGTAGAGACTACGAGCTACTTCAAAGCCTGTACGGAGATAGCGAAGCAAGCGTGAAAGCAAACTTAGTCGATGTAATTTGGCTTAAGGACTTTGGCACAAAAAAGCTTAAATTTAACAGACAAAATGGCGCCGCTAAAGCACTTCAAGCGGTTAGCGATGAGCTAAATGAGCTAGCCAAAAAAGATGAAAACATACTAAAATTTTTAAAAGACAGCGGGACATTTAAGTGGCGCGTGATAGCTGGCACAAAGCGTGCTAGCGCCCACAGCTATGGTATCGCGATAGATATAAATGTAGATGGCAGTGGATACTGGCAGTGGAGCAAAGAGCATAAAAACACCTTGCCAGAGGAGGTGGTGCATGTGTTTGAGAGGCATAAATTTATCTGGGGTGGGCGCTGGAGGCACTTTGATAGCATGCATTTTGAGTATAGACCTGAGCTTTTTAAGGATAGCAAATGAAGAAAATTTTACTTTCACTAACGGCATTTGTTTGGCTAAATGCGGATAAAAATTTGATAGAAATTTATCAAAACGCTGAGTTTTTGCGCCAAAGCTTTGATAATGTAAAAAGTGAGCTTATCATCGCCGTTCCAGATGGTGTGCGAGTGGATGATGTAGATGTGCGCTCAACTTGCGATGTGACAAAAATGAGCCTTAGCAGACCGCTTATCACACAAAATGCAAAAGTGAGCGAGCTAAAGCTTCAAATCTCAAAGATCGAAAATGAAATTTTAGCATTTAATGACAAGCGCGAATTTTTGCATAGCATAGCACCAAAAGTGAGTGACTTTGAGGCGCTAAAGGCGAGTGGTGAGAAATTTTACGAGCTTATTTTAGCTGATAAAACAAGGCAAGGTGAGCTAAAAGAACGGCTTTTAGAGCTATCTACGGCGCTAGATAAACAAACGCAAGAGCTAAGGTATCAAAACCTTACTATAAATTTTGCTTGCGAGTCAAAAAGCGTAGATGTGGCGTTTGCGCTTTTTGAGCCAAGTTCGCTAAAAAATGAAGTCCGCGCTAGCACGCTTACTCAAAAGCTTGAAATTTCACAAAGCATAAGCGTCTTTAACCCCCTGCCAACACCGCTTGATAATCTAAGTATCGCTATTTATCCTTTTAGCTACGACACTAGATTAGCGCCTGATGAGTTTGCGCCTAGATACTACGGACAAAGTGCGTCAAACTACGATATACAGCCTCGTATGGCTGTAGCTATGAGCGTAAATGATAGTGTAAAATTTGAAAAAGCTCGTGCAAAAAGTGAGCAACTAAGCCTTGCAGATACCTACAAGCTTGATGGGCTAAATATTGGCGCGTTTGAGCAAAAAAGCTTTGAGTATGACAGGCAAAGCTTGGACGCGAAATTTAGTATATTTATAGATGCTTATGCAGATGCCAATGCCTTTTTAATGGCAAATTTTACTCCTAAAAATAGGCTAAATATGGCAAACACCAGCTATAAAGTAGATGGCGTAAGTATAGGTGAGAGCCTCGCGCAAGGCTTTGATGAAAACGCACAAAGCGTGCTATATCTAGGTAAAAATTCACTCATCAAAGTAAGCAAAAAAGTCGATGAAAAGATGAGTAAATCTAGCTTTTTTGGTAACACAAAAACAACCACAAGATCTTGGGACTACGAGATAACAAACAGCTCAAACCGCACTTGGGAGATAACTTTAGCCGAACGCATACCACTAAGCACAAGCAATAACATAAAGATAAGTGACAAAAGCAACGACAAAGCAAACATAGACAAAGAGGGTAGAGCTGAGTATAAATTTAGCCTAAAAGCAAGCGAGAAAAAGAGTATAAACTTTGGCTATGAAGTAAACGAGCCAAAGTAAAGTAAGCTTGGATAAATTTATCCAAGCTTAGGTGTGCTAAATTCCAAACTCTGCAAAGTCAAAAACCACTCGTCCGTTTTTGAGAGTTTTTACGGCTGAGCCCTTTATCTTTTTGCCAAAAAGTGGTGAGTTTAGCGACTTTGAGCGATTTACTTTCTCATCGTAGATATACTCTATATCAGGATCGATTATAGCGATGTCAGCTAGCATACCAGCGGCTATCTTGCCTTTGTTTGTAGCTTTGATAATCTTTGCTGGATTGTATGAAGTAAGCGCGCTCATTTGCTCTAGGCTTATCACACCCTCATTTACTAGTCGTAAGGTCAGTGGCACGAGAGTTTGAAGCCCGATGATACCAAATGGCGCCTTGTCAAACTCCACTATCTTCTCATCGCTGTGGTGCGGGGCGTGATCGGTGGCGATGACATCTATAAGCCCGCTTTTTAGCCCATCTCTTACCGCTTTTACATCGCTTATCTCGCGAAGTGGCGGGGACATTTTAAAATTCGTATCATAGGCGTTTCGTAAAATTTCCTCATCGCTAAATGTAAAGTGATGTGGCGTCGCCTCGCATGTTATGCGTATGCCATCTTTCTTTGCCATTTCAATGATCTTAAGCGAGTAAGCCGAGCTAACGTGCGCTATGTGAATATGCCCGCCAGTAAGCTTTGCGAGTAGCATATCACGGCTTACTGAAATTTCCTCTTTCTCTCTTGCCATACCGCGAAGCCCAAGGATCGCCGAGACCTTGCCCTCATGCATCACCCCGCCACGACAAAGCGAGCAGTCCTCTGAGTGGCTTATACAAAAGCTACCAAACATATTTGAGTACTCAAGCGCGGCGCGCATGACTGATGAGCTAGTCACTGGAAGTCCGTCATCGCTAAATGCCACAGCTCCAGCACTTACAAGATCACCCATCTCGGTTACTTCGTTGCCTTTTAGGCTCTTTGTGATAGCAGCGATTGGCAAAAGATCTATAAGACCACACTCTTTTGCCTTGGCTATCATCGCGCTTGTGATGTAGGCGTTGTCATTTACTGGGTTTGTATTTGCCATAGGCATGCAGGTAGTCACACCACCCGCTACCGCTGCGCGAGAGCCCGAGACGATATCATCTTTATACTCTTGTCCTGGGTCACGAAAATGCACGTGCATATCGATAAGCCCTGGAAATACCAGCTTACCGCTCGCGTCTATGACAGCGTCAGCTTGTGGGATAGCGTTTGAAATTTCAGCGATATTCTCACCCTCGATGATGATGTTTGACTTTATAATGCCGTCGTGATTTACGATAGTTGCGTTTTTTATAAGCGTTTTCATTTTAACCTCTATTTTTCATCAGTGTGTTAAGTATCGCCATACGGATGGCAACGCCGTTTTCTACTTGATTTAGAATGCGTGAGTTTAGGCTATCAGCAACATCTGAGTTTAGCTCGACGCCGCGGTTTATAGGACCTGGGTGAAGCACTAGCGCATCTGGCTTTGCTAGCTTTAAGCGCGTACTGTTAAGCCCAAAAAATTTAGAGTACTCACGCGAGCTAGGAAACGCCACCTCACCATCGCCTCTTTCAAGCTGGATACGAAGCATGATGATAGCGTCCACCCCCTCACACGCCTCCTCCACACTCTTTGCTATCTCACAGCCAAAAACCCCTGCCTCTAGCGGCATCATCATCGCTGGCGCAAAAAGGCGAACATTTATACCAAGCTTTCTCATCGCCCAAATATCTGAGCGAGCCACCCTACTTCTAGCGATATCGCCAATGATCGCCACAGTCGTTGAGCTGTCTAGCTTTTTGCCGTTTTCTCTTAAGGTAAAAAGATCTAGCAGACACTGGCTTGGGTGTTCGTTCGTGCCATCTCCGGCATTTACGACACTGGCGTCGGTGTGCTGTGTGGCTAGAAGCGCGGCACCTGAGCTTGGGTGACGAAGCACGATGATGTCGCTTCGCATGGCTTCTAGGTTATTCATGGTGTCAATTAGCGTTTCACCCTTATTTACACTAGAGCTTGACGCGGTGAAATTTATCGCGTCCGCTCCTAGCCTTTTTGCCGCTATCTCAAAGCTCGTGCGCGTGCGAGTTGAGTTTTCATAAAAAGCATTTATTGTAGTTTTTCCTCTTAGATGATCGCTCTTTTTAAACTCGCTTGAGTTTAGCGCTTTAAACTCTTTTGCTGCGTCTAAAAAGTGCATTATCTCGCTGACTTCTAAGTCTCTCGTGCCTATTAAATGTTTGCGTGTGTAGCTCATTGCCTTGCCTTAAATTTATCTGATATTAGCGTAAAACGCGACCTTTATCTCTCAAAAAGTTTTGAATGGTGTTTTTTCATGTACTCAACTATAGCTATTACCTCATCAACACCCTCAGCATCAGAGCCCTCAAGCGCGTCATCTATGCACTCCACATAGACACTTGCTGCCTCTGCAAGCTTTGACTTTTTCACTCCCGCATAGTAAAGCAACCCCTCCAAAACCACGCTAAGCTCGTAGCTTAACTCCTCTACACTCACATCTTGCTCTCTCATAAATCCTCCTGTGTTTTTTTATTTATCAACTCCACTATCTGTGCTTTTATCACTTCATAATTATACGCATCTTTAAAATTTGCAAAAAGTCCGCCGCTAGCATTGACATGACCGCCACCTCCGACTAAATGCTTTGCCATCGCGCTCACATCGACCTTACCGTTAGCGCGAAAGCTTAGAGTTTTTTTGCTAGTTACATCGATGAAAAAGTCAAAGTCAGGATTTGCAACCAAAAAGTCATTGCCGATGACTGAGGTGTTGCCGATATTATAGGTCAAAACGCCGGCAAAGCCCTTGTACTCTATCTTAAATTTCTCTTTATTTTTACTTAAAAGCCTTACGACATAGGCTGATATTAGGTTGCTTAAGGTATCATCTTTATCAAATTTAAAAAACTCTTTTTTTATGCTATGTACCGCACTATCAAGCCCGATATAGTCGTTTTTCTCATTAAAAAATTTGCTTGCTTGAGCCAACAAAAACTCAAGGTATTCGTTATTTTCATGCTCAAACATTACTTTATTTATCTCTTTTGCGTTTGCCACAAGTCCAAGACAGACCTTTCCCATCTCAAAGTCAGGCTTGTCTTTTAGCCAGATATCCACAGCATTTACGACATCGCAAAACTTAGCTAACCTCTCATCAGCTCCCAAAATTTGAGCAAAAAAGTCATATGTGATCTTTGTCGCGCAGCGCGAGTTATCTAAAAAATACCACTCATAAGCACTCGCGCACTCTGCTCCGCTTTGATGATGATCTAGTAGCCAAAGCTTGGCGTTTTTACCCTTTAGTCTCTCATCAAAGTCCTCGCACTGTGACATGGTTAAATTTAGATCGGTTATTAAAATCACGCTTGGCTCACTATCATCAAGCAAATTTAAAATTTCACTAAATTTTTCATCTATCTCGCGACCGTAGTTTGAGTTTAAAAAATGTATATTTTTAAAATAATGTTTTGTCACATACTGCGCACCATAACCGTCTAAATCAGTATGTGAAAGGTGAAAAAATTTCATCTATATCCTTTTATAAATTTTCTATATTTATCACGCCAAGCGTCTCAAATGGTGTATTTGGAGAAATTTCCGCAAAGCTTAAAACAACTATATCGATACTAAAATTCGCACATATATCAGCGATAAATTTACGCAAACTAGGCTCAACACAAATAACCATCGGCCCACTTTGACTTATCGGTCGGCGCTGCTTTTCAGCACGCAAAGCCTGAACTATCGCAGAAGTTTGGGCGACATTTATCATAAGATGATACGTACCGTCCTTGTACTGCACGGCTTCAAGTAGCTTTTGCTGGGCAGCAGTTTCAAATATATAAAAACTTAGTTCGCCCTTTTCGTTTGCATAAAGCGAGGTTATCACGCGAGAGAGCGAAGCCCTTACATGCTCGATGATCATGTCTAAATTTTTACTAACTTCAGCTATATCGCTAATGGCTTCAAGTATACTAATAAGATCCTTAATCGGAATGCTATTTTTAAGTAGCGCTCTAAGTACCTTTTGTATCAGCCCAACACTAGCAACTCGCATAGTATCTTCAACGATAACTGGAAATTCAGCTTTAAGCTTGTCAAGTAAATTTTGTGTCTCTTGGCGAGTGAGAATTTCATGAGCATTTTGTTTAACTAGCTCGCTAATGTGCGTACTTATAACGCTTGCTGGATCAACTATCGTATAGCCTGAAAGTATCGCGTCTTCTTTTGTATTTTGATCTATCCATAACGCATCAAGCCCAAAAGCTGGCTCCTTAGTAGGAATTCCTTCAATGTCTTCGCTCACAAGCCCGCTATCCATCGCAAGAAATTTATCCGCATAAATTTCGCCCTGCCCCACAACTATACCTTTTAACTTAAAACGATACTCATTTGGCGGAAGCTGTAGGTTATCTCGGATACGGATTTGTGGCATTAAAAAGCCAAGCTGAGTGGCTATATTACGCCTAATACCACGAATTCTTTCCGTCAGATCCGTCTCAGCTAACTTTATAAGCCCATAACCTATCTCAAGCTCCAAAAACTCTGGTCGCAAAATATCATTTATCTTTTTCTCTTCTTCGCGCGCTATCTCTTCGATACTCTTTTTAGGTGGTCTTTGAGCATCTGCGCCAGCTCCACTAGTAGCAGCTGCACCAGAAGTTGGCGAAGCGCCGCCTTTTGCTTTTGAGCCAGTAGCAGAAGATGATATGTCTAACAAATTTCCATCCTTGCTCTGCTTTACGATATATCCAAGCCCAAGAAAAATAATAGCTATAAAACCGAGTGAAACGGTAGGAAGGCCTGGAACAAGAGCAAACATAAAAAGTATAAAACCAACGATAAATAAAATTTTATAATCACCCGTAAGTTGGTTTATAGAGCCCTCAGCAAAGTTATCTCCCTCTTTGCTTGCGCGAGTGATGATGATGGCAGTTGCTGTTGAGCTGATAAGTCCTGGGATTTGACTAACTAAACCATCTCCGATAGTAAGTATTGTATAGTATTGCGCCGATGTAGCCATATCAAGACCGTGCTGAAATGAACCTATCGCAAAGCCACCTATGATGTTAATAATAGTAATGATAATGCCAGCTACCGCATCGCCTTTTATAAATTTACTAGAACCATCCATGGCTCCATAAAAATTTGCCTCTCCTATAACCGCATCACGCCTCTCTCTTGCGGTTTTTTCATCTATCAGTCCCGCATTTAAGTCGGCATCTATCGCCATTTGTTTACCAGGCATAGAGTCAAGCGTAAAGCGCGCCTGTACCTCAGAAACACGCGTCGAACCCTTTGTTACGACCATGAAATTTATAAGTACCAATATACAAAAAACAATGATACCGATAACAAAATTTCCACCCACAACAAACTCGCCAAAGCTTGAGATGATGTCGCTCACAGCCTCTGGACCATTGTGCCCTTCGCTAAGTATCATACGAGTTGTAGCGATATTTAGCGAAAGGCGAAATAGCGTGATGATGAGAATAAGCGTTGGGAAAGTGGTAAGGTCGGTTGGTTTTGGTACATATATTGAGATTAGGATTATTAGTACGGAAATGGCGATAGAAATCGCTAAGAAAAAGTCAAGTACGCCACTTGGAAGTGGAACTATGATGATAGCTAAAATAGCAATAATAACGCCAACAATACTTAGCCCTTTAAACTGGCTAAATTTATTGACATATCGTAACGCTGGCAAAACAAGCGTATTTATGTTGTTTTTTGCCATTTTATCTCTTGATAATATCAGCTAGACTAATGCCTTCAAGCACCTCATCAACCTTTTGTTGTAGGCTGTTAAACATCGACCAAATTTGGCAGTTTGCTGCTTTATCACAGTCAAGCATAGAATTTGAGCACTCAAAAACGCTAGTCGGACGCTTTTCAACGCTTTCGATAATGGTTTTTACACTTATATTTTCAGCCGCCTGCATGAGCATAAACCCACCATTTGCGCCTTTAAAAGATTTTAAAATTTTATCTTTTGCTAGGGATTGTAAAATTTTTGCTAAAAAGCTCTTTGAAATGTTTAGCTCGCTTGAAAGGGTATCTACATCAACTGGTTCTTTACGCTGCGAGATAAAGATGAGCGATATTAGGGCGTATTCGCTTGCTTTTGTAAAAAGCACATTTGCTCCTTGGTTTTTATTAAGTCCTATATTTTATTAAATTTTTACTGCATTTTTCATTAAAATCAATAGTTTTTATTTTTTTAGCCATTTTAGCTAATTTTATGTTTTTTATGATATAATCGCCCTTTTTAAATCAATCTACCAATCAGGAGGTCTAAAATGGCTTTGGATTCGGCTAAAAAAGCAGAAATAGTTGCGAAATTCGCTAGAAAAGATGGTGATACTGGATCGCCAGAGGTGCAAATAGCACTACTTACAGCTCGTATTACTGAGCTTACAGAGCACCTTAAAATATTTCAAAAAGACTTCTCATCAAGACTAGGTCTTTTAAAGCTAGTTGGTCAAAGAAAAAGACTGCTAAAATATTTTAAAAACAAAAACTATACAGCTTATACAAAGCTTATTGCTGAGCTTGGTATCCGCGACAAGTAATTTTTGGGGCTTTTGCCCCTTTTTATACATACATATCTAGCTTTTTCTTTTGAGCTATAAGTTTTTCAGTATCTCCTAAAATTTCAAGACCTATTTTTTCATCTATTTGATCGATTTTATCTTTTAAAAAAGCAAAATTTGGATCTTTTTCAAGCTCGTAAGTTATTATTTCGCTCTTTGGTTGCTTATCCATCATCAACCTCCTAGCCAACTGTGGGTCGCTTGAGCCAACATCTGCTATTGAAGCTGGAGCTACATAGTTTGCCAGCTCTTCGCTTGCCCTTAAATCATTATGCCTTCTTGTAGAAAATTCAAGCCATTTTTGCTTAAATTCATTAATATCTGAATACATATCAAGCATATTATAAAGCTCGCTATCTTCATATCTTGCCACGCCTTCATGCTTTTTGTGTACTTTTATATACTCATCAATGCTCATAACTTTTGCTTTTATGGATTTGTTAAGCTTGTAATCTCCAGTAAGTCCTAAAATTTGTGTACTTTCTATAAAATCCCTAAGCTCTTTTTGGCGAGTTTTACTTATAGAAGTATCAAGACCGTTTAACTTACCCCATATGCTAACTTTTAGGCTTGGAGTATATCCACTAAGCGATAAAAGCCCTTTGGCATCATCTTTTAATCTACTTTTGCTTTGAAATTTATCAATGCTTTGATTTATAACATTTGATGGCTCATTTGCTAGTTTTTCATTTTGCTCGTCAATATGTTTTATAAGATTATCCAAGCGTCCCTTTTTTACATTTAACTCGTACAAAAATGTATTTGATGAGCTTGTGGCGTTTATCATCATAGCTCCTTTATAATACTCTTTGGAGTATATCGGCTAAATTTATATTTGTTTTAGCTATTTTTTGCTTGTCATCTTATAAAGAAAGCTAAAAATTTCAGCCACAGCTTTATAGAGATTAGGCGGAATCTCTTGATTTACCTCAACTTTACTTAAAATCTCAACTAGATCCGGATCCTCTTTTATTGGTATATCGTGCTCTCTAGCAAGCCGCATAATGTTATTAGCAACCTCTCCAGAACCGCTGGCTAGGACTTTTGGGGCATTATCTTTACTTTTGTTGTATCCAAGCGCTACAGCTTTTTTCTTTGGAGGAATTTGTGGATTTATCTTTGGCATCAAGCCCTCACATCATAGCCCATCTCAAGTCCGCTAAAGTCCTTAAAACGCTGCTTTATCTCATCTTTTGGCATAGTTTTTATACTAAATCCACTAACCATAAGCCCAACCGAATTTATCGCTTGCTTTAGCTCCTTTTGATTTTCAGTTATGAGTGATTTAAACTCATTTCTTTGTGTAGCTATCGTGATATCTATATAGCGCTTTTCGCTGAGAGTTGTCATCACATTTATCTGTCCAAAATTTTTAAAATTTAGATCGATTTGAGCATAGTACTTATCTTTTTTGCCACGCTTAAAAGCCACCTTTGCATTATCAACATCATCCCAAACATAGGGTAGATAAGTTTGTACACCACCACTTAGACTTGAGACTATTTGATGTAGTTCTATTTGGCTTATCATTTTTGAAGCCATCTGGCTTATTTGTTGTGAATTATTAAGTCCAGCACTTTTATCTTGCAAGCTTAAAAGCGTACTTTTCATGTCATTACTTAGTGTTTTTGCTATATCGGCACTACTTTTGTTTTCAACCTTAGAACCGTCATTTGAAGCTACATGAAGCTGTTTTATGATAGTTTTTAGTTCATCTAAATTTGTCTTTGCATTAGTGGCTGTTTGATCTATAAAATTTAGGCTCTGGCTTAGTCTTCTAGCTGCACTTTGTAGCTTGTCTTGTAAACTGCCTTCACCTTGGGTTGCGGCTGTGTAAGTTTTTACAAGTTCCATTTGACTGCCTATCTTATCAAACCCATCAATAGTGCCTAAAATTTCCTTTGAGATCTTTGCAAATTCTCTTAAATTTGAACTAAATGCCGTACTTTGGTTTAGTCTTTCACTACTAAAACGCTCCATGCCAGAGATTAAGCTTTTTATCGTTTCGCCTATTTTTGACATCTGTGACTTTATGCTCTCGCCACTTAAATTTGCACCTTTTTCGGCTATATTAAAACTTTGCTTATCAAGAAATTTAGCCATATCATCAAGTTTACTTAACCCACTCAAAAGCCCTTTTATGGGTGATGAATTTAGCGTAGCTACACTTTGGGCTTTAGCGTCAGCAAGTATAGAGTTTAGCTTAGAAAAAGAGCCTTTTGTATCAAGAGTTTCGTCATTTGCCAAATTTACTATCTCATTTAAAAGAGCTTGGTTTGACAAATTTTTTATGTCAGAAAGCAGTTTTTGCACCGATGATGGAAGCTTTTGAGCACTTAGAGCCTCTTTTAAATTTGCCTCTAGCATAATGCCTGAGCTTTTTATCTGGTCATTTAAAGTGGCTGCTTTTAAATCGGCTATGGGTCTTAAAAACTCCTTTAGCTTTAACGCAAGCTCTTTTAAGGTTGGGTTTTGCATGATCTCAGTATCTGCATCAAGCATCGCCGAAAGCCCCTGTAGATCCTTAGCTAAATTTGGCGTTATCTTGGTATCTCTAGCTTGCTCGATAATCTTTGCTGTTTTATTAAGGGCGTCTGATTTATTAAGCTCATCCATAACACGGTTAAGCAGCCTATCAATACTATCAAGAGCCTCTTTCCCGCGCTGTTCGCCTGTACTTTGGGGTTGTGCTGGCTGCGGCTGGTTTTTAAAAAGTCCGCCTTGCTGGGGTCTTACCTGTGTATTTTGGTTTGGCTGAATGCCGCTTTGTGAAATTTGTTGCGAGCTTACATTAGCTATCGCCATCTTCTAGACCCTCTTTTACTATCGCAGGCGTTCGCATAACATGTGGCTCATAAGTAGTTCTATGCTCAACTGGTATGGTTCGCTGAGTGGCTGCAAATGCAAGAAGCGCTATCAAAAGCACGATATAAACATATATAAAACCATCTGAACCTAAAAATTTTATAACCACACCCATGATTATAGATGAGACAAGCGAGCCAAAAGAGTAGCTAAAAAGTAATGCTCTACCCACATTTACTGCCTCAGTGCTTCGCTCTTCTAAGACATCGTTTGCCCTAGCAAGAGAGAGCGCATAAAGACAAAAAACGCCACTTCCCAAGAAAAATGAGAGCAGATAAAGGAAATTTATATTTCTGCCTGCAAATAAAAATAAAATAGAAGCCACCAAAGAAACAGAGCAAGCTATCATGATAGCTGGTCTGCGGCCTATCTTATCAGATATAGAACCTAAAAAAAACTGCGACATAAATCCCCCACACATTGCAGATGTCATAAAAAATGAAACCTCTTTTGGAGTAAAATCTTGAAGCAGTATAAAAAGTCCAGCCATACCAAAAAAGCCATTTATAAGTATGCCGGCAACAACGCTACCAGCTAGAGCAAGCGGAACTATAGAGAAAATTTTAGGGATACTGACTTTTTGTTTAGGCGGAATTTTTGGTGGGTTAATACGGATAATGTTTAAAGGTATGCTTGAAAGCATAATAAAAGCGGCACTAACGATAAAAATTTCATCAACCTTTAAATTTAGGGCAAGTATCAAAATACCCATCGCAAAGCTGATATAAAATACACATTCGTAAAATGCCAGTATCCTTGAACGATTTGCATTTTTGGCTCGTTCATTTAGCCAACTTTCAGTAATAACCAAAAGCCCGTAGTAGCAAAATCCAAGCATTGTACGCAAAATAGCCCAAAAGTATAAATTTGAACTTAGATTATGAAGCATTGCGCTTACGCCAAAAAGCGCTGTAAATATGCCAAATGCCCGTATATGCCCTGACTTTGATATAATGTTGTTTGAATAGATCGTACTAATGATAGCGCCCACAAAAAAACAAGCGTTAATAAGCCCTATCTCAATCTCCCCAACATCCATTTGCTTTAACAAAGTAGAACAAGAGCTAACCACAAGTCCATTACCAATAAACATTAGCGAGATACTAAAAAATAGCGATCCCATAGTTTTTATCGTTCTTTTACTATTTCCCAAATCATCTTCCTAAATTTTTTCTTGCCAAAGACTAAGCATTAATGCACCAAAAGGCATACCAGACAAGCCAATTAAAAAGCCAAAAATATCAAGACTTTCTTGACGCTGCAAAACCAAAAAACCTAACAAAACTAAAGCATACGCCATAAGTCTGTAAGGGACAAAAGCGGTAGTTAGGTTCATGTCTTTTAAGCTTATTTTTTGCTTTTTTAGGCGATCTTTTTCATCTTTAAGGCTAAAATTTTCAACATCACTTTTTTGTATATCGTCATCTTCATCATTTTGCTTAACACTTTGCATAAATTCCTCATCATCAAGCCTAGATAAAACGCTTTTTTTATAGCTATAAAAACTAGCCGCGACAACGGCAAGCGAGCTAAAAAATGCCACCTGCGAGCTAAGCATAAATTTTTGCGAAACAAAAAGTCCAACGCAAAGTAAAAATAACCAAAAAATAGAGTAGATAAAAGACAGTTTTTTTAGCACTTAGTCATCTTCATCATTAAAATCACCCTTTTTATAGCGGTTTTCATCTTTTAACTCATCAAGACTTTTTACTTGGTGTTTGTATGCTTTATAAACATTTAAGCAAGCCGCAGCAATACCAAAGGCAAGTCCTACAAATATCATAGCAGTCCAGCCAGTAATGCTCTTTAACCAAAAGCCAAGTCCTACACCAAGTGCAACAGCAACAACTATGGAAATTCCTAGACTTAAATACTCAGCCGCATCAACTACTTGTTTTACCTTTGCCATGTCTGACCTTTATGCTATCTCATCAAAGCTTTGTTCTGCCATTTTTATCGCAAATTCTATATCTTCTTCACTCATCGCATCGCAAATAAACCCTGTTTCAAACTGACTTGGAGCAAGGTAAACTCCGCGTTTTAACATAGCATTGTGAAATTTTGCAAACATTTTTGTATCACTTGTAAGTGCGTCCGCATAGTTTTTAACTGGTTTGCTAGTAAAAAAGTACCCAAACATAGAGCCACGAACATCCGTTTGAAAGGCTATATTATTTTTTTGCGCAGCATTACTAAAGCCTTGCATTAGCCTTTTTGCAAATTTTTCAAGCTTTGCATAAAGCTCTGGAGTGTTATTTATCTTTGTAAGCGAAGCTAGTCCAGCAGCCATAGCAACGGGATTTCCGCTAAGTGTTCCAGCTTGATATACTGCTCCATCTGGACTTAAGCAGTCCATTATATCACAACGACCACCAAATGCCGCCACAGGCATGCCTCCGCCAATAACCTTACCAAAAGTTATCATGTCTGGCTTAACACTATAAATTCCCATCGCTCCCGTAGCCGAAGCCCTAAAGCCACTCATAACCTCATCAAATATAAGTACGGCACCATTATCATCACAAAGTTTTCTAAGTCCAGCCAAAAAGCTCTCATCAGCTGGAACAAAGCCCATGTTTCCAGCGATAGGCTCGATAATAACTGCGCCTATTTCATGATTTTTAAAAATTTCTTCAACACTTTTTATATCGTTATAAATTGCCAAATGTGTATTTTTTACAACATCAGCAGGCACACCAGCACTTGAGGCATTGCCATAAGTTGTTGCACCACTTCCAGCCTTAACCAAAAGCGCATCAGAGTGTCCGTGATAACAACCTTCAAATTTTATAAGTCCGTCCTTCTTTGCATATCCACGAGCTACTCTTATCGCGCTCATCGTTGCTTCCGTACCAGAGCTTACAAAACGAACCTTTTTAATAACATCAAATTTTTCGCAAATCAAACGCGCTAAATTTGTCTCATTTTCACAAGGCGCTCCATAACTAAGACCATTTTTAACAGCCTGTATAACGGCATCTTCAATATCCTTATCGCAATGCCCAAAGATAAGAGGTCCCCAGCTTTGAATAAAATCAAGATATTTTTTACCCTCAACATCAAAAAGATAAGCCCCTTGTGCTTTTTGTATAATCACTGGCTCAGCGCCCACGCTACCAAAAGCGCGAACTGGCGAATTTACTCCACCTGGTATAAATTTTTTTGCTTGGGCAAATGCATCTTTATTTGTCATTTTTTAGCTCCTTTTTTTGGTTTTTTATCTTTTAAACTACTAACATAATCATAAAGTAAAACTATCTCTTCATCTGTTAAGAAATAGCTTGGCATAACGCTTTTTGGATTTTCTAGTCCATTTTTAAACCGCTCAATAGTAAGATTATTTATAGGTGGCGAGACAAGCTCTTTGTCTATGATTTCTTTAGTTTTTTTATTTTTATCTTTGTATTTTGATATTAAAAGCCCTTCACCATTTTCTCCGTGGCATTTGTTACAGCCTATGCCGCGTGGGTTTTTATAAAGCATGCTTGCGTGCTCTTTTTTGGTTATAAAATCAGCTCCAAACATCAAAAAAGGCAAAATGAGTAAAAAAATAGCCCGCATTTTTCTCCATGTTTTTCAAATTTTAAATAAATTTTGGGTATGATACTATTTTTGTAATTAAAATAGCTTTTAACGAAGGATGAATTATGCAAATAATTGACGGAAAAACATTAAGCGCAAAGGTAAAAGAGCAGATAAAAAAGGAGACTGATTCACTTATACAAGCCGGCATAAAGCCTGGTCTTGCAGTTATTTTAGTTGGTGAAGATAAAGCCAGTCAGACATATGTAGCTTCAAAAGAAAAGGCATGTATTAGCGCAAATATAAACTCTATAATGCACCGATTAGGCGAAAATACAAGCGAAAGTGAGCTTTTAGCGCTCATAAATGTACTAAATTTAGATGACAGTGTAGATGGCATTTTAGTCCAGTTGCCGCTACCAAAGCATATTGATACGGATAAAATTTTAAAAGCTATAAGAGCAGACAAAGATGTTGATGGTTTTCACGCTCTAAATGTTGGAAAGCTAGCTAGCGGACTTGATGCCTTTGTGCCTTGCACACCACTTGGTGTAATGGTAATGCTCAAAGAGTACGGCATAGACTTAAGCGGGCTAAATGCTGTTGTTGTAGGACGAAGTAATATCGTTGGAAAGCCTATGGCAAATTTACTCCTAAACGCTAATGCCACCGTAACCATAACCCACTCTAGGACAAAAAATTTAGCTGAAATTTGCAAAGGCGCTGATCTTTTAGTCGCAGCCATTGGTAAGCCAAATTTCATAACCGCTGACATGGTAAAAGAAAATGCTATCGTCATAGATGTAGGCATAAACCGCTTAGATGATGGCAGGCTTGTGGGCGATGTTGATTTTCAAGCAGTTAAACAAAAAGCAAGCTTTATCACGCCAGTGCCAGGCGGAGTTGGTCCGATGACTATTGCCATGCTACTTTCAAACACACTAAAGTCAGCTAAAGAGCGAGCTAATAGGCTAGGTTTAAAAATATGAGAAAATTTCTAGCCAGACTTTATAGCTTTAGTGCCAGCTGGACTGGAACGATAATCATCGTTGCATTTGTGATATTTTTCGTCGCCCAAGCCTTTGTTATCCCGTCTGGCTCAATGAAAAACACACTTTTAATAGGCGACTATCTTTTTGTAAAAAAATTTAGCTATGGCACACCTGTGCCACGAATTCCTTGGATAGAAATGCGTGTTTTGCCTGATTTTCAAGGCAACGATCATCTTATAAACGGAGATATGCCAAAGCGCGATGATATAGTAGTTTTTAGAAGCCCTCAAGATGATAAGGTACATTTTGTAAAAAGACTATTTGCAGTTGGTGGAGATGAGATAATAGTAACTGAAAAAAATGTATTTTTGCATCATTATGAAGGTGATGAATACATAAAAGCAAATTTTAAGCCCGAAGAGATCGTCACCCTAAATGGCAAACTCTTTGTGCATGAGCCATATAAACACAGGGGTGTTCATTATGATAAAAAGGTAGCGATGTTTGATATAATGGTGTATGCTCTTAATCAAAATAAGCTAGCCATGAAACCGCTTTTTCTAAGCGAGCTAAAATCTCATCCAAACTATGACTTTAACGCATTTTATTTTAAAGTCCCACAAGATGAGTTTTTTATGATGGGGGATAACCGCGATCACTCAAACGATAGTCGATTTTGGGGCACTGTTGAATACAAACATATCGTTGGAAAACCATGGTTTATATATTTTAGCTGGGATAACGACTATAAAATTCGCTGGGAACGCATAGGTAGATTTATAGATAGCGTAGAAAATAACGACGAGATAGTGGATTTGGCGATAAAAGAGGAAGAGGTTGATGGACTTTACTAACTTTGATCCCATTTTTGCCCTACTTTTGCTAGCCGCACTTATCATCGCTATAGTTGGTCATGAGATAATGCATGGCTGGGTAGCCTTTAAATTTGGTGATAGCACAGCAAAAAACCTTGGCAGACTAAGTCCAAACCCCATAAAGCATGTCGATCCGATAGGAACGATACTTGTTCCTGCTTTGCTATATTTTACAACTGGATTTTGCTTTGGATGGGCAAAGCCAGTTCCTGTAAATATGTCAGTTGTGCTTAGAAATGGCGGATACAAAGCTGATGTATTTGTGGCACTTGCGGGCATTTTTTATAATATCTTTTTGGCAATTTTATTTTTATTTTTACTTAAAAATTTTGCAAGCCATTTTAATGAACTTAGTGTACAGTTTATATTTTTGCTATTTAGTGTAAATTTATTTTTAGGGCTTTTTAATCTCTACCCATTTCCGCCACTTGATGGATTTAAAGCCGTTATATACATACTTTGCATGCTTGGTCTTAAAAATTTAGCCGACAAGCTTTATTCTGCTGAGCGCTGGGGTATGGTGGTTTTGATAGTTGTTATTATAAGCCCTATTTCTCAATATGTTTTTGCGCCTATACATAGCGTATTTAAGCTACTTGTGACATTATAGTGTGTATAATTTTAAAAATTTTATAAGAGAGTTTTTATGAAAATTGATACGATTTTAATAGCCTCTGACCATGCTGGTTTTGAGATGAAAGAGCAAATCAAGGAGTATTTAAGGGCAAAATTTGACTTTCAAATAATTGACCTTGGTGCAAATGACGCAAAAACTAGTGTTGATTATCCAGATTTTGCACACTCGCTTGCTAAAAAAATAGATGATAAAACCTACGGCGTTTTGATATGTGGTACAGGCATTGGAATTTCCATAGCTGCAAATCGCCACGAAGGTGTGCGTGCTGCACTCTGTCATAATGTAGATACAGCGATACTTGCAAGAGAGCACAATGACGCAAATGTCATAGCATTTGGAGCAAGAGTTATTGATCTTGACCTAGCAAAAGAGATGTTAAAAGCATTTTTTACAACACAATTTGCTGGCGGCAGACACGAAAACAGAGTAAAAAAGATAGAAACAAAAGGATAGATATGTTTGGCGACTGGCTCTTTATCACGATACTTGCGTGCATTTGTATATATCTTGTGGTTATGGTTTTTTATTTTAAAACTTTACTAAAAAAAGAGCGAACGACTAAAGATTATATGAAACATAACCTTCAAGACACAGAAGTAGTCATCCGCAAACTACAAATTCAAATTCAACGCAGTCTAGGCAATATAGACATCTTAACTGAAGAGCTTACAAAAAGCAAAAACGATGTAACTTCACTACGCACAAGAAATTCTCAATACCGATTAGAAAATGATAAACTGCGTGGTCGTATCCGTGAGCTTGAAGGCAAGATTGAAGCATTGCTATAAATTTAGACAAGGAAAAATATGATAGTTTTAGACAAAAAAGAGCAAGATTATCTGCTTGATACGATACGCTCGGTTCATGACTTTCCAAAGCCAGGCATTATTTTTAGAGATATAACTACACTTTTAAACAACAAAGAAGCGTTTAAATTTCTTATCGATCACTTGCAAAAACGCTATGAAAGCTACGGGCTTGATCATATAGTGGGTATCGAAAGTCGCGGATTTATTTTTGGAGCAGCTCTTGCAGCTAGGCTAAACATCGGCTTTGTTCCTATACGCAAACCAAAAAAACTGCCATATATCACAATCTCACAAAAATACACCCTTGAATACGGCGTAGATGAAGTACAGATGCATATTGATGCGTTTTGTGGCAAAAAAGAAGCAAAGGTACTTTTAATAGATGACCTAATAGCAACTGGTGGCACAGCAAAAGCGTCTGTCGAGCTTATAAAACAGGCAAATGCAAACTGCGTTGAGGCGTGTTTTATAATAAATTTGAAAGAGCTAAAAGGCGAGAGCGAGATAGCAAAGCTGACTAAAATTTATAGCGTGTTGGAGGTCTAGGTGGAAGAGTTTTTCATAGGACTTCTAAAAGAATACGGCTACATCATACTTTTTATCTGGTGTATGATGGAGGGAGAGATGGCACTTATCATGGGCGGAATACTCTCTCACTCAGGAGATATGAATCTAGGGCTTGCGATATTTATCGCTGGGCTTGGCGGCTTTGCGGGAGATCAGGTGTATTTTTACATAGGCAGATACAACAAAAACTATATCACAACAAAACTTCACTCACAAAGACGAAAATTTGCTATTGCTCATATGTTGCTTAAAAAGTATGGCTGGCCGATAATCTTCGTGCAACGCTATATGTATGGCTTTCGCACTGTTATACCGATGAGCATAGGTGTAACGCGATATAGTTCTAAAAAATTTGCCTTTATAAACCTAATATCAGCTTGGTGTTGGGCAGCCATCACTATAATACCTGCTTGGTATTTGGGAGATAAAATTTTAGAGGTCTTAAAATATGCAAAAGAGCATTGGTATATCGCAGTGCCAGTGGTTTTGATGTTTTTAGGAAGTATTTTATATGGGTTTAAGCATATTGAAAACAAGATATTAAACGAAAGGAAAAAGAAAAATAGATGAAATTTAGCATAGTTGATAAAAAGATAGACGATATAAAGGCTGATTTAGAGCTTATTTTTGTAGTTGATAAAAATTTAAAGCATAAATTTATCAAAGACGAAAAGACATTTAAATTTACAAACTATAAAGGTGACGGAGTTTTGCTTTTAAGCGAAAGCAAAAGAGTTTATGTCCCACTTAGCAAGCTTGGATATGACGAGCTTAGGATAGCTAGTGCAAAGGCATATAATGCTATAAAAGCACTAAATATAAAAAGCATAAAACTTAACTCATATGTAGTAAAATGCCAAAAACTAAGCTTTCATGCGATAGTTGAAGGGATGTTACTTGGAGGATATGAGTTTAGTAAATACAAAGAAAAAAAAGAAACTTATAGTTTAAAAGAGGTGATTTTTAGCTCAGATGAGTTTAATGGCGAAAAAATCCGTCCAGATGATGCCAAGGATGGATTTTTACACGGTCAAATCATGGCAAATGCAACAAATTTTACAAAAGATATAGTAAATGAAATTCCAGAAATTTACACTCCGCTAAAAATGGCACAAGACGCCCAAAATCTTGCAAAAGAGCTAAAAAATGTAACTTGCAAAGTGCATGATGAGAAATTTTTAGCAAAAGAAAAAATGGGTGCATTTTTGGCAGTAAATCGAGCCTCTATCCATCCACCAAGGCTGATACACCTAACATACAAACCAAAATCACCCAAAAAGCGTATCGTGTTTGTAGGTAAGGGGCTTACTTATGATAGTGGCGGGCTTAGCTTAAAGCCAGCTGATTATATGATTACGATGAAAGCCGATAAAAGTGGTGCAGCGGCCGCTCTTGGTATAATAAAAGGGGCTAGCGAGCTAGAGCTACCATTTGAAATTCATGCTATATTGGGTGCAACTGAAAATATGATAGGCGGCAACGCATACAAGCCAGATGATGTCTTGATCTCTCGCTCTGGCGTAAGCATAGAGGTAAGAAACACTGACGCAGAAGGACGCTTAGTGCTAGCGGACTGTCTTAGTTACGCACAAGATTTTAAACCGGACTTACTTATAGATATGGCAACTTTAACTGGTGCTTGCGTGGTCGGACTTGGCGAATACACAAGTGCAATAATGGGCAACAACGAAGAGCTAAAAGCACAATTTAAAGCAAAATCAGCAAAAAGTGGCGAGCTAAATACGGTTTTAGAGTTTAACCCATATCTAAAAGAGCTTGTAAAAAGCCAAATCGCAGACATTAGCAACACAGCTTCTAGTAGATACGGCGGAGCTATTACGGCTGGAATTTTCTTAGATAAATTTATCAAAGATGAGTATAAAGACAAATGGATACACCAAGATATCGCGGGCCCAGCCTATATAGAAAAGGCATGGGGGTATAACCAAGCTGGTGCAAGTGGAGCTGGTGTTAGGATGAATTTATACTATTTGCAAGCATTGGCGAAAGAAGAGAAATAGGCAAATTTGCTTGCACAACTTACAGGGGTAAAGTGGTTATTTGTAACCTTAACCACTTGTCCATGCTTTAAACAAAAAATAAGAATACAAAAAGGAGAAAATGATAAATGAGTCTAGGCGTAGGTATCGTAGGACTTCCAAATGTCGGCAAATCAACAACATTTAATGCCCTAACAAAGGCACAAAATGCCGAAAGTGCTAACTATCCATTTTGCACGATAGAGCCAAACAAGGCTATCGTTCCAGTCCCAGACAAGCGACTAAACGAGCTTGCAAAGATAGTAAATCCAAATAAAATTCAATACTCAACGATAGAATTTGTAGATATCGCAGGGCTTGTCAAGGGTGCTAGCAAAGGCGAAGGACTTGGCAATAAATTTCTATCAAATATCCGCGAAACAGAGATGATACTACATATCGTGCGCTGCTTTAACGATGAAAATATCACACATGTTGAGGGTGGAGTAGATCCGGTTAGGGATATAGAGATCATCCAGACCGAGCTTATTTTGGCCGATATAGAGCAACTAAGCAAAAAAATAGAAAGACTAACACGCGAAGCAAAAGCAAACGCAAAGGGGGCAAAAGAGAGTTTAGAGATAGCAAATTTACTTTTAGCTCATCTAAATGACGGCAAGTCGGCAAGTAGTTTTGCAGAGCGTGAAAATGATACTTTTATAGCTTTAAACAAAGAGCTTCGTTTGCTAAGCGCAAAAGAGGTTATTTATGGAGCAAATGTCGATGAAGAGGGGCTTTCAGTAGATAACGAATATGTAATAAAACTAAAAGAATACGCAGGCCAGTCAGGACATGAGGTCATAAAGCTATGTGCTAAAATAGAAGAGGAGCTTGTTGGTCTAAGCGATGAAGAGGCTCATGAGTTTTTAAGCTCTTTGGGGGCAAGTGAGAGTGGTCTTGAAAAGATCATCAGAACGGCATTTAGCAAGCTTAATCTCATAAGCTACTTTACCGCTGGTGTTGTGGAGGTGCGAGCATGGACCATAACAAATGGCTTTAAAGCACCAAAAGCAGCCTCTGTCATACACAACGACTTTGAGCGAGGCTTTATAAGGGTGGAGGTTATAGCCTATGATGACTATATAGCTTGCGGTGGAGAAACACCAGCAAAAGAGGCTGGTAAAATGCGACTTGAAGGCAAAGACTACATCGTAAAAGATGGCGATGTAATGCATTTTAGGTTTAATGTCTAACAAATTTTACCCTACAAACCATATCGCAGGGTAAACTTCTATCCAAATTTCTAAAAAAGAGTAAAAGGGTATTTTAGTCTTGATATACATCATTGAAAAGTAATAAAAAAACACGATAAAATTACTCCGAATTTTAAAATAAGGAGCTTTTATGCGTGAATACAAAAAGTATTGGTTAACACTGGTCGCAGTTCTTACCATCGCTTTTGGAATTTTAGGCTATTACGGCGTCGAGGTGTATCGTAGCTCACCTCCAATCATAGACTTTAAAGATCAAAACGGTAATACCGTCATCTCAAAAGAGAAAATTCTCAAAGGTCAAGAGGCTTGGCAAAGTATTGGCGGTATGCAGCTTGGTTCTATTTGGGGGCATGGAGCATATCAGGCGCCTGACTGGAGTGCTGACTGGCTACACAAGGAGCTTGTAGCATTTTTGCAAATCATCTCAAAGCAAAAATATGCCAAAAACTATGATGAGCTTAATGAAATCCAAAAAGCAACGCTAAAAACAGAACTAAAGGCTCAATACCGCACAAATAGCGTCACAAACGATAGTGTAATCCTTAGCGCTGATAGGATAGCTGCGATAAAGATAGTAAGCGATGAGTATAGTGCTTTATTTGGCGATGATGCGAAATTTGATGATATTCGCAAAGCCTACGCTATGAAAACAAATACACTCCCAGGTAAAGAAAACAGAGATGAGCTAAATGCCTTTTTCTTTTACACAAGCTGGGCGGCTAGCACAAACCGTCCAAATTCTGACGCAACATACACAAACAACTGGCCACATGAGCCTTTAATCGACAATGTTCCTACTAGTGAAAATATATTTTGGTCAGTAACAAGCATAGTTTTACTGCTAGCAGGCATAGGGCTTCTTGTGTGGTTTAGCGAATTTTACGGCAAAAAAGATGATGAGCATTTAGCCCCACCAAGCTCTGATCCACTATCACTTTTATCGCTTACTCCAAGCCAAAAAGCACTTAGCAAGTATCTGTTTGTTACAGTTGCTCTTTTTGCATTTCAGTTTATGATGGGTGGATTTGTCGCTCACTACACAGTCGAAGGGCAGCACTTTTATGGGATAGATGTTTCACAGTATATTCCTTACTCACTAGCTCGTACTTGGCATATTCAATCTAGTATATTTTGGATAGCTACTGGATTTTTGGCGGCTGGGTTATTTTTAGCGCCAATCATTAATGGTGGCAAAGATCCTAAATTTCAAAAACTAGGGGTTGATCTGTTATTTTACGCACTGCTAGTTCTTGTTATTGGTAGTTTTGCTGGCGAATATCTAGCCATAGCAAACATCATGCCTATAAATTTAAGCTTTTGGCTAGGGCACCAAGGATACGAGTATATTGAGCTTGGCAGAGTGTGGCAGATCATACTTTTTGTAGGGCTTGTGATATGGATGGTGTTGCTACTTCGTGGATTTGTCGGTGGTCTTAGAGCGGACGGAGATAAAAATTTGCTAGCAATATTTTGCGCATCTGCAATCGCAGTCGGTCTGTTTTATGGCGCTGGACTTATGTATGGTCAGCACGACCCGATCCCTGTTATGGAGTACTGGCGTTGGTGGGTTGTACATCTTTGGGTTGAGGGCTTTTTTGAGGTGTTTGCTACTGCTTCGCTTGCATTTGTTTTTGTTAGCCTTGGCCTTGTCTCAAAGAAATTTGCTACATTTAGCACGCTTGCGAGCGCATCTATCTTTATGATAGGCGGGATCCCTGGAACATTTCACCATCTATACTTTTCAGGCACAACTACGCCCATAATGGCTGTTGGCGCAACTTTTTCAGCCCTAGAAGTAGTTCCGCTTGTGCTTTTGGGCTCTGAAGCATTTCATCAGTATCGCCTGCAATTTGCCACAACTTGGGCAAAAACGCTTAAGTGGCCACTTTATTGCTTCATAGCAGTTGCATTTTGGAATATGCTAGGCGCTGGTGTTTTTGGTTTTCTCATTAACCCACCTATAGCATTATTTTACATACAAGGTCTTAACACTACGCCAGTTCATGCACATGCGGCACTCTTTGGGGTTTATGGCTTTTTAGCACTTGGCTTTGTTTGGCTAGTTGCAACATATCTTTATAAGGGTCAAAGTTTTGATGATAAACTTATGAAAATAGGCTTTTGGTCGCTAAATTGGGGACTTATGCTAATGATCTTAACATCACTGCTGCCGATAGGAATTTTTCAAGCATTTGCAAGTCTAGAACATGGTATGTGGTATGCCAGAAGTGCTGAGTTTTTACAAGGTGAACATCTACAGACATTGCGCTGGGTCAGAATGATTGGCGATACGATATTTATTATAGGTGGTCTTTGCTTCTTATTGCAAATTATAAAATTTATAACAAGCAAAAAAGCTTAAAAATTTGGCTAGGAGCTCTCCTAGCCAGCTTATATCGATACTATTTGACAAGTGCGTGTTTTAAGACATCTTCAATAACATCTACTGCAACTATCTTAATATCCTTTTTTACATCTTCTGGTATATCTTTTAAATCCCTTTCAAAATTTTTGCGCGGGATTAGCGCTATTTTTATGCCTGCTTTATGAGCCGCGATAAGTTTCTCTTTTAATCCACCAATAGGCAACACCCTGCCACTTAGTGTTATCTCGCCAGTCATTGCTACATCGTGTCGAACTTTTATATCCGTTAGTATTGATGCTATCGCCGTTACCATAGTTATACCAGCGCTTGGACCATCTTTTGGCGTTGCACCTTCTGGCACATGCACATGCAAGTCATACCTGCGGTAAACATCACTAGGCTCAAGCTTTCTTTTATCATCATCAAATTTTGGAACGATACTCATCGGCACTTTGATCTTTTTGTTGTCTATTAGCACCTTAACCACACTAAATGCTATCTGAGCACTCTCCTTCATCACATCACCAAGCTGTCCCGTGATTTGCATAGCACCCTTGCCCTGAATGCGAATAGCTTCAATACGAAGAACATCACCGCCAACACTTGTCCAAGCAAGACCATTTACCTGCCCTACTTTATCTTTTTTATCTGCAGTTTCGATCTCATAGACCTTTTTTTCTAAGAAGTCTTTTAAATTTTTAGCCGTTACGCTTACTTTGCCATCATTTTTTATAAGGATATTTTTTGCAACCTTACGCAAAATATCAGCTATCCTACGGCGCAAATTCCGTACTCCGCTTTCACGAGTGTATTCGGCTATTATGAGTTCAAGCGCATCTTTTGCAATACTAACATCACTTGATTTTAAGCCATGTTTTTTAAGCTCTTGTGGCACAAGATATTTTTTAGCTATCTCAAATTTTTCTTGCGGGGTATATGAACTAAGTTGTATAAACTCCATTCTATCGCGAAGTGGCGCTGGTATCGCGCTTACATCGTTTGCAGTTGCTATAAATATAACTTTACTAAGATCAATGTTAAAATTTAAATAATAATCCCTAAATTTATTATTTTGTTCAGGGTCTAAAATTTCAAGCAAAACAGCCGTTGGATCGCCACGGTAGCTTCTGCCAACCTTATCTATCTCATCTAAAACCACGACTGGATTCATCTGCTTAGCTTCAATGAGTCCTTGCACTATTCGCCCAGGCATTGCTCCGATGTAGGTTCTGCGGTGCCCGCGAAGTTCATTTACATCTTCAAGCCCGCCAAGTGCTATACGCACAAGCTCGCGTTTTAGTGCCTTTGCGATAGAGTTTGCAAGGCTGGTTTTACCAACGCCTGGAGGTCCCGCAAAGCACAAAATAGCGCCGTTATTTACCTTTTCATTTATACCACGAAGCTCAAGCAACTCACGAAGTGCAAAATACTCCTCTATGCGCTCTTTTGGCTTTTCTAGACTATGATGATCGGCATTTAGGTGTTTGCTTACTTCAGCTATTGATGAGCGCTTTTTAGATACATTTTCAAATGGCACTTCAAGCACCCAGTCAAGATAACTTTGAATCGTGTTTGCGTCAGCGCTATCAGGGTGCATACGGCTAAGCTTGTCTATTTGTTTTTTTATCTCTTTATAGGCATCTTCGCCCATAAATTTTTTCTTACCGTCAAGCTTTTTGCGATACTCCTCGATCTCTTCATCTCTATCAGAATTCGCCCCCAACTCAGCTTGAATTTGTTTAAGTTGCTCTTTTAAAAAGTACTCTTTATTTGTCTTATCTATCTTTGAATGAACTTTATTTTTTATCTCTTTTTGAAGCTTATTTGCCTCTATCTCCTCGATAACATAATCAATGAGTTTTAGCAGTCTCTGCTCCAAATTTTCCTCAATAAAAAAGCTATAAGCTATCTGCTTTTTAAGCCTTAAAGCAGACGAAACAAGGTCGCAAACCCTAACAGCTTCCACGCTCTCTTCGATAGTCTTAAGCAAGTCTGGTGGGAAAAAGTGGCTAAACTGCGATAACTCTCTTACCTTTTCTCGTAAAACAACGATTAGTGCGTCAGTTTTTACCTGTGATGGGCGCACAACATGAAGTATATCTACGACCGCTTGCAAAGGCATTTTAGACATCTGCTTAACGATACGACCCTTTTCCATGCCTTGAAATAAAATTTTAACACGCCCATCAGGTAGCGGCACACGACGCATTATAGTGCCTATAACCCCAGCATCATAAATGCTCTCAAAGTCTCTTGCGCCATCATTTTGTGGCTTACTAGGTACGATAAGCACAGGCGACTCATTTGCCAAGGCAACATCAAGCGCGCGTAAATTTTCCTCATCACTTAAAAATAGTGGCGTTATCATAAACGGATATAAAAATAGCTCGTCCTCGACTATTATCGGAAGTTCTGTTGGTAAAATTCTAGATTCATTTATCTGCAAAACACTCTCCTATTCAAACATACTACGATACCAAGGCAAATTTGGCTCAAGCAAATTCGCATCCTTTAAAGCAGACTCGTCTAGCTTTTTTTTGTAAATTTCAGCCGAAACATCTCGTCCTGTGCGAACATAAAGGTCATAAATCTGCATATCAAGGTAGTATGTGGCTAACTTAAATTTTATAAGCATCGTCTCAATAAGTGGGCGAAATTTCGTAAATGGGTACATATAAAGAAATTTCTCTATCTCGGCAATGCTATCTTCCATTAGTTTTTGGTTTCTATTTGGCTGGCTAAAGCTATCAAAATTTGCCTTTATCTTAAGGTACTGGGCGAATTCTGTTTTTTCTCCATTATCGCCATACTTTTTGATATACTCATCAAGATAGTGATTAGCTAAAATATACTCCTCCTCATCAGCATGAGCTTGTGCTAAAATGAGTAAAATTTGCTCTAAAAGTGGGCTTGCAACATGCTCGCTTGCCATAGATATATAGTGTTTATCCGCGCTTTCTAGATCAACTGCCTTTATATCAGCAATGATTTGCTCATACCACTCGTCTGGACTTAGATTATAAAGCTCAGTATATTTTTCAGCGCACCCAAAAAAGATAGACGCAACGCCAAATGCTAGTAAAAATTTAGTGATTTTTAACATCAAAACCCTTTAACTTATTTTTATATTTTTGCTATTTTACATTTTTTGCGATTATTTTTGGATAAATTTAGAAATTTTTTGTTTTTTAACAAGAAAAATGATACAATATAAGCAAACTTAAAATAGGAGAAAAAATGACATTCACCGTTAAAAGTCCGATACTTGGTTTTGAGCATATAAAAACGATGGAGCTTATCGAGCTTGATAAATTTTTTGTAAAACTTCAAAGCAAAGATGATGCAACATCTTTTACTATGATAAACCCGTATGCACTTAGGGACTATGAGTTTGAAATTCCAAGCTACTATGAAGAACTTATGCAGATAAAAGATACAAGCGAACTTCGTGTTTATAACATTTTGGTAGTATCGTTGCCACTTGAAAAATCACATGTAAATTTTATGGCTCCTATAGTTTGCAATATGGACAACATGACGCTTTCTCAAGTAGTTTTAGATATGAACCTATACCCACAATACGGACAAGCTGAACAGATAGAGAGCTTTATACAAAAATAACTTTATGCACTTTTGGCGGCACATTTTACTTACTTTGTTTATTTGTGTTACCGCCTTTGGCGTTGTTGCCGAAATTTCAAATGGCATAGACTGCGAGCAAAAAGATAGCAAATGTGGTCTAAAAGCCTACTACAAAGATGGTGATGCTGGTATTTTTAAAAAGTTAAATTTTAAAGGTACTTCGCCTGTATATGCAAGCAAATTTAGCCCCTTAAATGTCGATGAAAATGGTGGTTTTTATATCGATGAAAATATAAATTTTAACTTTAGCCCAAAACAAAATGATCGCTATTTTTACCCTTACAAATCACTTGCCGATCCACTAAATGCACCGCTTCAAATTTCACAAAAGAGCTGGAGTGTAGAGTGGAAGGGCTATATTTATGTACAAGATACTGGGACTTATGCCTTTTTTACTGATGATAATAGTGTAAATTTTAGTGTTACACTAAACGATAAAAAGCTTCAAACTATCTCCCTAAAAGAACTCTTTTTAACATCAAATAATTTAGACATAAGCAAAAATTTCATCAAACTAACACAGGGCTATCACGATATAAACATAAAACTTAACACAAATTCCAAGGACGCTGTTTTTTCGCTACTTTGGCTAAACTATACAAACCCAGAAAAAACAACAGGAAGAGCAAAATTTAAAAATCCACAAAATATATTTGAATATATGAGAGTTATTGGCAAAGATAGCTTCTCGTGGCAAGTGCCACATGTTAGCACAAATTTAAGTTCAGATGAAGTGAGAGTTATAGATGAGAGATTTTTTATACAAGATAAAAGCAGCGAATGGAAATTTTATAGCCCGATGGTAACAAAGCACGCGGGCAAGGCGTATCGCTACTGCTTAGTTGCAAAAAATGGGGCTAATAGCCATCAGATATTTGACATATATGCCAAATACACAAACACCACCATAAAAAACAACAAGTCAAACATAAACTATGAATTTTCAAAAAAGCTTGCTAGTATCAGAGCAAACGAGTGCTTTTTGCAAAGCTTTGAAGCAAGTAAGGCTGTGGTGTTAGGCGCCTTTAAAAACGGCGAAAGCAAGACTAAAGTCTTAGAATATCTTAAAGATCATTATGATGATGACGATGCCTTTGCTGTTTTGCCAGCAAATTTTATGCTTCAAACAGATGATACAAGTGCCTTTAAGGCTGGCAAGAAAGCGAGTTGGCATATCATAGCAAATGATATAAATGGCAAAATTTCAAAAACATACAGCACTAAACTCACTCAAAAAACTATAAATTTAAATAAGAGAGAAATTTTAACAAATACCCTAACCCCAAAGCCAAATGATGACTCTTGCAAAACAGATGTAAAAGAAGTTTCCCTTGTCCCATCTATCATTTTTAATGGTGGAGTTAGCACGCAAGAAGATGTTATTTTTGATGATGTTGTAAGCTTTGAGATAAATATCTTAGATGATGAATTTAGCCAAATAGATAGTCAAAAGTATCAAAATTTTAGCACTCAAGATGACTTTAAAAAAGCAAAAACCATAGAGCAGGTAAAAAAATACGGGTATGAATGCAAGGATATTTTGATTAAGGGTATAACTGCTGGGCTTTCAAGTGATGGGCTGGTTTCTTGCTATGTTAAAAATGCAGACGATGTCACACTTGATGTTTTGCCTACAAGTTTTGATATAAATGCAAGTATTAGTGGTGCGTTTGATGAGAATTTTGTATATGTAAATGACAACAACAAAAGCTCGCACTCACAGATGTCAGCTAGCTTGATTTTGGAGTTTTTGGCAAAAAGTTATAATGGTAAAGAGCTTAAAAATTTTACAAAAAATTGCTATGCAAAGGATATTTTAGTAGAAATTTTACATGAAAAAGATGAAAAATTTTACTTTTTACAAGAAAATAACGGCACTTTTGTTATCAAAAAAGAGCTTTTTAGAGATGGCAAAGCAAAGCAGGCATTAGCTTTTAATTTTAATAAAAGTGATAACAAAGAGCCATTTTTAATAGATGCGAGCAAATTTGAAATAAAAAATTTATATACAAAAGATAACAAAAACCTTGCAACAAATCAACAAAACTCTGATAAAAAAGTCGCATTTCTTAATGCTAGAGTATATTCTGCGCTTCATGAGCTTAATTTTAATGACATAAAAGTAGATGAGCACTACGGCTTTTTTTGTGAAAAAAACTGCGACTTGATAGAAAATTTTGACTTTTTTGGTGAGCTAATGCCAGCATCTTCAAACTGGCGAACAAATAAAAAACATAGCGAAAATTTTGATATCGCAAAAAATTATGAAAGTTTATTTGTTGGAAGCGATGAGAGTAAATTTAAGGGCGCTGGCAAGCTAGAAAATGGTATTAGAGAGCTTACATTTGAAAACAACAGTCAAAAAGAGGGGCTAAAGGATAAAATTTCGCCTATTTTTGATGATAATATAACTTGGTTTGAGCAAAAGCCTTATTTTTGGCTTAGGCTTTATAGACAAGA
Source organism: Campylobacter suis (assembly GCF_905120475.1). Taxonomy (NCBI): domain Bacteria; kingdom Pseudomonadati; phylum Campylobacterota; class Epsilonproteobacteria; order Campylobacterales; family Campylobacteraceae; genus Campylobacter; species Campylobacter suis. The sequence continues at coordinate 376,906 of NZ_CAJHOE010000001.1, read as the reverse complement.
TGATGCTTGGCACGGCAAGTCATACAACACAAATGGAGAGCAAAAATCAGTGGGCGAGTTTATCTATAAAACTATACAAGAGCGTAAAAATCGTCGCATAGAGTGGTAAAAGTCATAATGAAAAAAGGTTTTTCTCTCATAGAAACCATCGTATCAATAGTTATAATAGGCATTATAAGTATATCTTTGCCAGCCATTATGAAACTAAGTGCTAATGCAAATGCAAAAAGCACACTAAGCCAAAGCGTTACAAACGCAAAGAGCGCACTTGTTTTAGCTATAAAATCGCCTTATACATGTGCCTACATAAACGAACACGAAGGTCAAAGCGTGCCTATTTTTGCTAGTGAAAATTTCTATATCAAATTTGGGCTTTTTGGTGAAGGGCGCAGAAATTTTGCTGATACTAAAATTTTAGTCTCCCACGATGGTAGCTGCTCTAGCCTACAAAGTATAGATAAGATAAAAAGCGAAAATTTTACCCCAAACAATACAAGCGACTTTACACAAAATTTTAGCTATGAGATTAGCACATATCCTACAAGAACGCCATTTGATGAGAATATAAGCGTTTTAGAAAATTTTGATGCAAAGCTAGTTACCATAAACGGCAAAGCAGGTGTTGAAAGTCAAAGTCAAAATATACGCATGCATGCCATCGTTACAAATATCGGTGAACTTGAAGGCGTGATGATAAAGCAGTTAAAATGAGAAGAGCTTTTAGTCTTATTGAGATTGTTTTAGTTGTAGTTATCATAGCGATAATGGCAACGGCAGGCATAAATTTATTGCTTGTTCTTTATAAAAATTATTCTACCAGCGAGCGCATGGTAAGACTTGAGCTACAAAGCCAAAATGTACTTGAGTATATTGGTAAACTACTTGCTGTGCGCATCCCTGAAAGCGCGGTAGCAAAAGAGTGGGGTAGTGATAAATTTTTACCTCTTTTACATAAAGGTGGCTCAGACTATGATACGCTTGAATTTGTAGCCTACACTCCTGAAGCATTTTTTGAGAGCATCTATAGCGGCTTTGCAGACCTTCAAGCAAGCACAAAACAAACCATAAAAACGCCTTTAAGCAAACTAACAAAACTAGATAGTGTCATCGGCGATCTAAATCCAAAATTTGGTTCTGATTTTGAACTTGCTGTGATATTTAAATCTCTAAACTATAACGCTAGTGATTTTGGTTATAGTGGTAAGACAAATTTAGACACAGCAAAAATAAAAGATGACATCACTTTTGAGCTTGGCAAAAGGCGTTTGGATGGGCTTGTAAGCGAGCATTATCACATAGCACATACGGCTTACGCCATAAGAGTGGTTCCTAGTCAAGTTACAGCACAAAACGAACTTGTGCTTTATTTTAACTACCGCCCATGGCTTAATGAGAGTGCAAAAGATGGTGAAAGTGCGGTATTAGCCAAAAATGTAAGCACATTTGTATTTGGCGCAAATGATGGATCGATAAGGCTAAAGTTATGCCTAAGCAACCAAAATTTAGATACTTTATGCAAAAGCAAGGTCGTGCAATGAGAAGTGGCTTTAGTTTACTTATGGCGATATTTTTTATGATTGGCGTGATGGGTATAGCTATGCTTTCTTTAAAATTTTCAGCAACTAGCTCAAACTCAGTTACCCAAAGCTACATAAGCGAACAAGCAGAAATTCTCGCCCAAGGTGCCACAGAATACGCCATGTTACGGCTTTTAAAACATGACTTTAACCAAGGATGCCTAACAGACATCAGCACAACTTTTACTCCGCCAAATACAACCGTAAAGCTCTATGATATAAAAATTTCAATAGAACTTTTTGGAAATATCGGCAGCTGCAAAGGCATAAAAATTTCAGAGCCTAATCAAAATGGTAGCGTTATAATCGATGTTGGCGTTACTTACAACAAAAGTGAAGACGATGCGCAAATTTATCCAGTGAGATTTTTTAAGAGAACTTTGCAAAAACTTTAAATTTTATTATTACTTTAGCCTCTTGTTGTTATAATACTGATACACTTTAAAGTAAGGAGGATGCGATGAATACAAGCATCACAGGCAGACAAATAGAACTTACCGAGCCTATAAAAGGCTACATCGAAAATGCGTTTGAAACGCTTGGCAAATACAACCTAGACATCATCTCAGGCAGATGTGTAGTTTCAGCTGATGAAAAACAAGGCAAAAAGGGTTTTAGTGCGGAATTTGCACTAAATTTAGCACACAAAGACACCATAGTTATCCGCCAAAAAGACAAAGACTTGTATGCTGCGATAGATCTTGCTATTGAGCGTGCTTCAAAGGTTTTAAGAAGAGAGCATGATAAAAGAACAACCGTAAAAGGCAAGGCTGACGATAAAGAGACGCGCTCGCATATTGGGGAAGAGAAGGTAGAGGGTGTAGATGAGATAGTCCCTATGGAGCTTGAGCTTTACAAGCCACTTGAGATAGAAGAGGCCCTAGAGCATTTAAAAACTAGCGACATGCAGTTTTATGTATTTAATGACATTGATGCAAAAATGCGTGTTATTTATAAAAGAAATGACGGAAAATTTGGTCTTTACTAAAATTCGGGGCAACTTGCCCCGAATATCTACAACCCCTATAAACTAAAACTTAAACCTTTGCGTAGTATGTTGTTCCACCGCTAAAGCGCTTTTCATATAGCGGAGTATAAGGAACAAGATCGGCATGACCAGCATAAAATCTACCATGATCGCCAAGCATCCTATGGAGTCGTTCAACACATTTTAACCTAAACTCATCGTCAAAATATATCATCATATTTCGCGAAAGGATGATGTCAAATTTTCCAAGCGCAAAAAGTGCATCATCAAATACATTTAGCACCTTAAACTCACACTTGCAAAGAGCTTGCTTTTTTATCTCAAATTTTTCATCCTCAAGCTTTACAAAAAACCTACTTTTTTGAAAATCGTCAAGCCTATGTATACTCCTACTGTTATAGTGTGCACCCTGGCAGTGTTTTATAGCTTCTGAGTTTATATCAATACCAACGATACTTATCGCACCCTTTTCAATCCCCATCTCCACAGCAAGCATCGCAAGCGAATAAACCTCATCTCCAGTAGAGCAAGGCGCACAGAGGATTCTAGCCCCACCAAGGTCTCTTGCGTAGTTTATTACATCTTTTAGCTGTGGCAACTCTCTGTAAAAATATGTCTCATTGACTGTGATTAAATTTAAAATATCTTGCCTTAATGTGTAGTTTGTACGTATCAAACTTACAATATCCTTAAAAGTTGAGATATTGTTGTTTTTAGCAAAACTAGTTAGGCGCTTAAGCGTTATATCTCTTTTGGACTCAAGATCAACACCGCATAAAATTCTGATATTTTTTATAAACTCGTTAAAGTTTTCCATATCTTTTGGCTCTGGAGTATCGACAACCTGCCCAGCTACAATCTCTGGCTTATTAAAGAACATCTAAAAACTCCTGTAACTCTTTTTTTATACTCATAACATTTAATACTCGCACCTGCGGATTTAGCTCTTTTGCCCGCTTTGGCATGCCATAAACTATAGCACTCTCTTCGCTCTCAGCAAGACATTTTGCTCCAGCTTTAAAAAGTGCTGCAAGCCCAGCAGCTCCGTCATCACCTATGCCTGTTAGCAATACAGCCATAACCTCAGTATGTTTGCAAACACTAATGCCAGAGTGAAAAAGAACATCGACATTTGGCGTAAATGTCGTAACCTTTTCTGGTACTGGTTTTGCAGATATTGGCAACACATCGCTAATTATAAAATTTTGGTCACAGATATAAATTTTATCTTTTAAAATTTTTCGCTCAGACAAAAGCTCTACTTCCACACCACACTCTTTGCCAACTTGCGAGGCAAAAGATGGTATGAACATTTTATTCATATGTTGGGCTATAACTACGCTAGCACCGTTTAGTCTAATATCCTTTAAAAGTTTTTTTATATGTCCTGGACCACCTGTGGAAGCACCTATAAGAACTAGCTTTTGAGCCATATACTACCTTTGTAAATTTTTACAGATTTATAGTTTAACATAAATTTATTGTTTTTACTACTTTGCTCGATTATTTATCCCCTCTGCTTCACTTATCTCTATCTCGCGCTCGTAAGATGGATTTTTCTTTTTTGCATTTGTGCCCAGATAAAGTATAAGCTTTGCATCGACATTTTTATGAGAAGCCACAAGAGTTATAAATTTTAAATACTTTTTAATATCATCTAAGGCTTTATCATCTTGTTTTGGTGGAATGCTAAGTTTTTCTACAAATATCCTACAAGCACCAAAAATCTCATTTTTACTAGAATTTGGATTTAAAACAACACTCAACAAGTCATCTATAGCTATAGTTTTTTCTTGCTGAGATGGTGTGGTTTTAGTCTCTAAAATTGGGCTTTGTGTGCCAGCTCTTAGCTTTAATATCAAAAAAACTAAAGCTAAACAAAGCAATATAAAAATAGCAACTAAAGCCCAAATCAACAAATTTTCCTTACAATCTCTGAACGCTTTTTCGTTTATAATATGCGAAAATAGACAATGCAAACATCACAGCAACCGTAACATATACAAAGTTTGGTATCGGCATCGGGTCACCTGTGGCATAAGAGTGCATGCCTGCAAGATAGAAATTTACACCAAAATATGTCATGATGATACTCCAGTAAGCAAACATAGAAGCAACAGCAAAGGCATATTGGCTATTAAGCTTTGGAACAAATCTCATATGAAGCACAGCCGCATATACAAGGATGGAGATCAAAGCCCAAGTCTCCTTGCTATCCCAACCCCAGTATCTACCCCAACTCTCATTTGCCCAAACACCTCCAAGGAAATTTCCAAGTGTTAAAAGACTGATACCAAGTATCATAGCCATCTCATTTATACGAGTAGCTTCAGTGATATTTCGCATTATCTCTTTGTTTTCTGAATTTTTTCTTTGCATCACTATAAGCACTAGGACAAAAAAGCCAAGTAGAGAGCAAAGCCCTAAAAAGCCGTAACTAGCTGTAATAACAGAAACATGGATAGTTAGCCAGTAGCTTTGAAGCACTGGAACAAGAGTAGTTATCTGCGGATCCATCCAGCTAAGATGTGCGACAAATAAAGTTATACCAGCCAACATCGAAGTAAGCGCTATAGCGATAGGGCTACGCTTTGAAAAGACGATGCCAGAAAGTCCAAGAGCCCAAGCTATATAGACCATCGACTCATACGAGTTACTCCACGGTGCGTGCTCGGAAATATACCAGCGAAGTCCAAGCCCTGCTGTATGCGCGATAAAAGCAAGTAAATTTATAATATATATAGCTTTTATAACTGGGTTTATATTTAGTCTTGGAGCAAGCATCTTAATAAATATAAATATCAAAAGCGCAAAACCTGCAAGAAGATAAACTGGTGTCAAGCGTTCAAAAATTTGCACCTTATTAAATAAAATTTCCATATCTACGCGTGATTTTGCAGGGATAACACTTGAGCCGTATCTCTCTTGATAAATTTTTATATTTGCAAGTTTTTCATCGGCTAATGACCATTTTTTAGTATACTCATCAGCATTTGAACTAGACTTTTCGCCAAGCTTCATAGCTGCTTCAACCGCTTCAAAATACTCTTTCATTATATTGGCAATCACGCCTGACTCCTCTGGCGGGAAACTCATCATAGCTGAATACGGCGATGACCATGTATTTGACGGGTCATTTTGCTTTGGAAACACCTTAAAAATTTCGCCTATAAAAGCGATATAAAAGACATTCACACGCTCGTCTATCTTAATAACATCCTTATCAAAAGTCCCACGAGATCCTGGGTGCTTTCTACTTGCAATATCAGCAAAACGACCTAGTTTATATTCGCTCTGCCCATCTTTAAGTGCAAAAAATTCAACAAAACTTGCAAATTTTTTAGCTGGGTCGATACCAAGCTCTTTTTTAAGCTCTGCACTACTTCCAAGAGCTATAACAGGCTCGCTTCGCCAGTACTCTGGCTCTATCATTATAGATAGCAAGGCTTGGTTAGAATTTAGCTTATTTATACTATCTTTTCTATGAACTTTATTTAATATATCACGACTAACAGTATCAAATGGCTTCATTCTACCATCTGGGCTTTGAACTAAAATTTTACCAAGTTTATCAGCATGCTCTGCATCAATATGTGGCAAAAAGTCGTTTGCTACGATATTTTGCGTGTTAAACACAGCAAAAAGAGCAAACAAGACAGCAACAACCTTTTTACTTGACTCAACATCAACAAGATGAGCCAGCTTTCTAAAACGAGAGCCTGGATTTATAATGTTTAGGATAAAACCCAGCCCCATTATAAAGTAGCCGATGTAGGTTGTAATTTTGCCTGGATCTCTATTTACAGATAGGACTGTGCCTTTTTCATCTTGGTCATATGAGCTTTGGAAAAAGCGATATCCTGCGTAATCTAGGACATTATTCATATAAATTCTATAATCAAATCCTGGCTGAATTTCTGAGTTTGGATCTTTTACCACAACATCACTAGCATATCCCATAGGCGAATTTGAGCCTGGGTAGCGCTTTAGTTCAAAATCTTTTAAGTAAAAGCTAAAAGGTAACTTTATCCTTTGAGCTCCCCAAGATACGAAAAATACCTTATCTGCAATAAAAGCTCGCACTGGTTCAGAAATGTTATAAAACATGGCAACCTCTTTACTTTCGCCATTATGTTTTAACTCAGCAACAATAGCGTCAAATTCACTCGTTTGTGTTGAAACTAGCTTCTTTGAAGCTGCTGGAGAAGCAAATTTGATAGAGAAATTTATACCATTTATAGTATAAAGCTTTGCCTTGTCAAAAGCAACCTCCTCTCCCGCCTTAATAGTCTTTTTTTCGCCATCAAACACAGTAATATCAGTATTTGAAACAAAAAACGAACGCTCTTTATTTATCTGAAACAAAACATAAGCTTGACCATGCTTTGGAAGTTTATTTAAAGCAAAAGATGTAGGTCCAAGCTCTAGCTCATCACCTTCAACAAGGCTAGTCTCCTCTTTGTCTGTTTCATCAGAAAGCACAAGCTCTACGGCCGCCTTACCATTTGCGTCATCTACAAATTTATAACCAGCTTTTGGGACATATTCTAGGTATTTTAAATTCGCAACCCCACCTGGCAGGTCAAGCGAGAGATCAAAGCCACTTCTGCTTAGCGTAGAAAGCTCTTTTGGTATAGAGACGGAGTACTGTTCTCCATCAATTACCGTGCTAAAATTTATAAACGAGCCTCGCGTTAATATGGTATTTGACTCTGTATTTTCACGAATATGCATAGTGCCTTCAAAACCAAAATATCTTGTTATGCCAGCGCCTATTAATATAATCAAAAAACTCATATGAAACAACAAAGAAGGCAACTTTTTTATATTTATAAGCTTGTAGGCAAATATATTGTAAGCCAAATTTATACCCAAAAGCACCTGAACGAGCGCAAACCAGCTCGCACCATAAACAACTTCCCATGCTGCTTGCGTCGTCTCGAGCCTCTCTATGATAGTTGCCACTGCGGAGCCGATAGCAAATATCAAAAATAGCACAATCGCTGACGCCATGCTAAAAAAAGTTTTTGTCAAATTTTTCATATATCACCTTTTTAGTAAAAGTCTTATTATATTATATTAGTTTAAATATTTGCTTTAAAAAGGTTGAATTTACCGAAAACAACGATATAAAAATATCTCTATGATTTTAAAATATAGCATTTATAGAGTTTGATATGTGTAAAAATTTTAATCTATCTTAATTTTATTTATTAAGATAATTTTTAAGCTTTTAGTTATTGTAAGAAATAAAACAACATTTAGCAAATTTGCTTTAAAAGTAAATTTTAAATTTTGACTAAGCTAAGCAAGTGCCAAACTTAGTCAAATCTATGCTAAATTTTAGTGCAAAAAGTGTCTAACACCAGTAAAATAAAGTGCTATTTTATGCTCGTTTGCAGCCTCTATCACTTCATCATCTCTTATGCTTCCACCAGGCTCTACAATGCACTTTACGCCGACTTCATTTGCGATGTCGATACTATCACGAAAAGGGAAAAATGCCTCACTAGCTAATGTCGAGCCGTTTAGATCAAGCCTCATATCCTTTGCTTTTGCCACTGCCGCGCGCGCCGCATCAACACGGCTAGTCATACCCATACCAATCGCCACAACAGCCGAGTCTTTCACATACACAACACAGTTTGACTTCGTAAGTGCCGCCACTTTCCACGCAACACTCGCGTCATCTAACTGCTGTTTTGTAGCACTCACTTCGCCCATTTGCTTCATATTTTTAAGCTCGTCATTTTTCACTTCATCGCGTTCTTGATAGACAAAACCGCCATCAATTCGCTTAAAGTCAAATTTATCGTTTGAACGGAGTAAAAATTTATTATCCTGAGTGAAAATTTTAATGCGTTTTTTAGCCTCAAACACCGCCAAAGCCTCATCTGTGACATTTGCAGCAATTATTACTTCGACATAAATTTCATTGATCTTTTCAGCCAAAGCCTTATCAAGCGTGCCATTTATCGCTACAACCCCGCCGTATGCCGAGATAGGATCGCATTTTAAAGCCTCTGTGTAGCTTTCAAGCAAGTTACTTTTTACCGCAAAACCGCAAGGATTAGCGTGTTTTATGATCGCCACCGCAGGAGCTTCATCAAAGCTAGTAGCAAGCATTAAAGCGCCGTTTATGTCGGTTAGGTTATTAAAACTAGCTTCGCCTTTAAGGGCTCTAAAGTTGTTCGTAAAAAAGTAGTCAAACTCATAAAGTGCGCCTTTTTGGTGTGGATTTTCGCCATATCTAGTGTCAAAAACCTTGCTTCCTACGATAAATTTACTCGCTCCAAAACCGCCGTTAAATCGCTCGTTCATATAGTTTGCAATCATGCTATCATAAGCCGCCGTATGCTCATAAGCCTTTATCATAAGGTGTCTTCTAAACTCATAATCAGCCTTGCCGTCCTTAAGTCTAGCTAAAATTTCATCATAGTCAAGTATGTCGGTCACCACCAAGACATCTTTGAAATTTTTTGCCGCCGAACGCAGCATCGCAGGGCCACCGATGTCGATATTTTCGATGATCTCATCAAAGTCATCAGTGCGAATGGTCGTTTGTTTAAATGGATATAAATTTACACAAACCAGATCAATCGCCTCAATGCTGTTTTTTTGGGCGTCCAAAATATGCGCATCAAGCTCTCTGCGGTGCAAAATCCCACCGTGAATTTTTGGATGCAGGGTCTTTACACGCCCTTCAAACATCTCAGGCGACGCGGTGTATTCGCTAACTTCTGTCGCGTTTATGCCATTTTCTTTAAGCAGTTTGTAAGTCCCACCGGTGCTTAAAATCTCCCAGCCAAGCTCACTTAGCCTACGCCCAAACTCCACAACGCCATCTTTGTCACTCACACTGATTAATGCTCGCATTTTTACTCCTTTATCATGTATTACTTCGACATTTTTTACACTAAAATTGATTGCTAATATTTCCACCAAAACATATCTCTATATCCAAAATCACTTAACGGTTTTTCTATCTTGCATTTTAGATATACTCTAAGTGGTTGGCTACCATTATATCCAGACGCATTATTTTTTGGCTTTTTGTTATTCATTTTTCACTAATCTCCTTAAATTAAATTATTTATCAAGCTCAAATCATTTAATTTAGCACGAAATTTTGATAAATTAGCGTCCAATTCAAGTTTTCTATTTTTAGAAATTTCCACAAATTCGCTCTCTTTTTCTATACCTATAAAATTTCTACCTAATAAATTTGCTGCAATTCCGGTAGTGCTACTTCCACTAAATGGGTCGCAAATCACACTATTTTCATCGCTTGCCATTAAAATCAATCGCACCAAAAGTGCTAGTGGTTTTTGAGTAGGATGCTTACCGCACGATTTTTCCCATGGGGCAATTGCAGGGAAAGCCCACACATCACGCATTTGTTTATCGCCATTTATTTTTTTCATAAACTCATAGTTAAAGATATGTTTATGTTTTTCGCTTTTTCTAGCCCAGATAATTTGCTCTGTGCTATGCGTAAGATAGCGACAGCTAAAATTCGGTGGCGGATTTGTTTTTTGCCAAGTTATTATATTTAAAATTTTAAAATCTAGCTTTTGCAATGCTCTACCAATAGAAAAAATATTATGATATGTGCCACTAATCATAATACTTCCATTATCAGTAAGTGCATTTTTTGCCATTGACAACCACTCTAAGTTAAATTTATCTATTTCATCTATTCCATAGCTTTTATCCCATTCGCCCTTATTTACACTGACTATTTTGCCACTTTGTATGCTTAGTCCATTATTAGATAAAAAATACGGTGGATCTGCAAAAATCAAATCAAATTCATTTTGAAATTTTGGTAAGATTTTAAAAGTATCACCATTATGAAGTATAAAATCGCAACTCATGGTATTGGAAGCCCTAAAATTTGAAGTGGTATATATTCAAAATAATACTTACAATCTACACTAATTATATAATCCAAAACATCTCTATATTCTGGCTTTTTAAACCAATCACTAAGCAAGTATATGTATTGCACTTCCGTGTTTAAGTGTGAAAGTAATTTTTGGTATTGTTTTTTCTTAAAATCACAAGTTTGAAGTTTTTCATCTACACTACCTGCTACTTGTTGGAATTTACATTCTATAATAAAAAATGTATTGTTTATAATAACATAAATGCTATCATCTGGCAAAAGGCGTTTTGAGATTATATTTTCCCAATCAACACCTTTATTTTTTAAAAAATCATAAAATTTATATTTTTTAAAAATTTGTGCCACCAAATTATTATCATAAAAAACCTCCTGTTTTTCATTTACTATATATCCATTTTGATGTGAAAGAAATGTTGCTAAATCAACTTTCCCTTCAAAAATAAGTCCAGTTTGCGTATTTGAACCACCTATGCCACCTTCTATCATTTTACTCCTTTTATTGGTTTTAGCTCTCGCCTCGTTCGTTTTTGATACTCTCATACGCCTCGTTTATCTCTTGAAGTTTTTTGGTTGATTTTTCGATAACTTCCTCACTCTCGCCCTGCCCCATCAAAATATCAGGATGATACTTTCTCACAAGCTCTCTATAGCGTTTTTTAATCACGCCAAACTCACTATCCCTAGCCACGCCAAGCACCTCATACGCGTCACGCCTAGCGGGGGAGTGTGTATTTTGCGACCTATTATAATGACGCGAATGAGCGTTATAAAACTGCTCAAATCGTAAAATAATCGCATCAAGCAACGCCCTATCTATGCCAAATCCACGCGATATATCCTCTATCACTTTGCGTTCATCTGGATGAAACTCGCCATCAAAATAGGCTAAATTTAAGAAAAATGTTATACGAGCGATCGCTGTTTGCCTATCAAGATGAAGCTTTTGCCTATACTCAAGTGCCACCTCATAAGCCTCATCAACTAGCTCCTTTTCAGTGTCAAATATCGCCTTTAGCTCAGCCCTATCCACCCCAGTTTTACGCACCAAATCATCGAAAGTCTGACTAACTAGCCTAGCTTCTAGCTCACTCACCCTTCCATCGCCCTTTGCGACCTTTGCAAGAAGGGCCACTAGAAATTTCGCCTCATCTTGACTAAATGCTCTGCGATTTGAAAAGCTACCGCCACTTGCAAATTTAAACTTTGCAAAAAGCTTATAAAGCACCCAAAAAATGATAGCGTAAAATAAAATCGTACCCATTTTTCACCACAGATGATATATAGTGTTTTTAAGCTTACCGCCGACAAGCTCGTTTTTACGCCACGAACTCTCGTCATTCATCACGCTCCACCGCCTCTCATCAGAGCGGTAAAACCAGTCCTTATCTATCTGATAATAAATTTGCTTTCCGTTTGCTTCAATGATATTTGCGATGTTGTTATCATGATAGCTGTTCTCATCATAGTCGGTAAATGCGCGCTGTCCCATCTCTGAGTAAAGCATGGTTAGCTCTTGAAGCATTTCATTTAGCTCATCGTCCATCTTTCGCACGTGAAGCCCGATCTCTTCGGCCTCGCGAAACATTATCGGATACTCGTGAGCCGGGTAATCGCTGTTTAGCTTTTCTGAAATTTGCTTGATTTTTTCATCATCATGAATGTGATAGCGTAAAATTTCACGGCAAATTTTAAGCGAGAGCGAACTAGCCCTATCCACAGCCCCAAAAACAAGCGGATGGATATACTCATAAAGCGATTTATAGGGATTTAGATCATTTTGTTTCTCTTGCTCTTTCCACAACTTTATCACGCGGCTTAGCTCGTCCATCGAGATACTTGAAAGCTCGTTGTTTTTGGTAGTCGGACTTAGCTCGTGCTTTAGCGATGTATCAACAGGAGTAAGATACGCCAAAGGCCCCATGACTATCTCGTTTGCCCCAAGTGCCATCATCGTCGCAGCCGAAGCACAGTTTGCAGGGACAAGGGCGATGACGTTTTTGCAGTAGTTGCGAAGCGTGGAGATGTTCTTAAGACTTGCGATACCGCTTCCGCCGTCGCTTTTGATATACAAAAAGGCATTATCTATCTTTTTGCCACGCAAAATTTCATACATCGCCGAAGCGTCATTTCCGCAAACCGATCCAGCGTTTGAGTTGTAGTAGGTAATGAGCGTTCCGCCAAGCTTTGCTTCTAAATTTTTTATAAGCATTTGCGTTTGGTTAAATAAAATCGGCGGTTTGGCGATTGATTTTCTACTCTCTCGCTCCTGCTCTTCATACGCCCCTTTTGCGGAGCTTCCTATCCACTCTTTCAAGCTCATTTTTATCCTTTAATCATCTTGTTTTATCACTTTTGCAAACTCATTAAAGTAAATTTCACTCATATCTTTTAGGCTCATTTTAACGCCGTCTATCTCAAAATTTTCTCCGCCCGTTACGCCTATCTTTTTAATTTTCAAGCCAAATTTATCCGCTAACTCGCTAAATTTCGCCTCATCTTTTACGCCAACAATAGCCCTTGAAAAGCTCTCATCAAATACCCATCTCTCATAGCCAAACTCACACTTTGCCTTTACGCCAACTCCACTTATAGCTGACATTTTTGCCAAACTCATCGCCACGCCACCAGTGCCAACAGAGTTTGCAAACTCTAAAATTTTTGCTTTGTTTGCTTCAATTACCAGCTCCCACAAAGCTCTTTCTTTTTGGTAATCAATCTCTTTTAACTTACCACCAACCGCGTTAAAGAGTGTCTTCATATACAAACTCGCACCAAATTCTCCGCTAGTCTCGCCGACTAGATAAACCGCCGTATTTTCAGCTTTAAATACGCTAGAAAGCGAGTTTGTCGCGTCATCATTTACACCCACGCTTACAATACCAGGTGTCGGATACACGCTAACTCCGTCCGTGTCGTTATAAAGGCTCACGTTTCCACTCACCACTGGCGTATTTAGCTCTTTACACGCCTCTTTTATGCCCTCGCAACCTTGTGCAAACTGCCACATGACCTCGGGATTTTCAGGGTTGCCGTAGTTTAGGCAGTCTGTTATCGCAAGCGGCGTAGCACCGCTCATCGCGACCTTTCGCCCACTCTCAGCCACCGCCATCGCAGCACCTATTTTTGGATCTACATAGTTGTGCCTTGAGCTACACTGCATACCCATAGCTACGGCTTTGCCGGTCTGCTTTACACGAATGACAGCAGCACCTAGGTGGCCCGGCTGTTTTATGGTGTTTGTTTGGATATTTGCGTCATATTGATCGTAGATAAAGCTTTTATTTAGGATATGCGGGTCGCGAAGTAGCTTCTCAAACGCCTCTTGGTTGCTAACCTTATTAAACGAGCTTAAATTTACGTTCTTTATCTCATCCAAATAGCTTGGTCTTTTTGTCGGGCGATCTAGCACTGGGGCTGCCTCGCTAAGTGGCTCGATCGGTATCTCGCCCACCATTTCGCCGTGCCAGAAAAGCTCCATTTTACCGCTATCTGTAACCTCGCCAATGACCTCAGCGTCAAGATCCCATTTGGCAAAAATTTCTTTTATCTTATCCTCACACCCTTTTTTAGCACAAATGAGCATTCTCTCTTGACTTTCACTTAGCATAAGCTCATATGGCGTCATACCGCTCTCTCGCATTGGCACTCGCTCAAGGTGCATTCGCATACCACTACCGCTTCGCCCAGCCATCTCAAAACTACTCGAAGTAAGCCCAGCCGCTCCCATATCCTGAATGCCCACGATAAAATCAGTCTTAAACAGCTCCAAACAAGCCTCCATAAGAAGCTTTTCGGCAAATGGATCGCCTACTTGCACGGTTGGGCGAAGACTTTTGTTTGCGTCGTTAAAGCTATCACTTGCCATGACCGCGCCACCTAGCCCATCACGACCAGTTTTTGAGCCGACATACATTACGGGATTGCCCACGCCTTCGGCTTTTGCGTAAAAAATTTCATCACTTTTACAAAGCCCAAGAGCGAAGGCATTTACTAAAATATTGCCATTAAAACTCTCATCAAATGCCACCTCGCCGCCAACCGTTGGTATCCCCATGCAGTTGCCATAATGCCCTATCCCAGCGACACTTCCTTTAATCAAATGACGTTGATACTTTGCCACCTTATCAGAGCCTATAAAGCTTCCAAAGCGAAGCGAGTTCATATTTGCAACGACCCTTGCACCCATGGTAAAGATATCGCGAAGTATCCCGCCAACGCCAGTCGCCGCGCCTTGATATGGCTCGATAAAGCTTGGGTGGTTGTGGCTCTCCATCTTAAACACAGCTGCGTATCTGCCCCCAACATCGATGATGCCGGCGTTCTCGCCCGGTCCTTGTATGACCCAAGGCGCCTTTGTCGGAAAGCCATTTAGATACTTTTTGCTTGATTTATAACTGCAATGCTCACTCCACATCGCCGAAAACACGCCAAGCTCTAATAAATTTGGCTCACGACCTAAAATTTTAAGTATATTTTCATACTCACTCTCGCTGATTTTGTGTGCTTTGATAGTAGCTTTGTCCATTTTGAAGCCTTAGTGTAAATTTAAAATGATATTATCAAAACTTGGCTAAATTTATGATAATTTTACTACAATAAAAAATACGAAAATAAAGTTTGACCAAAGAGTTTTTAAAGCTTTTTTAAATTTGAAATTTAGTCTATCAAGAGGTTTGTTAAAATTTACTTTCCAAGACAAAAGTTGCTAAACATCTCATCTAAAATTTCATCTCTTTCAAACGGGCGAGTAATGCGTGAGATATTAGAAATGGCTGAGTTTATTTCATAGGCAAATAGCTCAAGCTCGCTCTCATCAAGAAGCTCTAGAGCCCTTTTTATGGCATTTGCAGCGTTTTGACACGCGTTTATTTGCACATTTGAGTTTAGTATGAACTCATCGCTATCTTGGGTGTTTAGATACCCTTCAAGCACACTTACTAGCTTTTGGGTGCTGTTTTTAGCAGAAATTTTTAAAGGCTCATCTGGCAAGCAAAGCGTAAATTTTTGAGCTAGATCGCACTTGTTTATCACAAAAAATAGCTTCTTTTCACACTCTTTTAAAAGCTCTAAAATTTTTGCGTCTTGCTCATCAGCCTCGTTTGACCCATCAAAGACAGCAAGGATAATGTCCGCCTCATCAATCGCTTTTAATGAGTAGCTAATGCCTATATTCTCGACATTTCCAGCATTTTTACGAATGCCAGCAGTATCGATGATACGCACTAAATGCGTGCCGATATTTAGGCTCTCCTCAACCCTATCGCGAGTGGTACCAGCCTCATCGCTAACTATCGCCCTTTCATAACTTAAAAGCGAGTTTAAAACTGAGCTTTTGCCAACATTTGGCTTGCCAATAATAGCTATTTTAAAGCCCTCAATAAGACCTGCTCTACTTTGGCTAAGGCTTACTATGCGCGATAACTTGGCGTGATTTTGACTTAAAAGCTCTGAAATTTGAGCTAGCAAATCACTTGGTAAATCATCATCTGCATAATCAATGCTAGTCTCAACAAATGCCAAAGTCCGCACCAGCTCAGCCCTTAGCTCATCTACATATTGCCCTAGATCGCCCCTCATCTGACGGGCTAAAATTTTTACCGCCCCCTCGCTTTTTGCATTGATGAGCGCACTTATCGCGTTTGCCTTGCTAAGATCCATCTTTTGGTTTAAAAACGCCCGCTGGCTAAACTCACCAGCTCTAGCAAGCCTAGCTCCAGCGTTTAAAAGATCGGCCAAAATCATACGCGCAACCATAAAACCACCGTGCGTTTGAAACTCGACAACATCCTCACCCGTAAAGCTTGCTGGTGCCTTAAAATAAAGCATTATCGCCTCATCTAAAAACTCATCTTTAAGAGAATAAATTTTTGTAAGTGTGGCGCGGCGCGGGGTAAGGGTTTGGCGCTTAGTGAGTTTAAGCGCGGTATCTAGCGCATCAGCTCCACTAAGTCGTATGATACCTATGGAACCGATGCCATTTGCCGTGGCTATAACGGCGATTGTGTCACTTTTTGAAGAAATCATTTACAACTACAAATTTTTCATTTCCGTTTGATTTTATGCCGACATACTTCTCTGGAAATCTCTCGCGTAGTTTTTCAAGTGCGATTTTGACCAAAACTCCATCAAGTGGCTTGGTTTGGGCTTTGCCGTTAGTCTCTATACGCTCTATCACGCTAAGCAAATACTGCTCTATCATAGTCTCTTGATTTTTTAAAAACTCAGCGACTTCAAGGCGGATAGATAGCCCATATCTTGCATTTAACCAGTTATGAAGCAAGTATGAGATAGCCTTGTAACGATACCCTTCTTTGCCTATAAGTAGCGCCGCGTCCTCTCCGTCAAGCTCGATAAGAACGCACTCATCATTAAATTTACTAACTTCTATTTTACTAATACTAAAACAGCTTGTGCTTAAGAGTCTTGTAAGATCGCTCTTTATAACCGGCAAAATTTCATCAAAATTCACAGGCTCTTTTGGTTTTTTACTATCTTTTTCTTGCACTTTTTCATCATTATCGTTAGTGTTAAAGTTATCGATAATAGATGTATCTAAAATATTTTTTTTCTCATGTTTTTTTAACGCTACCTCAGGCACATCAAGTCGCTTTATAACATACTCGGGTTTTGGCTCATCTAAAGCATCTTGCACATCTCCAAACGCTCCTTGAGCGAGAGTGTCATTTTTTTCGCTTAGGGTTTGTTTTGGTAAATTTTGATGTGACTTTTTCTTGTTTTTATTGCGGCCTCTTTTTTTCTCATCTTTTGGTCTGTCATGATTTTCGTCTTTTTGACCACCGTGCCTGTCTTCTGATTGTTTTTTTTCTAAATTTTGCTCGCGCTTTTCGTGCTTATGCTCTTTTTTGTGTTCATTTTTTTCATGCTTGTTATCTTGTTTGCGCTCATTTTTTTCAAAATTTTTATTTTTTCCCTCTATTTCGGCTTCGATTATTGCATTTTTTTTAAAAAATCCAAGAAAACCAGAGCTTGGGTGCTGGATAACTTTTATATCAAGCTGTGTTACTGAGCAACCAAGCTTTTGTGCTGCCTGCTCAAAGGCATCTTGCAGATTACTTGCTTCAATACGCATTATGCCTTTACCTCCGCCTTTTTATGTTTTTCAAATAGTTTATTTACAAAAATTTGCTGAATGACCGAACAAACATTGTTAATAAACCAGTAAAGAGTAAGACCAGCTGGGAATGTTACAAAGAAAAATGTAAAAATAAGTGGCAAATACTTCATAATCTTCTCTTGCATTGGATCAGTAAATGTAGTTGGAGTAAGTTTTTGCTGTAAAAACATAGTAACACCCATAAGTACTGGTAGTATAAAATATGGATCCATAACAGA
The DNA here is from genome assembly GCF_905120475.1 of Campylobacter suis. NCBI lineage: Bacteria > Pseudomonadati > Campylobacterota > Epsilonproteobacteria > Campylobacterales > Campylobacteraceae > Campylobacter > Campylobacter suis. The sequence continues at coordinate 359,079 of NZ_CAJHOE010000001.1, read as the reverse complement.
AAGGTCTTTTATCCATAGTATCCACTCGGCACCCTTTAGCTCGATCGCATTTAAAAGTACCCGATATATCGCAAAGAAAATAGGTATTTGCATAAGTATTGGCAAACATCCGCCCATAGGGTTTGCGCCATGCTTTTTATAAAGCTCCATCATATGCATATTTAGCTTTTGCGGATCACCTTTATATTTGGCTTGAAGCTCTTTCATCTTTGGAGAAAGCTCCTTAAGCTTGTTCATAGAGAGCATACCTTTGTATGTCAGCGGGAATAAAATAATCCTTATAACAAGCGTCAAAACTACAATCGCCCAGCCCCAGTTGCCGATATGATCATGCAAGAAATTTAAAAACTTAAACATTGGCTTAGCAATAAAACTAAACCAGCCATACTCAATAACATCAACAAGGCGCTCATCTATAGCTTTTAGTGCTGCATTATCCTTTGCACCAATATATCCACTAGCCTTAAAATCCCCATCTGGCTTAACGAATATCACTGAATTTTTAGCAGCATCGGCGCTCATATATACATTTAAATTCTTATCAAAATTATAAAAAAGTGTCGCGTAATAGCGATCAGACGCAGCCGCGATATTTATATCACTATATGCCTCATTTGTATCTAGGTCGCCATCTTCAATGATACTAAGCTTTGAGTCTGCATGGCGCAAAAGTGCTCCGTGGACAGTATAGCTATCAATCGCAACACTTGGTCTAAAGCCAGGAGTTATAAAATACTCTGCGTTAGCGCTTAGCTTTACATCTAGGTCGTATTTTCCATTTTCAAAGAAGGTTATCTTTTTAACAACATCAAAATTTGAAAGTTTTTGCGTTAGAGTAACTGTTTTTGAGCCACTTTCCACATTTAACTCGCTCACATCAGCGGTATAGTTTGTCTTAAAGGCCTCATCATTTATCACTGTATCGCTAAATCTTATCTCAAGACCAAGTGGTGCGCCGCCTGCAAGATTAGTGCGAGAACCATCTTCTAGCTTAAATTTTTCATCATTTAAGTAAAATTTGCTCACGCGACCAAGAGTATCAATGTGAGCCTCATAGCCTTTTGACTTTACGACAACCAAAGTTTGACCTTGCGAAACCACCGCACTTGGCGCTACGCTTGAGCTAGCAGCAGGCTGACTGACATTACTTTGAGGTGCTTGATTTTGCGTAATAGTTTGATTTTGCTCGCTTAAAACTTGTTTTGGTATAAAAAAATAGTCATATATAACAAAAAAAACAAAAGACAGTAGGGTTGCTAGCAACACCCGTTTTTGAGTAGAGAGTTTTTCCATTTATTTTTCCTTCGACACAATGGTCTTAATAACATAAAATTTACCCGCCGAATGGGGAACAAACCAAAAATTTATATTATTTTTGTTGGTTTTTGAGTATATAAATTTTGGTTTTTTTCTATAAACAATAGGGTAGTCAATACCACCCTTAAAAAGCTGGTTACATCTTAGAATTCTCAAAAAAGTAGCAAAAAAAGCTAGAAAGAAGTTGTTATGCTTAAACTGCCATATGGCATACTCTGAACAGGTCGGATAGTATCTGCATGAACTTGGAGTAAATTTTGAGATATATTTTTGGTAAAATTTAAGAACAAAAAGCACAACACCTTTCATTTTAAACAGTCCAACTTTTTTAGTGACCAGCGCAAGCTCTTGTGAATTTTATCAAATGAAAAATCATTTAGTCCGCTTTTTGCCACCATTATATACACACCGCTACGAAGCTCATCTGAAACATTTACAAAAACAGCTCGCAAAAGCCTTTTTGCCCTATTGCGAACGACTGCTTTGCCCACCTTTTTACTAGCAACTACGGCTACTTTTTTCTCTGTGCAAGGCTTATAAAAAAGGACGCAAACATCGCAATACCACTTTTTTGCGTCTTTATAAACCGCCGAAAATTCTTTTGAGTCACCGAGCGACTCAAAGCCTACTAAGCTGCCAATCTTTTTCTACCTTTGGCGCGTCTTGCGCTAAGAACTTTGCGACCATTTTTTGTTTTCATTCTAACGCGAAAGCCATGAGTGCGTTTTTTTGGGGTCTTATGAGGCTGATAAGTTCTTTTCATTTTATTCCTTAAATTTAATATAAAAGCGTGATTTTATCAAAGCTATACTTAAATTCCTTTGAAGAAGTTTATCTGAGTTTAATTTGCATTTGATATAATCACGCCTGCTATTTTAAAATTTTTAGGATTTTTTAACTAATGCAAAACTCATTTGCGCTTGATAAGCTACTATTTTTAAAAGCCATAGGATATAAATTTATAGATCATTCAAGCCTAAATCTAGCACAAAATTTTATATTTCAAAATCTAGATGAGCTAAAAAAAGAGATAAGCTCTTGCTCGCTTTGCTACTTAAAAAATGGCTCAAATAGTGCATTTGCAGGCGATGGAGAAATCGGTGCAAAAATTTTACTGATAAGTTTTTCAAGCTCACAAATTAAAAACGAGATAGAAGCTATAAAAAATGAGCTAAATCTTAGCAAAGATAAAATTTATGCAAGCTGTATTTTGCGATGTGAAAATCATAAAAATACACCAAATGAATGCGTACAAATGTGTAAACCATATCTTTTTCAAGAGATAAATTTATTAAAACCAAAGCTTATTATCACGCTTGGAGCAAATACACTTTTTAGTTTAATGCCTGAGCTTAAAAATAGCGATATAAACGCTATAAGGGGTAGTTTATTAAAATTTGCAAATACAAATTTAATCCCCACTTTTTCACCAGCTTGGCTAAGCAAAAATCCAAGTTTTAAAGCTGATTTTCAAAATGATTTAAAAAAAATAAAAGCAATGCTCTAGTCTACTGCGTTACTTTAAAAAATTCCACAACATTTGATGGCATACGGACAGGCTTTGAGCCAGACATAAAAGCAACCTTTATTTTAGCACTAAAAACTAGCTCATTTTCTATCTTGCCATCTAAATTTTCAACCCTATAAATTTCTTGAAGCAATGTCGCACTAACATTTTTACACTCAATAGTTTTAGTACTAATGTGCAATATATCGCCCAAAAATGATGGTTTTAAAAATTTAGCATTTATCTCTGAAACCACGAAATAACCTACATTATCAAATGTTTTAATTCCTGCCTTAAATAAAAGTTCGCTTCTTGCTCGTTCACAAAATTTTATGTAATTTGAGTGATAAACAATGCCTCCAGCATCGGTATCTTCGTAATAAACCCTTACTTTCATCTATATTCCTTTTTTGTTTTTATATCACATCTAGCACCGCGCGTGGTCATGAGTGACTGCTCATAAAAGAGCAAAAGAGTAACAGAAACACCAACGCCAAGCGCGATAGCCACACCAGCAGTTGTTAGAGCATTATCAAAAAACATCATCAAAAAGCCCATTTTTTCTGTACTATCTTCGCTTTTAATAAAAGAAAATAACGCAAGTATACTCCTATAAGCATAAATTCCTGGCACCATAGGCAAAAGCGCTGGAAAGGCTATAATCTCTGCTGGCACCTTTAGTCTTTTTGCAAAAAACATACCTAAAATTCCAGCCAAAAAAGAGGCGATAAGTGTTGCTATGGTTATGTTTAAAATATTAGCCTCTATCATCAAAAAACGACTTGCGTGGGCTATGGCTGCTATTAAGGCAGAAAATGCTAAAGTTCTAGCTGGCGGCGAGCTAGCATAGGCAAAGCCAAATCCAGCCACAGCAGCAAAAATAGCATCTAATATAGTATAAATGAGCAAATCAGCCACTAATAACTCCAATATTTGAGATAGAAAGTGTCATATAAAAGCCAATCGCGATACACAATATCAAAATTCCCGTACTTGTAGCGCGGCTAATGCCAACTAAAATGTTTTCATTTAAAATATCAAAGATCGAATTTATCATATAAATTCCTGGCATTAAAAACAAAACGCTTGAGCCAATAGTTGCATCAGGCGTAGATGAAAAACCAAAAAATACCCCAAGATATGCAACAAATGACGCTAAAAAAGATGCTACTATGTATTGAAGTTTGAGATTTATTTTAAATTTTGCAAGCAAAAATCTAGCATAAAAACCTATAAAAGTTGCCAAAAAAACCGCGATAATCCCACCAACATCTCCGCCAAAAAGACGACAAAATGCTGAATTTGCAAGGCTTATAAAAACAAGAGTTTTTAAAAATTCATTATTTTTATAAGATGTTATCTCTGCAAAATGCTCTGTAGCAGTTTCAAGATCAAATCTCTCATCGTGGATTTGCCAACTAAGAGCACTAAGCTCAGAAATAACATGAAAATTTATAGGAAGTGGTGGACTAGTCTTTACGTATGTTCGCCTTATCGAGTTATCAAGTGGATCCATCACACTAATGGTAAAATGTTTTACAAAAATAGTCAAGCTAACATCATATCCATAGGCTTTTGCTATCCTAGAAACACATCTGTCTATGCGTGCAGTGTATGTGCCTATGCTTAGCATTTTTGCTGTGTAGTCTATCAAAAAGTCAGTTAGTGGCTGTATGTGTGGCTTTTGCATTTATAGTCCAAAACTTACGCCTATACTGTTTGCACAGCCCAAAAGTATAGCAAAAATCATAAAAAACAGAGCAACTTTTAACACTTCTGTCATATTCACTACTCACTTTTACCTTTAAAGCTTCTAACAAAAAAGAGCAAAAACTGTGCCAACATCATAAGCTTCATAACATATTCACTCGCCTTATGCATTGCGTCAAATTCAGCATTTCCCTTAGTCATCGCCTCGCCAAGTGCTTGAGCTTCGATGATAAATGGGGTAAAATAATAAACAAAACTAAGCGCAAGAGATAAATTTATAGCACTTAGCGCAAAAGCTGAAATCTTGATATGAAAACACTCTTTAAATTTAAGCCCGACAACATCATACAAAAACACAAATGCGCTCACGCCAAGCAAGATGTAATTATACTTTACAAAAATTTGACTCATCAAAATGCCATTTTGAAAGTGTGTCAAAACAGCTTCACCTATAAATTTAGCTGGATAAAATATCACAGGTGCGACAAACGCTCCGAGTGCTATCTCAACACCAACCAAAACTGCTAACAAAAACAAATATATACTTTTCATATTTTTCCTTTATTTTTTAGATTTTGCTACAAAGCCGCGATCAAACCCCGCCAAATCCTTGTAAAACTCAGCTTCAAAGCCAAATTTCTCAAGCTCTTCTTGCATACTTTGCCTTTGATCATATCCCATTTCACAAGCTAGGATTTTTGCGTTTCTCTTACTCGCTAAAGCGATGATTTGCTTTAAAATTTCATCGCCCTTTTCTCCGCCAAAAAGTGCATTATGTGGCTCATTTAGCACGAAATCATCAAGCTTATAATCACTCGCGATATAGGGTGGATTTGAGATTATCACATCAAACTCGCCTAAAACTTCATCCATTAGGCTAGTTTTTACCAGTTTTAGCCTATCACTCACGCCAAATTTTATGGCGTTTTTCCTTGAAAGCTCGAGTGCTTTTTCGTTTATATCGGTTGCGATTATAAATAGGTCTTTAAAATTTAAGAGCAAACTTACGCTTATCACACCGCTTCCAACCCCTATCTCACACACTCTTGGCGTATCAAAACCGACCAAAATTTCGCTTACTTTTTCAACTAAAATTTCACTCTCAGGTCTTGGTATCAGCACCCCGCTTTGAATCTCAAACTCACGCGAGTAAAACGACGCCACACCTGTGATATACTCAAGTGGCTCACTGTTTTTAAACCTTTTTACAAACTTAAAGTACTCACTAGCATTATCTAGCTCATCGCCACCTTTTAGATAAATTTGCTCCTTGCTTAAGCCGCTAAAATACTGCATCAAAGCACGAGCCACAAAAGCCCTACTTTCGTGAAATTTAAGCTCACTTTTGGCGTGATTTAGGGCTTCATTTATCGTCATTTTCAAGCTTTGTTATACGCTCAAAAAGGCTTGGATGGCTATGATAGACGAAGGCATAAAGCGGGTGTGATTTTGGAAAGGCTTTGTTCTCACTACCAAGCTTCTTTAGGGCGTTTATCATATCGGTTTTGCTCTTTGTTTTAGCACCAAACTCATCAGCACCAAACTCATTTCTTCGACTTATAAACGAGATAACGGGCGAGAAAAATAGGCTAAAAATCGGCGCAAAAATTAACATAAAAACAATCACGCCAGAGCCACTTTGCACCAGTCCCACAGCCTCATAAAACTCGCTTGGGATATTTCCAAAAATCATAAAAAGCAAAAACATCATAACCGCACTCATCGCTATCATCTTAAAAATATCGCCGTGCTTAAAATGCCCCAGCTCATGCCCCAAAACCGCGATGATCTCATCAAGACTAAGCTTTTTTATAAGCGTGTCAAAAAGCACCACTCGCTTTGTAGCTCCAAGTCCGCCAAAGTAGGCATTTAGACGGTTATCTCGCTTACTCGCATCCATCACAAACACACCACTACTCTTAAATCCAAGTCCGTTCAAAAGCCCCTCAATGCTAGTTTTTAGCTCACCATCTTCAAGCGGTTTTACCTTGTTAAACATCGGAGCGATGATGGTCGGGTATATCAAATTTATAATCAAAATGATAACAAAGCTTATACAAAACGCCCAAAACCACCAAAACTGCCCTAAACTTTGGATACAAAAGAGTATGAGCCACACAAACGCCGAGCCAAAAACGAGCGTTAAAACAAGCTCTTTTAGCGTGTCGATGATGAAAATTTTAGCACTCATATTTGAAAATCCGTGCTTTTTATCTTTTACAAATTTCTCATATATCCCAAACGGTAGCTCAAAGATAGCTGAGATGATGATAAAACTCATCACAAACGCGATATTTTCGCTAATTAAGTCATTTTTTACGATAGTGTTATAAAGCCATTTTAGCCCACCATTTACCCAAAATAAAAAGACAAAAAAGCTAAAAATGCTTGAGATTATCTCAAATTTGTGATTTGCCACCTTAATAAGTGCGGCGTTTTTATACTCGCTCTCTTCTAAAACCACAGCATTTTTATTACTTTCTGCCCTTACAAAACGCATATCAAGCACCGCAAGTGTGAGCTTGATAAAAAGATAGATAAGATATAAAGCTATCAAAGTATTTAACATCTAAAACCTTAAAATTTATTTTAAAAAATTATCATAAAAAGAGCTTATAAAAACAACCAAGATGATAAAAGGTATAATAAATTTTACATACCAAAACCAAATATCAACAACCTTTTTATACTGCTCACTACCTTGTAAAATTTCTTTTTTAGCCTCATCTTTTAGCACCCAGCCAACAAATATCGCACATCCTAGCGAGGTCAAAACAAAAAATATCGTAGCGCTTATCGCATCGTATGCATCAAAGATATTTTTACCAAAAATAGTAACATCTGAAAGTAAATTTGTAGCCATAAGGCTTGGCAAATTTCCTAGTAAAAATATCCCACCGAGAACTATAAATATCGCTTTTTTACGACGAATTTTGAATTTTTCTTGAATTGTTGTGATGATGACTTCATAAATTGGAAGCGATGTGGTAAGTGCGGCTATCATCAAAAGTGTAAAAAAAGCCACAGCAAAAAGCTCGCCAGCCCACATATTTGAAAATACTATCGGCAGTGATTTAAAAACAAGGCTCGGACCGCTATTTGGCTCGATACCAAAGGTAAAAAGTGATGGAAATATCATAAATCCAGCAAGAACGGCAATAGTAGTGTTTAGCACACCGGTAATGAGTGAAATTTTAACCAACCCCTCATCCTTTTTCACAAAGCTTGAAAGCGTTATCATCACGCCAAAACCAAGGGAAAGTGCAAAAAAGACCTGACCCAAAACATCTACAAAAAGTTTTGCATTTATCTTTGAAAAATCAGGCGTAAGATAAAATTTAACCCCGTCCATAACGCCATCTAGCGTTAGGTTTTTAATCACCATCGTAAGCATCAGTAAAAACAAAAGTGGCATTAGGTATTTTGCTGATTTTTCTATACCTTTAACCGCACCCTGAACCAAAACTATGTAGTTTATAAGCACAAAAACAAGAGTTGCAAAGCTAATAGAAAGTGGGTTATTTACGATATTTTGCTCGTAAAACTCACTCGTTGTTTTAAAATCAACAACATGCGTTAGATCAAGCAGTCCAAAGGCAATTTGTGCGATGTAGTTTAGCACCCATCCGCCGATAACCATATAGTAAGCCATAATGCCAAACGCACCCAAGATACCCATCCATCCCACTATTTTCCAACCTTTGGCTATCTTTTTGCCATTTGCACTACCGCCAAAAGCATCGACTGCATTTACTTTAAGTCGCCTACCTATGGCATTTTCAACCAAAATCATAGGAATTCCTATAACTATCATAGCTATACAAAATGTCAAAACATACGCCCCACCGCCATTTTGACCAACCAGATATGGAAAGCGCCAAGTCGCACCGAAGCCAACGGTCGCACCAGCGATAGCTAGGATATAAGTGAGCCTTGAACTCCATGAATTTCGTTGCATAATAATCCTTAGTATGTTTATAAAAAGGGGTAGATTATAGCAAAATAGCGTTTAAATTTTGGTTAGGGGCGATTTATATCGCCCAAATTAGCTATTATTTTGTAACAGCTTTAAAAAATTTAGCCTGAGCCTTGCTTAACATATCGACTATCTCACATTTATCGGCGTTATGGCGAGAAGCGATACTTTTAATATCCTCATAAGCAACCATACTCTTACCATCAACCTCACTTACAAGAAATTTTAATGGCAAATCAATAGCAACATCTGTAACACACTGCATAAGCAAAGTGCCTACTTTTGGTGATCCAAACACTACGACTTTTGTATTTGGCATATCTAGTCCAGCTTCTTTTGCAAGAGTGCTATGATCAAACACACTAAAAACTTTAACGCCTGCCTCGCTTATAACACTTTGTAGCTTCTGTGTTGTTTCATCAACACCAAATTTAGCCTCGCCCTTTATAAGGTCATCAGCAAACAGCGATCCAGCAAGCATAAATGCGACTAAAACTAACTTTTTCATAGATATCTCCTTTAAAATTTTATTCAAATTATAACTATAAAATTTAAATAGTGATTATCCATTTCTTAAAGTTTGCAAAAATTGCATATGCTTACGATACTGCTCGATAACATCATTAATTATTGTAGCCTCACTCCATCCTAAGACATCATAATCTTGCCCACCTTCATTTAAAAACACCTCTGCTCGGTAATAAATATCGCTGTTATCAAGAGCTTGAGTGTAATCAGGCGTATTTCTGCGAACAAGCTTTACGCCATAAACAAAGTCAAGCTCTTCGCCAAGACCAACGCTAAGTTTTAAGAAATCCCCAGCTTCATTCTTACTAACATCTGCCTTTAATCCATTTTTTTCAAATTCTGCTTTTAATAATGAGAACGAATCTTCCACGACATTGTTTATAAATTTATAGGCATCTTTTTTGTTAGGTAGCTCAATTATCGTTTTTAGCCTCTCTTGCCAGCTTTTTGACATTTCAGATATAGGCATATTTGAAAAATTTTGTGAGCTTTTTTTAAGCACATCGACTCTAAGTGCCTTAAAAAGACCAAACATCGCAAATAAAAGCGCGATAGTAAAAGGCAAGGCTGAAAGTATGGTCATAGCTTGAAGCGAAGCAAGTCCGCCGCCTAGCATAAGAGAAGCAGCGACTATACCTATGGTTAGTCCCCAGAAAATTTTCTGCCAAAGTGGAGTGTTGTCAGAGCCGTTTGAACAAAGCATGTTTATTATCATCGCAGCTGAATCCGCAGATGTTATAAAAAATATTATAACCATTGTGATAGCTATAATGCTAAGAAAAGTTGAAAATGGGAAATTTTCTAAAAATACAAATAACGCTATAGCCACATCACTATTTACAGCATCAACAAGCGCAGTGTTGCCGTTTTTTACAAGCTCTATCGCGCTGTTTCCAAAAAATGTCATCCACATAAAAGTAAATCCAGTTGGCACAAAAAGTGCCCCCATGATAAACTCTCTAATGCTTCTACCTTTTGAAATTTTAGCTATAAAAAGCCCAACAAATGGCGACCAAGATAGCCACCAAGCCCAGTAAAGCAACGTCCAGCCACCAAGCCACGAGTCATTAGCACGGTCATATGCATAAAGGTTAAATGTGTTTGATATCAGCGTTGATATATACTCTCCACTATTTTGCACAAATGCCTTTAAAAGACCTACGCTATTGCCTAAAAATAGTATAAAAATTAAAAAAACGATCGCAACCAAGATGTTTGAGTTTGATAAAATTTTAATCCCTTTATCAACACCACTTGCAGCCGATATAGTCGCAAGTATCGTTAGGATAATAAGCAAGATTATATTCATAGCAGGCAGACCAAAGACATGGCTAAGTCCGCCATTTACCTGCATGACGCCATATCCAAGCGATGTTGCCACACCAAAAAGTGTCGCGACAACAGCAAAAATATCTATCATATCTCCAATCCTACCATAAATTTTATCACCTATAAGTGGATAAAATGCTGAACGAAGCGTTAATGGAAGGTTGTGTCTATAGGAAAAAAACGCTAAAACCAATGCAACTATACAATAAACAGCCCAAGCACTTATCCCCCAGTGGAAAAATGTGATATTCATAGCAACTTTTGCACCCTCACCAGCTGGTGGATTTAAAAAGTGCATAAGTGGTTCTCCGACACCAAAAAACACAAGTCCGATACCCATACCAGCGGCAAATAACATCGCAAACCACGATATGTTTGAGTAAGCTGGCTTTGAGTGATCAGCACCCAACTTTATCTCACCAAATTTTGAAAATCCCAATACAAATGTAGCAACAACAATGATTGCTATCGCAAGCACATAAAACCAGCCAAATTTCTCTGTAACAAAGTTTTGACCACCTTTAAAAACTTTTGTGGCAAGCTCTGGCAAAACGAGAGAAAAAGCCGTAATAAAAAGCACTACAAACAAAGATGGATAAAACACCTTTGGGTTTAACTTTGCTAAATTTTGTTTTTTCATTAACTAACCTTTTATGAATGATTTTGTTATTATTAGAGTATCAAAAAAAAGTAAATAGCCAAAATTTATAACATTTTTAATATGTGCGGTAACAATAAAACTATATTTATAATTAATAATTTTTATTTTTTAAGAATATTTTTAGCATATAAGCTATATAATTTACAAATAATAAAATTTATTAAAAAGGAAAAAATATGAAACAACTTACCACGACTTCTGACAACCCAATCGCCGATAACCAAAACTCCCTAACAGCAGGGGTAAGAGGCCCGGTTCTTATGCAAGACTATCAGCTTATAGAAAAGCTAGCCCATCAAAACAGAGAGCACATACCTGAGCGAACAGTGCATGCAAAGGGCTCAGCAGCTTACGGAGAGCTTGAAATCACACACGATATATCAAGATACACAAAGGCAAAAGTGCTAAGCAATGGTGAAAAAACAAAGCTACTTCTACGCTTTTCAACAGTCGCAGGCGAGGCAGGTGCAGCCGATGCAGAGCGCGATGTAAGAGGCTTTGCGATAAAATTCTACACCCGCGAGGGCAACTGGGACTTAGTAGGCAACAACACGCCTGTATTTTTCCTACGAGATCCATATAAATTCCCTGACTTTATCCATACCCAAAAGCGCGATCCATGCACACATTTACGCTCAAACAACGCCGCTTGGGACTTTTGGTCGCTAAGCCCAGAGACACTTCATCAAGTAACTATACTAATGAGCGATCGTGGAATTCCAGCGAGCTACCGCCATATGCATGGCTTTGGTAGCCACACTTACAGCCTGATAAATGAAAAAGGCGAGAGATTTTATGTGAAATTTCACTTTAAAACCAGACAAGGTATCAAAAACCTAACCAACGAAGAAGCAGGTAAAATCATCGCAAACGATAGAGAAAGCCATCAAAGAGACCTTTATGAAAACATAGAAAAAGGAAATTTCCCAAAATGGGACTTTAAGATCCAAGTGATGAGCGAAGAGCAGGCAAATAACGTAAATTTCAACCCATTTGACCTTACTAAAACCTGGTCGCACAAGGAATTTCCACTCATAGATGTGGGCGTCATGACACTAAATGAAAATCCAAAAAATTACTTCAACGAAGTAGAGCAAGCCGCATTTAGCCCTAGCAACATCGTGCCGGGCATTGGATTTAGCCCTGATAAGATGCTTCAAGCTAGAATTTTTAGCTATCCAGACGCGCAAAGATACCGCATAGGCACACACTACGCACAACTAAAAGTAAATGCCCCTATCAGCGAGGTAAATACCTACACCGTAGGTGGCGCGCTAAATAACAGTATGTATGAAATGCCGGCAAGCGCCTACTACGAGCCAAACAGCTACGGCGGACACGCTGAAAACAAGGCATTTTTAGAGCCAGATCTTGCTATCAGTGGCGCCGCACAAAGATATAATCACCGCGAAGATGAGGACTACTACTCACAGCCAAAGGCTCTGTTTGATCTAATGAATGCAGAGCAAAAAGAGGCGTTATTTAGCAACATAGCTGCGAGCATGCAAGGCGTTGAGAGATTTATCATAGATAGAGCCTTGGGACATTTTGAGAAAATTTCACCAGAGTATGCAAGTGGCGTAAAAAAGGCATTAAAGATATGATAACAGCTTCAGAACAAGCTCGCTATGACGAGCTTTGCCTTATGGCACTTGACTTTGCAAGGAGCGATGACGTCAAAAGCTTAGAGCCGATGATAAGGGCTGGGCTAAATGTAAATTTAAAATCAACCAAGGGCGACACACTACTAATGCTAGCAAGCTATAATAACGCAAAGGAGTGCGTGCGTATGCTTTTAGCTTACGGAGCAAGTGTGGATGAGCGAAACAACAGGGGGCAAACGCCCCTTGCTGGAGCTGCGTTTAAGGGGCATTTAGAAGTAGTAAAAATGCTAGTAGATGCAGGCGCTAACATAAATGCAAACAACGGCATGGGCGCTACACCATACACTTTTGCACTTATGTTTGGGCGCCGTGAGGTGGCTAAGTTTTTAAAGTCTAAAATACCAAACCAAAAGCAAGGCTTGCTTGAAAAAATAGCACAAATTTTTTACAAAATTTTACCAAAAACTACAAAGACTATATAGATTTAGGCTCGTCCTAAATCTACACATTTTATATAATGATTAATTTTAAATTTTAAGTTTTTATAAGATTTCAAAAGCTTTATTGTTATAATGCTCTTTTGTCTCAAAATAAAGGAGAAGCGATGAAAATTTTTGAAACCGAACTTTCAAAAAGCAGAAAAGCACACTACTCGCCAGCTGTGCAGTACGGCGATGTGCTCTACATCTCAGGACAGCTTAGCATAGATCCAGCAACCATGCAGCTACCACAAGGCGGAGCAAGAGAGCACGCCAAGCAAGCCCTTAAAAACCTAGAAGCCGTCATGCAACTAGCAGGTGCAAAAAAAGAAGATGTCATAATGTGTAGAGTTTATACGCCAGATGTGGCATTTTGGGATGACATAGATGATGAGTATGCGAAATTTTTTGGCGCACACAAGCCAGCTCGCGTCGTTGTGCCGACATCTGGTCTTCACTTTGGTTGTTTGGTTGAGATAGAGGCACAAGTAGCGATGAAAAAGGAGTAAAAATGAGCCATTTTGTATGTAATGAGTGCGGTAAAACAGCACCGCTTGAAAGTCTGAGCTATAAATGCGAGTGCGGAGGGCTTTATAACCTTAACTTTACTGCACCAAAATTTTCACTAGATCTTGTCGATAAGAGCGAGTTTAGCCTATTTCGCTACCGAGCATTTTTCCCACTTCAAAATGAGCTTTGGCGAGGCATAAGCCTTGGAGAGGGTATGAGTGCGAGCGTGAAATTTGATGATAAGCTATATTTTAAGCTTGATTATGCGATGCCAACGCTTTCATTTAAAGATAGAGGCGCGGTTATGCTCATATGGCTTTGTAAGAGCATCGGTGTTAAAAAAGTCTTGCAAGACAGCAGTGGCAACGCCGGAAACTCAGTCGCCGCATATGCTGCACGCGCTGGCATAGAGTGTGAAATTTTTGTCCCAAAAGGCACAAGCGAGAAGAAGATAAATATGATAAAAGCCTTTGGTGCTACCGCGACTGTTTTTGATGGCACAAGAGATGACACGGCTGATGCGTGCCGAAAAAAGGCGCTTGATGAGGGGGTTTACTATGCAAATCACGTATATAACCCGCTCTTTTACCAAGGCACGAAGACCTATGTTTATGAAATTTATGAACAGCTTGGCAGAGTGCCTGATAACTTCTTCTTGCCAGTTGGCAACGGCACGCTACTTTTGGGCTGTGAGATGGCTCTTACCGAGCTTTATGAGGCAGGACTTATCAAAAAGCTACCAAAAATTTTCATCGTCCAAAGCGAAAACTGCGCTCCGTTCTTTGGCGCAAAAGACGCTCCTATCGACATAGTCGCAAAGCCGACCGAGGCTGAGGGCATAGCCATCGCAAGACCTATGCGAGGAAGGCAAATTCTATCTAGCTCATACGCGGGCGAGCGCGAAGTCATAACGATACCAGAGGGCGATATACTACCAGCAAGGGCTAATCTAGCAAGGCAAGGCTTTTATGTTGAGCATACCACAGCGGCGGTATATGCGGCATATGAAGCATACAAAAACACTCACACTATCAACGGCGATAGTATCATCTCTCTTTGCGGAGCTGGTCTAAAAAGCGAACACTAATCACACTTTGGCCCTTTTGGGCCAAAGTCTAAACTGCGTACCTTGTATTGCTGTCACCAAAATTTGTAAAAATTTATAAGCTTATGTCACTTGTCATAACAATAAAGTTTTTCATAAGATTTATATACCGCAATATTAAAAATAAGATAGTTTTTGTTTTTACTCAAAGCTCTCAGCCACTTCAAGCACTTCAAGATACTCATTTTCTAGCTTTTCAAGCTCTGTTTTTGCGATCTCTAGCTCATCATAAAGCTTTTGTATGCCCTTTTCTTGATAGATCGTAGGATCGCTTAAATCAGCATTAAGTTTTCTAACAAGCGCCTCATACTCCTCTATCTTTACGGGGTGATTTTGTAAAATTTGATTTTGTTTGTAGCTTAGTTTGGTTTGAGTTTTTGCCCTAGTTTCAGGCTCTTTTTCAGGCTTTGCTAAAATTTCTTTCTCAAACTCATCTACCTCGCCAAGCTCATCTTTTAGCTCAAGATAGACACTGTATTCTTGATGGATAACATCTATCCTTTTATCTTCAAACGCCCAAAGCTTGGTCGCTATCTTATCGACAAAATAGCGATCGTGACTTACAAAAATGATCGCCCCTTCAAAGCTTTGCAAATACTCCTCAAGTATATTTATCGTGGCGATATCTAGGTCGTTTGTCGGCTCATCAAGTACCAAAATGTCGTATTTTTTAGTAAAAAGCAAAGCCAGCGCCACGCGGTTTTTCTCGCCACCACTAAGCACGCCGATAGGCTTATCCAAATACTCCTTTGGAAATAAAAATTTCTTCAAATACCCATAAACATGATAGTTTGAGCCACGCACCATAACATGATCGCCCCCATTTGGGCAAAACACCTCTATCAAGCTCTTATCATCATCTAACTCGCTTCGGTTTTGATCAAAGTATCCGACCTCGACTTCGCCCCGCTCTATCTTTCCAGCAACTGGACTTAGCTTGCCAAGAAGCGCTTTTAAAAGCGTGCTTTTACCGCTTCCATTTCGTCCTACTATCGCGATACGCTCGCCTTGTAAAACGCGGGCATTAAAGTCATTTAAAAGCTCTTTTTCGCCCATTTTTAGATATAAATTTTTAACCTCAAATAGCATTTTTTTGCGGTTTATCGAGTGGGTTTGGTTGAAATTTTT
Source organism: Campylobacter suis (assembly GCF_905120475.1). Classification (NCBI taxonomy): domain Bacteria; kingdom Pseudomonadati; phylum Campylobacterota; class Epsilonproteobacteria; order Campylobacterales; family Campylobacteraceae; genus Campylobacter; species Campylobacter suis. The sequence continues at coordinate 343,225 of NZ_CAJHOE010000001.1, read as the reverse complement.
ACTCGCTCTTTCAAGCTCGAGTTTTACTCGCCTTATCACGCCTGGATTTTTCTTGGCTTCCTCGCGCATGGCAAGCACTCGCTCTTTTCGCCCCTCGTTGCGTTTTAGCCTAGCTTTTACGCCACGACGCAGCCACTCTTCCTCGCTTTTTAGCTGTTTGACAAGGGTTTCATGGCTTTTTGCAAGGCTTTCTAAAATTTCTTGCTTTTTAGCTAGATAGTAAGCATATCCGCCATCAAAACTGCGGATTTTCGCCTCTTCTATCTCGATACTTCTAGTGGCTAGAGAGTCGATAAAATAGCGATCGTGGCTTATAAACACGATGGTTTGCTTTGAGTTTTTAAGCATATCTTCAAGAAATTTCACCATATACACATCAAGGTGGTTTGTTGGCTCGTCAAGTAGTAAAACATCTGGCTTTTTAAGTATCAAAGCCCCGAGCGCCACGCGTCTTACTTCACCGCCACTAAGCGAGCTAACAAGGCGGTTTTCATACTCTTTTAGGCTAAAATACTCAAGCACAAGCTCGATACTTCGCTCGATATTCCAACCATCTTTTGCCTCGATAAATTTTATCAGCTCATCAGCTCTTTGATGAGCGAATGTGTCGTTTGGGTTGGCTTCTAAAGCGTGAAGCACTTTTGAGTATTGCTCACGAGCGCTAAAAATTTCAGCAAGCTCGGCGTTTAGCACATCTTTTACGCTCATATTATCATCGAATTTTGGAGACTGCGCCAGCATCTCGACCTTTATGCTGTTTTGCGTTATCACGCGACCACTATCTGGCTCATAAACACCGCATAAAAGCTTCATTATCGTGCTTTTACCACCGCCGTTTTTACCGATGATGGCTATCTTTTCACGCTCATTTACACTAAAACTTACCTCATTTAAGATCTCATTTGGACCAAATTTTTTACTAACTCCAATAAAATCAATAAGAGCCATTAACTAGCCTAAAATGAAATTTGCATACTAAGGGCAATAACACAAAGAGTAAGTGCAAGTGGGACATAGACAAAACGACCTATGTTATACCAAAGCTCTCCTTGTTTTTTTGCCGCACCAGTATTTATCTCATCCATTATCTCATCTTTTTTAATCACCCAAAACCAAGACACCGCACCTATAACAGCACCAATAGGTATGATATAAATACTAACAAAATCCATCCACGGACCCCAGCTAGATATCATCTCCATATGCACACCCACACCAAGGCAAATCACACACAGACCTATAAGAACATAGCTTCGCTTTAGGCTTGGAAATTTATGCAAAATCGACTCAGCCACTGCCTCAAACATATTTTGAAGTGATGAAATTCCGCCAAAAATAACCGCCGTAAATAAAATAATGGCAAAAATTTGCCCGCCCGGCATATCTTGTAAAATTTTAGGCAAGGTAACAAAAAGTAGCTTTGGTCCAGCTGCCGGATCCATCGCATAGGCAAATACCGCTGGTATCATCACAAACGCCGCCACGATAGCTGCCAGGGTATCAAATACTGCGGTTTTTCTAGCACTTCCTACAACATCCTCGCTCTTTGAAAGATAAGCTCCATAAACTATCATGCCAGAACCAGTTATAGATAGTGAGAAAAATGCCTGCCCCATGGCTGCGACCCAAACCATTGGATCTTCAAGTTTTGCAAAATCTGCACGAAATAAAAATTTATATCCCTCAAATGCACCATCTAGCATAGCCACACGGACTGCCAAAACAACAAAAAGTATAAAAAATAAAGGCATCATTATCTTGTTTGTCTTTTCAATGCTTTTTGCCCCAAAAAATAGCGTTAAAAGAGTTCCAACAACAACTATAACATGAAAAGGAATAACCGAGTACTCGCTAAGCGCAAATGACTCAAACCATGTACTTGTATCCACGCTCATTAGCGAACCATCAAGCGCTTGCGTAAGAGCTTTTAAAACATAAGCGATGATAACAGCATAGCCTATAGCTATACACATCGAGCCAGCTAGCGGTATCCAGCCAAGTGCTTTGCCTACCTTACCCCAGCCACGAGTCGCAAAAGCGTATTCGTATGAGCCAAGGGTTCCAGTCTTTGCTCGGCGTCCTATGGCATACTCAGCTGAAAGACCTACATATGAAAAAAGTATGATAAAAAACAGATATATAAGCAAAAATGCTCCGCCACCATTTGCTCCGACCTTGTAAGGAAAGCCCCAAACATTTGCCATGCCAACAGCCGAGCCAACGCAAGCAAGTATAAATGCCCAGCCTGTTGTAAAATTTTTCTTTTCCATTTTTGTTCCATTAAAATTTAGTTTTAATAAGATTATACAAAATAAAACTTATATAAAGTGAAAATTTGGCGTAAATTTTTTGTTTAAAGCAAGTTTTTGATACAATCGCGCTTTTATTAAGGAAATTTATGCACGATACAAAAACTCTAAGCCTTAAAAAGCTTACTATACCTATATTTTTTGATATGTTTTTACATTTTATAACTTTGATAATCAACACATACATGGTTACAAAAGTAAGCCTTGATCTTGTTGGCGCTATGGGCGCGGGAAATCAGGTCATGGATCTTTTTATGACCATATTTAGCTTTTTAAGTGTGGGCTGCTCTATCGTCGTTGCTCAAGCCCTTGGTGCTAAAAACAGACATCTTGCAAAGCGTGTGATTCACGCAAGCATTACATTTAATAGCATTTTGGGCCTTGGCTCAGCTATATTTATCTACTTTTTTGGTTACGAAATTTTAGAGCTTTTGCAAGTACCAAAAAATTTACAAGAGCAAAGCTATACATATTTACACATGCTTGGCTGGGCTCTTGCATTTGACGGCATAGGCATGGTTATAGCTGCTATTTTAAGAGTGTATAACTTTGCAACACAAGTAATGTATGTTTCACTTTTAATGAATCTTATCACGCTAATTGGCAATGCGATCGCACTTTTTGGCTGGTTTGGTTTGCCAAACTACGGACTTTTGGGTGTAGCTGTATCAACCATACTTGGTAGATTGGTCGGTCTTTTGGTACTTTGCTTTATGCTAACTCACTTTGCAAAAGTTCAAATTTTTATACAAAGACTGCTTGCCTTGCCCTTTGATGTTTTGAAAAAAATTTTACATGTCGGGCTTCCAAGCGCTGGGGAAAATCTGCTCTGGATGGCGCAATACATGGTAGCCTTTGGCTTTGTGGCTAGCATGGGAGAAGCTAGTCTTGCAGTTCAAACTATATACTTTCAAATTTCACTTCTTATCATGCTTTGTGGCGCCAGTATTAGCGTTGCAAACGAAGTTATAGTAGGACATTTGGTTGGTGCAAAAGAATTTGATGATGCCTACATAAGAACATTTAAGGCTTTAAAATACGGTCTTTGGGCTACTTTTATAGTTGTTATGGCTATGTTTTTACTAAAAGAGCTTGTGATGAATGAGCTAAATTTAAGCAGTGAGTTAAAAAGGATAATGTTGCCACTTTTTACGCTATCTATCGTACTTGAGCTTGGTAGGACATTTAACATAATAATGGTAAATGCGCTTAGAGCAAGTGGCGACGCAAGGTTTCCGCTAATGACGGGGCTTATTTTTATGTGGGGAGTAAGCTTGCCTGTTGGATACTTTTTAGGGATACATCTTAGCATTGGGATTATCGGTGTTTGGATAGGTTTTTGTGCTGATGAATGGCTGCGTGGCGGAGTAAATACTTGGCGTTGGTATAGCAGAAAATGGCAAAGTAAAAGGCTTGTTTAGTTTTTATGAAGTGTTATAAAATTTTATTAAAATTTTAGTTGCAAATATTAATTTTAAGAAAAGTTTTGTTAGAATGCATTTTTTAAAAATTTACAAAAGGAGCTATTTGTGTTTTCTTTTCTTAAAGCGTCTGCTCCGTCTGAAGACAAAATTCCAGACAAAGATGTAGATGCACACTACAAAAAACTACGCTGGCAGGTATTTGCGGGCGTTTTCATAGGATATGCGGCCTATTATCTCATCCGCAAAAACTTCTCGCTCGCCATGCCATATCTTACCGATAAGGCTGGCGAATATGCAGCTTACGGCTACACAAAAGCCGATCTTGGTATCGTTATGTCTATGCTTGGGCTAGCGTATGGTATCTCAAAATTTGTTATGGGCAATGTCTCAGATAGAAGCAACCCAAAGTACTTCATCACTATCTGACTTATCGGCTCTGCGATCGTAACGCTCATTTTTGGTTTGGTTCCGGGAGTATTTACAAGCATTACAGCTATGGTTATCCTTGGTACTTTAAACGGCTGGTTTCAAGGCATGGGCTATCCTCCTGGCGCAAAAACTATGACAAACTGGTTTAGTCCATCTGAACGCGGTGTGTGGTGGAGCTGGTGGAATGTCTCGCACAACCTTGGTGGCGGACTCATCGGACCACTTGCTTTGCTTGGACTTTCTATATTTGGTGCGTGGCAGTCGCTGTTTTACTTCCCAGCGATCATAGCTATCTTGGCTGCATTTGTGATGTATGGACTTATGCATGATACGCCAGAGTCAAAGGGCTTACCGCCAGTTGAAGAGTACAAAGGCGAAAAACACGTACAAAAGGTAGAGTCGGCTCACACGCTAAGTGCTATGGATATTTTTAAAAAATACATCCTTGGCAACAAATTCCTTTGGGCGATAGCTATTGCAAATATATTTGTCTATTTCATCCGCTATGGTATCATCGATTGGGCGCCAACATACTTAAAAGAGGTTAAGCACTTTACGGTAGATAAGCAAAGTTGGGCATATTTTATGTATGAGTATGCTGGAATTTTTGGAATGCTAGCAAGCGGCTATCTAAGCGATAAGGTCTTTAAGGGACACCGTGCGCCTCCTATGCTTATATTTATGGTGGGTGTTTTGATAGCTGTTATTGTTTATTGGACAAATCCGGCTGGAAATGAGTGGGTTGATTACGCTTGCTTGATAGCTATTGGCTTTTTGATCTATGGTCCAGTTATGATGATAGGACTTCAAGCAGCCGACCTTGTTCCAAGGGTTGCCACAGGAACTGCAACTGGCCTAACTGGTCTTTTTGGCTACTTACTAGGCACGGTGAGTGCTGGCTGGGTTATGGGCAAACTCGTTGATGTGTTTGGCTGGGACGGCGGATTTTACGCGCTGATAGTGGCTTGCGTATTAGCATTTATCTTTATAGCCTACACCCTACTTCACAAAACATCTCGTCAGCTTGAAAGCTAGAAATTTATGGGGCGTTTTAAAGCGCCCCAAACCACTCAAACAAAAACAAATTCTTACTACTTTTTGTGGATTTGACATCACGCTAAATTTTAAAAGCAATGTAAAAAATATGCGTTTAAAAGTATCAAAAGAGGCTAAAATTTCACTCTCCTTGCCATTTTATGCCACTCAAAAATCAGCATTTTTGTTTTTACAAACACACAAAGATTGGCTTATAAAAACTTACGAAAAAGCAAAAGATACGCTGCCAAAAGATGATGAGTTTGTCTTTTTAGGTCAAATATATAAAATAAAATTTGATGAAAATTTAAAAGAAGTTTTGATAAAAAATGATGAAATTTTTATAAAAGATAAAAATGCACTTGAAGAGTTTAAAAAAAGCAAAGCAAAAGAAATTTTTATAAATTTCATAGATAAATTTAGACCAAAAATAAAAAAAGATATAAACCACATAAGCATTAAAAACATGCAAACTCGCTGGGGTAGCTGTAATAGCAAAAAAGGCTACATCAACCTAAATCTAAATCTCATACAAAAGCCGCCTATCTTGATAGAATATGTCATCTTGCACGAGCTATCACACCTGATATATCCACATCATAAAAGCGAATTTTATGACTTCATAGAAAGCATTATGCCAGATTTTAGACAAAGAGAGATAGCACTAAACAAAAAATAATTTTTAATATGCTAAAATAGAATAAATCTCAAAAACAAAAGGGTAAAAATGAGAAATTTTATGATTTTAGCTATATTTTGCGTATCTATACTGATGGCCCAAAATTTACAAGAACATATCAATGAATGTGAAAATAACATAGCAAAAAGTTGCTCTGAGGTAGCGGCAAAGCTTATGCAAGATGATAAGACAAAAGCATTTGATCTATTTAAAAAAGCGTGCGAGCTAAATGACGCAAATGCTTGCAGTGTGGCTGGTTCGTTTTTAATCGATGCTCAAAATTTCAAAGAAGCAAAGATATTTTTTGATAAATCATGCGAGCTTAAAGATAAGCTAGGATGTGAATTTGCACTAGACTTAGAGCGCTCTAAAAAACTATGAAAAATAGTAGCCAAAAGGCTACTATTTTAAGCTATCTCTTTTGCTTTATCACTTTTATTTTTAATCCACTGAGTTACAAAAACAAAGGCATATATACCCGCACCCACCATATATCCTACATACTCATTTGGTATGACTGAATACTTAGCGCAGATATTTGGCACTAGCGATAGTGGGACTACTGGGATTAAAAGTAGTCTTTCCCAAAGACGAATTTTCGTAACAAAATATCCTTGCAAGATACTTGAAAAAGCAAACATGCCAATGATAGCCATTGCAAATACAAGCAACATCTCAAGAGGATTACTCATCCAAACTATACCTTTTGCGTCAAGAGGGTTTGAAGCGTCAACACTTTCAATAAGCATAAGTTTATTATTAAAGAAAAATGCAAATGGCAATATAGCTGTACGAAGGTCATAAAAAAAGCCTTGCAAGCCAACAGTTACAGGGTTTGCCTTAGCTATGCCTGCTGCAGCATATGCTGCTATACCAACTGGTGGTGTATCATCAGCCAAAATTCCAAAATAAAACACAAACATATGCGCTGCGATAGCTGGCACCAAAAAGCCATTTTTATAGGCAAGCATTAAGATAACTGGTGCAACAAGACTTGAAACAACGATGTAGTTTGCTGTCGTTGGAAGCCCCATGCCAAGGATTAAAGACATAAGTGCTGTCAGCATTAAAATAAGTATGATATTGTTACCAGCAAGGTTTTCTACAACCTCTGAAAGAACCTGACCAAGCCCAGTAAGCGATATAGAACCTACTATGATACCAGCAAGACCAGTTGCAACAGCGATTGTCGTCATACTTTTTGCCGCTGTTACCATTGCCCAGAAAATATCGCTAAACCCAACCAAAACATCAGCTCTACTTATCTTTTGTCCCTGAGCTAATTTTTTAGTTGGTTCTTGAAAGATCATTATCAAAAACAAAAACCCAATAGCATTAAACGCTGCTGATATGGCGGACTCTTTGGCTATTAAAAGTGTATACATAAGGACAAAAATAGGCGTTAGATAATGGATACCACTTAGAAAAATTTTAAGCTTTGACTCATATTCGCTATTTTTAATACCCTTAAGCCCAAGCTTGCAGCTTTCTAAATGCACGATAAAAAATAAAGATATATAACAAGCAAATGCTGGTATAACCGCAGCAACCATGACATTAGTATATGTCATACCCAAAAACTCAGCGATTATAAATGCTGCTGCTCCCATAATAGGTGGCATAAGCTGACCATTAACCCCAGCCGCAACCTCTATCGCACCAGCCTTGGTTCTACTAAGTCCTGCTTGCTTCATTAATGGTATTGTAAAAGTGCCAACTGTTACGACATTTGCAGTTGAGCTACCACTTACCATGCCAGTTAATCCACTAGCAATAACTGAAGCTTTAGCTGGTCCTCCACGGAATTTTCCAAGCAAACTAAATGCTAGATTTATAAAATACTGCCCTGCTCCAGCTCGCTCCAAAAGCGACCCAAATAAAACAAACAGATAAATGAAACTTACGCTAACACCGATTGGAACACCAAAAACACCTTCAGTCGTTAAAAACATGTGTCCTGCTAGTTTTTGTATACTTGCACCTTGATGAGCTATAATGTCTGGCATATACTGACCAAAATAATCATACACCAAAAATAAAATTCCTATAATACCAAGTGCAGGTCCTAGCACACGCCTTCCAGCCTCAAGAAGTAGTAATACAGCAATACAAGCAACAATAATATCACGCTGCAAATAATCCCCAGGTCTATTTGCTAAAGCATAAAATTCTATCGCAGGATAAAGCACGGCAAGAGCGCCTATAATACAAAATGCAATGTCATAAAGCGGCATGCTAACATGGGCTTTTTTATGAAATTTAACAGGATATAGCAAATACACAAGCGCTATGGCAAAACCTAAATGCAGTGAGCGAGCTATCGTGGTATTTAGCGGAAAATAGGCAATATAAAGCTGAAAAACAGACCAAGAAAAACACAAAAATACAACCAGATAGTTATAAAAGCCGCCTTTTATCTCTCTAGTTTTTACCTCGACAAACTGCTCTTCATTTTCATTTATCTCTTTCATTTTGCCCCTTGAAATTTTAGAAGTAGCTCCGATTATAGCGATTTTTAAATTTTACTTCGCTTACATCGGAGCTTTTAAGTTTTATTTTAATATACCAGCCTCTTTAAATACAGCTTCAGCAGCTGGGTGAAGTGGCGCAGAAAGTCCCTCTACAAGGCTCTCTTTTGTGATAGCGCCAAGTGCTGGGTGAAGCGTTTTATACTCATCAAAGTTATCAACTATCGCTTTTACAACAGCCTTAACAACAGCATCACTGACACTTTTGTCTGCAACCAAAACAGCCTTCACACCAATAGTGTTTGTATCGTGATCAACACCCTCATAAAGACCTTTTGGTATCACACCTTTCGCAAAATATGGAAAGTCAGCAAGCATTTTGTCAATCTCTGGACCATCAACATTTAAAATATCGATCGGTAGAGAATTTGCCGCATCTGTAATGTTCGCAGTTGGGTGTCCTACCATATATGTATAGCCATCTATCTTCTTATCTTTTAGCGCATGCGGGCACTCTTGAGCAGTTAGAACACCGCGGTGAGCAAGAGAATTTACATCTACACCTTTTGCCTTAAGAACTTCAAGCGTAGTTAGCTCATTGCCACTACCAGGGTTTCCGACATTAAATTTCTTGCCAACGATACCTGTTATATCTTTAATACCACTATCTTTTGAAACAACAAAAGCCAAAAGCTCAGGGTAGATAGACACTACAGCGCGTAAATTTGTATCAGCCGCGCCATCAAATTTACCTTTGCCGTTATACTTGTCAAAAACAACATCACTTTGTGAGAAGCCAAATGTTAGCTCTTTTTTCAGGACATTGTTAACATTATAAACCGAACCACCGGTTGATTGTACTGAACACTTCATGTTTGGATCTTTATTTACCAAGCGACAAATCGCACCACCGATAGGATAGTAAGTACCAGTCATACCGCCTGTTCCTATACTAACAAACTCCTTTGCGCCAAGTGTTGAAGCCAGCAGCAAACCTGAAAGTATCAATGAACTTTTCTTCATTTTCTTCTCCTTATTTTGAAGTTGTTTCATTTTGACATTTTTATGATTTTTTTGCAAGAGCTTTTATGAAAATTTTTAAATTTTTTATAAAAATGTGTAAAAAAGTAACTTGCTTATAATTTTTTTTTACTTAAGAAAATTTTTATATTATTTTTTAAATCAACTAATTTTTTATATAAAATATCGATATTTAGCCACTTGTATGTGTATTTTTGTATTTTTTAAAATTTATTTTTGTAAGAATTAGATTATATTTTTGATTGCAGGCATTTTCATACTCTTTAAAAAAGCTATCTTAAAGAGTATGAAATTTTTTTAGTCTATAAATCTTTTTGTTAGCCCAGCATACGCCTCTATCCTACGGTCGCGTAAAAATGGCCAAATTCTACGCACCTCTTCGCTTCGTTTCATATCGATTTGTGCTAAAAAGCACTTCTCGCTTTCACTATCCGTGCGTAAAATTTGCTCCCCTTGCGCCCCAAAAATAAAGCTATTTCCCCAAAATCGTATCCCATCAGCTACGCCTGAGCTATCAGGCTCAAAGCCCACGCGATTTACCGCTACGACGGGCAAGCCATTTGCCACAGCGTGTCCCCTTTGCACCGCTACCCACGCCTCAAGCTGACGCGACTTTTCATCATCGCGATCACCATCAAACCAACCAATAGCCGTGGGATAAATTAGAATTTCCGCCCCTTTTAACGCCATAAGCCTAGCAGCCTCTGGATACCACTGATCCCAGCAAACCAACACGCCAAGTCGCCCGACACTAGTATTTATCGGCTCAAAGCCAATATCACCCGGCGTAAAGTAAAATTTCTCATAAAAAAGCGGATCATCGGGGATATGCATCTTGCGGTATTTACCCGCTATGCTACCGTCCTTTTCAAAGACAAAAGCAGTGTTGTGATAAAGCCCAGCCGTTCGCTTCTCAAAGAGCGAAGTTACCAAAACTACGCCGTTTTGCTTAGCCACATCGCTCCAAAACGCCACATCGCTCTCCCACTCATTTGCTAGATCGAAAAACTGCGTATCCTCGCTTTGGCAAAAATACTGCGTTTGATGAAGCTCTTGAAGCACGACAAGCTCGGCTCCGCCTTGCTTTGCATTTGCGATCAGCTCACAAGTTTTGGCATTTGTAGCCTCTTTTGTGCCGTAAAATTTTTGCTGAATTAAAGCTATTTTTAAGCTATCATTTTTCATTTTTTCTCCTAAGTTTTTTTAATTATAACAAATTTTTAACTCTCATCATCATACGGATCAAGATGTATCGTTATCTCCCACGCAAACTCGCTAAATTTCCTCCTTATCTCATCTTCAATCTCGTTTGAGATAGAGTGTGCGTCGATGAGTAAAATTTGAGCGTTAAAGACTAGATGAACGCTTAAATAGCAAGTCTGTCCACTTTTTCGGCTCATAAGTGAGTGAAAGCTAGAAATTTCACTTTTTGCGTTTATCATATCTTTTATCTGTATGATTTTTTCGCTCTCAAGTGCCTCATCGAGCAAGGCAAAAACGCTATTTTTCATAAGGGATATGGCTTGATTTGCGATATATCCGCTAATTAACACTCCAAAAATCGCGTCAATTATCATAAATCCTGTAAATTTGATAACAATGAGTGCGGCTATAACTGCTAAATTTGTATAAAAATCGCTCTTATAATGAAGTGCGTCAGCCTGTAAAATCAAGCTTTGAGTGCGTTTTGCATTTTGACTTAGATAATAGCTTAACGCTCCAGTTACCGCAAGTGAAAAAATCATAACATAAAGGCTTAAATCTGTGTCTATCTCGTTATTTTCAGCGCCAAATTTCATAACGCTTTCATAAAATATAAACCCAGCCACGCCAACTATCAAAAGCCCCTCAAACAACGCTGCTAACGCCTCGAGTTTAGCAAAACCGAAGTTAAATTTCTCATTTGGCTTTTGCTTTGATTTTTTAAAAGCGATGAAATTTAAAGCAGACACAAGCAGATCAAGCAAAGAGTCAATCGCCGAGCTAAGCAGCAAAATAGAGCCACTAAAAACCCCGGCGATAAATTTTACCACAGCCAAGCAAAACGCCGTAATAGCCGCTATCACGATGGGTTTTGTAGCTGTGTTTTGTGGCTTCATTTAATCTATTTTACCTAAAAATTTATTTTGGCTTGAGCAGTGAAGTGAGCCGTTTTGTCGCACGAAAACGAGCGAATTTACGCCCACTATTTTTTTATCTGGCAAAGATGATTTAAGGCGAGAAAGTACGATCTCATCGTTATCATCGCCGTATGTTGGCACGATGAGTGCGTCATTTACAAAGATAAAATTTGTGTAAGTACAACCAAGCCTAGAGCCATCATAAAATTTCGCCTTTGGTATCGGCAAGGCAACTAGCTTAAAGCCCGAGTTTTCAAGTTCTTGTTTCATTAAATTTAGCTCTTCATAATGCTCATCAGCCTCATCATCACAGCTTGCATACGCGATGGTATCAGGCGTAATGAAACGCGCTAAGGTATCGATGTGATGATCGGTGTCATCGCCCTTTATAAAGCCGTGTTTTAGCCAGATTACGCGTTTTAAGCCAAAAAGTTCGCGCAGTTTTTGCTCGATCTCATCTTTGCTTAAATGCGCGTTTCTGTTTTCATTTAGCAAACAATGTTCAGTCGTTAAAAGCACACCATCGCCGTTAAATTCAACACTTCCGCCCTCCAAAACAAAGTCAATTTGCTTTAAGTTTGTCGGTATGATTTTTGCGATTTGAGAATTTACGCCATCATCTTTACTGCTCTCAAACTTCCCGCCCCAGGCGTTAAATTTAAAATCATAGCTCAAAATCTCATCATCTTTTTTTACATCGATAAATCCATAATCACGCACCCAAGTATCGTTTGTGTCTATCTTTAAAGCAACCGTATTAGGAAATTTTGAAAATCTAGCCAAAATTTTCTCATCAGGGCATATCAAAGCCACCTTTTGAAACGGCACAACAGCACTAACTAGCTCTTCATAACTATCTAAAATTTCATCTAAATATGGCTTCCAGTCGGTGTTTTTGTGCGGCAAAGATACAAAAAGCAACTCTTGCCTCTCCCACTCTGCAAATGCTCTAATTTTCATTATTTTTACCTTTTCTTAAAATTTTATAAATCCCATAAATCGTAATGCCTATCCAAAAAATTTCTATCAAAAATGAGCCTAGATTAAAATGAACACAAAGCGAGATGATAAGCAAAATCGCACCAAGTAAGTTTATAAGCTGAAAGCCCATACTATCGCTATCTATTCTGCCCATTTGTAGTAGCAAATACCCTCCTACAATGCAAATCATACCCAAAAATCCGATAAACTGAAAAATATCCATACACTTCCTAAATTTTATCTATAATTTACTCAAATTTTATAAAATACAAGCTTAAATCTTATTTTAAAGGAGATTGTATGAAAAAAATTGCACTTACAATGACTGTTGCACTAGCAGCCACCTGTTGTTTTGGCTTTGATTATGTCAAAGATGCAGCCAAAAATTCGCTACCTTATGAGCCAAAAATGCAAGAGTTTAAGCTTCCAAATGGTATTGATGAAAACGGCGTTATAGATGAGAAAATTTTAGGTGACTCGCCTTTTGCAAAGACTGTAATTTTTGGTTCAAAACTTGTCAATGAAACTTCTAGGTATCTTGGTCCAAATGCAAAAGATGAGAAAAAACGCTTTGCGGGCAATAACTACTCATGTTCAAGCTGTCATACTTACGGCGGAGTTGTGCCAAATCACTCGCCATTTGTTGGAATTTACGCAAGATTTCCGCAATACAACTCACGAGCAGATCAAGTTGTAACTCTACAAGACCGCATAAATGGCTGCTTTCAACACTCAATGGCAGGCAAGCCTATACCAAATAACTCAAAAGAGATGCGTGCTATGGTAACATATATGCAGTGGCTATCGACTGGATATGGGGTGGGCGATAGGGTTAAAGGACAGGGGATATTAAAAGCTGAGCTTTTAGATCGTGCTGCTGATCCTGTAAAAGGTAAAGAAATTTATGCTCAAAAATGTGCATCTTGTCACGGAGAAAATGGAGAAGGCGTTGTAAATGCGGAGTTTGAAAAAGGTGGGGATTATTATCTTTTCCCATCGCTTTGGGAAAAGGACAGCTACAACACAGGGGCTGGCATGTATAGGCTCATAAAGGCTGCCGAATATATCAAATCAACAATGCCAAAAGGCGATGAAACGCTAAGCTGGGAGGATAGTTTTGATGTGGCAGCTTATATAAATTCTCACGAACGACCGATAAAAAGCGACCGAGAAAAGGATTTTCCAGATCTTGATATAAAGCCTATGGATATGGATGTAGCTCCTTATAATGATGGATTTGATGAAAAAACTCATCGTTTTGGTCCATATCAGCAGATGATAAAAAGATAAATTTTATCCCAAAAACTTGTATTAATACTAGATTTGTCTTTAAATTTAGTATTAATACGCTAAAATCTCGCAAAATTTAAATAACAAATAGGAAAATATGGATTTTGAGTTTATAAAGCAGTTTTATCCTATGTATGTTGATGCTGGAATTTTAACACTCAAGCTTGCATTTTTGGGGATAGTGCTATCTATTATAATCGGTGCTTTTTGTACGGCAGCTCGCTATTTTAATGTAAAATTTGCCTTACCTTTTATCGATGCTTATATAGAGCTAAGTCGCAATACACCGCTTTTAATACAACTTTTTTTCTTATACTACGCCCTGCCAAAGATAGGCATATCAATGAGTGGATTTACCTGTGCGGTCGTGGGACTTGCGTTTTTGGGTGGCAGTTATATGGCTGAGAGTTTTAGACTGGGATATGAATCAGTGCGTCGCTCGCAGATAGAAGCTGGCATGAGTATTGGGCTAAGCAAGTCGCAAATTTTATACCATGTCGTAAGCCCTCAAGCATTTGCAGTCTCGCTGCCATCTGTGAGCGCAAATATTATATTTTTATTAAAAGAAACTAGTATAGTTAGCATTGTGGCTTTAGCGGATTTGGTTTATGTAGCAAAGGATATTATCGGGCTTTATTATATGACAGACGAGGCACTTTTTATGCTAGTAGTAAGCTACCTAGCTATCATACTTCCTATATCTTTAGGGCTAACTTGGCTTGAAAAAAGGATAGCTCGTGCAAGGGGCTGAAATTTTACTAAATCCACAAGTACTATGGAGATTGTTTGAAGGCCTTGTTGTGAGCCTTGAAATTTCAGTTATCTCGATACTTATCTCGCTTGTTGGCGGAGTGATATTTGGTATTGCGATGAGTCTTAAAAACAAAATAGTCTATGCTGTTTTAAAAATTTGCCTTGAGATAGTGCGCATTATGCCCACTATCGTGTGGCTTTTTATATTTTATTTTGGCATACCAAGAGCAACAGGCATTCACATCTCTGCATTTGCAGCATCACTTTTAGTGTTTAGTATCTGGGGTATTTTTGAGATGATGGATATAGTTAGAGGAGCGGTTGTATCTATACCAAAACATCAGTTTGAAAGCGCCTCATCACTTGGGCTTAGTAAGGTTAAAATTTATCGCTATGTCATCATACCACTTGCATTTAGAAGACTGGTTCCAGGTGCTGTAAATTTGCTAAGTAGAATGATAAAAACCACTTCAATAGTCGTTTTAATAGGCGTTGTAGAGGTTGTTAAAGTTGGTCAGCAAATCATTGAAACCTATGTTTTTTCAAATAATATGGTTCAGTTTTGGGTGTATAGCTTTATATTCTTTTTATATTTTATAATCTGCTATCCTATATCAAAATTTTCAAAAAAACTAGAGAAGCGCTGGGGCTAAGGAGTAAATTTGAGTTATATTTTAGAGCTAAAAAATGTTAATAAATTTTATGGGCAAATGCACGCGTTAAAAGATATCAATCTACAAGTAGAACAGGGCGAAGTAGTCGTTTTTTTAGGGCCTTCAGGATGCGGAAAGTCAACAACACTACGCTGTATAAATGGGCTTGAAAGCATAGCTAGTGGAGAGATAGTAATAAATTCAGATGTTGTAACAAAAGAGTATAAAAACTGGAATAAAATGCGCCAGCGCGTTGGTATGGTCTTTCAAAACTATGAGCTTTTTGAACATATGAATGTGCTTGAAAATATCCTACTTGGTCCCGTAAAAGCACAGGGCAGAGAGCGCAAAGATGTTGAAAAAGAGGCTGATATGTGGCTCGAAAAAGTGGGTCTTACAAATAAAAAATTTGCCTATCCAAAAGAACTTTCAGGCGGTCAAAAACAACGCATAGCAATTGTCAGGGCACTTTGCATGAAGCCAGATCTGATGTTGTTTGATGAAGTTACAGCTGCGCTTGATCCAGAGATAGTGCGCGAGGTTTTGGATGTTATTTTGGGACTTGCAAAAGATGGCATGACTATGCTAATAGTAACTCATGAGATGGAATTTGCACAAAAAGTGGCTGATAGGATAGTTTTTATGGATGCTGGCGAGATAGTTGAGCAAAGCAGTCCTAATGAGTTTTTCTCAAATCCAAAAAGTGAGCGTGCAAAAAAATTTCTAAATCTTTTTCATTTTTAAGACTAAAAAACTCTTAATATAAATCAATGAAATTTTTTATCGTTTAGTATAAAATAGCTGAAATTTTTAAAAAAGGATAAAAGATGGAAAAATTAGTTTGGAAAGATAAAAAATTTAACGGCGTTACAGTCACAAAAATGCACGAAATGAATGGCACAAAAGAGATACGCATAAACCTGGAAAAAGGTGCTGTTATGAAAGAACATCAAGCTCCAGGTGCCATTAGCGTACAAATTTTAAAAGGGCAGATAGAATTTGGTGTAAATCAAGAAAGCATAGAGCTAAATGAGCTTGATATGATAACGCTTGACGCAAATGTCCCTCACTCACTCATAGCATTACAAAACTCAATCGTTCGCCTAAGCCTTAGCAAAAATGATGATGTAAGCCGTGTTTTTAGTGTTTTAAAATAAACACAAAAAGGGGCAGACAAGCTTGCCCCACTCATTTTAACTCTTTTTTGAGTACTTTTTAGGTTTTAGCTTTTTATCGCTCTTCGTATCTTTTTTAGGCGACTTTTTTGATACTTTTTTAGTAGCAACTGCCACTTTGTCTATTATCTTATTTGCCTTTTCGCTACTTAATCCACGCACCTTAAAAAGCTCATTAGTGCTAGTAAATTTTCTTACTTTTCGATATTTTATGATATTTAAGGCTTCAGTTTTGTTAAGTCCAAGCGACATTAACTCTTTACTACTTGCCGTATTTAAATCTAGTGCAAGAGAGTAAGCTGTTAAAAATGTAGTTAAGGCTAAAATTTTAAATATTTTCAAAATATCATCTCCTCGTTTACATCGCCATCGCCTTGTGGGATATCTGACATATCAACTGGAATTTCAGGCATCATCATACTCTTTGGCAAAGGAGAGTCACTTGTATAAAACTCATCTTTGCCTTCAAAATTTGCCTTAAAAACACCATCAGGTTGTATAAAATTTCGTCTTAAATTTGGATACTGCTTTGCATAAAGTTGCATAAAGTGCTTAAATACAGGTGCCGCCGTCCTGCCACCTCCTTCAACCTTTTTCATCGGGGTGTTGTCATCATTTCCATACCATATTATAGCCTGAACATCTGGGCTATATCCAGCAAACCACGCATCTATGTTGTTGTTTGTCGTGCCAGTTTTGCCAGCTATTTGTATACCAGATGTTTTAGCATTTTTACCAGTGCCGTTTTCTACAACATTTCGCATAAGCGTAGTCATCAAAAATGCCTGCTCAGGTTTTGTTACTTGATAGCGATTTGGCTCAAATTTTATAAAATGACCAAATCTATTTTCAACACTTTTTATAAGAGTCGGCTCGACAACTTCGCCCTCGTTTGGAAACATAGAGTAAGCTTTGGCAAACTCAACAAGAGAGATGCCAAAGCTACCAAGAGCGATAGATAAATTTTCAGGAATTCCATTAAAGCCCATGCGTTCAAGTTCGTTTTTAACTCTACTTAAACCAAGATCGCTTAGCATATTGATAGTAGCTAAATTTCGTGACTTCGTAAGAGCCTCTTTGATGCTTATAAACCCGCTAAAGCCGCCGCCATAGTTTTTTGGTGTCCACTCTTCGCCATTACCCATACTAAAACTTCTTGCTATATCAGCAATCTGAGAGACCACAGAGCAACCACTATCAAGAGCTATCTGATAGATAAATGGTTTAAAGCTAGAGCCTGGCTGGCGGCGACTTTGGGTAGCACGGTTATAGTTACTCTTTGCATAATCAACCCCGCCAACAAGAGCAAGTATCTCACCAGTTTGTGGACGAGTGACGACTATTGCGCCATTTAACACATTTGCATTTGCTTTTTTGTCGCGCTTTAAAATTTCTTTATAACCAAATACAAGGGAGTCATTTGCCATCTTTTGCACATCAAGATCAACCGTGCTTACGACCCTATATCCACCAGTTTTTATATCATCAACCTTTTTTGAAAGCTCTTTTATAATCTCATCAACCACATAAGGAGCCTTGTTTCGACTTAAGGTGTCATCAAAAACAGCTGGCTCTTCAAGCATACTTTTTCTATACTCATCCTCATTTATCCAGCCAATATTATACATACGCTCAAGCACTCTGTTTGCGCGCCCCAAAGACAGATCAAGGTGTTTTGTCGGATCGTATGAACTTGGCGCTTTTGGCAAGCCAACAAGTATCGCCATCTCTTTTAAGCTTAGCTGGTCAAGCTCTTTGCGAAAATATCCTTGCGCGGCAGTTTTAACACCGTAATATCCATGCCCAAAATAGACATGATTTAAGTACCGCTCTATAACTTCCTCTTTTGTAAGTTCATTATCAATTTTTATAGCCAAAACCATCTCTTTTAGCTTTCGCATTATCTTTTTTTCGCTTGAAAGGGCTAAATTTTTCACAAGCTGTTGAGTTAATGTACTCGCTCCCTCAACAAATTTACCAGCCTTAATGTCTTTTATAAGCGCACGCATAATAGCCTCGGCATTTATTCCGCCATGCTCAAAATAGCTCGTATCCTCGATCGCTACAAGAGCCTCTATAAGCCTAGCTGGGATATTATCGTACGCTACATATACGCGGTTTTCTTCAAAGACATTTGCTATAAGCTCGTTGTTTGTATCATAAATTTGGGTAGCAAGCTTTGGTTTATAATCAATCACATCAAAAGCGTCAAAACGAACATGCGAATAAATATAAACAAATCCGCCAGCAAGCACGGCGCAACCCAAGAAAAATAGAGTCAAAATATATCTCATAAAAATGCCTTTAAAATTTCTACATTTAGTCCGCGAGCGGTGCTTGTATCGCCTACCTGCGAGAGGATATAGCGCTTGTTAAACCCCTCAACCATCATGGCTCCAGCCTTATCCATACAAAGCCCACTGGCGATATAGTTATCAACTTCGGTTTCATCAAATTTTGCAAACTTATAAGTCGTACAGCTCACATTTATAAGCTCAAATTTTTTAGAATAAAATATCATAGCAGTAACAACACTAGCGCTATTTTCACTCTGCATATCAAGCAGTCTTTTTGCATCATCTTTATCTTTTGGTTTTCCTAAAATTTTACCATCACACACAACGCAACTATCAGCAAAAAGCACATCAAAAATATCTGCATAAGCATTTAAAAACTGCTTCTTTTTAGATTTTACAACAGCTAAAACATAGGCATTTGGGCTTAAATCTTTAGCAACCAAACTCTCATCATAATCAAACGAAATTTGCCTAAAGCTAATGTCAGCTTCAGTTAAAATTTTTGCTCTAGTTTGCGAACTTGATGCAAGAACTATCACTAAAAACACCTATACGCAACGCCAAGATAGACAGTGCCGACACAAATAACAGCACTAAAAGGTATAAAATATTTTAAGATAATTATCAAATTTTCATGCGCTTCTATCATATCTCCAGCATTTAGTGCTTTTAAGCTCTTTAAGCGCACAAAACCGATATAAACGGTATTTACAAGTATCAACCCAGACAAAAAATGCTTTGTTGCGAGTATAGCATTTGCCATTGGGTCAGCACTTTTTATGGTGTCTGTGTTGCCCAGCATAAAACCCGTGATAAAAATAATAACGACAAGAAAGACACTTGCGTAACCAAAAAATTTTATAGCCCTTAATATCTCTTCATAGAGTTTTCGCTCCAAAAATTCCTTCATAAAAAAGCGAAATATCACCCAAAAGCTAGCCTGGATCCCCATCAAAAGAGCTACCGCCACCATGTGCAAAAATGGCACAAAGTGTCCGAGTCTGGCAAATGCGATATTGTAACTTGGTTCCATTACGCTAATTTTTCTTTTACAAACTCTATCGCTGATCTCACAGCATTTTCAAGCTCTTGTGCGTTTTTGCCACCAGCCGTTGCAAAATCGTCCTTTCCGCCACCATTTCCGCCTAAAATTTGTGCCGCCATCTTAACCCACTCACCAGCCTTAATGCTTGCGTTTTTCACACCAGCGGTGATTAAAATTTTATCATCACTAACGACTTGCATTAGCATTATAGCGGCCTTTTCGTGCTGATTTTTAAACTCATCTATCATCGTTTTTATATCGCCACTCTCAGCGACCGCTATACAGACCTTAACCCCACTCACATCAAAAAAGTCTAAATTTTGAGAACTTGCAGCGTTTTTAGCCTTTTGTTTTAAGTTCTTTATCTCATCTTTTAGCTTTTTTATAGCCATCATCGGCTCAACACTTTTTAGCTCAGTTTTTATCTCATCAAGCTCTTTTCTTAAACTTTGTGCATACTCTAGTGCCGAGCTTGAGCAAATCGCCTCAATTCGCCTTACTCCCGCACTCACGCCACTTTCTTTTACGATAAAAAACGCGCCGATTTCATTGATATTTTTTACATGCGTTCCACCGCAAAGCTCTTTGCTCACATCGCCAAAGCTTAGCACTCGCACCTTCTCATCATATTTTTCGCCAAAAAGTGCGATCGCACCGCTATTTTTAGCGGCTTCTATATCCATTATCTCAGTCTTTGCGACCGCCCCATTTACGATGGCTAAATTTACAAAAGCCTCGATCTTGTCAAGCTCTTCGCTTGTAAGTGCCTTAGGATGTGAAAAGTCAAATCTAAGCTTATTTGTTTCCACGCTTGAACCAGCCTGAGCTACATGTGAGCCTAAAATTTTACGAAGTGCTGCGTGAAGTAGGTGTGTCGCGCTGTGATGGCGTGCTATCTCGGTGCGTTCGCTACTTACAACAGCTTTTATCTCATCGCCCACGCTTAAATTTTCACTTGCTTCAACACACGATAAATTTAGCCCGTGAAATTTTTGTGTATCAAGCACATTTGCCTTATTTGCAAACTCACCGCTATCACCCTTTTGACCGCCACTTTGAGCGTAAAACGGAGTGCTATCTAGCATCACCCAGCCACGCTCACCCACGCCCAAGCTTTGCACTCTTTTATACTCGCTATCTAGCAGGGCTAAAATTTTACTATTGCTCTCTAAGCTTTCATAGCCTATAAATTTATTCTCACCAAATTCCTCTAAAAGCTCCTTAAAATCGCCCTTTGCACTCTTATCCCCGCTACCTTTCCAAGCAGCCTTTGCGCGAGCCTTTTGCTCCGCCATCAGCTCATCAAACCTAGCCTCATCGACCTTTAACCCCTTATCCCTTAGCATATCAGCCGTTAGATCAAGCGGAAAGCCGTAAGTATCGTAAAGCTTAAACGCCACATCACCGCTAAATACGCCCTTTGTCTTTGCTAGTTCGTCATTAAACAGCTCAAGCCCACTCGCGATAGTAGTGAAAAATCTCTCCTCTTCAAGCCTTATCTGCTCTTTTACGCTCTGTTGTTTTTCAGCCAGATAGGTGTAGTGTGAGCCCATTTGAGCGACCACGACATCGACAAGCTTATACATAAATGGCTCTTTTATACCAAGCAGATATCCATGCCTTACCGCACGGCGTAAAATTCGTCGAAGCACGTATCCACGCCCCTCTTTGTCAAAATTTACACCCTGAGCTAGTAAAAATGTAACCGAGCGTATATGATCGCTTATCACGCGGTAACTTGCCCCGCTCTCATACTCATACTTCTTACCGCAAAGCCCAGCCACTGCGTCAATGTAAGGCATAAAAAGATCGCTATCGTAGTTGCTAAATTTGCCTTGCATTATCGCGCTAACTCTCTCAAGTCCCATGCCAGTGTCGATACTTGGCTTTGGAAGTGGGCTCATAGTGCCATTCTCGCTTCTTTCAAACTGCATAAAGACTAGGTTCCAGATCTCCAAAAAGCGGTCGCCATCTCCGCCCATATAGTCTTCACTCGTGTTAAAATGCTCCGCACCTTGATCGTAAAATATCTCGCTACACGGACCACACGGACCAGTATCGCCCATCTGCCAGAAGTTATCTTTATCGCCAAATTTATAAATTCTCTCTTTTTCGATGTGCTTTTGCCATATCTCATAAGCCTCATCATCGTTTTCATGCACGGTTACATAAAGGCGGTCTTTTGGCAGTTTTAGCACCTCTGTCACAAACTCCCACGCATAAGCTATCGCGTCCGTTTTAAAATACTCACCAAAGCTGAAATTTCCAAGCATTTCAAAAAATGTATGGTGGCGTGCGGTGTAGCCGACATTATCAAGGTCGTTGTGCTTTCCGCCCGCTCTTATGCAGGTCTGACAGCTAGTGCGAATGGGTGGTGTCGGGCGTGGGACTTCGCCTGTAAAAATGCTCTTAAACGGCACCATTCCAGCGTTTGTAAAAAGAAGTGTCGCATCGTTTGGCACGAGCGGAGCTGAAGCGATAACCTCATGTCCCTTGTTTTTAAAAAAATCTAAATAAGCTTGTCTAACATCAAAATTTGCCATTGTGTTTCCTATTTTTAGTTTAAAATACTAGATTTTAGCGAAAATTTGTTTTTAATTTTATAAAACGGGTGCTATAATGATAAAAACCATAAAATGGAGCAAAAAAATGGAAATTTATGACTTTAAAGTTAGGTCAATAAATGGCGCAGACAAGTATCTAAGTGATTATAAGGGCAAGGTTTTGCTAATCGTAAATACCGCTAGCCTTTGTGGCTTTACTCCGCAATACGACGAACTGCAAATGCTTTATAGCAAATTTAAAGACAAAGGACTTTGCATACTTGGCTTTCCTTGCAATCAATTCATGGATCAAGAACCAGATAGCGATGCCGAAATTTTAGACAAATGCGAGCTAAATTTTGGTATAAAATTTGATATGTTTGCTAGGTGTGATGTTAGGGGTGAAAATGCTATACCACTATTTAAGCACCTTACAAGCAAACAGCCATTTAAGGGACTAGATCCAAACCACCCACTCACATCTGCGGTCGTTGAGCTTATAGAGCAGTATTATCCAGAGCTTTTAAAGCCAGGAAATAACGAAGTAAAGTGGAATTTTACAAAATTTATAGTTGATCAAAATGGCGATGTGGTAGCACGTTTTGAGCCTACTGCACCTATGAAAGAAATAGTGTCGTTTGTTGAAAAACTGCTTAAAAACTAACATTTAGCTTTTTAAAAGATTTTTGTAAATATAATACTAGCAAAATTCTCAAAGGAGCGTGATGAAACCACGAGTTGGCATCCTTGGCTATAGTACTGGCGGAAAAGCACACTATAGCGAGCTTCGGCGCTCTGATAAATTTGAGGTTTGCGGTGTGTTTGAAAGCGATGGCGTGGATGAGTATTGCCGTGCTGAAATTTACACAAATTTTAAAATTTTTATAGAAAATGCCGCTCCAAATGCCATAGTTATTAGCCTTGAAGAAAAAGATGTTTTTGAAGCTTTTTGTGAGTGTGTAAAATATTGCAAAAACATTCTTTTATGCTTGCCTATTTGCAAAAGTATGGATGAGCTTGCACAGATGAAATATCTAGCCCATAAAAACGATGTAAGGGTGGCGCTATGCTTTAGTTCAAGGTTTAACCCGACCATTTTTTCACTGTTAAAAGAGCTTAAAAAAGAGGAAGAAGTTTATAGTATTGAAATTTTTCACTCCACTCTTGGTAGAGACTTAAATATCGTAAATGAGTTGCTTTTAAAAGACATTGATATGGCTAAAATCATCGCAGCAAGCGATATAGTGGAGCTAAATTCATCTTTTACAAATAGAGAAAACTCAAAAAGCTCTGACAATGCAAATTTAAAAATCAAATTTAAAAATCAAATTTTAACAAACATCACAAGCTCTTTAACTGGCTCGCTGGATAGGTATTTTGTAAATGTTCACGCAAGAAGCGGACTTTACTTTTGCGATCTTTTAAACAACAAACTTTATAAGCAAAATAATGAGGGTCAGATAAATTTAAAGGTAAATGCCGAAACCAGTGAACTAAGAATGCTTTATGATGAGTTTTTTGACCTTATACAGGCTGGTGGCAGCGACAAACTGGCGCTCCTTGATGACGCAATAAAAATAAAAGGACTTTTAGCTTGAAACTTATTTTACTACTAAATATGGGTGGGGCAAGTAGCCTTGATGACGTGGAAATTTTTCTTAAAAATATGTTTAATGACCCATGCATTTTGGGGATAAAAAATAATTTTTTTAGAAAAATTTTAGCTAGTTTTATAGTAAAAATGAGACTTCGCCCAGCACAAGAAAACTATAAACAAATAGGTGGCAAGTCGCCAATTGGCAAGCTGACACAAAGCCTTTGCAACAAACTAAACTCACTAGCACAAAGTGATGTAAAATTTGAATATGCAATGAACTATACCTCACCTTTTTGCAAAGATGTGTTGACTAGATACACTAATGTTGATGAGATTATCGTATTTGCACTATATCCACATCACTCCATAACAACGATAACATCAAGCTTAAAAGACTTTTATAAAGCATATAATGAGCTAAATTTAAAAGCGAAAGTGCGTGAAATTTCTGAGTTTTATGAGTGCGATGAGTACAATGAGCTTATCATAAATGACATAAAACAAAAGATAGCAAATGTGCAAGCAAGTGAAATTTCTTTGATATTTTCGGTACACTCTTTACCACAAAAAACTATAGATAAAGGCGATAAATACGAGAAGCATATAAATGAGCATGTTAAAATTTTAACTTCGATGCTTAGTCAAAAAGATATAAATTTTAAAGAGATAAAGCTAGCTTATCAGTCACGGTTAGGGCCTGTAAAGTGGTTAGAACCAAATTTAAGTGATGTTTTAAAAAAATTACAAAACAAAAAAGCACTCATCTATCCCCTATCATTTTGCGTGGATAACTCAGAGACTGTTTTTGAGCTTGATATAGAGTATAGACATATCGCAAAAGAGCTAAATTTTGAGTTTTATGAAGTTTGTAAATGTCCAAATGATAGTGATGAGTTTGTAAATTTTATACAAAATCAAATAAAGGAATAATTTTTGCTTGCTCTTTAAAAAACAAAGGAGAGCAAGATGAAAATTACTGAAAATTCTCAACTTTTAAATACACTTTCAAATGATAAAAAGGTGGCAAAAAGTAGCGACTTTGGCAATATTTTAAGCTCAAACATTAAAATTCTTCAAAGCAAACAAGAGACGCAAGAAAGTATAGATAAATTCAAAAAAGATCTTACAAAATATGGAGCCTACGCATTTTTAGCAAAACTTAATGAAGAAAAGATAGAAGAAAAAGTTGCAAAGAAAAAAGCTGAGCTTATAGAAACCTTTGGGTTAAATGACCCAACCAAGGCTGAACAAAAAGAGCAATTAACAAAACTTATAGAAGATATGCTAGCAGAGTACAAAAAAGAGCTTATGCTAAAAAATCAAAGCAACACACTACTTGAAAGATCACAAAATTTATCAGGCAGCAAACAAATGGGCGTAACACTAGCATCGCTACTTTCAGGGATCTAGTCCCTAACTATGCCGTCATCTTTATTTTTTGTATCTTTTGAGACTGAGTCTTGTGTTGGGCTTGGTATTAAGTAGCCCTCTCTTACAAGTAGCTCAACAGCCTCTTTAAAAGCTGGCAAGGCACTAAGTGAGCCAAAGTGATAATATTGCCTTTTAGGCTCTCTAGCCAAAACCCCTATCGTATAGCTGTGTCCGTGAGCATCATTTACAAAACCAAAAAATGAGCCATTATAAAGCTTGGCGTAACCACCACGAGAAGCTATGTGTGCCGTACCAGTCTTTCCGCCTATCTCAAGACCTGGGATATATGCTCGCTTGCCTGTACCACCCTCGACCACACGCACCAAAACGCGTTTCATTTGCTTGACAACTTCAGGCGAAAGTATCTCTTGTTTTGATGTTGTCGGAGAAATTTCTCCCCTTCTGCCGTTTCGCTCAAAATATTCGCCAAACATCGGAGTTATCAAATTTCCTTTATTATTAAAGACATTATAAGCTTTCATCATCTGCATAAATGTTGCACTCATACCATAACCATAACTAACAGTGGCTTTATAAGTTTCTGAGTCTAGTTTATTTGCAGTCGGAAGTATGCCAACTTGCTCATAAGGCATATCTATACCAGTTTTTTGTGAAAATCCAAATTTTGTTAGACCGCTATAAAACTCAACGCCACTGAGCCGTTTTGAAAGCATTATCATACCGATATTTGAGCTTTTTGCTATGACATCTTCGGCGCTCATCCTTGGTTCAGCTTTTGTATCTCTAATGATTCTACCCTTTAACTCATATCTGCCGTTAAAAGTTTCAATCATCTCACCAAGCCCTCTTATCTTATTTTCATTAAGCAAGATAGCAAAGACAAATGGCTTTATAACTGAGCCCACCTCGTAAGCATACTCGGTAGCAGTTGAGTTTAATGCCCTATAATCACCCCTTGTGATATTTGCAGGATCATATCTTGAGCTTGAAGCAAGGGCTAAAAATTTACCCGTGCTACTTTCCATAACGCCGATTAATATCTCTGTTGCATCAAGATACTCACGCTTTTGATCGGCTATCTTTTCAAGCATGCTTTGAAATTTTAGCGAGACACTGATATGCAAATTTAGCCCATCCACACGGTTTGCTATATTTGACTCGCTGGTTAAAACGATATTATTCTTAACATCTCTTGGACCTAAAAGTTTGGCGTCTTGAACGGGAGCCAGATACTCATCATAACTCTTTTCAAGCCCCTTTACGCCTGAACGCCTAGTTTTTTTATTATCCTCTTGCTTTCTTGAGTAACCTATAACTGGAGTTAAAACCTGCCCAGTAATATACGACCGGTTTTGCCCGCTCTCTACCACATCAAGACGGTTTAGCCTCATATTTCCATTTCCAACATCATAAGCGATAAAAACATTTTTACTTGAAAGCTTACGACTAAGCTCTTTTAGATATATCGCATCTTTTGCATCTACAGCATTTGAAAGCTGGACATATCCTTTTTTTTCATTTAAAATTTTGCGTATCTCTTTTTGGTCTTGATCTGTATAAAGAGAATAAAGCTTGATAAAAAGTTCCTTTTTTTCAGGGTCGATGCTGCGCGTATCTATCATAACCTTATAAAGTTTTTGACTAAATGCGACACTAAAACCATCTTTTGTGATGATGGAGCCTCTAATAGCTGTATTTTCCTCGCTAGTAACTAACTTTGGGAATTTTCTATCTGTCACAACACGAAAAACCATCACAGCTGAAAAAAGTAAAATTCCAAACAAGATAAGTATAAAAATGATAGTTATCTTAGCTTGTCTTGGATTTGTTGAATTTGACATAAATGGTTAAATTTGCGTTCTTGAGATCTCTTTATATGCGCTTATAGCTTTGTTGCGTATTTCAAGCATAAGCTTCATGCTAGTCTCAGCTTTACCAATGGCAAGCGCAGCTTGATGGAGGTCTTTAACTTCGCCAGTAGCAAGATCAGCAATAACCTTATCGGCATTTTCTTGAACCTGATTTAGCTCCCTTAAAGAGCTATCAAGTATGCTTGCAAAATCATTTGAAGCAGAGCTCTTTTGAGCTTTTTCAATGCTACCGATCGAGCCGATAGAGCCTATTTTGCCTATTTCAGTCATTATGATTGTCCTCCGATGAGTTGTATCGCACTTTGAGCGATACTTTTTGCGCTTTGAAAGGCAGCGACATTTGCCTGATACGCCCTAGTAGCTTCAATAAGATTGCTCATCTCGATAACTGGATTAACATTTGGATACGCTACATATCCATCAGCATTTGCATCTGGATGGCTTGGATCGTATTTTAAAATAAAATCCTTATCGTTTCTTACAATTTTATCAACTACAACACCCATTACAGGAGGGAAAGCATTTTGTGGAGCGTCTGGATCATCGATAGGATTTTGATATTCAGCCAAATTTGAACGCTCTTTAAGTTCTTTATTTAAAATTTTATTAAAATCAAATGCTTTAAAAACTACATCTTGACGGCGATAAGGTCCGCCCTCAGCTGTACGCGTAGTGTTTGCATTTGCGATATTTGCACTAATTACATTCATTCTAAAACGCTGAGCGCTTAGTCCGTACCCGCTTATATCAAAGTCGCTTAAGTATGTTCTCACTATTTTTTCCTTACATCTTAGAGCTAGCTTCTATCACGCTTTTATAGATAGAACTGCTTCTTTTGTATGCATTATCAAGCGCGCTTAGTGCTGTATAATTTTTACTAAGCTCACTTGTTTCAACATCAAGATCAACGCTATTTGCGTCATTTCTAGCTGTATGCCCATCGCGGATAAATATGCTGTTTAAGTCAGCTCTTGGAAAGTCAAGTGCCGCAAAATGCGCATCATCTGTTTGGGCTAATTTAAGGGTTTTTGCTTCTGATTTTTTAAAAATTTCATCAGCCTTTTGTCTAAGGGCTGATTCAAAATTTATATCCCTTGCCTTGTAAAACGGCGTATCTATGTTTGCTATATTACCAGATATAAGCTTTTGACGCATCTCTCGTGCCGCCATTGCTTCAGCCATTAATGGTGATGCTTTCCAAGGTTGCAAAACAAACATCATAACTCCTTAAATTTTCTACTTTTTGTAAGCAAAATTTGTTCCAAAACTACTTCATCTCGTAAATTTTTTGCAAATCACTCTTCATATTTGGCATTTTAATACCACCAAGATAGTATTTTACTCCAAATGCACCACTGTCTACATCTGTTAAATTTTGATACTCTCCATTTTTTAACACAACCTTAAAAGGAAGTGCTATCTCGCGCTGATAGCCGATATCTAAGACTATCTGCTCAGCCAAGCGGTCATTTATCTTTTGGTCATTTGTGATATAGTAAAAGGCGTTGTATTTTTGCATAAAATCACTAACAACATACTCATCTGTTACATTTTCAAAATGCGTCAGCCCTATAATCATAAAATTTTCAATATTATCAAGCTGATATTGCATTATCTCGTGTGCCTCTTTTTGGCATGGAGGACAAAATGTACCAAAAATATCAAGCATAAGCACCTTACCCTCATCGCCTTTTATCACAAAGCCTTTTTCTTTGCGAATCAAAGTCACAGGCTTGCCATTTACACTTTTTAGGGCTATCTCTTCGCCCGTTTTAAATGGCTCAAATTTCACTCTGCCAACAGTTTGCTTTCCATCATCGCCACACCCCGCTATAAAAAGCAAAGCAAAAAGTGTAAGTAAAAATTTTCTCATAAATTTCCTTTGTATATAAATTTAAAAACGATCTTTCATCGCAGCCCTTGCTTCAAGATCGGCTTGTTTACGCTTTAGAGTCTCACGCTTGTCGTGTAAATTTTTGCCCTTTGCAAGTGCCACGCGAACTTTTATGATATTTTTATCATTTAGATAAAGAGAGAGGGCAACCATAGTTAAACCATCGCGAGTCACCGAACCAAAAAGTCTATCTATTTGCTTTCTGTGCATCAATAACTTACGGGGAGCTCGCTCATCTGGACGAAAACTAGCATGAGTAGTCTCAAGGTGTCCTATATGAGCATTTAACAAAAACATCTCGCCCTTTGTTATGCGAACAAAACTATCTTTTAAATTTGCCCTACCCGCACGCAAAGCCTTTACTTCGCTACCTTTTAAAACTACGCCCGCCTCAAAAGTCTCTAAAATTTCAAAGTCATGTAAAGCTTTTTTGTTTTTTGCTATATCTTTTATCATTTTACCTCTATTTTAAGAAAAACAGGCTGCTTCCGCTACCGCTTAAAAACATATCTTGATACTCTTGCATATCTTTATAAAGCGCAAAACAAGGCATATAAAGGTCGTTTAGCTCATAGTTTTTGAAATTTTTGAGTAGATCAAAACTACTTATATCAAGCATAGATCTTGCTTGCTTGACATTGATATTTTGCATAAAATTTTTTCTAAACTCAGCATAAACAGCTGGTGTAGAACAAAAAATTTCTGGCGTAAAAACGCAAATTTCAGGCACATTATCATCTATCTCATCTATCACTTCACCTATGCCACTAACATTTGCAGCACCTGCTTGACTTATAAAAAAAGGCACATCAGCCCCTATCTTTGAGCCTATTTGCATAAGTTTTTGTGTTGGAATTTTAAGATTTAAACTCTCGTTTGCAAGAAGTAAAAATGTCGCAGCATTTGAGCTTCCTCCGCCAAGTCCAGCCCCCATAGGTATGCGCTTTTTAAGCTCGATCTTATGGTTTTTAAAAAACTCATTAAGCTCGTTTTTAAATCCAGCATTTTCAAGCTCAAGCTTTGCTTTTAAGATAATGTTATCTTTTATTATAGCGTCCGCATCGATACTAAATTCATTAGATGAAACAAAATTTAACTCATCAAAAAGTGCGTCATATCTAACAAATCTTGATAAAATCTCATGATAGCCACCACGAGTTCCAATAATTTTTAAAAAAATATTAAGTTTTGCGTAACTTTTCATTTCTTAAATTTTGACGATAGCTCAGCCAAGCTCTCATTTGAAACGGCTGCAGTTGCTTGTGTATTTTTCTCTTTTATCTCTTTTGCAAGCTCGCTTCTAAGGATCATCATATTTTTTGGTGCCTCTATACCAAGCTTCACAACGCCCTTATTTATACCCACAACTATGATCTTAACATCATTTCCTAGTAATATCTCTTCATTTTCTTTTCTTGATAATATTAACATATTTCAACCTTATTTAAACAATATTTCACTTCGTCTTCAATCTCAATAATACTCATAAATTTATCGTATTTTAGCAAATATTTCCCTTTTTCTTGCTTTTTAAATTTTAAAATATCAAGCTTTTTTCCATCAAGTAACTCAGAAATTTCTCCAAAGTACTCATTTTTTTCTAAATCTAAAATTTTATCTGGTTCTAAAAATCGCTCATTTTCATAAACAAATCTACCTTCACTTATGCGTTTTAATGAAGTTAAAGTTGCATCAAAACCAAGTTTTTTGGCAAAAATTTCAGCATAAGAACGCACATATCCGCCCTCACTTAATGAAATTTTAAATGTTAAAAACGGATGACAATAATGCAAAATTTCCATCTCAAAAACATGCATAACTTGCCTTTTAAGCTCAAAATCTACACCACGCTTTGCAAGATTATAAGCACGCTCACCATTGATATTTTTAGCACTGTATATAGGTGGCACAAACGAAACTTCGCCAAGCAAACTTTTACGAACTATATCAAGCGAGCTTGGTGCAAAGGGTAAAATTTTCTGCACATTAGTAATGTTTTTATTATCAAGGCTCGCACTACTAGCTCCAAGCCACATCGTTGCCTCATAAGTTTTTGGCGACTTGTTAAGAAACTGAAAAAGCCTTGTGAAATTTCCAAAAGCCACTATAAGAGCGCCACTTGCAAACGGATCAAGAGTGCCGGAGTAGCCTGCCTTTTTTACGCCATATTTGCGCTTTAGGCGACTTAGAAATTGATTTGAGCTGAGTCCAGATGGTTTGTTTGCAACAAATATAGCGTTCATCTATCTTGCTTTGTAAAATTTCTCATACAGCTCTTTCGACAAAGCTTGACATTATCTCACGCACACTACCACCAAAATTTATCGTGAGTTTAAACTCTTTTTTTATCTTAGTAACCGCCGTAACTCTGCCGATACCAAAAATTTTATGCTTTACCAAGTCGCCTTTTTTATACTCATTACTTTGCTCTATCACAAGCGAGCCTTGAGTGATACCACTTTCGCTTAAAAAGCGACTTTTATTTAGTCTAGCTCTTGCGCCTTTGTGAAAACGAGAATTTGCAAAGCTTAAAGTAAGGTCGCGCTTTGCACGAGTTATAGCTACATAAGCAAGTCTGCGCTCCTCTTCTATGTCACTACCATCGCCGATAAGAGGGGAAAAGCCCTCCTCAAGACCTATCACAAAAAGATGCTCAAATTCAAGACCTTTGCTCGCATGAACACTCATGATACTAATCATCTCATCGCTGATGCCATCTTGCTCACTAGTTAATGTAAGCTCATTTAAAAACTCTTCCAAGTTAAAAGATGGGTTTTGTTTTACTTGATCTTTTAGCATAGCGTAAAACTCGTCAATGTTTGCCACGCGCTCTGTTCCATCAGGCAGGGCTTGATAGTACCTTTTGATGCCAAAAGAGCTCTCCATATCATCTATTAGCTCATATAAATTTTCGCTACTTTGTAGCTCTTTTAAATTTTTGGCAAATTCTATAAGTGCTGTTTTTATCTTTTTGCCAAAGGCTTCATCTCGTTCATCTATAGCTAAAATCGCATCAAAAACCGAAGTCTTAGCCTCAAATGCTATCTTTTCAAGCTTTTCCAAACTAACCTTGCCAAGCCCGCGCTTTGGGCGATTTATAATGCGTCTGATAGAAAAATCATCATGCTCGTTAGTCACAAGCCTAAGATAGGCTATGACATCCTTTATCTCGGCACGCTCGTAAAATTTCACACCACCCACCATCTTATAAGGAATTTTCTCTTTATTTAGCCCATCTTCAAGTGAGCGAGAAAGGGCATTTATACGATAAAGTATCGCTATATCAGCGGCTTTTGCACCACTTGCAAGCAACTCTTTTATCGCCTTTGCTATCTTTGCTGCCTCAAGTTGTTCATCGAGGCTTTCCATCAAAACTATCTCACTAGCATTGCCTTTGACGCTAATCAAATTTTTACCCAAACGCCCACGGTTGTGATCTATGAGCTCATTTGCTGCTTTTAAAATTTGCGAACTTGAGCGATAGTTTTGCTCTAAGCGTATAACCTTTGTATCCTTAAATTGATCTTTAAAATTTAATATATTTTCAACCCTAGCGCCACGCCAGCCATATATACTCTGATCATCGTCCCCAACAACGCAGATGTTTTCATGAGCTACGCATAGTTTGCGTAGTAGCTTGTACTGCAAGTCGTTTGTATCTTGATACTCATCAACCATAATGTAGCGGTATCGATTTGAAATCTCTTGTGCCAAATTTGCATCAGCGTCTAAAATTTTATATGCAAGTACCAGCAAATCATCAAAATCCACCAAGTTGTTTGAGATTAAGTACTCTTCATATTTTTTGTATATTAAAGCTACTTTTTGACTGTATTCACTTAAATTTACTGAAATATTGGTGCTAAAATTTAAAAAGTTAGCTGCATCTTTTGGCTCTACTAACATATTTTTTAAATTTGAAATTTCATTTGAAAGAACTGAAGTTTGGATAGGACTTTCAAAACTTTTTATAATACGCTTTTTATCGTCTGTATCTATAATAATAAAGTTGTTTTTACGACCCAAACGATCGATATAAAATTTTAAAAATAGCAACCCAAATTTATGAAATGTACAAAGTAACGGTGCGTGGGTTTTTGAGCCAAGCATTGCTAAAGCTCTATTTCTCATCTCATTTGCAGCTTTATTTGTAAAAGTAAGCGTCAAAGTGCTAGCTGGATCAATACCAACTTCTCCGATAAGATAAGCAAGGCGAGTTGTGATAGTTTTTGTCTTTCCGCTACCAGCACCAGCAAGTATCAGCATAGCACCATCTATGTGCGTTGCTGCCTCTCGCTGAGCGTCATTTAATTCATCTAGTAAATTTTTCATCTTTATCTTTTTATATAAATTTATATATAGATTTTATCTAAAAATAGTTTAAAAATGCGTAAATCAGGAAATGGGGTAGAAATTTTAAATTTTTGAGTTATTTAGAAGTAGAGAAAGTCGCCATTTAGGCGACTTAAAATGGATATATTATTTTCTTAGCTCGCGAATTTTAGCAGCTTTACCGCGTAAGTTGCGTAGGTAAAATAATTTAGCACGGCGAACACGGCCTTTTCTAAGAACAACGATCTCTTCAATGCTTTCACTATAAATAGGGAAAATTCTTTCTACTCCAACGCTATTTGCGCCGATTTTTCTTATAATGAAAGTCTCGCCAACACCAGTTCCGCGTCTAGCTATGCAAACACCCTCAAAGTTTTGAACTCTAGTTTTATCACCCTCTTTAATGCGAATAGCTACACGCAATGTGTCACCCGCACGAAATTCAGGAACTGTCTTTTGTGCTATTTGAGCATTCTCAAATGCTTCAATGTATTTATTTCTCATAGTTTTTCCTTAAATTATGTCAAGTTTTTGTATAAATCAGGTCGGAAGAACATTGTTTTACAGTGTGCCATCCTATTTTTTAAAGACTGGATTTTACCATGATTTCCCTTTAAAAAGTCTGAAACCAAAAAATTACCCTCAAAAGAGTCTGGTTTTGTAAAAGATGGAGCCTCAAGCATACCAAGCTCAAAGCTCTCAACATCCAAGCTATCACTATTTCCAAGTACCCCATCTATATTTCTTGCTATCGCATCACTTAGACAAAGGGCTCCAAGCTCGCCACCCGTTAAGATAAAATCACCAATGCAAAAAAGCTCATCAGCCCACTTTTCTATCACACGCTCATCTATGCCCTCATACCTCCCGCAAACAAAGCAGATGTGCTGTTTTTTTGAAAGCCTTCTGGCATCATTTTGCGTAAATTTTTTACCAACAGGAGTTAAAAAAACTATATGAACACTGCTATCATTTTGCTTTAAATTTACAAGCGTATCATTTAGGGGTTGAGGCATCATTAAAAGCCCAGCACCACCCCCAACCATGTACTCATCAACTTTTAGATGTTTATTGGTAGTAAAATCTCTTGGATTTATAAAATTTGCCGATATTTTTTTGTTATTTACTGCTTTTTTAAGTATAGAAGCATTAAAATATGAAGAGATAAGCTCTGGAAAAAGGGTAATAAAACTAAATTTCATGAACTTTCAAGCAGAGCTTTTGCGTTTATAGCTAAAATTTCTTTAGTTTGCAAATCAATACTTTTAACAAAATTATCAATATATGGTAAGTAAAAACTTTTTGCAAAGCCATTTTGAGTAAGTTTTTCGTCTGTTTCAACAAGCAGCAAGCTATCTTTTGCTACTTGTTCTATATCATCTACAACACCTAAAATTTCGTTATTTTCCACTACTTTTAAGCCAATAATATCAAAGTAAAAGTATTCGTCTTTTTTAAGTTTACAAGCTTTGCGTGTCTGCTCTATGGTTGTATAAAGTATTCGGTTTGTAAGCTCTTTTGCTTTTTCAATACTCTCAAAATCCTCAAACAGTACTTCTGAGCGTATCTTATCATAGTGCTTTATTACAAGTTCGGTGTTATTTTTATCAAAAAATTTTGCACCTTTTTTAAACTGCTCAGGAAAGTCGCTACGATTGTGAAGTTTGACATAGCCTTTTAGTCCAACGCTTTTGCCAAGCTGAGCGACCTCTAAAATATCACTCTTCAATTGCTTTTACCGTTACTCGGTAACTTGTTGCATCTTTTGCTTTAAAGCCGATTATTACAGTTTTTATGGCATTTATCATTTTGCCATCTTTGCCGATAAGTTTTCCAGTATCAACCTTATCAGCATAGACAATTATCTCAGCAAAATTTTCACCAAGCTCCACACGCTCAACTTTTATCTTATCTGGAAAATCAGCTATAAGCTTAGCGTATTCGTATAAAAAATTTTCAACCATAAAGATTATTTACTTGTTATTTTTGCAACTCTGTCGCTTAGTTTTGCACCTACACCCTTCCAGTATGCAAGTCTTTCAGCATCAAATTTTACGACCTCTGGTTCAACCATTGGGTTATAATAACCAATGCTCTCTATCCAGCCGCTATCGCGTCTTTTTCTGCTATCTGTTACAACTATACGATAAAATGGTCTTTTTTTGCGTCCCATTCTTGTTAGTCTTACTACGGTTGCCATTATATTTCTCCTTAAAATTTTTTAATAATGCTTAAATTTAGGCACAAAATGCATAAATTTAAACCTTATCTAGGCCTATTCATATTTGCTTGACTTAGCATATTTGCAAGCCCTTTAGCCCCACCCTTGCCAGAAAATTTCTTAGCAAGCTTTGAAGCATTTTCAAACTGCTTTAAAAAGCGATTAACTTCCATTTGGCTAAGCCCAGCACCAGCTGCCAGACGGCGCTTACGAGAGTTGTTTAATAAGTCAGGATTTTCACGCTCTTTTTGTGTCATTGAGTTTATAAGAGCTTTAATGTGTAAAATTTCCTTTGAGTTATCAAGGTCGATGTCTTTTATCTGGTTTGCCACATTTGACATCCCTGGTATCATACCGATGAGTGATTTCATCGAGCCAAGCTTTTTTACACTCTCCATTTGCTCCAAAAAGTCATTAAAATTAAACTGTCCTTTTTTTATCTTTTGATTTAGTCTTTTTGCCTCTTTTTCATCGATAATAGAGCTTGTTTTTTCAACCAAAGTTGCAAGGTCACCCTCGCCCATTATGCGGCTTACAATACGATCAGGTATAAACGCTTCTAAATCAGCAACTTTTTCGCCATTACCAACAAACCTTAGTGGAATTCCTAGCTGTTTTGCTATGCTTATGGCAACCCCACCCTTGCTGTCTGAGTCAAATTTAGAAAGGATAATACCGCTTATCTTAAGTGCTTCGTTAAATGCTGCGGCACTTCGCACACCATCTTGTCCGCTCATCGCATCAGCTACATAAAAAATTTCATGCGGATTAAGCTCAGATTTCACATCTTTTAGCTCATTCATTAAAGTTTCATCTATTGCAAGGCGTCCTGCAGTATCTACCAAAAGCACATCATAAAGTCCGTCTTTTGCCTTTTTTAGGGCAAGTTTTGCAACATTTAAAGGATTTTTTTCATTTTCTATAAAAAACAGATCTATATCATTTGCTTCACAAAGCTGTCTAAGCTGTTCAACTGCCGCCAAACGCTGCAAGTCACACGCCACAACAAGGACTTTTTTCTTTTTTAGCTTAAGATAATTTGCAAGTTTTATAGTAGTAGTGGTCTTTCCAGAACCCTGCAAACCAGCCATAAGCACGACTGTTGGCGCAACTGGTGCATAGACAAAGCCTTGATTGCCTGGTGCGGTTAAAATTTCAGTTAAATTTGCCTTTATAGCGTCTAAAAACTGCTTTTGCCCTACTCCGCTTTGTTTTAAATCAGACTCGATTTTTTCAAGTAACTCTTTGGTAACTTTATGGTGAACATCAGCTTTTAAAAGTGCTTTTTTTAGCACATCAAGAGCATTTTTAAGCGCTTTTTCATCATCAACAAAACGGATCTTGCTAATGGCTAATCTAAAAGACTCGCTAATTTGTTCAAACACAATTTTACCTTTCTTAAAATTTACTATAAAGCGCGTATTTTACTAAATTTTTTCTTTATTGCTCTTTAAATCTCAAATTTTCTTGAAATTTCAAAACCAAATTCACTAAACTCACTAGGTAAATCAGCACGAAACTTATACCCCAAAAATTCCACCAAATAGCTATGCAAATACATTCTATTTGCTCGATTTTTACCATACTTTTCATCCCCTACGATGGGATGATTTAAGGATGATAGATGGACGCGAATTTGATGAGTTCTACCAGTATCTATGGCTATTTTTACAAGCGATTTTTTACCAACAACCATAAGTGGAGCAACATGACTTATCGCCTCTTTGCCATCTTTTGAAATCTTAGAGTGAGCACCACCCTTTGTTTTTATAGTTAAAATGGGCTCATTTATCGTCATATCCTCGCTTACAATGCCTTTAACTATCGCCAAATAAACCTTTTTAACGCGCATTTTTTTAAATTCTTCTATCGCATTTTTTTGAAATTCATCATTTTTTACCAACATCAAAACACCGCTTGTCTCCTTATCAAGTCTGTGCAAGAGTGGAAATTTATACATTTGGCTTATTTTTTCGCTAGTTATAAAAGCTGGCTTATTAATCACTAAAAGATTTTCATCTTCAAATATAACATTTGGCTTTGGCTGTTTTTGCACTGAAAATTTAGTCGTATCACTCATCAAGCCACGCGCTATCAGTACTTTTTGACCTTTAGCAAAAACAAGTCCGTCGTCTATTAGCGCCTTTGCTTCGTTGTTTGAAATGTTTTCTTGAAGTGCAAGTAGTTTATATGCTTTTTCCTGTGCCACAGCCTCTCCTTATCTCATCGATTATTATATTTGCATCGCCTTTTTGGGCTATTTGACAAATTTCCAACTCACTTTGTAGCAAGCTGTTAACTTCGCTTACATCTACATTATAAACGCCTTTTAAAAGCGTAAATAAACTTTTTTGGTTAAATATATGTTTTCCGCTAATTATAGCATTTTTAAACTGTGCTGCTTCAATCGGATTATGACCTCCAACATTTGGCACAAAACTACCACCAAGAACTACAACATCGCTAATGGCATAGAAATTTACAAGTTCACCAAGCGTATCAAGCAAGATAACATCAGCTTCTAAACTCTTGCTTTGACTAAAACTTGCAAAACTCTTTTTGTGTTTTTGCGCCCAAGCTTTTACAAGCTCTTTAACCATCGCAAAACGCTCTGGATGGCGTGGTGCGACTATAAATTTGTCATTTTGTGATGGCAAAATGCTATCAAGTAAAATTTTCTCCTCACCCTCGTGTGTGCTAGCTAGGACTATCACTCGCTCTTTTGGCTTGGTAAATTTTTTGCTTGGCTGAGGCAAAAATGCTGATTTTATATTACCATTTACGATAATGTTTTTAGCCCCTAGTGCACTTAAGCGCTCTTTATCAATCTGGCTTTGTGCATATATTACATCAATGAAGCTAAAAATTTTTCTATAAAAAAATGCAAATTTTAAATATCTTTTATAGCTTCTATCTGAGATTCTAGCATTTACTAGTAAAACTTTTGCCCCTTTTGCCTTTGCTATGGCAACCAACATAAGCCAAAGTTCAGCCTCAAAAACTACCAAAACCTTTGATGGTTTTAGCCAAAATGGTAAGAAAATTTCAAATGGCAAAAAGCGAGTATTGGCAGAAATTTTACTTGCTGCCTCAAAGCCAGTGTTTGTAACAACACTAATAGCCTTATCTTCAAACATTTGCATAATGGGCTTTAGGGCTTGAATTTCACCAAAACTACATGCATGAAAATGAATCTGAGCCTCTTTAAAGCTTGGATTTTTAAAAAGAAAAAATCTTGCAGGGATAGAGTGTTTGTATTTGCTTTTAAAACTAAAAATAAGTAAAAAAATAGCCCCAAAGATCCAAACTATCAGGGCTAAAATGTAGTAAATCGCAACCACGAGGGCAGAGTCTTAAGCGTTTTCTTTATATAAAATTCTACCACAATGCGGACATGTAACGATATCATCGCCATGCACAACAGCCGCAAAAGTTTTATCATTTATCTGCATAAAGCAACCATAACAAGCTTGTTTTTTAACAGGAATAACGGCTGTGTTGCGTGCCCATTTACGAATTTTTTCATAAAATGTAAGAATTTTTTGGTTCATTTCACCAACAAGCTTTGTTTTTTTACTATAAACCTCTTCACGCTCTTTTTCTATCGCTTCAAGCTCGCTTGAAATTTCACTTTGAATCTGTGCTTGTTTTTCGCTAAGTTCAGCTTGTTTTTCGCTAAGTTCGGTTTTGCTAGCTACTTTATTTTCGATAATTTTTTCAAGTCTTGATATCTCTTCGTTTGCTGCTTCAAGTTGCTCTCTTGCTATCTCTTCTTCCAAATTTAAAGCTTTAACTTCTTTCTCGCTCTTTGCTGATCCACTTTTTTTAGCAACATCTTTTATCTTTACTGAAAACTCGGCAATGTGCGCATCTGTTAATGACTTTTGGTTTTTCATCTCTTTTATGTCTGTATCAAGTTGCTCAATCTTTGTGTTAATCTCATCAAGCTCATCTTGAACGGCTTTAAAAGATTTTTGAACGCTCTCAATGCGTGGAGTAAATGCGTCGATCTCTTTATCAAATTTTGACAACTCGACGACTTGTTGTAGATATTTATTCATAAATTTTCCTTAATAATGCGTGAATGGATTTTTAAAATCGCTTATTATAACTTCTATTTTGAAATTTTGCAAATATTTTTTCAAAGATGCCCCAAAATACGCCTCACTCTCAAAGTGTCCGATATCTATTAAATTTAGCAAATTTTCTTTGGCTTCAAGTGCTTGGTGGTATTTTAAATCGCCAGTTAAAAACGCATCAGCCTTTACAAAAGGTATGAGATCAACCCCACTTCCAGTGCAAACTGCTATGCGTTTTACTCGCTCTTTTGCTCTTACGCAACGTAAATTTTCTAAGCCCATTTTTACTTTTGCAAACTTTACTAACTCATCAAAGCTCATATCAACTTCAGCATAAGCTAAAAACTCATCCTTTTGTGAGATTTTAAGCCCTAAAACTTCACTCACAAAATACTCATTTAACACGGCTTTATCATAGTTTGTGTGAGCGGCGATTAAGCTTATGTTTTTTTTAATCATTAAATTTATAAGATTGCTTGGATAGCGAGTAAAATCAAGCGACTTAAGCCCCTTAAAAATCAGCGGATGATGTGCGATGATAAGAGAATTTGGCAAGGCATTTTGCACCAAATTAGTATCAATATCAAGACTTAGGTATATACGCTGCACCTCATCATAAAATGAGCCCACCAAAAGCCCGCTATTATCCCAGCTCTCTTGCGTATCAAATGGACTTAATTTATCTAAAAAATCATAAATTTCAGCTATCTTCATTTAAACTTTCTTTATATGTTACAGCGCACTCTTTTGCAAGTTCGCGAATTTTTAAGATGTAATCTTGCCTTTGAGTTACCGAAATAGCACCGCGAGCATCAAGGACATTAAAAGTATGAGCCGCAAGCATACAATAATCATAAGCAGGCAGTGAAATTTTAGCTTCCAAACATCTTTTACACTCTTTAAAGGCATTTTCAAACTGATTAAAAAGCATACTTACATCAGCTATCTCAAAGTTATATTTACTCCACTCATATTCGCCTTGTTTATGCACATCGCCGTATGTTATAATACCGTTTTTATCGTCCCAAACTATGTCATAGACATTATCTTTGTTTTGTATATACATCGCAAGTCGCTCAAGTCCGTAGGTTATCTCGCCACTTATTAGCTCACACGCTATACCGCCAACTTGCTGAAAATAGGTAAATTGCGTTACTTCCATACCATCAAGCCAAACTTCCCAGCCAAGCCCCCACGCACCAAGCGTAGGACTCTCCCAGTTGTCCTCAACAAAGCGAATATCGTGTTTTTTAAGATCAAGACCTAGACGCTCTAAGCTTTTTAGATAAAGCTCTTGGATATTTTCTGGGCTTGGTTTTATAAGAACCTGAAACTGATAGTAAGCTCCTAAACGGTTTGGATTTTCGCCGTATCTACCGTCAGTTGGACGACGAGATGGTGCTACATAAGCCGTAGCCCACGGCTTTTTGCCAAGACTTCTTAAAAATGTCGCTTGATGATATGTTCCCGCACCTGCTGGCATATCGTAAGGCTGAACTATCACGCAACCTTGCTCTCGCCAGTAATTTTGTAGGGTTAAAATAATTTCTGAAAATGTCATATCTCTTCCTTGTTTATACTATTTTTTATATTATCATATCTAAAATTTATCGATAAAATTTGACACGCCCATCTTTAGAGTATTTTCTAAGCTTTTGCTTAAAATCAAACTTTTTTCGGATAGTTCACTAAAATTTACTATGAATCCGATAGCCTTTTTATCTTCAAAAATTTCTTGAAAAGATAAAACTTCAAGTCCTTCAAACTGCGTTATCATTGGTATTCTAGTAAGCTCTAAGTCTAGCGTTATAGGGTCATCACTTTGAGAAAATTTTATACTATTTGTATCTTTTGGACTGCATACAAAAAACCACTTTCCCCCAACTTGTAAAAAGATCTGAACTATCTCATCACCAACCACGCAAGCAAACGAGCTTTCTAGTGTTTTGCCAGTCAAATCATGCATTAAAATTTTCAACCGCCTTGTTCCACATTAATTTATACTTTCGCTTTAAAAACTCAACCTCTTCTTGCGAGTGCTTAAGTTGTGCCGTTAGCGTATCTATGGTCTTTCTGTCTTCATCATAAAGCTCTTGCATCGAATAAAGTGCCTCTTTTAAAAATTTATTCTCATTTCTTAGCACATCAAGCGTCTCGTCTTTTGCATCAAGAACTTTTTCGTGTAAATTTAGTATCGTGCCAATAGTCTTTTCAACAAAGCTTTCGCCAACAACAGCATTCATATTAACGCTCAGATCACTGCTAGTTGTGGGCACAACACTCATCGTACCCTGGCTAGCTTCGATTAAAATTTCACCATCTTCTTCGATTTTTGTATTAAGCACGCCACGCTCTATCATACCCTCTATAACTTCACGCTCTAAATGCACTAGCTTGCAAAACTCATCTATCTTTAAAAAAGTCTGCATCTTACCCCCTTAAAGTATCACTTCTACCTTTGCCGAATCAGCCTTTAAAGCCTCTTGTTTATCTTTTCTATCATCTTTTAATTTTGTTGCAAGCTCACTATCTTGCAGGGCTAAAATTTGCATAGCAAGATAGGCTGAATTTAAAGCTCCAGCCTTACCGATAGCAACTGTTGCCACAGGCATACCACTTGGCATCTGAACAGTTGAGTAAAGCGCATCTATACCGTTGAGTGCTGAGCCTCCCATAGGAATTCCAATGACTGGCTTTGTTGTATTTGCAGCTATAGCTCCAGCAAGATGAGCAGCCATACCAGCCGCAGCTATAAATACCTGCGCACCCTTTGCTTCGGCAGCCTTAACATACTCATGCGTTCTTTCTGGGCTTCGGTGAGCAGAACTTATGATAAGCTCATATTTTACACCAAATTTTTCAAGTAACTTTGCAGCCTCATTTACAACC
The DNA here is from genome assembly GCF_905120475.1 of Campylobacter suis. Taxonomy (NCBI): domain Bacteria; kingdom Pseudomonadati; phylum Campylobacterota; class Epsilonproteobacteria; order Campylobacterales; family Campylobacteraceae; genus Campylobacter; species Campylobacter suis. The sequence continues at coordinate 300,708 of NZ_CAJHOE010000001.1, read as the reverse complement.
TCATAATCACTCTTGCTACCCATTATAATCGATACAAATTTCATTAAATTTCCTTTCTTAAAAAGCTAAATTTACAAAGTTTTGCCACGGATCTAAACTCATTTTCATTTCCGCTATGAATTTCGTCTAAAATTTTACCTTTTTTTGTCTCAATTTTACTAAATTTAAGCCAAATTTTACCATTTTCATTAAAAACTTCGCCGATCTCATTTTTACTATTTTGTATACTAAACCCAAGCGGAGCAACGACCTCATAGATCTCGTTTGGTATTATTTTAAATTTACACTTAAACCATTCGCCATCTTCACTTATCGCATGGACTTGATGAGTGCCCTCTTCTAGGCTACTTGTGTGATTTTGTGTATCGGTTCGCTCAAAAGGTCTAGAGACTAAATAGCCATCGGTAAAACCACGATTTTTCAGAGTATTTAGCTCGGCGGTATAAATTTTAGCATCAAATTTGCCACTCATTGCATCATCAACCGCCATCTTATATGCCCTAGTGGCACAAGCTGCGTAGTACTCGCTCTTTGTTCGCCCCTCTATTTTTAAGCTATCAACCACCCCTGATTTAATAATCTCATCAATATGGGCAGATAAATTTAAATCCTTTGAGTTCATTATGTGCGTGCCACCTTCTGGGTCTTCTTCTAGACGAAAGAGAGTGTTGCTTTCGGGGTTTTTGGCATAAAGTTCATACTTAAAACGGCAATCATTCGCGCAACTTCCACGGTTTGACTGGCGACCAGTTTGCACAGCAGAGACCAAACAGCGACCAGAATAAGCAAAGCACATAGATCCGTGAACAAAAATTTCTATATCAAGGGTCGGCACTAACTCTTTTATCTTTATCACATCTTTTAAGCTCATTTCACGAGCCACAACGATGCGTTTTGCCCCCATCTCATGATAAAGCTTAGCATCAAGATAGTTCATGACATTTGCCTGAGTAGAAAGGTGTATCTCAATCTCAGGTGCTATCTCTTTTGCTAGGCTCATAACACCCGGAGTAGCGATGATAAAAGCGTCTGGTTTAAATTTGCTAATAGTTTGAATATGGCGCTTTAACGGCTCGATCTGCCCATTAAAAGGAAAAGCATTAATAGTAGCGTAAAATTTCTTACCTTTTTCATGTGTATATGCGATAGCTTCCTCAAAACTAGAAAGGTCAAACTCGCGAGCTGAGCGTGTGCGAAGTGAAAAGCTAGCCACACTTGCATACACTGCATCAGCACCATACTCTAAGGCGATGCGTAGCTTTTGCGGATCGCCTGCTGGAGATAAAATTTCAGGTCTAAGCACTATTTTTTGCCCAAACTTTCTATAAGAGCCTCGATATCGTCGTTACTTACAAGATTTTCAGTCGATGTGTCACCAGCGATGTGTACTGCTGAGCTAACACGCTTTTCATCATCTATCTTACCCTCAAAAAGACTACTCATATACTTGCTAAGAGCGCGCATTACATTTATAACACGCTCTATTTTTTGACGATGTATATCTTGATACTGCATCATATCCATAGCCATCATAATCTCATCTTGACCCATTTGCAAATCGCCGATGGTATTTTCCATACTTTTCTTCATCTTTTTGTTACGCTCAAGAGATTCAGTAAATGCCTCGATAGCTGGGAATTTTTCACTTAAAGTGGTAAAAATTTCAATATTTTTATCAATATCTTTTTTTGCTGCGTTGCAAGCACTTTCACTGTCCATAAAAAAGTTATTTATGGTATCAAGCTTATCAAGTAGCTCAGTTGCCTTTTTCTCACTATCTCTAGTGACATCATCAAGTTGATTAACCATCTTATGATCATCTGTTGGAGGAGGAGGTGGCCATGCAGTTTCGGGGCTTACTCTATAGTTTTTAGCCAGATCTTCATCTATTTTTGTAGCAGCAACTGGTTTTGCTGGCGCTTCTTCAGCAGGAATTTCCTCTTCGCTAGATACCTGCTCTAACTCGCTTGGTGTATCATCAACAATATCATCAAGATCACCAGCCATCAAGGCATCAAGTTCCTCTTGGGTCATAAAAGCTCCTAATTTAAAATTACTGCGATTATACTATCACTTCTTTTAAAGCTAACTTTAACACTTTGTGATACAATAACAAAAACGCAAAAAAGGCAGCTCATGAAAGTTGATCTACACAATCACACAACCCTTTGCAAACACGCAACTAAAGAGCAGACTGAGTATATAAAACAAGCTTTATCCATCGGATGCGAAATTTATGGTATCAGTGACCATGCACCAATGGGCTTTGATGAGGCTTATCGAATGAGTTTTGATCAGATGTATGAGTATGAAAGCTTGGTTAAAAATTTGCAAGAAATTTATAAAAATGATATAAAAATTTTACTTGGTTATGAGGTTGATTTTCTAGATGGCTTTATGGATGAACGAGTTTTTAGAAGAAAAGTTGACTACCTGATAGGCTCTGTTCATTTTATAGGCGGCTGGGGATTTGACAACCCTGAGTTTATCGGCGAATACAAAAATAAGGATATAGATAAAATTTGGCAAGACTATTTTCTTTGCATAAAAGAGCTTGCAAAGTGCGGTAAATTTGATATTGTGGGGCATATTGATCTTATGAAAATATTTAAATTTTTACCAAAAACTGATATAAGAATTTTAGCAAAAGATGCTTTAAATGCCATAAAAAAAGCAAATTTAGTAGTTGAGATAAACTCAGCTGGATTAAGAAAACCGGTTTGTGAGCAGTATCCAAGCCGTGAAATTTTACAAATGATTTATGAGCTTGATATACCTATAACTTTTGGCTCAGACGCTCATGCTCCAGAGCAAGTAGGCTTTGAGGGTGCTAAATGTGAAAATTTAGCTCGAGAAATGGGCTTTAGCAAGTGTGCATTTTTTGAGCAACGAGATAGACATTTTGTAAAATTTTAAATTGCTAGTAATTTTTAAATAAAATTAAGCTTAAATATAAAAATTTATGATACAATACAAAAATTAAAAACCCAAAGGAGAAAATTATGGGAAAATTTGTAAATAGTGTTGATGAGTTCTTCTCTTTTTGCAAAGAGCATGAAGTGAAATTTGTGGATTTTAGATTTACTGATATGAATGGCGGATGGCATACTTTAACATATAATTTTAAAGTCATAAATAAAGAAAATTTTGAAGTTGGTATCCCTTTTGATGCAAGCTCTGCGGGTGGCTGGCAGCCGATAGATAAGTCAGATATGATACTTATGCCAGATGCTATAAGCACATTTTTAGACCCTTTTACATCAGACATTACAGCTGTAGTTTTTTGTGATGTTTATGACATTTACAAAGGCGAGATGTATGAAAAATGCCCACGCTCGATAGCCAAAAAAGCCATGGCTTATGTAAAGGAAAGCGGCATGGGCGATGTGGCGTATTTTGGTCCTGAGAATGAATTTTTTATATTTGATAATGTTAAAATCATAGACAAAACTAACTGTGCAATGTATGAAGTAGATAGTGAAGAGGGCGAATGGAACGACGCTAGAGATTTTAAAGATAGCTACAACACAGGTCATCGTCCTCGCACAAAAGGAGGCTACTTAGCCACCGGACCTATCGATAGTATGGTTGATATAAGGTCTGAGATGGTAAATGTTCTTGAGCAAGTTGGGCTTGAGCCGTTTGTTGTACATCATGAAGTAGCGCAGGCACAAGGGGAGATAGGGGTAAAATTTGGCACTTTGGTCGAAGCTGCTGATAATGTGCAAATCTATAAATATGTTGTAAAAATGGTAGCTCACCTAAACGGCAAGAGTGCAACTTTCATGCCAAAGCCACTTTATGGCGATAACGGAAGTGGCATGCACGTACATCAATCAATCTGGAAAGATGGCAAAAACCTATTTTTCGGTGCTGGCAACTACTCAAATTTAAGTGATTTTGCTCGCTGGTATATAGGCGGAATTTTAAAACACGCAAGAAGTGTCGCTGCATTTACAAACCCAAGCACAAATAGCTATAAACGCCTTATCCCAGGCTTTGAAGCACCATCTATTCTTACATATTCTAGTCAAAACCGCTCTGCTTCTATAAGAATACCTTATGGCTCAGGAGAAAAATCAGTTCGTGCAGAGATGCGTTTTCCTGATAGCACCGCAAACCCTTATTTAGCCTTTGCAGCGATGCTTATGGCTGGTCTTGATGGTGTGAAAAATAGATATGAGCCAGTGGGTCCAATGGATGAAAATTTATTTAAGCTTCATCTTGATGAGATTAGAGAGCGCGGCATAGAGCAACTTCCGCACACTCTTCGTGGAAGCCTTGAGGCGCTTATCCGCGATAATGAGTATCTAAGCCCTATCATGACGCCAAAATTTATAGATGACTATCAGCATTTTAAATTTGAAACTCAAGTTTGGCCTTATGAGGCGCGTCCAACAGCTTACGAGTTTAAGACTTGTTACTCTTGTTAATATAAAGGATCAGCATGTTGCCACGACTTTCTGATGTGCCGCAAACTTCTGCCGTAGTGTTGGATTTTTTGCAGGCTTTAGACTCTCAAAATTTTGGTGGCGACATCGCCAAAACCTACTCTGAACGCCTTAGTATGGCTACTGATAATAGCGTTTATCAGCTGCTTCCTGAGGCAATTTTGTACCCAAAAGATACAAATGATGTAACACTTATCGCAAAACTTGCAAATTTGCCAAAATTTAACACTCTTAGCTTTACGCCAAGGGGTGGTGGCACAGGCACAAACGGACAAGCTTTAAATAAAAACATCATCGTTGATCTGTCTAGGTATATGAATAAAATTTTACACTTTGACGAAAATGCTAAAAAAGTAACCGTTCAAGCGGGTATAGTTAAAGATGAACTAAATGCCTTTTTAAAACCTTATGGATTATTTTTCTCACCAGAGCTTTCAACAAGCAACAGAGCAACCATCGGAGGCATGATAAACACAGATGCTTCAGGTCAAGGCTCGCTAAGGTATGGCAAAACATCAGATCATACGCTTGGATTAAAAGTGGTGTTAATAAACGGCGAAGAGCTTGAAACAAAAGCTATAAAATGTGAAAATTTTGAGCAAAATTTAAGCGAGTTTAGCCCTACCTGTAAGCATTTACATCTTGAGATTTTTAATCGCTGTAAGCAAAAAAGAGAGCAAATTTTAAAAGATCTACCACAGCTTAATAGATTTTTAACTGGTTATGACCTAAAAAATGTCTTTAATGATGATGAAAGCGAGTTTAATCTCACTCGCATTATAACTGGTAGCGAAGGTACCCTTGCATTTGTCGCAGAGGCTACGCTAAATTTGCTGCCGATCCCTAATTTTAGAACCCTTATAAATGTAAAATACCGCTCATTTGACGCGGCATTACGCAACGCTCCTTTTATGGTAAGCGCAAACGCCCTTTCTGTTGAGACTGTTGATTCAAAAGTACTAAATTTAGCCAAAAGCGATATAGTTTGGCACTCTGTAAGAGAGCTTTTAAGCGAAGAAAAAGAGCCTATTTTGGGGCTAAATATCGTTGAGTTTGCAGGAGATAACGATAGCGTTATTAATGCTAAAGTAAGCGAACTTTGTCAAAAACTAGACACTAAAATTTTACAAAATGAAGATGGCATCATAGGCTATCAAGTATGCAAAGATCTAGCCTCGATACTAAAAATTTATGCAATGCGCAAAAAGGCTGTTGGGCTACTTGGAAAGACTAAGGGCGATACAAAACCACTTGCCTTTGTTGAAGATACCTGTGTGCCGCCTGAAAATTTGGCAGATTATATAGCTGAGTTTAGGAAACTGCTTGATGGTTATGGAGTTAGCTATGGTATGTTTGGGCATGTTGATGCGGGAGTGCTTCATGTGCGCCCAGCACTTAATCTTTATGATAAAGAGCAGGTAAAGCTTTTTAGGCAAATTTCAGACAGCATGGCTGAACTAACAGCAAAATACGGTGGTCTTTTGTGGGGCGAGCATGGAAAAGGGATTCGCTCATGTTACGCAGAGAAATTTTTCACACCAGAGCTTTGGAGTGAGCTTAGGTATGTCAAGTTTTTATTTGATCCTACAAACCGCCTAAATCCAGGTAAGATTTGCACTCCGCAAGATAGCGCGGACGAGCTTTACGATATCCTTTCTTCTATGCGAGCCGATAGCGATAGGCTAATACCAGAACAAACAAGAGCTCAGTATAAAGGTGCACTTGAATGCAACGGAAATGGACTTTGCTTTAACTTTGATGCTGATAGCGCTATGTGCCCGTCAATGAAAGTCATGCGCTCCCGTTTGCACTCACCAAAAGGAAGAGCTGGTATAGTAAGAGAGTGGCTAACGCTACTTAGTAAAAACGGCGTAAACCCTGAAAGCTTAGACTTTCGCACTGCAACACCAAGCCTAAGTGACTTAGCACAGAAATTTACCAACACTATAGGTAAATGGCAGGGCAAATACGACTTCTCACACGAAGTAAAAGATGCCATGGACACATGCTTAGCATGCAAAGCCTGTGCTAGTCAGTGCCCTATAAAGATCGATGTCGCAAGCTTTCGCTCAAAATTTTTCTATTTTTATCACTCACGATATTTAAGAGAGCCAAAAGACTATGTTGTGGCAAATTTAGAAAGTGTCGCTCCATTTTTAGCAAAAAAGCCAGAGTTTTTTAATGCCATTACAAATATGAAATTTATACAAACTCTAGCAGAAAAAACTATTGGCATGACCGCTCTACCATCACTTTCTGAGCCAAATTTAAAAGATGAGCTTGGGCAAAACTATGAAAAGATGCTTGATGAACTTGAAACGCTAAGTAAAGATGAACTAAAAGATATGATATTTATCGTACAAGATCCATTTACATCATACTATGATGCAAAAGTAGTGGCTGATTTTGTGCGACTTTGTGCTGGCATGGGTTTTAAGCCGGTACTTTTGCCATTTAAGCCAAACGGCAAAGCCCAGCACATCAAAGGCTTTTTGCGTCAGTTTGCACGCACTGCAAAAAATGCAGCAGATATGCTCTCACGCATAGCAAAGCTTGAAGTGCCTTTGGTTGGTGTAGACCCTGCGATAGTGCTTTGTTACCGCGATGAATACGCTGAAATTTTAGGCGAAAACTTAGGCAAGTTTCATGTTCTAACAGCTCATGAATGGCTAAAAACCAGTGTAAAAAGTGAGAATTTTATCTCGGTAAAAAATGGTTTAAATTTCAAAAACTCAGCAAAATGGCACCTTTTCCCTCACTGTACAGAACAAACCGAAATGCCAAATAGCCCAAAAGAGTGGCAAGAAATTTTTACAGCCTTTAACCAAGAGCTAAGTGTTGAAAGTGTCGGCTGTTGTGGCATGGCTGGTGTTTTTGGACATGAAGTGAAAAACCAAAAAATTTCAAAAGAAATTTATGACAGCTCATGGGGCGCAAAACTTAAACTAAGAGATGTTTCACGCTGTTTGGTCACAGGCTACTCTTGCAGAAGTCAAGTTGCAAGATTTGAAGGTGTAAAGCCAAAGCACCCCGTGCAAGCACTTGCGAGCTTGTTTTAAGACAGGCTCGGCTTCATTTTATACTAGTTGATTTTTTGCAAAAACACAAAGCCAAAAACAACCTTTAGGGGTGTAACTAACTCTATGTTTTGCACCAGCTGGGATAAAGAGAGCATCACCCTTTTGCAGCAAAACCTCAATGCTTTTTTCTTTAATTATCTTATCTTGTAAATTTAAAAAACAAAGAGCAGTCTGCTTGCCAAGCTCTCCTTCAAACAAGATCCTAGCCTTACCATCTATAACGCAAACCCATTCATCTTCGTCCTGCTCTTGCCAATTTGTTGTTTGTCCGTATGAAAGTATCCGCTCGATACGAAAATTTTTACCCATAAAAACATCACAAACAAGCTCATTTTGAGAGGAGAAATTAAGATCTTCAAAGAGATTTTTTATCATGACTCAAATTTGCTTTTTACGCTCTAACGCCTCTTTTTTGCGCCTTTCAAGCTCATAAGCATCATTTAACGCATCTTCATCGTCAAAATGTGCTCCGTCTAGGAATTTACGGTAGTCATCAAACTGGCGATTTTTCACACCCCATATCACTCCAAAAAGTACACAAGCTCCTAAAAATAGCGATACTGCAAGCATTATCATCAAAACCGAACTATCCATTTTTCTCCTTAAATTCTCGCCTTAACGCAAGCGAGTTTAAAACAACTACAAGCGAGCTAAGCGACATTGATATAGCAGCAAATAGCGGTATGATAAGCCCCATAACCGCAAGTGGTAGCGTAAATGCGTTGTAGCATAGACTAAAAAAGAGATTTTGCTTTATTTTTCTAAGGGTTGCTCTTGAAAGCTTTACAGCACTTGTAAATGCCGCAAGATCGTTATTTAAAAGCGCTACATCACTTCTTTCCAAGCTCACATCTGCTCCGCTCCCCATACAAACACCAATCTGAGCCAAGCTCATAGCTATGCTGTCATTTATACCATCACCAACAAAAGCAACTTGATGAGAATTTAGCACAAGTTCGCTTATAAATTCCGCCTTTTCATCAGGCAAAACCCCAGCCCAAAACTCAATGCCAAGCTCATCTGCGACTTTTTTTACATTTTGCTGTGTATCCCCACTTAAGATAAGTGGGCGAATACCAAGGGATTTTAGCGTATCCACACACTCTTTTGCACTCTTTCTTAGCTCATCCTTTAGGATAAATTTTGCCACCAATTCACCGTTAAAAGCGACAAAATACTGAGCGTCATCGCTACCACACGAAATTTGATTTTCTCGCATAAATCTAGCGCTTCCACCAAGCAAAATTTTATCATCTAAACTGGCGCTAACTCCCTTTGCTACAAACTCTTTTACATTTGTTAGCTCTGCTGGCTGATTCTTACAAAGAAATTTTGCCACAGCCATGCTTACTGGGTGGCTTGAAGCATTTGCAAGAGCAAGTATCACACCATCATCAAAATCTTTAAAATTTACAAACTCACTAATCACAAGAGCCGAGTTTGTAAGTGTGCCAGTCTTATCAAATACGACAGTATCGCACTTTGCAAGACTTTCTATAAATTTTGCCTCTTTAAATATCACTCCCTTTTTTAGCCCTACTCCAAGAGCACAAAGCGTTGCAACAGGCGTTGCAAGAGCAAGAGCACACGGGCAAGCTATAACTATAACAGAGATAGCTATGATAAGGGCATTTTGAAAGCTTGTAGTTGATAAATAATAAAAAAATGTAGCCAAAGCGATACCAAGGACAATGAGTGAAAATTTTGGCGAAATTTCATTAGCAAACTGCTCTATTTTTGGCTTTTTGAGTGTTGCGTTTTCAAGCATAGCGATAATCTTGCTTAAAAGCGAGCTTTCAAAATTTGCACTTGCGGTATAATAAACCAAACCATCTAAGCATATCGAGCCACTTTTTACACTCTCATCTTTAGCCAAAACAACGGGGATACTCTCGCCATTTAAGCTTGATAGATCAAAGCTAGCTTCGCCACTTTTTATGATACCGTCTATTAAAACCTTGTCGCCAGCTTTTAAAACGATAGTTTCGCCAGCCACGACATCACGGGCATTTTTTTGCTCTAAATTTTCTCCATTTAAAACGCAAACCTCACTTAAAGTAAGCAAATTTAGCCCATCAATAGTATCACTGGCTCGTTTTTTGCTTAAAATTTCTAAAAATTTACCCGCAAATACAAAAGTTATAATCATAGCCACCGAATCAAAGTACACTTCTCCAGTACGGCTAAACATCGCATAAATAGAGTAAACATAAGCCAAACTAGCGCCAGTTATAACCAGCAAGTCCATATTAGGCGTTTTAGTCTTTAAGGCTATCTTTGCACCACTAAAAAATGCACTCCCCGTATAAAAAAGCACAGGAGTTGTGAGCAAAAACTCAGCAAAATTTAATATATCTCGCACACTTGCATCTATCCCACTAAAATAGCCCGCATACTGCGATACGGCGATCCACATGATATTCATCACGCAAAAAATGCCAACCAAAAGCTTCATGTAAAACTCACGCCTTTTTGCCGCCATACGCTCCTCTTCACGGCTTATATCATAAGCATAAGCACGGTATCCAACAGCATTAAGCCCAGTCAAAATTTCAGCCAAGCCTATAAGTTCCTCATCCCAAACAACGGTGGCTTTGTTATTTGTGGCATTTACACTAGCCTCGATCACACCCGGCATAGAGTGTAAAACCTTTTCATTTAGCCAGATACAAGCCGAACAGTGAATGCCCTCTATGACAAGGTTTATCTTATTAAAACCATCTTCGTTTTTGACAAATTCCTTATACAAGCTTTGAACGCTTTGCTTTGTTATAGTTAGGCTATTTTGAGGGCTTAGGGTGGATTTACCAAGTCTTGAGTAAAACTCATCAAAGCCACTTTCATGTAAAATTTCATAAACATTTTTACACCCACTACAACAAAATTTTTGACCGCTGTCGTTTGTTATAGCTGAATTTTCATCAAATACAAGCTGGCAATGTGAGCACTTAAATTTTGACATAAAATTACATTTTTCTTTCAAATTTATTTTTTCAATTATACGATTAAAATTTTAAAATAAATCTTAGCGATTTAATGTTTTTTTAGAAAAATCTTTGTAAAATGCGATTAAATTTCAAAATTTATAAGCGAGAAAAATGAATAAAACTCTTAATATCGCCATCGTTAGACTATCTGCCATCGGCGATATTGTGCACTCTTGCATAGTTTTACAATTTATAAAAAGAAATCTTTTAAATGTTAAAATCACATGGATAGCTGATGAAAAATTTGGTGAAATTTTAGATGGGCACGAGCATATAGACCGCCTTGTTTTAGTTCCGCTAAAAGATAAAAAATTTAAAAAAACTTTTCACATAGTGCGCTCACTTGGTAAATTTGATGTTGCTATAGACCTACAAGGACTGATAAAATCAGCCATCATTACAAAATTGCTTAGTAAAAATAGCTATGGATTTGATAAAAAAAGCATAAAAGAGCCGCTGGCTAGCCTTTTTTACGCGACTAAACTTACATGCGATTATAATGAAAATATTATATTAAGAAACCTAAAACTCGCATCTTTTGCGCTAAATTTTAACTTCTTAAAAAAAGAAATTTTAACCAAAAGCCCATGCCTAAAAAACTATACAAAACAGCAAGAAAACTCACCAAAACGCATACTCATAGCACCATTTGCAAGCGAAGCTGATAAATGTTATGATAAGTTTAAAGATGTTATCTTAGGGCTTGGTGAGTATGAAATTTTAGTCTGCTACGCAAATGAAAAAGAGCGCGTTAAAGCACTTGCTCTTACGCAAGAAACACACGCTAGACTACTTGATAAGATGAGTCTAAATCAACTTGTGGGCTTTATAAATGGCTGCGATCTAGTTATCGGTAATGATAGCGGGGTTACTCACATCGCTTGGGCGCAAAATGTCGCTTCCATAACACTTTTTGGAAATCGTCCAAGCCATAGAAATGCCTATGCTACAAGCCAAAATTTAGTCATTGACGCTGGCAAGAAAATAGATGCCAAAAAAATAGATAAAAATGACCTTTGCATAAAAGAAATCTTACCGCAAAGCATTATACAAACAGCAAAAAAGCTCTTGTCTTAAATTTCGTTTAACATAGTTGCAAGCTCTGCAAAATGCGTGGTTTCGTTAAATTTATTATCTGCTTTTTCCTTACCATTTCTAGCTAGCGTCTGTCTAAAATTCTCATCATCTATAACAAGCTTTAGTTTTCTGGCAAGATCCTTGCTATTAAACGCTTCAAACAAAAGCCCATTTTTGCCATCATCTATAATCTCAAGAGGCCCTCCGCTATCGCTAGCTAAAACACACACACCAGCTCGCATAGCCTCAGCCAAAACAAGCCCGAAAGTCTCTTTTTTTGTAGCCAGTACGACACAATCACAAATTTGCATATATTCGCTTGCATTTTGAACATGTCCAAGAAATATATCATCCTTGTACACCCCTTTAAGGGCATTTAAGTATCTCTCATCCATGCATCCACCAACGACTAATACACGCAAATTTATATTAAAATCTCTTAAAATTTTAGCAGCATTTAAAACGATGTGTTGCCCTTTTGCCCCTTCGACTCTACCAACTATGCCTACTACAAACTCACTTTCAAGCCCCAAACTGTCCCTTAACTCAAGCTTTTTATCTTTATCAAGCGGCACTATCTCTTTTACGCCAAGGTAGCAAACCTTTACCTTTGGTCGTATATTGCTTGGGATAAATTTATTTATCTGCTCTTGCAAAAGCTCAGTAACTGCGATAATCATATCGATATTTTTATATAAAAATTTATGGTAAAAATCGCTCTTAAATCGCGTCATATGCATGTGTCTGGTTTGGACTATCTTTGGTTTTTTGCGTGATAGTTTTTTTGCTAAAACAGCAGTTAAAATGTCTTTTGTCCAGTGGATATGTAAGACATCAATATTTTGACTATCGATAATACCAGCAAGATGAAAAACCGCAAACCTGTCCATCTCATAAAATGCCAAATTTTCAGCCTCAAAAGCTACCTTAAGCTTTGAGTTTTTGCCTATTACAGCAGTTGAGTTTAAATTTTTAGTCGCATTTTTCATATATAGCTCAAGTCCACCAAGATCAGGTGATAGACAAAGCTCTAAAATTTTAGCCATATTTTCCTCTTTAATACCTGAATTATTTTACATAATGCTTAGATAAATTTAGCTAAAATAATTTTCAAATAAAATAAAAAGGAAAATAAAAAGTGAAAATTTTCGTTATAAACCTAAAAAAAGATATAGAAAAAAAAGAAAAATTTATCAAAACATTTGAGCCTATCGGACTTGATTATGAATTTATTGAAGGTATTTATGGAAGGGGGCTAAGCGAAGATGAGCTTAGAAAAAGCGTATATGATTACGATAATTGTTTCATTACAAAAGGCGAAGTGGGCTGTGCGCTAAGTCATCTTAAAATTTATCAAAAAATAGTCGATGAAAATATACCTTACGCTCTTATCTTAGAAGATGATACCGTATTTAATTCTGAATTTAGAAACTATCTTAATATATTACAAGTTTTTTTGCAAACCAAACAAAATTACGAACTAGTTTGCCTAATGTATATGGTTAATAGTTTTAAAAATTTTAATATCAAAATTAATAAAGAGATTACTCTATATAAATTTGTAGCAGGTACTGGAACCTACGGCTATATAATAACAAATGCTGCTGCAAAAAAGATGTTAAAAGCAAATACTCCACTTATTTTGGAAGCTGATTGTTGGCTACAATTTTATAAATTATGCGGTTTAAACATTTATGGTTTAAATAAAAACATTATAGAAACTAGTGATATAGATGGAACAAACTCATCAATTGAGAAAGAACGCGTGACTTTAGGCAAGAAAAAATCACGCGCTAGAAAGCAAAGAATGCGAAAATTCGGCGGTGTAGCCTACATACTGCGTGGCTTATGGTATCGCTTGTTAAAGACAATTTTTAGCAGACATCTTATTAGCAAGTAAAACCTTTTTAAGCTCATTTTAGCTAAAATCTATATACAAATTTAAGGAACAAAAATGGAGTTTCTAGAAAAAAAAGATGTAAAAATTTGCATTATTATGCTTGGTCTTTTTGGAGATGTGCTATTTAGAACGCCCATTTTAAGAAGTATCAAAAAAAAATATCCAAATGCAAATATAACTGTTATTGTTGATAAAATAGGCTATGATGTTCTTTATAACAATCCAAACATAAATCATATTATAGTAATGAATCGAAAAAAAACAAATTATATAAAATATCTTTATAGCAAGATATCTACACAGATTAAGATAATTATTGAAAAATTTGATATAGTTATTGATTTATATAATGGCAGCTCATCAAGAAGCATGGCTAAGCTATCGCTTAGCAAGTATATCATAGCAAAAGAACCGTCTAAGTTACCTTATAAATTTAACAACGAAGCACATTTTACATCAAGGCTTTTTCAAGGACTCTCAAAGCTTAATCTAGACAGACAAGATATGAGTGTAGACCCTGAGTTTTTTATAAATTCAAAAGTGCAAAACCGCATTTTAAGTGAGGTTAAAAATTTAAAAAAAGATAAATTTTACCTACTTTCGCTAGGTTCTGGTGGGCTAGAAAAAATACTAGACATACATAAAACTTATGAAATTGTAAAATATTTAAATCATCATTATGGCTTTAAGCCAATAATCGTTGCCAATCCTGGTCAAGAGTTTTTACAAGAAAGATTAATAAACGACTATCTAGAACCAAATGGTATAAAATTTGTAAAGCTTGGCATAAAATCAATAGATGAGATAGCTATATTTATTAAACACTCTACTTTTTTTATAGTTCCAGATACTGGGTTATTACATCTATCTTTTAGTCTAAAAACACCAACCTTTTGCGTTTTTACACACACTCACCCACTATATGTTCAACCTGAAAATGATATAATTTATGGCATAGCCTACAAACTGAAAGAACCAGAAGAGTTTGATAGTTTTGGACTACGACACTGCACTCAAGATATTAATTTTAGTGAAATAAAACAAAATCTAGATGATTTTATAAGCAAAGTACTAGAGCAAGATAATGTATAAATTTACCCTAAATGAGAATTTTAACTGGCTAAAAGAGTTTTTGCTAGATATAAAAGATAAGTTTAAAAGCTCGCAAAACTCGCTACATAAAGTACGAAACGAGATAAAACTCATCAGCCAAAATGATACAGAAGTGGTTGTAAAAAGTTTTAAAATTCCAAACATTTTTAATAAAATTTTATACTTTTTTGGCAAAAAAACAAAAGCACAAAAGTCATACGAGCATGCCTTAAGGATTGAAAATTTCACACCAAAACCTATCGGATATATCGAGTTTTACGAACATAAATTACTTTGTGAGAGTTTTTTTGTAAGTGAAAATTTTGCATATGATTTTACTATAAGAGAAGTTTTACTAGACGATGAGTTTTTAAACAAAGATAGCATTTTAAAACAATTTGTAGCATTTACATATGCACTTCACGAGCAAGAAATTTTACATCTTGACTACAGCCCTGGAAACATCTTGATAAAACAAAGTGGCGACCGATACGAGTTTAAGGTAGTTGATATAAATAGAATGAAATTTAAAAAACTAAAGCTAAAAGATAGACTTAAAAATTTCTCTATGCTTTGGGCTACAGATGAGGATATGAAGTCTATCGCTGTTGAATACGCAAAACTCTCAAACGCCGATGAGAGCAGATGTATCGATATGGCGATGAAGTATTCGCATAGACTAAAGGCAAGAAAAAATTTAAAAAAACGACTAAAAGGACAAAAGTGCTAATAAGCATAATGTATCATCATCTAAATAGCGACAGGTGCTCTAATGATGCTGAAATTTTTGAGCAACATTTAAAACACATAAAACAAAATTTCACAACTATTTTCGCGGGAGAAAGCGTGCAAGGAAAGTGTGTCCACATCACATTTGATGATGCTTATGCAGACTTTTACCTACTTGTTTTCCCGCTTCTAAAAAAATACAACCTAAAAGCCACACTCGCAGTCCCTAGCAAATTTATACTAGATGACACACAAACTCCATCAAACGAACGGCTAAGTTTTGAACACAACGATCTTTTTGAAAATTTTAAAAAAGCAACATTTTGCACCTATAAAGAGCTAAAAGAGATGATAGACAGTGGCCTTGTTCAAATCGCCTCACATTCGCACTCTCATGTAGTTTTAACCAACGATGGTGTCGATTTAGATAGCGAAATTCGTGGCTCAAAAGAAATTTTAGAAAACAAGCTAGGCATAAGGGTAGATAGTTTGTTTTTTCCATACGGTAAATATAACGATGAAGTTTTAAAATTTACAAAAAAGCATTACAAATACGCTTTTCGTATCGGCAATGCGATTCAGGCTGATTTTAATGGCATAAATGGCGTAATATACAGAATAAATGGCGATGCACTAAGCTCACCAGACGCGATATTTAAACCATTATCAATGTTAAAATACAGACTAAAAGCATTTATAAAAAGGATACTTAAAAAATGATAAGTGGCGTAGTCTTGGTCAAAAATAACGAAAAAACTCTTGATAAAACGCTAAAAAGCCTTGAATTTTTAGATGATGTCGTGGTTTTTGATAACGGCTCTACCGACAACTCACTACAAATCGCAAGCTCATATAAAAATGTAAATTTGATACAAGGCGAGTTTGTGGGCTTTGGGCGTACAAAAAATAAAGCTGCAAGCTATGCAAAAAATGACTGGATACTAATCATCGATAGCGATGAGGTCGTAGATAGCGAGCTAAGAAGCATTTTACAAAACAAAATGCTTGATGAAAACTGCGTTTATAAGCTAAATTTTATCGCATTTTATAAAGAAATTCAGATAAAATACTGTGGATGGAATAACCAAAAGATAAAACGCCTATACAATAAAAAAATCACACACTATAACGATAACGATGTGCACGAAGATATCATAACGCAAGGTCTTAGAACTGAAATTTTGAGTGGAAACATCAGGCATTACAGCTACTCTAGTATCGAGCAGTTTGTCCAAAAAGCAAACACCTACTCAACGCTCTTTGCCAAAAATAACGCAGGCAAAAAGCACTCCAGTCCAGCCAAAGCTTTTTTGAACGCTGCGTACTCTTTTTTTAAGACCTATATATTTAAAAAAGGCTTTTTAGACGGCTATGTCGGTCTTATCATTGCCGTTTCGCACGCAGTAACAAATTTTTATAAATACATCAAACTTTATGAGCTAAACCAAGAAGCAAAAAATGAACATACTCATAACCAGACACGATAAGATCGGCGACTTTGTGCTGGCTTTACCTATGATAAAGCTAGCAAAAGAGCAAATTTTAGATGCAAAAATTTCGGTGCTAGTTTCAAAAGTAAATTATGAATTTGCTAAAAATATCGACTTCATCGATGAAGTTTTACTTTATGAAGAGAGCATTTTTGCACTATCAAAAAAGATAAAACAAGGACGATTTGATATTGCTATTAGCGCCTTTACAGATACAAAACTAGCGCTTGCTCTGCTTTTAGCTGGGGTAAAAAAACGAGTAGCACCAGCCACAAAAATAGCTCAAATTTTTGCAAATATCCGTATAAGACAACGCAGAAGTGAAGTAAAAATGCGCGAGTTTGAGTATAATATCGAGCTTTTACGCTCAGTTTTTAGTGAAATTTCGCCAGATTTTAAAAGACCGGTTTTAGAATTTAGCGAACTTGAAAAAATGGCTGTTTTTCAGAGTTTTTTAGATGAGAACAAGATAGAAAATGGACTTAATATCGTTGCTTTTCACCCAGGGTTTGGCGGTAGCAGTGATGGAAATTTAAGCCTTGATGATTATATCTTACTTGCTAAAATCACAAGTCAAAAACCAAACACAAAGGCTGTTTTTAGCTTTGGTCCAGACGATGATAGTGCTTACAGATATATAAGTTCAAAGCTTGATTTTGATGCTGTTTTATGGCGCTCAAACTTAAATTTGATAGATTTTTGTAAACTTTTGTCAAATTTTAGACTTTTTGTAAGCACCTCAACTGGTCCAATGCACCTTGCAGCAGCGGTAAATACACCCACTTTTTCATTTTTTGGAAACTCACTTTTTGCAAGTTTTAAGCGCTGGGGCAGCATAAATGAAAGTCAGCAAAATTTTTGCATATCAAAAGAGTACTCAAAGCAAGAGTTTGAAACGATAAAATCAGAATTTATAAAGGTACTAGATGCTTAAAAAGCCGTTTGTTTGGGACTTTTACTCAGATCAACCAAGCGTGATAACCGATAAAGCATATAAAAAAAATATGCGTAAAAATTTTAAATTTGATTATGCCAAGATGGCTCTTTTATCGCTATTTATCCTGCCACTAGCTACGATTTGTATAAAAATTTTTAAAGGCTTACAAAAGCCAGCAAAGAGTGATTTTTACGGCATAGGCGTAAATTTAGATAAAGGGGACGAGCAAGTTTGGCTAGTAGATGAACTTGGAGTTAAAAATTTGCTTATAAGGCTGCCTCTTTGGGATATGCAAAATTTAGATGAATACATAAAATTTGCTTTAAAATTTAAAGGCAAAAATATACTCATAGCCATCATGCAAGATAGGGATAATATCGAAAATTTAGAGCTTTTTAGAGAAAATTTAAGGCAGATTTTTACCAAATTTCAAGGCATTGCAAATGAGTTTCAGATAGGCATAGCTATAAATCGCTTAAAATGGGGCTTTTTTGCACCTTGTGAATATCTAAATTTTTATAAAACGGCTCAAAACTTAAGAGATGAGAGCTTTAAAAGCATAAAACTTATTGGTCCAAGCGTGATTGACTTCGAGTTTCACCACAATGTAGCTACGCTTTTTAGCCTAAAAGATGTTAAATTTGATAAACTTTCAAGTCTACTTTATGTAGATAGGCGTGGGGATCCGAAAAACTCGCAATACGGCATATTTGACCTAAAAAATAAGATAAACTTGCTATTTGCCCTAGTAAAATTTTCACCAAAAACTAGCAATGAAATTTATATAACTGAAACAAATTATCCACTTAAAAACACCGCTCCGTACGCACCAACTAGCGAAAAGGAGTGCGTGAGCGTGCATCAGTACGCACATTTTATGCAAGAATATCACGACATAGCCCTAAAAACAGGCAAGATAAAGCGGATTTACTGGCATCAGCTTATAGCTCCTGGATATGGGCTAGTGGATAATAGAGATGGCAAACTTGTTAAAATGCCACAATTTTACGAATACAAAAAGATGATAAATGAAGATATTTATTGAGATACCTGTGTGGTTGGGAGATGCAGTGATGGCAACACCAGCAGTTCAAAATATCATAAAAGCATATCCACACGCAAGCCTTATCATACTTGGCTCATCAGTCTCAAACCATGTTTTTAAGGGATATGAAAATATCCAACGCTTTATCGTAAATGAGACAAAAAAAGGCGGAAATAGATATATAAATTTAATAAATTTAGCCAAAAACATCGGCGAAGTTGATATAGCGATATCATTTAGGCGTAGCTTTTCATCTAAATTTATGATGTTTTTTATAAAAGCAAAAAAAAAGTTGCAATACCATCGCTTAAGCAAAAACGAAACACATTTAGTCGTTAGATACAACGACTTTATAAATAAATTTTTAGAACTTAACTTAAATGCAAAAGAGCAAAAGCTATATCACAAGCCATTTTGTTATGAGCGAAAAACTCTGGGCATAAATCCCGGTGCAACATATGGAAGCGCCAAAAGATGGTATCCAAAAGAGTTTGCCGATGTTGCTATGGCTTTGGCTGATAAATTTGACATTGTTATATTTGGCGGACCCAGCGAAACACAAATAGCCACAGATATAGAACAGATACTAAAACAAAACAATATCAAAAACTATCAAAACCTAGCTGGCAAAACAAGCGTAGATGAGCTAATCTCTCGCGTCGGCGGGCTTAGTCTTTTTATAACAAACGATAGTGGCCCTATGCATATAGCAGCGGCTTTTAAAGTACCTACTATAGCTATCTTTGGTCCTACAAAATTTAATGAAACCAGCCCATGGATGAATCAAAATGCCCATATCATCAGCAAAAACCTAACTTGCGCACCATGCATGAAGCGCACCTGTCCACTCTCTCATCATGACTGTATGAGACTTATCACTGCCAAAGATGTGTTAAATCTAGTTTAAAATTTAGGTTTATTTTAGTAAAATAAAAGACAAAAAGGGCAAAAGTGAGCATAACAAAAAAGTTACAATATAAATTTCTCTATCATCTTTATATCGTCTTTAATGCCATTTTTATGCTTGTGCCAAAGCCAGTTTCAAAAAAGATCCTTGAAATTTTTGCATTTTTAGTCTATAAACTAAACTCTCACTACCATAAAATAGCAATCTCAAATTTAAAACTAGTTTTTGATAATTCAAAAAGCGAGCAAGAACTAGAAAAGATAGCACTAAATTCATACAAAAGCCTTGCGTTTAACATGTTTGAGCTACTTGAAAATCAAAATTTACCAAAAGATGAAATTTTAAAAAAGATGAGTGTTATTGGTGGCGAATTTATCACAAATGCCCTTAATAGCGGTCGTAAAATCATCTTTGTTACCGCACACTATGGTGGGTGGGAGCTTACTTTACCAGGCATTGCACTAGCCTTTGACATGAAAGTTGGCGTGGTAAATAAAAAGATGCAAAACCCATACATACAAGAAATTTATGCCGCTGCAAGAGCTAAAAACAACATCACAATGATAGAAAAACACTCAGCAGCAAAAGGCATGCTACAAACACTAAATAAAGGCAACCAAGTAGCCATCGTTATTGATCAGCACACAGACACTGGTTGTGAGATAGAGTTTTTGGGTAAAAAGGTTATCGCCACCGATGCTGTAGCAAGGCTTGCTATAAAGATTGACGCACTTATTGTGCCGATACTAACCACTAAAAGTGAGTTTAGAAAGCACGAAGTTACGGTCTTTGAGCCTATTGATGTAAGGCAAATTTTAGATGAAGATAAAATTTTTACGCTAACTAAGCTTCAAAACGATATAATCTCAGCGCAAATTCTTAAAAATCCAGACCTTTGGCTCTGGCAACACAAGCGCTTTAAGGCATTTTATAATGAAATTTATGAGTAAGGACAGGTATTGCAAACATTAGCACTTTTTATCAATAGAACAAGTAAAATTTTAGGCGCTCTTGTTAAGGGTTTTGGCTATATATTTCACTTTATATTTCCTAAAATGAGATTTAACATACCGCGCTATAGCGAAGCAAAACTTACGCCAAAAAAGCAGACCAATATCCCAAAAACCATCTGGCAGATAAACTATACATACAAAGTCTCTCTACCAGTATATATAAACTATCTTTTCAACAGACTTTTGTCGCTAGATTGGGAGTATAGGCATTTTAGCAATGATGATGCGACAAAATTTATAAAAGAGTTGTGCGATGAGGATACTTTTAATGCTTATGACCAGCTAAATGATGGAGCAGCAAAAGCTGACTTTTTTAGACTTTTTGTGCTGAATAAATTTGGCGGGATATATCTTGATATAGATGCTTGCTTTTGCTTGCCACCAAGCATGCTTATAGATGAGAAACAAAGTGAGCTATTTTTAATGACAAAACATCGCTTTAGCAACTACTTTATGGCAAGTGCACCTGATAATAAATTTATCAAACAAACCATAGAAATGATAGTCCAAAATATCAAAGACAAAAACACAAGCAATGGCGTATATGCACTTACTGGGCCAACTGTTCTAAATGCAGCCATCACTGATGAAAATAGCGTTACACATCGTCATAATCGCTTTACATGTGTACAAGGCAGTTTTACAAATGAGCACTTTCAATACATCGATAAACCACGCGGCAAATGGACACATATAAGCCCAGATAGTATTTTGAAGTCATAATTTTAGAAGTAAGATAAAAAAGACTAAATAATAAAAATTATTTAATAAATATTTTAAAACAAACCCTATAATGGCTAAAATTTTCAAAGGATTATATATGAAAAGACTGGCTATTTTGGGGATTGCGTCTATTTTTAGTGTTTCAGCATTTGCTGTTGATGGAGCTGAAATTTACAAAAAATGTGTTGGCTGTCATGGTGCAGATGGTACGCAAAAGTATCATCCTAAAGCAAGCCCTATCGTTACCCTACGAAAAGACCGCAGACTACGCGCCCTTGAAGGATATAAAGAGGGAAATAACAACAAATACGGTATGGGTTCAGCCAT
Source organism: Campylobacter suis (assembly GCF_905120475.1). Taxonomy (NCBI): domain Bacteria; kingdom Pseudomonadati; phylum Campylobacterota; class Epsilonproteobacteria; order Campylobacterales; family Campylobacteraceae; genus Campylobacter; species Campylobacter suis. Next base: position 278,950 of record NZ_CAJHOE010000001.1, on the reverse strand, counting down.
GAGAGCACAGGTGCAAAACCTAAACCAACTCGAACTTGAAGCCGTAAACGAGTATATAGAGTCACTAAAAAAGTAACTCTTGCCATAACTCAAGTGCAAAATAGACCGCCACAGAGCTAATTTTGGCGGTTTAGCTAAATTCTCTATCAATCACTATAAAAACTTCAAAATCAGGATAGTTTTGCTCAACTCTTTGCTCTATCTGAGCTCTAAGCCAAGCCAAATCACGCTCTTTATAATCAACTACAACATCAAATCGTATGCGCTTTTGCTTTAAATTTATAAAAAATGCGTGAATTTCCTTTATGCTTTTTAAGTCAGAAAGGCTGTTTGCTACGCACTCTTTTGCGCTATTTTGACCCAAGTTTATACTATAAATCCCAAAAACTAGATAAACGCGAAATTTATTATAAATTGAAATTTGTAGCTCATTTAACTTTTGCGAAACATCACAAAGTGGCAAATGCTCATCTATCTCAACATTTGCCGAACCCACATATCGCTCAACACCATAATTATGCAGTATGAGATCGTAAGCGCCATGCACTATATCACATGACTTTATCGCAGCATAAATTTCATCGCTTATCTGCTTTTCAACCCTTTGCCCAACAATCTTATCAAATGTTTCTTTTATCAAAATCACACCATTATAGATAATAAACAACGACGCACAAGCCCCTGCATAGCCATCAACTTGAATGTTGGCAAAGTATGAAAGCGCAGCTGAGATTAGGATTATCGTGGCTATTATCGCATCTCCTAAAGCCTCTTGTCCTACCGCTTTTAGTGAGATAGATTTTGTCTCTTTGCCAACTTTTCGGTAGTAAAATCCTATACCAAATTTTACAAAAATGGCTATAAAAAGTATAAGTAAAAGTGGCGGCGTAAAGCTTGTAGCCACTGGATTAATAATATTTTGAATAGAAGTTTGTAAGAACTCAATGCCAAGCATGAGAACGATGATTGAAACTATTAAGCCACCGATATATTCAACCCTGCCATAACCGTATGGGTGGTTTTCATCTGGTAGCTTTTGAGCCAGCTTTGAGCCAAATATCGTTATTAAACTTGAAAATGCATCACTTAGATTGTTTATGGCATCTGAAATTATGGCTACTGAATTTGAAACAAGAGCGATAAAAATTTTAACACTTGCTAAAATTACATTTATGATAATCCCTAAAATAGCCGTTTTGATGATCTTTTTCTCGCGACTTCCGTCCTTAAAATCCATCATTTTAAAAATCCTTATCAAAAATAAATCTCAATTATATCATTTCTTGACATTAAAGCAAAATTTTTATAAAATCACAACTTCAAAAACTTCAATGTGAAAAACTTCTATCGATATTATTCGCAAATTTTAAAGAGGAAATATGGAAAATAACGAAACCCAACAGCAAAATGAGCAAAAAGAAAACACAAAACCCACTAAAAAACACCAAAACACCCGCACTCATACTCCAGTTGATGGACATAAAATCGAAGAGCTAAGAACACTCGATCTAGAAAATTTAGTTCAGATAGCAAATGCGGTAGGCGTGGAAAATCCACGAGAATTTCGCCGACAAGATTTGATATTTGAAATTTTAAAAACACAGACATCACAGGGTGGCTTCATACTTTTTACAGGAATTTTAGAGATAACAAACGAAGGCTACGGCTTTTTACGCTCTGTTGATGCAAATATCAGTGATAGCTCAAACGACGCTTATGTTTCAAACTCACAAATACGCAAATTTGCACTTCGTGTTGGTGATATAGTTACAGGGCAAGTTAGAGAGCCAAAAGATCAGGAAAAATACTACGCTTTATTAAAAATAGAAGCCATAAACTACATGCCTCTTGCTGAGGCAAAAGAGCGTCCACTTTTTGACAACCTAACTCCACTTTTCCCAACCGAAAAAATAAAACTTGAATACGATGCCATGAAACTTACAGGACGGGTTTTAGACCTTTTTACGCCACTTGGAAAAGGTCAGCGTGGACTTATCGTAGCGCCTCCAAGAAGCGGCAAAACAGAGCTTATGAAAGAGCTTGCTCATGGTATTGCCAAAAACCATCCAGAAGCTCAACTCATGGTGCTTTTAGTCGATGAACGCCCAGAGGAAGTAACTGATATGCAGCGCTGCGTAAAAGGTGAAGTTTATAGCTCTACTTTTGATCTCCCCGCGCAAAACCATGTACGCGTGGCAGAGCTTGTCATCGAAAAAGCAAAACGCCTTGTAGAGATGGGAAAAGATGTCATCATACTTCTTGACAGCATTACTCGTTTAGCTCGTGCTTATAACACCGTAACTCCACCAAGCGGCAAGGTACTAACGGGTGGTGTTGACGCAAATGCTCTACACAAGCCAAAACGCTTCTTTGGTGCAGCTAGAAATATCGAAGGTGGCGGCAGTCTAACGATAATCGCAACCGCTCTTATTGACACTGGCTCGCGCATGGATGAGGTTATATTTGAGGAATTTAAAGGCACAGGAAACAGTGAAGTTGTGCTAGATCGTAATATCTCAGATAGAAGAATTTATCCAGCCATAAGCGTCTTAAAGTCAGGCACAAGAAAAGAGGAGCTACTTCAAAAACCAGACGAACTTCAGAAAATTTGGGCTATACGCACCGCTATTGCGAGCATGGATGATGTTGAAGCTTTGAAATTTTTATATGCAAAAATGTTAAAAACAAAAGATAACGCGGAGTTATTGTCTATCTTAAATGAGTAGTTGGAGAGGCTCTCCAACTCAACCGCCTTTATTGGCTCTATGCATCGGATGTTGATAGTCGTTGCGTTCACATCCCATAAAACTACAAATGCCAACTGCAAGCAAAGCTAAAACCAAAATTTTTTTCATATTCTCCCTTTTTGTTTGGTTATATGAGAAATTTATCCAATTTTTAGTAAAATAAACATAAATTCACAACAAGGAATGCGCTTTGCAAGCACTAGCACTAAAATATCGACCCAAAAATTTTGACGAGCTCATCGGTCAAGAAGCAGTCAGTAAAAGTCTTAGCCACGCACTAAACGAGGGTCGCATAAGCCACGCATATCTTTTTTCAGGACTTCGAGGAAGTGGCAAAACATCAAGTGCTAGAATTTTTTCAAAAGCCCTAGTTTGCGAGCATGGTCCAAGCTCTCGTCCGTGTGAAATTTGTCCTCACTGCCAAATGGCAAATGAGAGCAGACATATGGACATAATAGAGATGGATGCTGCTAGCCACCGCAAGATAGATGACATAAGAGAACTTATAGAACAAACCAAGTACGCCCCAGCCAGTGCACGCTATAAAATTTTCATCATTGATGAAGTGCATATGCTTACAAAAGAGGCATTTAATGCACTTTTAAAGACACTTGAAGAGCCACCAAGCTATGTTAAATTTATCCTTGCCACGACAGATCCTTTAAAACTTCCAGCCACGGTTCTTTCGCGTACACAGCATTTTAGATTTAAACAGATAAGTCGTTTAAATATCATAAAACATCTACAATTTATCCTAAGCAAAGAGGGCATAAGCTACGAAAATGAAGCACTTGAAATTCTAGCTCGCAGTGGCTCTGGATCACTTCGTGATACTCTTACTTTACTTGATCAAGCTATTATTTTTAGTGAGCAAAAGCTTACACAAAGCTCGGTAGCATCTATGCTCGGTCTTCTTGATCCAAGCAGGATAGAGCAAATTTTAGATACTATCTTGGCAAAAGATAAAGAGACATTAAGAGTGCTTATATCTGAGTTTGAAAGCTATGAGCCAGAGATGATAATAGACGAACTTATAGCAAATTTAAAAGAGAAATTTCTAGCTGGAGATAGTAAATTTTCACTGCTTGTTTATGAGAGGTTTTTACGCATTTTAGCTCAGGCAAAAAGTATGTTAACTACCACTAGTGACAACGGCTTTGTCCTTTGTGTAATGTTTTTTATGATGCTTGAAGCATTAAATTTACAAAGCATAGATGATGCTATCGCTATTAGTCAAACAACGCAAATTTCTCAAACACCAAAACCACAGCAAAATATCGATAGCCAACCTGTAAAACAAATGGCACAAGCTCAGCCCATACTAAAGCAAGCACCACAAAAAAGCCAGTATGAAGTTTTCACATCAAGGCTTTATGATAGAGACTATGATCTTGGGGAGTGCTTTAGGCGAAGCGTGGAATTTGTATCTTTTGAAAGTGATATTTTAACACTTGCAACACCACAAGATGGCGATGATAGACAGATGCTTGTTGATAAATTTAAGATCATAAATCAAATTTGTAAAGAGATATTTGGTGCAAATACAAAAATAGACGCCCAGAAAAAACAGATACAAAAGCCCAAAAGTAGCCTTGATGAGATGATGAGCAAAGAGCTTGAAAACATCAAAGAAACCTCATTACAACAAACACCAGACACGCAGCCAGTCATACAAAAAGAGCCAAAAGAAAAGCCAAGCTTGTTATCTATAAACTCAAACAAAAGCGAGACTGAACGCGAAGCGATAAGACAAAACTCTATCTTGCAAGAAGCACAAAATCTATTTGGAACGCCACGGATAGAGTAGCTAAATTTAGCAAAGTTACGAAAAATTTTAGCTTTTTTGATAAATTAAATTTTACCCATTATAAGCATGCCTATTATAAAGCCAACAGCACAGGTTACAGCACCCAAAACAAAGGCTATGGCGCTTGTTTTTTTCTGCTTTTTTACCAGCTCGTCAAGCTCTTTTTCATGGCGTTTTTTAACACCCTCAAATGTCATGCTTAAGATTTGCTCATTATTTTTTTGTAAATTTTGAGCAAACTCTCTTATTTGCTCCTCATTTATAAAACGCATAGTTTCGACTGTCGTAAGCGCCAGCTTATCAAAGTCCGCCTCATCTTGCCAATACTGCACAACGGTATTGTTTTTAATATGATCACTTAAGCTTTGCTCAGTTTTTGCTAGTTCATTTGCCATTTTAAAGCCTTACTAAGCCGATAGTTTCGGCCTGTTTTATTTGTTTTTCTTCACTTAGATTATATTCTATCGCATCTTTTTCATTTATGATAAGTATCGTTGAGCCAAGCTCGAAATTTCCAAGCCTTTCGCCCTTTTTTACATATAAATTTTCATATCCATAAACCTGCACTTGACTGGCGTTAGCATTTGTTTGTATCCGCTCATCAAAGGTAAATTTCATCTTGCTAACATTTAATGCCCCAACAAACACAAGCCACATCAGTTTGCCATTATCCATCTGACATCTAAGCGCAACACGCTCATTTTTAGCATAAAGCCCATCAACTTTTTCAAGCCATTTTTTAGCTACACTATAAAGCTTGCCACCCATATGCACGGCTTTTAAAATTTTAAGATCACACGGAGCGTGGTAGTGATGGTAGTCTTTTGGGCTTAGGTAGATATTAGCAAAGTCATACTCATTTTTTAACTCAACTTCACTTATGCTTTGCCCCAAAAGCTCTTTTAGACTGTAAGTTTTACCCTTTATACTAAAAGCCATACCATCTTTTGTTGTACCGCTACTTAGACATGTGCCATCGCACGGACTTATAAAAATTTGTTTATCTTTATCAAATTCGCGCTCTTTTAGAAAATTTCTTGTAAAAAGAGCATTTAGACTTTCATATTCGCTTGCTTTATCAAACTCGCTCATATCAAGCTTAAAATACTTTATGTACTGTTCGTTTATAAAAGTTTGTACCGCTTTTGGAAATTTTATCTTACCAAAAAGTCCAAAATATCTAGAAAACACTCTATCCATACTCACTCTCCGTATAAATTTAATATCGCTATCTCGCTTGGTGCGAGTATACGAACTGGTGGACCCCAAAAGCCAGCACCAGAGCTAACATAAACTTGCATTTTATCATTATGTTTATAAAGTCCGTATAAATATGGCTGATCTATCATCACAAGTAGCTGAAAAGGAAAAATTTGCCCAGCATGGGTATGCCCACAAAGAACAAGATCTACATCTTTTTGCATAGTTCTTATAAATTTTGGCTGATGTGATAGTAAAACTGTAGGCAAACTCTCATCCTTACCAGCCAATGCCTGATCTAAATCTGGCTCAAAATGTTTAAATCTAAATCCGGCCAGATCATAAACTCCAGCCAAATTTATACCGCCCACAGAGATATTTTCATTGCCTAAAATTTTAATACCAAGTTCTGAAATTTTTGCCATTATATCTCTTACTCCATGATAATACTCGTGATTACCCGGGACATAAAATGTACCATAAGTAGAACGCAAATCTTTTAGAGGATCTAGGTTATCGCCTATCTTTTTTGCATCAAAGTCGATAAGATCACCCACTATCACAACCATATCTGGGCGCTGCTCATTTATCTGAAAAACCAGTGTTGCCATAAATTCTTTTTGCAAAAACTCACCGATATGAACATCTGAAATAAGTGCTATCCTAAGTCCAGAAGCTAGGCCTTTTATTTTTATATTGGTATGTTTTACTTTTGGTGGAGTAAGCGCACAAAAAACCCCTTTTAAAAAATAGCTCGCAAAAAGTATAATAAAAGTCACATCAAAGCAAAATTTGATGAATTTTCGGCGATTTGAGTTATATTTGCTCTTTTTTAATATACTTTTTGTAATGTCATAAATAAGACTTATAAAAAGCAAAAACCAGCTAAAAGCCACCATCGCACCTGCGATTAAATAGCCTTGTAAGTTTAAAATATCAAAGCGAATTTGCAAGAAAAATATAATCTCAAACGGCACTATGATAAAAAACGCTATGCGTATAAATTTTAAATACGGTTGCAAGAAATCAACTTTGCTAATAAAGCGCTTATATGCGTAAAAATTTGCGCCCACAGAAAATAAAATAGCAACCAAAAATATAGTTAAAAGTCTCAAATTTTACCTTTTTAGAGTGTCGTTATTGATATTTTAAGAACAAATAGCTTCTAAAAGCTCAACATTTTTTTCAGAAATTTGGTTTTTCTCATCAAGTTTTACTAAATTTTGAGCCTTAAATTTGTTTAAAATTCTTGAAAAAGTCTCTGGTGTAATGTTTAAGATAGAGGCTATTTTAGTGTGTTTTAGTTCGTTAAACACATCTTCATGCGAAAGGATAAACTGCGCTACTTTGGCTTCTGAACTTAGTATAAGCTCTTGATGTAAAAGGTTGCTTGTGATACGAAGTTTTTCAGACATTGAGCGTATTATAGCCATGCAAATTTCTGGGTCTGCCATAAATTTACTATAAAATTTTTCATAATTTATCTTTACCACCTCCCCAGAGATGACAAACACAGCGCTTGCTGGATATGCGATATTTTCAAAATTTACAACTTCAGCAACAAAATTCATAGGAGGTAGCTGATGAAGGAAAATTTCCTTTCCATTTGGTGTCGTTTTATAAAGCTTAACAGAGCCTGAAAGCAAGTAGATAAGCCACTTTGGCTCTTCACCCTCAAGGAACAAAAACTCACCTTTTTTATAGCTTTTTGTTACCACAATCTCCTCAAGCTCTCCTAGCTTTTCTGGGCTTAGTGTTTTAAAAATAGGTATCTTTTTAAGCACAAATTTCTCCTACAAACTTATCTTAAAGTAGGACATTTTAGCAACTTTTAGTAAATATTGAATCAAGAGCAGGGGCAAATTCCCCTGCATGAGAGTAAAATTATTTTTTAAGAAGATCTCTTATCTCGGTTAAGAGTGCGATATCTGCTGGAGTTTCAGCTGGTGCTTCAGGAGCTGGCTCCTCTTTCTTTTTAAGTGAATTTAGTGCTTTAATAACGCAAAAAATACAAAATGCAATGATGATAAAATCAACTGCTGTTTGGATAAAGCTACCGTAATTTATAGTCACTGCTGGAACCTCACCAACAGCTTCTTTTAGCGTAAATTTTAGATCTGTAAAATTTACACCGCCCGTTAAAACACCAACTATTGGCATAATAACATCAGCAACAAGTGAAGAAACTATCTTTCCAAACGCTCCGCCGATAACAACACCAACCGCCATATCGACAACATTGCCCTTCATGGCAAACTCTTTAAATTCACTAATAAAGCTCATTTCGCTCCCCTGGTTAAAAATTAAAATCCGAAATCTTACTTAAAATATACTTTACAATATATAAATTTAAAAATCTAACTTTAAATTTATCATCAAAGTGCTATAATCTAGCCCTAAAAATAACTAAAGGATCTTTAAAATGTATCGTTTTGCACCCTCACCAACGGGTGACATGCACATCGGAAATTTGCGAGCTGCCATCTTTAACTACATATGCTCATTGCAAGATAAAAGTGGGTTTATTTTGCGCATAGAAGACACTGATAGTGAGCGAAATATAGACGGAAAAGAGAAAGAAATTGTAGAAATTTTAGCAAAATTTGGCATCGTTGCAGAGCAAATTTACATCCAAAGCAAAAATCTAAAATTTCACCGCCAACTAGCAAGCAAACTACTCATAGACAAAAAAGCATTTGCCTGCTTTTGCACAGAAGATGAGCTAGAAAACAAAAAGCAAAAAGCAAAAGAAAATGGAGTAGCATATAGGTATGATGGCACTTGCGAAAAGATGAGCAATGATGAGGTTTTAGCATGCGAAAAACCATTTGTCATACGCATGAAAAAGCCAGCACATACAATGAGCTTTACTGATGCGATAAAAGGAGAGCTAAGCTTTGAGCCAGACGCTGTTGATAGCTTTGTTATTATGAGAGCAGATAAAACGCCCACATACAACTTTGCTTGCGCTGTTGATGATATGCTTGAGGGCGTAAGTTTTGTAATACGCGGCGAAGATCATGTTAGCAACACACCAAAACAAGACCTCATCCGAGAAGGACTTGGTTACACAGATACGATGCGTTATGCCCACTTGCCAATTATCTTAAACGGCGATGGCAAAAAAATGAGTAAAAGAGATAATGCAAGTAGCGTAAAATGGATGCTTGAAACAGGTTTTATGCCCGAGGCTATAGCAAACTATCTCATACTTCTTGGCAACAAAACACCTGTTGAAATTTTTACTATCAAAGAGGCTGCACAGTGGTTTGATATTAGCAAAATCTCACGCTCTCCAGCAAAATTTGACATAGCCAAGCTAGAGCATGTTAACCGCGAGCACATAAAGCTTGCTAGCGATGAGCGACTTAGTGAGCTATTAGAACTTGACAAAAAATTTGCAAATTTAGCTCGCTTTTATACCCAAGAAAGCTCTCTTTTACCACAAATAAAAGAAAAAATAGAAAAAATTTATACAGCCAAATCAATACCAAGTGAATTTGCTAACGATTTTGAAACTATCAAACATGCAGCAAAAACCCTAAAAGAGTGTGAAACTTACGATGAGTTTAAAACAGAGCTTATGAGCGCCACAAGCCTAAAAGGCAAAAGCTTTTTTATGCCACTTCGTTACGCCATAACGGGCGACTTTAAAGGACCAGAGCTTGGTGAGCTTTATCCGCTAATAAAAGCAGATATTAAGGAGATTATTAGATGATATTTTCAACATTTTTAAGCGCAGTTGCTAGCATTTTACATACTGTTATAGAAATTTACACCTGGGTGATTATCATCGCAGCTATCGTAAGCTGGGTTAGACCTGATCCGTCAAACCAAGTAGTTCAGCTTCTTTACAGACTAACTGAGCCAGCTTATAGTTTTGTTAGACGCTTCATACCAACAGTTTTTGGTGGGATAGATCTAGCGCCCATCATCATCATCTTAGCATTAAAATTTATAGATCTATTTCTTGTAAGGTTACTTATAAATGTTGCTGCGTCTATTTAGTGTAAGCCTTGGGCTCGTCTGTTTCTTAGAGGCGCAGGTTTTAAGCTATGAAGAGCTAAAAGACAAACCAAAGGGACTCGCAAAAGACTACTACATATACAGGCTTATAAACGAAGGTGACTACACAAAAGAGCAGATAAAAAACCTCTCAAAAGATATCTTTAGAAAGTCGGGTCTTGTTACAAAAAGTATAAATAAAGTTGTTCCACCAACGCCCACGCCAAATCCTTGCGCAAAAATAAATGAAAAAAATATACTTCAAGCAAGCACAAGCTGCCAAAATTCTCTAACAACGATAGCTTTTAGTAAAAAACTAAGCTCACAAACTAGAGAAAATTTAGCAAAAAAATTAGAAAAAACCCATCCACAAAAGGCAAAAATTTTACTTACTCTAAATACTAAAAATCCAGCCAAAGAATTTGCTAAAAACATGCAAACTGCACAGTTTTTGGCTTTTTTTAATGCAAGCAGCAATGCAGAAAAAGATAAATTTTTTACCGAAAACTTTGGTCAAAATTTCTTCAATGCACTTTATAACGAAAAAGGCTTTTCTCAACTTTTAAACAATCTTGTTATGGGGCGAAATTTTAATGAATTTAGAAAAAATTTTTTAAACATCACACCAGAGATTACAAGCCAAAATGATGCCTTCTTTCTTGCTTTAAATGCTGTAACTCTGGGCGAAAAAAGTATAGCGCAAAAGTTTTTTGAACGGGCAAAGGCTAGTTTTGACAGGGCATGGCAACGCGACAACGCCACTCATTGGCTTTACCTTTTGACAAATGATGATAAATTTTTAAACGAGCTAGCACAAAGCAAAGATGCAAATATGTACTCACTTTATGCTAGAGATTTTATACAAAATAGCCAACCTATCGAGATTATAGTACCAAAACCAACGAAAAAATATGTGGAAAATTTTGACCTTACAGATCCATTTTTATGGCAAGAACAAGCAGAGCTAGCAAAAACTATGAGCCCAGAGCAAGCAAGAGAGCACGCAAAACACTTTTATACAAACGACAGTCTTGGCGCCTATGCTTACTTTATGCAAAAAGCTGGTGGCTGGGAACATCAGTATTTTTTAATGCCACAAAATAGCGAGCTTGAAGACCTAAGCGTGCAAAGAAAATCCCTTATATACGCTCTTGCACGCCAAGAAAGTCTTTTTATACCAGCAGTCATTTCAACATCCTATGCGCTTGGAACTATGCAGTTTATGCCATTTTTAGCAAATGCTATTGGGAAAAAAGAGCTAAAAATAGAAAATTTTGATCAAGATGATATGTTTAAGCAAGATGTAGCATATCGTTTTGCAAATCATCATCTTGATTATCTTGAGAAATTTCTTTACCATCCGCTCTTTATAGCCTACGCATACAATGGCGGTATAGGCTTTACAAAAAGACTTATAACTCGCGACGATATGTTTAAAGATGCAGAATATGAACCGTTTTTATCTATAGAGCTAGTCCCAGTGACAGAGACTAGAAACTACGGCAAAAAGGTGCTGTCAAATTTTGTGATCTATAACTCACTTATGGGTACCAATATAAAGATTTCGACACTTTTAGAAAGTCTAACGAAACCTTCTTTGACGGATAAATTTCGAAACTAAGATTTAGGTTATCCGTATCTTTACTTGGGGCTGAAATTTCATAATAAATGCCCCAAGGCATGTTAAATCCTGTAAGTTTTAAAAGCTCATCATCTTGCTCTAAAACTCTGGCTTTTGTGCCATTTGTATCGCCATTTAGTGCGATAGTTTGCGGATTTATCTCATGTTCTTTTGGATTTATAGCAACTAAAAATTTCTCCTCGTTTTTTATAGAGACTTTGCTTTGGTATATTGGGTTTAAATAAGTTGCGGTGATTAAAGTATTGCCATTCTTATCTATTATCTCATCTTTACTTGTGTAGGCTAAAAGTTCGTTTTTTAGGGGTTCATGCACGATAACTTTTTTATTAGAACAGCCTTGTATAAATGCCAAAATGGCAAGAAATATTAGAAATTTTTTCATATTTTACCTTTAAGTTTGTGTGTATTTTAGCATTTATTTTTTAATTTAATTTTTAATCACTCATAAATTTTAAAGGCAAATTTGGCTATAATCCACCTAAAATCAAGCAAAAAGGCAAAAATTGAAACAGCTAGCCATCGCTTTTTCTGGCCCATCAAATAGCGGAAAAACAACTACAATATTAAAAGTTTTAAACAAATTTATCTCACAAGGTTTAAAGTGCGTTGTCATAAAGCATGACCCAGGAGACAAGGCGCGCTTTGATGTCGCTGGCAAAGATAGTTTTAAATTTAGCGAAACTGGCGCTGATGTTGTCGTGCTAAGTCCGACTAGAACGACATATTTTAGCAAAACAAAGTCAGAACTTGATGATGTTATATCAATGCTTGGAGAATTTGACCTACTTATAGTTGAAGGGCTTAAGACTTTGCCTTTACCACGCATAAGCGTATTTAAAGACGGCATAAATGAAGAGTATCTGCCATTTTCAAATGCTATTGCAAGCTACGAAACGCACAAAGACTATGGCTTGCCGCATATAAATTTAGACGACATTGATGCCATTTGCGAATGGATAATAAAAAATGCAAAGGTTGTAAAATGAGAGACTTGGAACAAATTTTTGATGCTATAAAAGATGTTAGTAAACGCATTAGCGAAGAGATAAAATACACCGATCTTGGCTATACATCGCACGAAAATGCCACTGGCGATACGCAGCTAAAACTAGATGTTTTAAGCGATGAGATTATTACAGAAAAATTTAAAGAGCTTGAGTGCGTAAAAGCGCTTGTAAGCGAAGAAAAAGATGAAGAGCTTTGTATAAATGAAGAGGCAAGCCTCATTGTTGCCTACGATCCTCTTGATGGCTCAAGTCTTGTTGATGTAAATTTTGCCGTGGGTTCGATATTTGCCATTTATGAAAATGAACTAAAGCCTGAAAATTTAATCGCTGCAGCTTATAGCGTTTATGGACCGCGCCTAGAGCTTGTTATAGCCGATAAAAAGTGTACATTGCCAAAACTATATAGACTAAACCGATCAGGCGAATTTGCATTCATAAAAGAGCTTTCGCTAAAAGAAAAAGGCAAGCTAAATGCAACTGGTGCAACACAAAGTGGTTGGAGCAAGACTCATCAAGAATTTGTAAGAGAGCTTTTTATGCAAGGCTATAGGTTGAGATACTCCGGGGCTATGGTGGCTGATTTACATCAAATTTTACTTAAAGGTGGTGGGCTTTTTAGCTATCCAGATACCACCGATCACCCAAATGGCAAGCTTCGTGTTCTTTTTGAAGTGCTTCCATTTGCATTTATCTATGAAAATGCTGGCGGAGCGACAAGTAATGGCAAAAATAAAACACTTTTTGATATACAGATACAAAAAACACACCAAAGCACACCGTGCTTTTTTGGCTCAAAATTTGAGTTAAATTTACTCCACGAATTCTACGGAAAAGCCTAATGTCAGAGCAAAATAGCATGCCAGATAGATTTGATATAGCGCTTACTCAAAGCTCACAAAGCCTACTTGAGTGTCAAAGCCAAAAAGGTCTTGCCAGCTGTATGAAGTGCGATGAGTTTTTTAGCTGTAAAATTCGACAAGAGTATGTTGATAGCGCCTATAAATCAATGTCAAAAAGCGACAGCGATGATGGTGGATTTGACTTTTAAAAGGAAAAAAATGAGAGAAAAAACATATATAACAACGCCTATTTACTATGTAAATGATGTCCCGCATATAGGACACGCCTACACTACTATAATCGCCGATACAATGGCGCGCTTTGCTAGACTTAGAGGACAAGATACATTTTTCATGACCGGAACAGATGAGCATGGTCAAAAGATAGAGCAAGCAGCACAGCAACGAGATAAAACACCTCAAGCATATGCGGATGAAATAAGTGCTAAATTTCGCAAACTTTGGGATGAATTTGAGATAAGCTATGATCATTTTATCCGAACAACTGACGCCGAGCATAAACTAACCGTTCAAAACGCTTTTGAAAAAATGCAGGCAAATGGCGATATTTATAAAGGTGAGTACGAAGGCTTTTACTGTGTTAGCTGTGAAACATTTTTTACTCAAACGCAGCTAGTAAATGAAGAGTGCTGCCCTGATTGTGGTCGTAAAACTAGCATAGTAAAAGAGGAAAGCTACTTTTTTGCTCTATCAAAATACCAAGACGCATTACTAAAATGGTATGAACAAAACGAGCAGTGCATAATGCCAAAAGGCAAAAAAAATGAAGTAATAAGCTTTGTAAAGAGCGGTCTAAAAGATCTTTCTATCACACGCACAAGCTTTGATTGGGGTATAAAACTGCCAGCATCGGCAAATGACGCAAAGCATGTGATGTATGTATGGCTTGACGCGCTTTTAAATTACCTAACGACACTTGGGTACACAAGAGATGAAAAAAATATGTCTTATTGGCAAAACACAACACACATCGTTGGCAAGGATATTTTGCGCTTTCATGCTATATACTGGCCAGCATTTTTAATGAGTCTTGGATTATCACTTCCAAAGCATGTAGCAGCGCACGGCTGGTGGACTCGAGATGGCGAAAAAATGAGCAAAAGCAAGGGCAATGTAGTTGATCCTCGCGAAGTTGCAAATGCTTACGGTCTTGAAAATTTTAGATACTTTTTGCTTCGAGAAGTTCCATTTGGACAAGATGGAGACTTTAGTCAAAAAGCCCTAATAGAGCGTATAAACTCAGAGCTTGGAAATGGGCTTGGAAATTTACTAAGCCGAATAGTTGGCATGAGCTCAAAATATAGTGAGTTTAAGATAAACTCAGAAAATACAGTTAAATTTTACCAAAATGAACTAGATGAGGCAAAAAATTATCTCAAAAATGCAGTTGAAAATTTAGAAAATTTTGCCACAAATCGCTATTTGGAGGAGTTGTGGAAGGTTGTATTTTTAGCAAATGCTTCTATCGCAAAGTATGAGCCTTGGGCTATGATAAAAGCTGGAGAAACCGATAAAGCTAACGCACTTGTGGCACTTTGCGCAAATTTATTAGCAAAAGTAGCCATACTTTTAAGTCCAGCCATGCCAAAAACATGCACCAAGATAGCAAATGCTCTTGGTTTTGAAATTTCAACCACAAATTACGAAAAAATAGTGCAAAATGATGAAATTTTAGATTTTATAACTCAGCCTACCGAGCCACTATTTCCGCGAATAGAAAGTGAGCTAATGGCTAAAGTAAGCCAACCACAAGCACAAGAAAAACAAGATCAAAAAACAAGCGATGATGAAACTATAAGCATCGATGATTTTGCAAAGATTGTGATTAAAGTAGGCACGGTGCTTGAATGCGAAAAGATCGAAGGTAGCGATAAATTGTTAAAATTTATCATAGATCTTGGTGAAGAAAAACCTAGACAAATTCTTTCTGGTATCGCAAAATACTACGATCCAACCACTCTTATCGGACAACAAATTTGCGTGCTGGCAAACCTAAAGCCTCGAACTATGATGAAAAAATATGTCAGTGAAGGGATGATACTAAGTGCTAGTGATGGCTCACTTACGCTTCTTGGCACACACGCAAAGGTCGCAAATGGCGCGGTCGTAGGATAAAATGCGCATTATCGACCTTACAAGGCTTTTAAAGGGCGCACTGCTTAACCGCCCAACTGTATCTGAAATTTACGGCTTTGCATTTGAGGCAAAACGCATAAAGCAAGGATTTGCCTTTATCGCCGATGAAGCTGATGATACAGAGCTTACGCTGGCTATAAAAAATGGCGCATACGCTATAATATCAAGCAAAGAGATACAAATTTTAGATAGCGAAGTGGCTTATATCAAAGTCGATGATCTGCGTTCATCTTTGCTTCGCTTAATGCGATATGAAGCCAGCCAAAAAGGGATAAGATTTTTTTATGTAAATCCTGTTCAAATGGCGATATTATCGCGTCTTAGTCTTGCTAAAAATGCAAATATAATGAGCGAAAATATATCTGAGCTTTTTGATAAAATTTTACGCGCAAACTCTGGTGAGTACTTTTTTAGCTCAAACACAAGAGCCCTTGAGCGCATAGCACCATTTTATGACCAAGTCTTTAGCGACACAAAAGTTAGCCCAATAAACCCAAGCTCGATATTTTTTTCAAATGTTATTTGTGATGATATTTTTTACCAAAATTTAGGAGTTCCAAGGGTATTTTTGCCAACTTTTTGTGGATTATTAAAATTTTTAAGGCAAAATGACATAACTTTTAGAGTTAATGATACTAAAAATTTAGGACATTTTGAGCCAATATTTATTGATAAAAACTTCAAGCCAACAAATTTTGGCTCTACTTTTAGGGCTATAATATCCGAAAGCGATGAAGAGCTTTTTAAGGTTGAGCTAGCTTTTTTACAAAAGCATTTTGATAAAAATGAGATAAGATTTTGTATACCAAAAAGTGCTGATTTTAAAATCACGGACGCAATATATATTGATGATTTAACCCAG
This sequence comes from Campylobacter suis, assembly GCF_905120475.1. Taxonomy (NCBI): domain Bacteria; kingdom Pseudomonadati; phylum Campylobacterota; class Epsilonproteobacteria; order Campylobacterales; family Campylobacteraceae; genus Campylobacter; species Campylobacter suis. The sequence continues at coordinate 262,684 of NZ_CAJHOE010000001.1, read as the reverse complement.
ATAAAAGAGCTTCGAAATTTCCGCTACGCCCTAGTTTTTGGCACAAATAGTGAAATTTTAAACGCCCTGCAAGAAAGCGAAGCGCAAATTTCACTATTTGATTTTTAATTTTTCCGCACAAAAACTTTTCTTGTGCGGAGTTTTTGGCTTACGCGCTTACTTTGTTTGGATCTTCGCCCTCACCTAAGAAAAATTTCATATCAGCCTTTGCATCACCGCTTATTAGGCGTAGGTTAAAATTCTCAACCAAGAATTTTACGATCGCTTCGTTAAAGAATTTTGGCACACTTGGTCCGACATTTATATTTTTCATGCCTAGACTAAATAGCGCAAGCAAGATGATGACCGCTTTTTGTTCCAACCACATAAGAACTATTGAAACAGGCAAGTCATTTATCGCAATGCCAGTAGCTTCGCTAAGTGCGATAGCTATCTTAACTGCGCCGTTGCTATCATTACACTGACCTAGATCAAGATACCTTGGTATCTGCGTGCCAGGAACCACACCAAAATCAATATCGTTAAATCTAAATTTTCCACAGCTTGAAGTTAATATCACACAATCTTGCGGCAAGCTTTCTGCTAGTTCGCGGTAGTACTCACGACCTTTGCCAGGCGCATCACATCCTGCGATAACAAAAAATCTACGGATCTTGCCTGTGTTTATAGCATCTAAAATTTGTGGAGCTAAGCTTAAAATAGTCTTATAATGCGCTCCAGTTACAAGAGTATCGCTAGCATCAAAACCGCTCACATCGCCACATTTTAGCGCGCACTCTATAAGTGGAGTAAAGTCATCATTTTCAATATGCGTAACTCCGTTTGTGCCAGCTATCGAGTAGCCAAAAAGGCGGTCTGAGTATGTGCAGTTTGATTTTAATGGAACGATACAGTTTGTAGTCATAAGTATCGCACCTTTAAATTCGTTAAAAAGCTTAGCCTGATCAAACCATGCTTTGCCAACATTGCCCTTTAGATGAGGATATTTGCGTAGTTCTGGGTATCCGTGCGCTGGAAGCATCTCTGAGTGGGTCTATATGTTTATGCCCTTGCCCTCTGTGGCTTTTAATAGTAAATCAAGTGCGCGAAGGTTATGTCCGCTAACAAGTATCGCCTTGCCTTCAACTTTGTTTTGGCTCACTTTTACAGGAGTCGGGACACCAAATTTTGCTGTGTGCGCTTCGCTAAGTAGGTTCATACACTCAACGCCAGCCGAACCAACTTCCATAAGCTGCTTTATATGCTCATCAAAGTTAAAATTTGAGTTTGTAAGCGTAAAATAAAGCGTATCTGCCATCACACGATCAACATTTGAAGTATCTGCGCCTAGTTCTTCTGCGTGGTGGCGATAAGCGCTAAGTCCTTTAAGACCAAAAACCATAGTATCTTGAAGTCTTGCAAGAGTAGCGTCTTTACCACAGGTTCCCCATCGGCTGACCTTTTGCTCCGCAACCATCAGGTGTGCTCATTTCGCATTGATGACAAAACATTTGAAGCTCTTTTTCCATCTTTTTTCCTTTAAATAAAATTAAAATTGTATTTTAATATTTTTTTGAAATTTTTTTGTTGATTAATATCAAGATTATTATTAAATTGATAATAAATATTAAAAAATATGGAACATTTATTGCTTGTAAAAACTAAAATTTATAAGGAAAAAAATGCAAGATAAAGACTATCTTTTTAGGATTGATCCGGCAGCAAGCGCAAGCTACAATATGTACAAAGCATCGCAAAAAGATGGCGAGGGTAGCTTTTTAGACTTTTTGCTAAAGTACGATAGTAATGCAGCAAATGAAGGCGATTTCTCAAGCGTTCTTGGTAAAGGCGAAAATGCAAAGATGATAAGCTCACTCATGTCAAACTCATCAGTAAGCCCAGAGGCTCTTTCAAGTGCTATAAAAAACAACACACAAGATGAAGCAGATAACCTACTTTCAGGGCTTTTAAATAGCTCGATGAAAAATTTAGATATGCTAAATTCAAGGGCTCATGAGATCATAAATGACGCCCTAAACTCAAAACTTATAACAGATGAGCAAAAGCAACTCATAGCATCAAAGTATACTGAATTTAGCAAAGAAACAGATAAGTAACATCAGTGAAAATCATTAGCAAATTTAAAGACTTTTACGATCATATAGTGGCTAAGTATGGCATCGATGAGCGACTAGTTTATGAAAGAAAGTGCTCAGACATTGACGCTAAAATTAAGCTTTCTTGTGAGTATGCACAAAATGAAGCCGTGGAGTTTGAAATTTACATAGGCGAGTATTTGATTTATGGCTTTAAATCAGCCAGCCATACCTATACTAGCCTTGATCTTGTCTTGCCGAGTAAAAAAGAGCCGTTTTTATGGCGAAATATAAAACCACTGAAATTTCAAAATGGCAATGAGCTTTTTATCTACTCGCAAGATGAAAACTCACGCTTTATATTGCGAGCAGATCGCTATACAAATAAGCCATTAAAAACAGCTAGAAATTTTGATGAAGATCTTGCAAATGAGCCTATACTTATACGCTATCAAGCCGAGCAAAACGGTAAATTTACACCAAAAATCGTAGCAAATCCAAACCTAAGTAAATTTGGCATTTTCATAGATCCTGAGTTTATCTGGCAAAGTTTGGTTGAGTTTTTATCAAAACAAAAGAGCCAAGATGAAATTTCACGCCCACTAAGCGACAGCGTAAAGATACAAAGTCATGGCTTTGATAAAAAACGCTCATTTCGCCCAAAGATAAAGAGTTAGTCCTTATACTTTATCCTATCTTTCACACCAGCTAGCTCAAAACCATGCAGTCTTAAGCGACAGCTATCACAAAGCCCGCACGCCTCATCTTCGTTCTCATAGCAGCTCCAAGTAAGCTCAAGCGGTGAGCCGACCTCAAGAGATTTAGCGACAATCTGCGATTTAGTTAGTGAAACTAGTGGAGTTAAAATTTTTACATTAAAATTATCAGAAGTGCCTAAATTTATCGCTTCATTTACGCCTTTTATAAACTTTTTTGAACAGTCTGGATAACCACTGCTATCCTCTTCAACCACACCGATATATATCGCATCCGCGCCCTCTTTTTCTGCAAGTGCTGCGGCGATAGAGATAAATATCCCATTTCTAAAAGGAACATATGTGTTTGGAATTTCGCTGCTAAGTCCAGTTTTTTGTATCTGCATAGTTGTATCAGTAAGGGAGTTTCCGCCAATTTGTGATATAAAATCCACATTTAAACTTAGCTTTTTATTAATGCCAAAAAACTCACAAATTTCATCAAACGCCCTTTTTTCACGCATCATCGTGCGTTGATTATAGTCAAAATGAAGCCCAATAATCTCATATCCCTCCTGCTTTGCAAGAGCAGCACACAGCGTGCTATCCATGCCTCCGCTCATTATGCAAACTGCTTTTTTAGCCATTTTATTCCTTTTTATCCACAAATAATAAATTTTGGCTAAAATTATACAAAATTTTATATAAGAAAGCATAAAAATGATACTTTGCGAAGAATATTATCCTGAAATTTTAGACCAAATTTGCGAGTTTTTGACAAAGGGTGACGTAGAACTTAGCTTTGTTGATAGTAAGCAGATGAAGCAGATAAACAAAGAACATCGCAAGATAGACAAAACAACTGATGTGCTAAGCTTTCCGTTTGAGTTTATGCTGCACGCACCACTTGGCTGTATCGTGATAAATCAAGACTTAGCCCAGCAAAAAGCAGATGAGCTTGGACATAAAAAAGATGAAGAGATAGCGCTGCTTTTTATCCATGGTTTGCTTCATGTTTTAGGATATGATCATGAAGTTGATAGTGGAGAAATGAGAGAAAAAGAGGAGGAGCTGATAGTAAAATTTCATCTGCCTAAAAGTCTTATCGTCCGCACAATGGATGAAATTTAACTTACTTTTTGCCCTTTTTTTGGCTTATGTTTTGCATGTTAATGTAGCCCATTTCTAGGAGTTTGTTATAAATTTGTGTAACCTTTGGCCCTGCAGCACTTCCCCCGTGCCCGCCATGCTCAATTATCATCGTAACCACAAACTGCGGATCCTCATAAGGCGCATATGTCGTGAGCCAAGCATGCGAGCGCTGCAAATACGCCATGTCTTCTTCGCGCATACGCTTTTTTTCAGTTTGAGAGATACCAACAACTTGAGCGGTACCGGTTTTTGCAGCGATATTCATCTTTGCGCCAGTAAAGTGTTTGCTAGCAGTCCCTTTTTGATGGTGCGCGACCTCATACATTGCATTTCTAATATAAGGCAACTGCAACTTTTCAAACGGTGTAAATACATCATCTTTTGGCGTAAAATCAACTGGCTCATTATCGATACTCTCTAAAAAGTGCGGGACTACATTTAGTCCTGTTGCTATCATCGCAGTATGCCTGGCTACTTGCATAGGGGTAACTAAGAAATTTCCTTGACCTATGGATGTAATCAGGGTTTCTCCTTGATACCATGGTTTGCCGTATTTTCGCATCTTCCACTCACGACTTGGCATAATACCTATAAACTCATTTGGCAAGTCAACACCAGTTGGCACTCCAAAACCGTAGCGTTCTAGTATCGGTGCTATGGCGTCTATGCCTATTTTTTGACTAGCTTTATAAAAATAATCATCACAACTCTCTCTAATGGCTGAGTTTAAATTTACAAAACCATGTCCATAAACATTCCAGCACCTAAATTTACGACCACCAAGCTCGTAAGATCCTGAGCAATGAAATCCATCATTACGGCTCATGCCGTTATTTAAAAAGGCAAGCCCCATACCCATTTTAACAACTGAGCCAGGCGGATAAAGTCCGTTTACTAGTTTATTTGTAAAAGGATGATCTATATCGTTTATAAGCTCGTTCCATTTTTCTTGCGAAATGCCTGTAACAAACTGATTTAAATCATACTCTGGAAAGCTTCCAGCTCCTATAATAGCGCCATCTTTTAGACTCATGACTATGACACTTCCAGCGTCCTTTCCAAACACCTCTTCAAGAAATTCTTGCACCTCAAGATCAAGGCTTAACCGTATGTTTTTGCTGCTTGGTTTGGTTATGCCAAGGTTTTGTATCTCTTCGTTTAGGGCATTTACCTTTGTCTTTTTAAAACCCTCAACCCCTTGTAAAACAGAGTTATAATAACGCTCAACACCACTTCTACCAGTATAGTTTGTAAGCTTTGTGAGCGGGTCATTTTGTATGTCTTGCTGGTTTGCCCTACCCACATAGCCTATGATATGCGAAGCTAGCTTTCCATAAGGGTAGTGGCGCTTACTAGCTGGGATGATTTGCAAATTTGGTCTTAAGCTAAGTGCTGAAAAGTGAGGTATAAATGCGTCATATTCTATAAACTCAACGACACTAATAAACTCTTGATTATATGGTGAATCATTTTTTACATACTCTCGTTTTAGCTTTGTTGCGTTTAAATCAGTAAAAATTTGCGTTATATGCTCAAGCTCGCTCTCTAAAATTTTAACATTTGCTTTTGAGCTAAGGTGCGGTTTTATAGCTATAGAAAAACCGAGTCTATTTACAGCAAGAGGGCGACTTTTAGCATCAAAAACTATACCCCGCGTAGGTGCGATATAGTGAGTTTTTATAACATTTTGTTCAGCAATACTTTCATAATACTCATTTGAATTTACGCTTAAATGATATATCCTAGTAAGCAACATTATCCAAAAAGCAAGGATGATAGCATAGACGATACGAAGTCTCATGCCACACGCTCACGCAAAAATAAAAATGCCAAAAAAGACTCAACCACAATAAAAGCAACATACTCATAGCTAAGATACATAGATGGCAAATTTAGCATATAGTTTATAAGATTACTAACCCCATAAGCACCTAAATATCCAGTACTTACGAAGATAACAAGTAAAAATTTTCGGTGTTTTAGCGTAGCAAAAAGCCAATCCACCATAAAATAAAAAAAGACAAAAAATGCCACGATGCTTGAAAAAAGATAAAAGCCATTAACCTGCTCAGCAAAAAGTAAAAAAGCTATGCTTAGGTACCAGCCAAAACCAAGCTCTGTATAGCTCTTTTGCCATCTTGCATACTCTAGCACCATATATGTGAAAAATAGCCCTATTAGCGGTGGCAAAAATATAAAAATTGTCGTAGCTATCTCGTAGACAAAAAGAGCTAGCACTCCTAGCGCATAGCCGATAATTTGCAAGTCAGAGCTGTTTCGTCGCATATTTTAAAAAGTGTTTGAAAGCCCCAAAGTTGCGCTTACTATCCGCTCTAACGCCTTATCAATACCCTTTTTATTTAAAGTAGAGACTAACACTCCATTTGGGTCAAATTTTAGCAAAGCTGAGCGCTCACTTTGATTGAGCTTATCTGCTTTTGTGTATAAATTTATAATCATCTGATCGGCACGAACAAAGCTTTTTAGGTATTGGCTCACATCTGCGTCTATATTAAGGTTAAAATGTCTAGCGTCTATAAGATGTACAAAAAGTTTAATGCTAGTGCGTGCTTTTAAAAATTCATCCAAATTCCGCTTCCACTCATGGTGCATGCTTTTTGCGACCTTTGCGTATCCAAAGCCAGGTAAATCAACAAATAAAATATTAAATTTTTCATCATTCTCATCATTTTTGAAGCCAACTTCAAAGAAATTTATAAGCTGTGTTTTACCTGGAGTAGATGAGCTCTTGGCTAGTGAATTATGATTTGTAAGTGCGTTTATAAGGCTACTTTTACCAACATTTGAGCGACCCAAAAATACAACTTCACTAATACCAAATTCAGGCGCTTCTTTAATGCTAGGTGCTGATGTTATAAATTTAGCACTTACTGCTCTAATCACTTTTTATCGCCCTTATCTTCGATCTGAAAGATAAATTTTACTGGCTTTTTTTCGCCACTATTTACATTGTATGTGCCAGTTGATTGATTAACAACGATTTTTTCGCCATAAACCCTTTTATCGGTATCTATCTCGTGTAAAAAAGCATTTGTTGTAAGAGTATAAAGCTGCTGTACTGGCTCATATGTTAGCACCTCACCACTTCCTTCATAGTGTTTTTCACGCATAAAAATTTTAAACTTTGCATTTCCTGTAGCTATGTATTTTATAGGCTGGCGATTTTTATCAAAATGCACATCAACTTTTGTAGCTCTTAGCTCATCATAGCTACCCTTTTTTATATGAACATTGCCCTTAAATTCTGTAACTTGCTTATTTTCATCTGCAAAAAAACTATCCGCACTTATCTCAACTTGCTCTGCTTTTACACAAAGCAAAGCAAGTGCCACATATAAGGCTACTCTTGATGCTTGACCCACGCTTTTATCTCCTTAGCTTGCATTTGTTTATTTTGCGTATTATAAACTACGCTTTTGCCAATAGCTCTATCCGCGCCACGAAACATCTCAAAGGGCACTTTTGAGCTTAAAATTTTACTTTTTGTATCATAAATTATCTCTTGGGAGAGAAATTTCATACTTTCATTGTTTTCATATTTTGCATTTTTTTGAAATTTAATTAAATTTTTCTCTAAAATCGCCTTATCTGAACTTAAAAAATGAGTCTGGTCCGAGCGTAAAGATGTTGAACGAAATTTTAGAGCTTCATCTTTATTACTGTATCGATTTATCTCATCTGCTTCATATATGGCAATAACCTTTGTGGCATTTACCTCATAGTCTATAACCTCATTTGCTTGCATATTTGAAACTCTAAGATCTTGTTTAAACTGCTCTGCAAAATATGGGTCAGACGAAAACAAAAAGACCAAAGTCATGCTAAAAATAGCTATGACAAAGTAGAAAATTTTTACAACCAACGCTTCGACCACTCATCAAAGAGATCTTCTTTTTTGATTATAATCTCGATCATTTCGCGCACCGCTCCAGCGCCACCCTTATGCTTTAGCTTAATATCAACATCAAGCTCTTTTATCGCATCTTTTGGCTTAAAGCTCATAGCAACGGCATTTAAAATTTTATAGTCATTATAATCATCGCCTATGGCTGCGGCATTTTCAAAGCTTAAACCTTCAAATTTTAGTATCTCTTTTGCAACTTCAAATTTATCATGTACGCCCTGATAAACATGTGTTATTTTAAGATCTTCTGCGCGTCGCTCAACTATATCAGAGCTTCTGCCTGTAATTATAGCGACCTTCTTGCCAAGCTTTAGCCAACTCTCAATAGCATACCCATCTTTTACATCAAAAGCCTTTAAAAGCTCGCCATTTGCACCATAAACTATCTTACCATCAGTCATACAACCATCAATATCTAAAAATATTATCTCTATCATAAAACGCCCTTTGTGCTTGGCGTGTTTATGCGTGAATTTTCTTTAAGCGCTCTTCTTAAGGCTAGCGCAAAGGCTTTAAATGTAGCTTCGATGATATGATGAGTGTTTTTACCACGAACTTTACTAAGGTGCAAAGTTATGTTTGCATTAAAGGCAACTGCGCGAAAAAACTCCTCAACCAGCTCTACATCAAACTCTCCAACTTTACCAGTTTGGCTAAAATTTTCATAAACCAAAAATGCTCTATTACTTAGATCAAGAGCACAGCTTACTGCTGCTTCATCCATCACGACAATACCATCTGCAAATCTCTCAATCCCACGAACTGGATAGATAGCCTCTTTTAAAAGGGTGCCGATAACTATGCCAACATCCTCAACACTGTGGTGAAAATCAACCTCTAAATCACCCTTGCATACAAGCTTTAAGTCAATCAATGAGTGTTTTGTCAGTGCTTCAAGCATATGGTCAAAAAAGCCTATGCCAGTTGAAATCTGCGCTATCCCGCTACCATAAATTTCTAGCTCAGCGCTTATGTCGGTCTCTTTTGTTTTTCTATTTAAAATTTTCATCCTAGTTCCTAACTATGAAAGCACCGCTAAATTTACCGCTTCTTGCAAAGTCTCTAGCCTCATCTTCACTCCTAAAGCCAGTTAAAAATACACGGTACATCATAACACCATTATCATCGATCATCGACTTCACAGTACTTTTATAACCCATAATGCTTTCATGCTCTTTTTTATAGCGGTTTGCACCATTTTGATTTTTAAATGCTCCGATTTGAACCATAAAATCACCACCAACATAACTTTGTGAACCTTGAGCTATGCTACCACTTTGAGAGCTTGAACCTTGTTGTGGTTTAAAAATTTGACCATTTGATGCACTAGTAGTTGGTTGTTTAGAGCTAGCAATCTTTACATCGCCAGCAAAACCTATAATCTCCATAGCAACTGGTGCAGTGCCTGGACCAATCACGCCAAGCTGAGTAGCAGCGGCTTTTGAAAGATCTATAACGCGGTTTGCAACAAATGGACCACGGTCGTTTATACGAACGACAGCAGTTTTGTTGTTATTTAAATTTGTTACTTTTACTATCGTATTCATCGGTAAAGTTTTATGTGCTGCGGTCATGTTGTGCATATTATAAATTTCGCCATTTGATGTTTTTTTGCCATGAAAATTTGGTCCATACCAGCTTGCTATACCGCTTGCCTTATCTCCAACATTTACAACGGTAGGATAGTAGGTTTTGCCATTTATAGTATATGGTCTCATGGTTGCTTTTGTTACAGCAGGCGAGCTGTTTGGCTTTACCTTAGTTGGACCACTAGGGGCAAACGGAGCACCACCCCAAGAACAACCACTTACAAATACTGCTATTAGAAAAAAATATAAAATTTTAAGGTATGACAATATTATCTCCAACTGTTAATACGCTTGACATTGCAAGAGAATTTGCGTCCGCCAAGTCTTTATGCTCAACATTAAATTTCTTTGATAAGATAGCCAAAGTATCGCCATTTTGAACTGTGTAAGTTTGAAATTTATTCTTGCTTGAGCTAGGGATTATTATCTTTTGATTTATGACAACCTTATTTGTTTTTAGCTCGTTATAGTCCTTTATAGCCCTATGGCTTACCCCCTCTTTTTTAGCTATACCAAGAAGCGTATCGCCCTTTTTAACAGTATATGTATAAAAGTTGTTTTTGCCAGTAAAGGGCTTAAAATTTTGTGCAAAAAGCTCAGTTTTTGTCTCTGGTATATATATGTAGTATTTTTTAACAGTTGGTGGAGTAAATACAAAATTTAAATGCGCATTATCGCTTTTTAGCTTAGCAACACCTATACCTATACTATCGCCCACCTGCATAAGTGTTGTGCCTCCTGGTACTTCAACTTTTGCAAGTTTTAATCCACCACTTGATCTAAGAAGCTTTGCATCTTTTGACATTAAAAATTCAGAATCTTTTGCGATAAACGATGCTCTTAAAATTTTAATAATAAAATTTCTAGTCTCTGCCGGCAGATAGTTTTTGCTAGGATTAAGTAATGTAGCAAGATCATCTGTGCCAGCCATCTTTATGCCCTTTCTCATCCTGCCTTCGCCACAGTTATACGCCATAAGCGCTAGATACCACTTACCAAACTGCCCCTTAAGGTCCTTTAAATATGTCGAAGCAGCTTTTGTTGAGGCTATAGGATCACGGCGCTCATCAACATATTTATCTATCTTTAGTCCATGTATACGAGCTGTTTTTTCCATAAATTGCCACATACCAACAGCCTTTGCGCTTGAGACTACATGATTTGAAAAACCTGACTCTATCATCGCTAGATAAAGTATGGAGTCTGGCACTCCAGCCTCTTTAATGCTTGCTTTTAGGTTTGGGATATAGTTATATCCTTGTTTGATAATGTTTGAAAAAGCTCTTATTTGATTTGTCTGTATGCTTTTTTTCATATTTTGATAGTATGAAGTTTTCATAAAGCTTAGATCTATGTCAAGATCTTTGAGAGTTTTTGCCTGAAATTCATATGAATTTTCAGCAACGCCTGCAAACATAAAGCTCGCACAGGCGCTAAGTATAAGAAATATCTTAGATATCGCTTTCATTTTTATCCTTATTATGTGTCAAAACACTTAAATAATCTTTTGGCATTGTTTGAAGTAAGTTTACAAACCTCTTCAAACTCAAGGCTTAGAATTTCAGCTATCTTCTGAGCAACATTTTTCGTAAAAGCAGGCTCGTTGCGTTCTCCACGAAATGGCTCAGGAGTAAGATATGGAGCGTCTGTTTCTACTAATAGTCTATCTTTTGGAATTTTTGTTAAAATTTCGACTAGATTTTTTGCATTTTTAAATGTCAAAACCCCACCTATACCAAAGTAAAAATTCCCAAATTTAGCAAGTTCTAACAAAAGTGGCGATGCGTTGTAGCAGTGAAGCACAGCTCCATCAAGCCTACTTGCATACTCTTTTAGTATGTTAAAACAGTCCTCGTTAGCATCACGGATATGAAGGATAACGGGCTTTTTTAGCTCAATTGCAAGTTCAAGTTGTTCTAAAAAAACTCGTTTTTGTTCTATTTTTTCTAATTTTTTTTCACTCTCATCCTTTGGTAAACGAAAATAATCCAAGCCACACTCACCTATCGCCACGCACTTTTCATGCATCGCAAATTCCCTAACAACAGCCACATCAAAGCCATCTTTATCATAAGGATGAACTCCAGAAGCAAAAAAGACATTGTGATTTTGCTCGGCTATTTTAGCTATTTTTGGTAAATCATTAATATCAGCTCCAGGATTTACTACAAATTTCACACCTTTTTCAGATGCTCTTTCAAGTACAGCATCCAAGTCATCATTAAAGCGATTATCGTCTAAATGACAATGCGTGTCAATAATCACTCATAAACCTCAACACGGTTCTTGCCGCCCTCTTTTGCTCTATAAAGCGCCTCTGAGGCAAATTCTACCATATCATCAACCGTATAATCATACTGCCTAAACGAAACACCGATACTAACGGTTAAATTTATAGTTTTATCTTTATGTTTTACGCTTATTGCGCCCACCTTTGATCTAAGTCCGACAAAATACTTTATCGCATCTTCGTTTGAGATGTCTTTTAAAACCACACAAAACTCATCTGCGCCAAAACGCGCAACTATATCATTGCCCTTTACATTGCTAATAAGCGCTGAAGCAAGAGCCTGCAAAACCTTGTCGCCAACTTCATGACCATGAGCGTCATTTATCTCTCTAAAGTTATCGATATTTATAACGCCTATAGCAAAAGGCTCGTCATTGTCGTTTATATTAACCATATATTCATTCATGTTTTCATAAAAATATCGTCTATTAAAAGAGCCAGTCAAGAAGTCGCGATTAGCAAAATTTGCTATTTGCTGGATGTTTTCTATGTTTTCTATGGTGTTATGAACGCGCACCGTAAGCTCTTCTTTACTAAAAGGCTTTGCAAGAAAATCATTTGCTCCACTTTTTAGAAAAGTCGCCGCACCGATGTCATCATTTGGCGATGTCATAGCTATAACACCAAGGTTGTTTTTATCGGCTTGAGAACGAAGTTCTTTTAGCACCTCAAGACCGTTTTTAACTGGCATAGCATAATCAGTTATAACAAGTCTTATATCAGGATGATCGGCAAAATAACCCATCGCTTCCTCTCCATGAGCTGCCGTGAAAACTTCAAATTGCAAATTTTTAAGCATTCTTTTTAGCTCATTTCTTACGGTCATCGAATCCTCAACTATCATGACTTTGTATTGCTTGTTTTTATAAAGTCTATCAACCATCGTAAATATAAAATTCACATCATCAACATTACCTTTATAAACATAGTCGATAATGTCTTTTTTTATAAAAGACTCTCTAGTTTTGGCATCGATACTGCCAGTTAAAACGATGACAGAAAGCCCTTTTAGCAAAGCATAATCAACCACCTCTCCATCTGGAGCATCTGGTAAATTTAAATCAAGCAAAGCCAAAAAATACTCATCCTTATGCCTGTCAATGAGCGTCCTAGCCCCTGCAAAATCGTGCGCAACATCAACTTGCATATCAGTACTAACAGCCATTTTTTTAGCTATGAGCTTTGAGAGTGCCTTGTTATCATCAACAACCAAAATTTTTGACATCATTCGCTCTTTCTATATAATAAAGTGAAATTTTAAATACACGACATTTTAGCAAAAAAATTTATCATTTAGCTTAAACATATATTAATTTGATTTAAGATTAAGCAAATTTTTAGCAAATTCTATCGCCTCTTTGCTTATATGCTCGCCACTTATCATTCTTGCAAGCTCACTCACGCGCTCATCTTGATTAAGCTCTTTAACGATTGAACTATCTGCATTTTTCTCAACCAAAAAGTGAGTATGGGCTTTTGAGCTAAGTTGTGGCTGATGAGAAATAGCAAAAATTTGATAAAACTCTGCTAGTTTTAAAAGCACATTTGCAATACTCATCGCCTCTTTTCCGCTTAAATTTGCGTCGATTTCATCTAAAATGATAACACCATTTCCATTTTGTGTTATCTGAGTTTGAGTCGCTATAAAGGCAAGTCGCAACCGATTTAGCTCACCTGAGCTTAAATTTTTAAAGCTTGTCTCATTTAATTTTAAAATAATCTCATCACAACCAAGTTCATCAAGCTGCTTTTTTTCTACAAACAAAGATATCTCGCTCATATAAAGCTCACCAAGATAAGAGTTTATAAGTTGTTCAAGCTTAGGCAAATTTTGCTCTCTTGCAGCACTTAAAAGACTAGCAAGCCTTGTGGTTTCATCTTCAAGAGTGCGAAATTTTATCTCAAGCTCACTTTTTTCAAAACTTATATTTTCATACTTTTTAAGCTCCATTTTTCGCTTTTCAAGCACTTCTAGCGCCTCTTCTATACTTCCATAGCGTTTTATAAGAGAATTTAGACCCTCTATCCTATCCAAAACTCCTTCTATGTCGATATCTTCAAGTTCTTCCATGCTTAGGCTATCGCGGGCTATACGAAGCTCATTCATCGTCTCTTCAAAAAATGCAGCATCTATGTCACTAATATGCAGCGCATCTAAAACTGCCTTTTCAGCATGAAATACAGCCTCAGCCCTACTCCAAGCCTCGTTTATCTTATCTTTTTTGCTAAGCTTCTTTTTTATCTGCATAAGCTCATCAAATTCACCTATTTTTGGGCTTATACTTTCTATTTTTGAGATTTCAAAACTAGCAAACTCTTTTAACTCCTCAACCCTTTTTTCATCCTCTTGTATGGCTTTTAACTCCTTTGAAATTTTGCTAAATTCAACAAATTTCTGAGAAAAGCTCTGTTTTATATCAAAAAATTTTGGATCTTTTTTGCATTCTAAAAGGTCAAGAAGTTCTAAAAATCGCTCATTCTCAAACTCATTTGCCTCTTTTGCTGAAAGATATTTTATATGCTCTTTTGCTATTGTGGCGAGATTTTTCTTTGATATTGTTTGAGAATTTATAAAATAGCGTGTACTCTTATCACGAAGTAACTTAAAGCTATTTATAGGCTCTGGCTCTATGCCAAACTCACTCATATCAAATGCAAAATCAACATCAGCTTCAATCAGCCTTGCTTCGCTATCTTTTAGCCCAAAAACTGCCATTATAGCACTCATAAGTACACTTTTGCCAGCACCACTCACACCAGTAAAAACACTAAGCCCAGCCCTAAAATTTAGCTCTACACTCTCAAATCCAAGATAATCTTTTATCAAAATTCGCTCAATCATTATAACCCCAGTGCAATTTCTGTTTTAAAATTTGAAAATAGTCCTCATCTTGCTTTCGTACCAAGTTAGCATAAATTTTACTTAATCCAACACTAACACCGCTAAACTCACTCATACTAAAACTATCTTGACCATCTATAACAAGCACCTCATCGTTACTAGCCCTAAGCTCGACGGTTAAATCTTTAGGTAAGATGATAGGTCTTTGAGTGAGTGAGTGAGAACAGATCGGGGTTAATGAAAAAACATCACTAAGCGGATAGATTATCGCTCCTGCAGCACTCATATTATAAGCCGTTGAGCCAACTGGAGTACTTGCGATGATACCATCACCAAAGTAGGTGTTAAAATATTTTCCATTCAAAAATGCCTCAACCTTTGCTATGGAAACTGGTTTTTCGCGCATTATAACAGCATCATTAAAGGCGACCTTATGAACCTTCTCTCCACTTTTTTTATGCATAAAAACATCAAGCATAAATGGTCTAGAAATTTCAAATTTTGCCTCAAAAAGCTCTTTGAAAAAAATCTCACACTCATCAATGGTAGCAGTCGTTAAAAAACCAAGATGTCCCGTATGTATGCTTACTATAAAAGGCGAGATTTCAGCACTTTTTCTAGCCACAGATATAAGCGTTCCGTCGCCACCAAGAGAGATTAAAAGCTCGCACTCTCTAGCTAGCTTTTCAAGATTAAAACCATCTTGCCCAATAGCTTTTGCTGTGAAATTTTCAAGCAAAATACAAACATTAAATTTTTTAAAAATTTCTTTTAAAATCGATAAATTTTTACCAAGCTCGTTGTCTATTTTTGCGACTATGCCGACCTTTTTTATGTTTTTTATATCTAAATTTTTCATAGACATATTCTAACAAATTTTTGCTTAACAAAGCTACGCAAAAGCAAATTTTTAGTATAATCAGGCATTTTAAACTGAATTTTAAAGGAGTTTTTATGCGAAGCCATTATTGTGCCGATCTGTCAAAGTCTGACATCGGTAAAGAGGTTACGCTTTGCGGCTGGGTAAATACTTATAGAGATCACGGCGGAGTTATATTTTTTGACCTGCGAGATCGTAGTGGACTAGTGCAGTTAGTCTGCGATCCAGCAGACAGCAAAAGTGCTCATGAGATCGCATCAAAAGTGCGTGATGAGTATGTTTTAAAAGTAAAAGGCAAGGTAAGAGCCAGAGGCGAAGGGCTAGTAAATCCTAAGCTAAAAACGGGCGAGATTGAAGTCGTCGTAGATGAGCTTGTGATAGAAAATCCAAGCGAGGCGTTACCGTTTATGATAGGCGATGAGAGCGTAAATGAGGACATTAGACTTAAATACCGCTTTTTAGATCTTAGAAATGAGCGTTTGCAAAATATCTTTAAAATGCGCTCAGCCGCTGCCATAGCTGCAAGAAATAGCTTGCAAGATATGGGATTTATCGAGTTTGAAACGCCGATCTTAACGCGTGCTACACCGGAAGGTGCGAGGGATTATCTAGTGCCAAGCCGTGTCTATCCGGGTCAGTTTTACGCACTACCACAAAGCCCGCAACTATTTAAACAGCTTTTGATGTGTTCGGGATTTGATAAGTATTTTCAGATAGCAAAGTGCTTTAGAGATGAGGATTTGCGTGCTGATAGACAGCCTGAATTTACGCAAATAGATATCGAGATGAGCTTTGTGGAGCAAGAAGATATTATAAATATGGCTGAGCAAATGCTAAAAGATGTCTTTAAGGCTTGCGGATACGATGTAAAAACTCCATTTGCTCGCATGAGCTACAAAGAGGCGACCGAGACTTATGGCTCTGATAAGCCAGATTTAAGATATGATCTAAAAATGCTTGATGTGATCGATATTTTTGAGCGTTCAAGTAATGAAATTTTTAGCTCGATTGCAAAAGATCCAAAACGCAACCGCATAAAAGCGCTAAAAGTGCCAAATGGGGATAATATTTTCAGTAAGCGCGAGATGAATAGATTTGAAGAGTTTGTGCGTAAATTTGGCGCGCAAGGGCTTGGATACTTCCAGATGAAAGAGGACGGTTTAAAAGGTCCGCTTTGTAAATTTTTCACACAAAGTGATTTAGATGAGATAGTCTCTCGTTGTGAGTTAGCAGTCGGTGATGTCGTGTTTTTTGGAGCTGGCAAGAAAAAAGTCGTGCTTGATTATATGGGAAGATTTAGAATTTTCTTAGCTGAGCAAATGGGTATAATTGATGAAAGTAAAATGGAGTTTTTATGGGTGCTTGACTTTCCTATGTTTGAGCAAAATGATGATGGCTCATACTCAGCGATGCACCATCCATTCACAATGCCAAAAAATATCGACGAGCCAGACCTTGAAGACATTTTATCAGTAGCTCACGATGTCGTTCTAAATGGCTTTGAACTTGGTGGTGGAAGCGTGAGAATCCACAAAAACGAAGTTCAACAAAAGGTCTTTAAGCTACTTGGCATAGATGAAGCCGAGCAAAGAGAGAAATTTGGCTTCTTGCTTGATGCGCTTAGCTTTGGTGCGCCACCGCACGGTGGTATCGCGATAGGTTTTGATAGACTTATCATGCTAGCGACTAAGTCAAGCAGTATCCGCGATGTCATAGCATTCCCTAAAACTCAGCGCGCACAGTGCCCGCTCACAAAGGCACCAAGCGAGGCAAATAGCGAGCAGTTAAGAGAGCTAGGGCTAAGACTAAGAGAAAAAGAGAAGTAAGCGCTATTTTGTGGTGGCTTTTGGTAGGCTTTAAATTTTAAATCAGCGATAAGGTATCTTGACTTAAAATTTCTACGTAGCGCCAAAGACCATCTCACGATACTTGCACTTAATTTAACTAGTTTTTGACTGGTTTTAAAGACAAAAAATATAGGCGAAGTGTCGCAAAGCTAGGCTGGAGAAATTTTATTTTCATCAACGCATAGCAAAGCGAGACAAGCCATTAAAAAGGAAAGAGAATGAAAAATTTATTTTTAATCATCGGCGCTCCAGGAAGCGGTAAAACAACCGATGCAGACTTGATAGCAAAGGCGGACACGAGCTTTACGCATTTTAGCACGGGCGATCTGCTACGTGCGGAGGTTGCAAGCGGTAGTGAGCTAGGCAAGCTAATCGATAGCTTCATCTCAAAGGGCAACCTTGTGCCACTTGAAGTGGTTGTAAATACCATAGTTTCAGCGATCAAGTCAGCAAACACGCCAAATGTCGTGATCGATGGATATCCAAGAAGCGTTGAACAAATGAGCGAGCTTGACAAGGTTTTATCGGCTCAAAACGAGATAGTTTTAAAGGGCGTTATCGAGGTTGATGTGAGCGAAGATGTAGCGCGCGAGCGTGTGCTAGGTCGTGCAAGAGGCGCTGATGATAACAACGAAGTCTTTAACAACCGCATGAAAGTCTATCTTGAGCCAATCGTTGCGATACGCGAGTTTTACAACGCCAAAAACCTACTTCATACAGTAAATGGCGAGCACGGTATCGAGCCGATAGTTGAGGATATGAAAAATTTAATAAATAAACTAAAATAAAAGGAAAAAAATGGACATTTCAAAAATCAAAGTAGGCTCAAACCCTGATAAAATCAACGCTGTCATCGAGATCCCTTACGGCTCAAACATCAAGTACGAGATAGATAAAGACAGTGGTGCTGTCGTGGTCGATCGCGTGATGTACTCAGCGATGTTTTACCCAGCAAACTACGGCTTCGTGCCAAATACCCTAGCAGCAGACGGCGATCCAGCAGATGTTTTGGTGCTAAATGAATACCCGCTTCAAGCTGGCTCAGTCATACCTTGCCGCTTGATCGGTGTTTTGGTAATGGAGGATGAGAGCGGAATGGATGAGAAGCTACTAGCGGTGCCAGTAAGCAAGATAGATCCAAGATATGACAACATCAAATCACTTGATGACCTACCAAAAATCACACTCGATCGCATTAAAAATTTCTTTGAAACTTACAAAATGCTAGAGCCTGGTAAATGGGTGAAAGTAAAGGATTTTGCTGACGCAAAAGAGGCTGAGAAAATCCTAGATGAAGCGATAAAAAACTACAAATAATTTTTTGGGGCATGTCCCCAAAATTTTAAAAGGATATGCATGAGAGTTTTATTTGTCATTTTGGTATTTTTAGTAGCGTTATTTGCAAACAATACAGAAAAACAAAAGATAGATATGCATGGCGGTAAATCTTATAGCTACGGAAGTTTTAGCCAAAAAATGGACGGAAATTTTAGTATCGCAAAAGATATAAACAAATCAAAATAAAATTTTAGCTTTTAATAAGCTTAGTTTTTGTATAATCTCAACTTCAATTCAAGTGGGTTCATAGCTCAGTTGGTTAGAGCATCCGGCTCATAACCGGATGGTCCCAGGTTCGAGTCCTGGTGAACCCACCACTTATTGTATTTCTTTTCATTTTAAAATATTGCAAAATCCTTTATAAATAGTTTAATTAGGTATTTTGCATTTTATTTATTTCTTTTTGCAACAATCCAATTAAAAAATTTCATAGTTTCTTAATAGATATAAAAAAATCCTAAATAAAATAAATTTTTCTTATATTTTTTAAGTTTTTACTTTTTAAAAATACCAATCTAGTATTTTATTATTTCGCATCTAGAAAATAGATAATATAACTTATAAATAAAATAGTAAATTTATATTAACTTTGATAAAATACTAAAAATTTTCAAGGACACAAATGCAACAAGCAAATAAAAAATTTGGAAGTGGAAAAACGATATTTATAATAACTCCTAGTGATATAGATTCAATGAGCAGCTAAAAAATAATTTAGAATTTTATAGCTTTAAAGTTATAGATGGGACCAAGAATATATATGGATATCCGAATATCCTTACAAGAATACAAACAAACCTTAAAAAACTAATAGTAAAAATGCAAAAACAAAATTACATCAGTATTTGCTATACGAACATATAAAAAATGTTTTAAATAAACATGACAAAAATAGACTATGCATTTATTTGGTTATTACACAAAAATACGGCTTAAAAACAGCTGATTTATTAAAAAATAAATGTAAAAAATAATATCATTAATTATCAATTTGATGGCATGCTTAGATATGGTGAAATTTTTAATTATATTGGCAAATTTAAGAGATTTTTCATATTTGATCCATTTGATAAAATATATATGAAAAAATATACAAACATACTACCTACTACAAATTTTATTTTGATTACCTTCAGGATCAAAACGATACTGTGATTACTAGTGACTTTTATTTTTTAGGCAGTCATAACGAGAGTAAAAAAGAGAACATAATCAAATTTGCAAAATATGCAAAAGCAAGCAAAGTTAATTTTATTATAAAAGAAATACTTTCAAAACTAGAAACTAGAGCTTTTGATTATGGTTGCAACAACATAACCTTTACTGAAAAAACATTAACTTATCGTGAAAATTTAGAAAATGTCAAAAAATCAAAAGTTTTAGTTGACTTTGTTATAGATGTACATCATGGGCTTTCACTTAGGACATTTGAAGCACTTGGTTATAATAAAAAACTAATAACGACAAATAAAACCATAAAATACTATGACCTTTATAACCCAAACAATATCTTTATACTAGATAATAACTTTGAAGAAATTGATGATTTTTTAGCAAAACCCTACATTATTGACGAACAAATTAGGTCAAAATATGGTTTTGGTAACTGGATACGATATGTATTAGATATTCACCTTTACGAGACTATAAAATTACCAGATATAGAATAAAATCATTGATTTTTAGTCTACTATCCTTTAGCTTATTTACAAAAAGTAAAAAACGCTCATAAGTAGCACTTTTTTAAAATTAAAATTTAGTATTTTTATAATGAAATGGCTCCGGATGCTGGGTTCGAACCAGCGACCAAGTGATTAACAGTCACCTACTCTACCGCTGAGCTAATCCGGAACATATAAAAGAAGTCGTATTATAGATAAAAAAACGATTTTTGTCAATAAAATCTAGCTTAAAATCTATAAAATTTCAAGCTAAATTCTGTATTTTTACACAAAAAGTCCATTTACACTTTCATTATGATAGACGCGGCGTATAACTTCACCAAAAAGTGGCGCAACAGTTAGTACTTTTATGCAACTATGGTCTTGTTTTAGAGGTATCGTATCAGTAACGACTAGCTCATCAAGATAACCTTTGTCTAAATTTTCATATGCTGCACCGCTTAAAACTGGGTGCGTACAAAATGCCATAACGCTAGTAGCTCCGCGCTCTTTAAATACCTTTGCCGCCTTTACGATCGTACCTGCGGTGTCTATCATATCATCTACCAAGATAACATCTTTGCCATTTACATCGCCTATGACATTCATCACTTCGCTTTCGTTTGCCTTTTCGCGACGCTTATCGACGATAACTATATCAACATCAAGGGTCTTAGCAAGCGCTCTAGCACGAGAAACACCGCCTACATCAGGGCTTGCAACAATAGGATTTGGCAAATTTTTTGACCTAACATAATCAGTAAAAACCATGCTTCCATAAAGATTATCAACTGGTATATCAAAAAATCCCTGAATTTGCCCAGCATGCAAATCCATCGTAACCACACGGCTAATGCCAGCCGTTTGCATCATGTTTGCTACAAGTTTTGCAGTTATTGGCACTCTTGGTGCGGCTTTGCGGTCTTGGCGAGCATAGCCAAAATATGGCACCACCGCCGTTATCGAGCTAGCAGAACTTCTCCTAAGAGCGTCTGTCAGGATTAGAAGTTCCATTAAATTTATGTTCGCTGGGGCACAGGTCGGCTGAACGACAAAAACATCCTTTCCGCGCACACTTTCGCCCACTTGCACGCTAATCTCTCCATCACTAAAACGCTTTATACTAGCCTCACTAAGCGGAAGTGATAGATACTGTGAAATTTTCTTTGAAAATTCCAAATTTGCCGTTCCAGAAAAGATTTTATAACCCCTCATAATCCAACCTTAAAATTTATTTTTGCGCCATTTTAGCCAAAGTGAGCTTAATTTTTCTATCTTACTTACTTAGATCCATTGCCAAAACAGTGTTTCCATCGGCATCAGTAGCTATGTCAGCCATACCCATTATATTATAACCACAATCCACATAATGAACCTCACCAGTCACACCGCTAGCAAGATCGCTTAGCAAATACATAGCCGATTTACCTACATCTTCGGTACTTACATTGCGTTTGAGTGGAGAATTTACCTCATTATATCGCAGTATCATTCTAAAATCACCTATTCCAGAAGCCGCCAAAGTCTTAATAGGTCCAGCAGAGATGGCATTTACGCGGATATTTTTAGCACCAAGATCATGTGCAAGATAGCGAACAGAGCTTTCTAAGGCAGCCTTCGCCACACCCATTACATTATAATGCGGCACAAATTTTGGCCCACCAAGATAGCTTAAAGTAAGAACCGCCCCACCCTCTTTTAACACAGGTAAAACTGCTCTTGTAAGCGAAAGAAGCGAATAAACAGAAGTTCCCATCGCTACATCAAAAGCCTCTTTTGTGGTATTTATAAACTCACCCTCCAAAGCCTCTTTTGGAGCATACGCCACAGCATGCACGATAAAGTCTATCTCGCCCAGATCACCTCTTATCTTATCAGCTATGCTTGCAAGGTGTGCTTCGTTATTTACATCAAGTTCATATACAAATTTACTTCCAAACTCCTGTGCTATGGGCTCCACACGCTTTTTTAACGCATCATTTAAAAATGTAAAAGCAAGCTTTGCACCCTGCTGATGACAAGCTTCTGCGATACCATAAGCTATTGATTTAGCGTTTGCAACGCCTACTATTAGACCCTTTTTGCCATTCATTATCATTTTTACTCCTTTTTGCTTTTGTTTGTTGAGAATTTTAAAATAGCAAGAAAATTTAAAGCCAAGTATCTAGCATGACTAAAATTTTCTTACAAATTTTAACCCTCATTTGTCTTTATCAAATTTAAAAAATTTGCCGCATCCCAGCTCGCAGTACCTACCAAAACGCCATTACAGTTTGTGATATGGCAAATATCGCTAATATTTTTAGCATTTACACTGCCTCCGTAAAGAAGCGGTGCAGCGGTCAATGTACGGACAAAATCAAGCACCTGCGTTATCTGCTCTACACTCGCACTACTTCCAGATCCTATCGCCCAAATCGGCTCATAGGCGATGATTAGTTTGTCATAAGATAGGTTTATAAGCTCAAGTTGTGCTTTTAAAATTTCCCTTGTCTTGCCAGCCTCTCGCATCCATAAATTTTCGCCTATGCAATAAACCACCTGCCAGCCATTTTTGACAGCAAAATCAAACTTACTAAGCAAAAGCTCATCGTTTTCTTTTAAGACTCCACCATGCTCATGCAAAAGCTCGCGCCGCTCAGAGTGTCCGATAAGAACGCTTGTTATACCAAACTCATCTAAATGAGCCTTGCCTATCTCACCAGTATAAGCACCACTTTGGCAAGGGTAGAAATTTTGTGCTCCTATGCTAAATTTTGCCCAGGCAAAGTCATCTAATGCTGTAAAAGGCGGAAATATCAGCACCTTTTCATCATCCAAGCCATCATTTAGCACCTTTGCATACTCAGCAAAGCTTGCCCTTGTGTGGTTGCATTTTAAATTTGCTGCATAAATAAAACTATTCAAAGCTTACCCTTCTAAGTGGTTTTACGC
The DNA here is from genome assembly GCF_905120475.1 of Campylobacter suis. Taxonomy (NCBI): domain Bacteria; kingdom Pseudomonadati; phylum Campylobacterota; class Epsilonproteobacteria; order Campylobacterales; family Campylobacteraceae; genus Campylobacter; species Campylobacter suis. The sequence continues at coordinate 239,456 of NZ_CAJHOE010000001.1, read as the reverse complement.
CCGGTAGCTCTTTGCCCTCTATAAGCTCTAAACTAGCTCCGCCACCAGTTGATATAAATGTCATCTCATCAGCATTTCCAGCCCTTGCAACCACATCAGCCGTATCTCCACCACCAACTACTGTTGTTGCATGAGTTTCGGCGATGGAGTGGCTCATTTTGATACTGCCTTTGCTAAATTTATCCATCTCAAAAACACCCATAGGTCCGTTCCACCAGATAGTTTGAGCATCGATGATAGCCTCTTGAAAAAGCCTAATAGACGCAGGTCCTATATCTAAACCCATCCAGCCAGATGGGATCTCTTGTGCCGTTACATATTTGACCGCCGTATCAGCCGAGAAGGTCTGAGCCGCTACAACATCAACTGGTAAATAAATTTTAACGCCTAGCTCCTTGCCCTTTTTAAGCACCATCAAAGCCTCTTCAAGTAGCTCCTCTTCAAGCAAAGAGTTGCCTATATTTTCGCCCAAAGCCTTTAAAAATGTAAAAGCCATACCTCCGCCGATTATCAGCTTATCTACGCGTGGAAGCAAGTTTTTTAGGGCTTGTAGCTTACCGCTTACCTTACTACCACCTACAACTGCAACAAACGGGCGGGCGGGCTTTTTAATAAGTCGCTCAGCAAAATCAATCTCCTTTTGCAATAAAAATCCAGCCGCCCTATGCTCCTCATCATAAAATTTCGTAATCGCCTCAACCGAGCTGTGAGCTCTATGACAAACACCAAAGGCGTCATTTATGTAAATTTCAGCAAACTCACTCAAAGCCTTTGCCAAAGCTTCATAGTTTTTAGTTTCACCTTTTTCAAAGCGTAAATTTTCAAGCATAAGAACTTCGCCTTGTTTTAGGTTTGCAACCTTATTTTGAGCGTCTGCACCGATGACATCATTTGCAAAAATCACATCTTGATGAAGTGCAAAACTTAGCCTTTTTGCCACTGGTTTTAGTGAAAATTTCTCTTCAAAACCGCTCTTAGGACGACCTAAATGAGATGCTAAAATGATCTTGCAACCCTGATCTAGACAATATCTTATCGTAGGCAAAGCAGATATTATACGCCTATCATCTGTAATGTTTAAAAACTCGTCCATAGGCACATTAAAATCACATCTTATAAAAACGCTTTTTCCGCTTAAATTTAGCTCTTTTATTGAGATTATATCATTCACATTAACCCCTTTTTACAGCCCACACAGCCATATCTATAAGTCTAGCCGAGTAGCCCCATTCATTATCATACCAAGCCATAACTTTCACCATATCATCGCATATAACCTGCGTTATATCAGAAGCGATGGCTGAGCTATACTCACTCGTGCAAAAATCACTACTTACACGCTGATCCTCATCAACTATCATTATACCCTTCATTGCGCCTTTTGAGGCCTCACGAAAGGCGTTATTTATCTCATCTACGCTAACAGCTTTGCTTAAAACAGCAGTAAGATCGACCATAGAAACATTTGCGGTAGGCACCCTGACACTTTGTCCGTGGATTTTGCCTTTTAGGCTTGGCATGACTTTACCGATAGCTTTTGCCGCACCCGTGGTTGTAGGTCCTATATTTAGGGCTGCTGCACGGCTTCTACGAAAATCCTTTGACTTTACATCAACCAAACTTTGCCCATTTGTGTAAGCGTGTATAGTGGTCATTAAAGCCTTTACTATACCAAATTTTTCATCAAGCACTTTTGTAACCGGTGCTAGGCAGTTTGTGGTGCAACTAGCATTTGAGATGATGTTTTGACCTGCGTAGCTTTCGTGATTAACCCCATAAACAAACATCGCAGTATCATCTTTTGCTGGAGCACTCATGACGACCTTTTTTATGCCCTTTTGGATATATGGCTCACAGCTTTGCGTGGTGAGAAATTTACCCGTACATTCAAGCACGACATCAACACCATAAGCGGCATAATCAAGCTCGTTTAAGTCCCTTGTTGAAAAAACTCTTATCTTTTTGCCATCAACTTCTATATGATCATCATCTATAACTTTAACATCCTTTTTAAACTCGCCATGAACGCTGTCGTATTTTAACAAATACCTTGTCATATCGCGTTTTGCTGTGTCGTTTATGGCTACAAGCTCGCAGTCATCACGATCAAAAATAATACGCGCGGCACACCTGCCAATACGCCCAAAACCATTGATAGCTATCTTTACTGACATATTTACTCCTTAAAATTTGGAATTATCATAATTTTACAAAAAAAATTTACAAAAACAGCTAAAAGCAAATAAATTTTATAGCTTATTTTTAGCTTATTATGCTACAATGGCACGAATTAATCTTAAGGTAAAATTTGAATATAGCTTTTTTTGGCGGCAGCTTTGACCCACCACATTTAGGACACGATAGCATAGTAAAGATGGCGCTTAGTGAGCTAGACATCGACAAGCTTATCATTATGCCAACTTTTATAAGCCCATTTAAAAGCCAATTTTCAGCACCACCAGAGCTTAGACTAAAATGGGTAAAAAAACTTTGGGGCGAGCTAAAGCGTGTAGAAATTTTAGACTTTGAGATAAAACAAGAGCGCCCAGTGCCAACTATACAAAGTGTCAAATATATATATGAAACCTATGACATTAGTGAGTTTTACCTCATCATCGGGGCTGATCACATTAGCTCTCTTGATAAGTGGCATGATATAGCAAAACTTAGGGAGCTTACAAAAATCATAGTAGCTGAGCGAGACCACATCATAATACCGTGTGAATTTAAAAAGATGGATATACATGTTAATGTATCAAGTTCACAAATTCGTCAAGAACTTGCAAGCTCTCAAATTCCAGAGGTTATAAAAGATGATGTGATTAAATTTTATAAAGGAAATAGATGAAAGATAGGATAGAAGCGATAGTTAAAATTCTAGACGAAAAAAAGGCTGAAGGTATCGAGGTTTTTGACATGAGTGAGCGTAATTATTTCGTAAAACAAGTCATAATAGCAACAACTATGGGCGAACGACACGCACTCTCTCTCACAGATGACTTAAAAGAAAAGCTTAAGCCAGCTGGAGAGCAGTTTTTAGGCATAGAAAGTTCTGGCGAATGGGTAGTGTGCGATCTTGGCGACATGCTCATACACCTAATGAGCTCAGAATATAGAGCTAGATACAACATCGAAGAATTTTTAAATAAGATAAAAGATAATAAAACCATTTAATACAAGGAGAAAAAATGAGTATGAAAAAAGTTGGGCTTTTTGCCTTAAGTTGCTTGCTTTTAGCAGGTTGTGCGGTAAAAAACAAGGATGCTATGCTAGACGCACAAGTGGCAAATGAAGCTGTTGATGAGAGCAAAGCGCTCATACTTTTCTTGGTTGATTCGTCTGAGTCGATGTTAAAAAATGACCTTGACGCAAATATCACTCGCATGGATGCAGCACAAAAAAATTTAAAAGATATAGTTCAAATTCTAGATCTTAGCAAAGCAAATTTGGGACTTATAAACTTTGGCGATAAATGTGAAGTAACAAATAGCATAAAAGCTACTGGCAACACAAACTACTTCACAGCAAAAGTTGATAACATAAAAGCAGATGGCTATACTCCGCTAGCAGATAGCATAAAAGCTGCAAATTCTATCATCAAAGAGCGTAACGGTAAAAATGTACACATAGTACTTTTAAGTGACGGACTTGAGACTTGCGGTGGTGATCCAAAAGCTCAGATGAGCCAGCTAATCAACGATAATCCAGATGCAAAGATAAGTGCTTTTGTATTGGGTTATGATGTTGATGATTTTGCTAAAAATCAGCTTAAAGATCTACTAAGAGGCGAAGGTAGATATTTTGATATTGCTGATACAAGAGAGATGTCAAATGCCCTAAACGCTATCGTAACACAAACCGAACTAAATAGTGATGGCTGGGAAGATGGGGTTTATAACTTTGGTATAAATTTTGACCTAAATAGCGATGTTATAAAGCCTGAATTTTTTGAAAATGTTCAGAAATTGGCTGATTATATGCTAAAAACTGGCAACACAATGCAAATTCAAGGTCACACAGATAGTACAGGGCCTGATGAACTAAATCAAGCGCTATCTGAAAGAAGAGCAAATTCTGTAAAAAATAAGCTTATCGAGCTTGGCGTAGATCCTAGCAAATTAAGCGCGGTTGGATATGGGGAGTCTCAGCCAAAAGTTGATAACACAACAGCCCAAAATAGATATATAAACAGACGCGTAGAAGCGCACAATGTAAACTAATTTACCTGGGAGCTCTCCCAGGTTTTCTAACCCTTAACAAATCAACATTTAAAACACTTTTTGATACAATATCAAAAATTTTAAAGGAGTAAAAATGGCAAAAGATGCAAATGGAAACGAACTAAAAGATGGGGATAATGTAACTCTCATAAAAGATCTAAAGGTAAAAGGCGCTGGCTCAACTCTAAAGCGAGGAACAATGGCAAGAAATATACGCCTAAGCGATAATGATAAAGAAGTTGAGTGTAGGATCGATAAAATGGGCGTCATAGTCCTAAAAACAGAATTTTTAAAAAAGGCTTGATAGGCTAAGATTTATTTTATGCCTTGAATCAAAAAGCCAAATATCACATACTTGCCAACTTTACTGGTTTTGCTAAAGTAGAAAAGTATGATTACCAAAAGCGAGCAAAAATGACAGATGATTTTTATATGCAACTAGCCATAAATGAGGCTTGGAAGCATCAGCTTTTAACCTATCCAAACCCAGCTGTTGGGTGCGTAGTGCTTGATAAAAATGGTAAAATTTTAAGCATTTCATCACATAAAAAAGCTGGCTTTATGCACGCTGAGCCAAGTGCCATCTTACAAGCACTTTGCACTATTTCTAGTGAGTTTGCAAGCTCATTTTTGCGTGAGTATCAAATGAGCTTTGAGTTAAAAAGCCAAAACATCACTCAAACGCTAGAAAATGAAAACTTAGACGCTAAATTTTGCTACGATTTTATACTTAAAAATCACTCAAATTTATTAAAAGGTGCGAGCGCTTATGTCACGCTTGAGCCTTGCTCACATCACGGCAAAACCCCACCTTGCGCTAGTTTGATAGCAAATTTAGGTTTTAAAAGAGTAGTTATAGCAAACTACGATGAGAATGAGATCGCAAGTGGCGGTGTAAAAATTTTAAAAGAGGCTGGCGTTGAGGTAGTGTGCGGGGTTTTAAGCAAGCTTGGTAGTGAGCTTTTAGAGCCATTTATGGCGTGGCAGAGTGGAAATTTTAGCTTTTTTAAGATAGCTCTTAGTGCAAATGGCGTAGCCACAGGTGGTGTCATATCAAATCAAGCAAGCCGCACCCATATGCACGCGCTGCGCTCGGTTTGCGATATGCTAGTTATCAGTGGCAACACCGTTCGTATAGATCGTCCCACACTTGATACAAGACTTACAAAAGACGGCAAGTCGCCTGACATTCTTATCTACTCGCGCTCGAAAAATTTTGATAAAAGCATACCGCTTTTTGGCGTGAAAGATCGAAGTGTGAGTATAAGCGATAGTCTAAAATCAGCCTTTGATAGAGGGCTTGTGATGTTTGAGGGCGCTCAAGGCTTGCTAAATGCACTACCTAATGAAGTAAAATGGGTGCTAGTGTATCAATCAAGCACGTTAAAAAACGCTCAAAATTTAATATCTGAACGCACATTTGAGCCGCTTCATAGTGTGAAATTTGATGATGACACAGCGACTTGGTATAGGATTAGATAAGCCTCTGTCCGCCCACATAAAGCCTTAATGCGCGCTTTGTATGAAGTATGAGCTGGGTTACAAGCGCACTCTCTTCTATCTCATCAAAGCCAGCAAATACCGCGATGTCGACTAATTTTCCCGCCTTTAAAACGCCATTTTCTAGCCCAAGCGCTTGCGCTCCGCCCTTTGTGGCTGCTAAAAATATAAATTTTGCCATGCTATTTAGCTCGCTCGTTTGATGGGTAAAGAGCACATTTCTAAGCTCGTCAAACATATTTAAGCTTATGTTTGAGCTAAGCCCGTCTGTGCCGATATTGAGGCTTACATTTGCTTTTTTTAGCTTGGCTAAATTTAGCGCACGCTTGCCAAGTAGTCTGTTTGAGCTAGCGCAGTGCGTGACACTGTGAAGCCCGCTTTCAAACGCACTAAAATCGCTCTCGTAAACACAGTGCGTAAATAGCGTCCTAACCCCGCTAAACATCGAAAAATAGCCCTCTTTTGTATAAAGTGGCTTTGGATCTGGGGTGAAGCGCTTAAGGTGTGATCTAAACTTACCCGAGCCATTTTTTAGCCACCTTTGCTCGTGTAAGCTCTCCATAAAGTGCGTGGATATGATTAGATTTTTGGCTTTGGCAAATTTTATAGCCATTTTGGCTAGTTTTGGATGGATGGAGTAAGGTGCATGAAGCGAGATGGCTGGGGCGAAACGCTCGTTTTGATAGCGAGAGCTTTGTAAAAATCGTTCATTGAAAGCCTTGAAATTTTGCTCTGCGTAAGCCTCGTTTGAGCCTAAAATTTCGTTAAAACATACAACTCTTGCTTGTGAGTTTGCTAAAATTTTTAAGTCCTTGCCAAAGCTAGATATCGCTCCTATCGTGCCTACACCGCTTGCTAGCATGGAGTTTAGCGAGCTTTGCATTATCTCATCATCACACGCTAGCTTTGCGCCATTTTCTACGATCGAGCCAAGCCAAGCGATAAAATCGCCATAAATTAGCTGAGTTTTGTTTGCACTAAACTCAAGGTGTGTGTGCGTGTTTATGAGAGCTGGAGTGATGATGCAGTTACCTAGATCGCTGAAATTTGCACCTTTAAAACGCTGTTTTAGTTCACTCTCATCGCCGATAGATAAAATTTTATCATCAAAAGCTATGCAGGCATTTTTATGGATAGTGAAATTTTCATCGCAGGTGATTATAAATTTTGCTTTTAAAATTTGCATATTTACCCTTTTTTCTTTGGGTAATTGTATCAAAACAGGGCTAAAAATAAGTAAAAAGTGTGAATAAAGGCGGAATTCCGCCTTTTAATTAGTTTGCACGAGTTGCAGCGTCTGGTGTAAATAGTGGTTTATTCATAAGTTTAAACGCACCGATAAACTCTTGACCTTTTGGACTTGTTACCCATTTGATGAAGCGATCAGCATTTTCTATATCTGTTTTAGCGCAGTGTTTTGGGCTAACTGCTATAACTGAGTAGAAATTTTTAAGATCAGTGTCGCCTTCATTGATGATGACCATTTCAGGGTTACCGTTTTTGTTGCTTTCATATTTTATATATGTGCCACGATCTGTTAGAGTTACGCCTTTTTGCTCAGCAGCTGCGTTGATAGTAGCTATCATGCCTTGACCAATTTGAGTGTAAAAGCCCTCTTTTTCAGGTACTTCGCCGATAGCTTTTTTCCATAGACCTTTTTCTTTATTGTCTGTACCTGATTTATCGCCGCGTGAGACGAATTTGATATTTTGGGCTTTGATTAGCTCAAGTGAAGCTTTTAGATCTTTGCCTTTAAATTTATCTGCGATTGACTTATCTGCGATTAGAACGAAGTCGTTATACATTACAGGTTTGCGCTCTACGCCGTAACCCTTTTCAACGAATTCTTTCTCTACTTTTGGTGAATGCACGAAAAGTATATCAGCGTTGCAGTCTTGTCCTAGTTTTAGTGCCGCACCTGTGCCAACAGCTGTAAATTTCACATCCACACCAGTATCAGCCTTATAAACCTCAACCATCGCATCTAGCAAGCCAGTATCAGCCGTGCTTGTAGTAGTAGCCATGTTTAAATCAGTGTCAGCTGCAAACATCGCAGAAGCCAAAACTAGCGAACTAAGTAAAATTTTTTTCATATTCTCTCCTTGTATTTGGGTTGGTTTTAAAAATTTTCTGCTATTATAGCATATTAAGTTAACATTATAATAATACACAAAAAGGAATATTTATTGGATTTCATTTTAGATGGAATTTTAAGTGCTTTTGGACTGCTTTTTAATGGGGACGAATCAACCTACTCAGCCATCTTTGCCACACTTAAAAGCTCTAGCGTATCAATCATTTTAGCACTTTTATTCGGACTTCCGATGGGTTTTATTTTGGGATTTTACAAATTTGCTGGATTTAAGGCATTAAGGCTTATTAGCGATACCATGCTTGCAATGCCAACAGTTGCCATCGGGCTTATTATCTACGCCTTTATCACGCGAAATGGACCACTTGGAGAGCTGGGGCTGCTTTTTACCCTAAAAGCCGTAATGCTCGGACAGTTTGTGCTAGCACTGCCCATTATTGTTTCACTAAGTGCTAGCGTAGTTGAAAATATGGATGAAAAGCACCGCCTAACTATAATGTCCTACCGCCTAGAGCCACTTGAATGCGCACTATGCGTGCTTTATGAGCTTCGCTACTCGCTTATGGTGGTTGTTGCCACCGCTTATGGACGCATCGTTGCTGAAGTTGGTGTAGCTATGCTAATAGGCGGAAATATAAAGTACTTTACCCGCACTATCACAACCGCCATCTCACTAGAAACAGGTAAGGGCGAGTTTAACATGGGTATTGCCCTAGCCCTTGTGTTAATCGCCATAGCTTTTGGCGTAAATTTATTAATTCATGCACTAAAAAGGCTAGATAGATGATAGAAATTTCAGATCTAAAATTTCAATACAAAAACTTTAATGTGCTTGATATTAATAGTTTGTGCATAAATACAAATGTAACAACTGCGCTTTGTGGCTCAAACGGAAGTGGCAAAAGCACACTTTTAAAGTGCATAGCTGGACTTTTAAAACCAAAAAGTGGCAGTATAAAAATTTGGGGTAAACCTGTATCTAAAATGAGTCAAAATGAGCTAAAAAGCATAGCCATCATGCTACCAGAGCCAAGCCTTTTAAAAAGAAGTGTGAGAGAAAATTTTAAATTTGCCCTAAAAAGCGCAGGAGCACAGGATAAATTTAATGAGAGAACGCAAGAAACGCTATCGCTTGTAGGGCTTGATGAGAGTTTTTTAGACAAGAGGCACTTTGAGCTAAGCTCAGGGCAAAATAAACGCGTGGCATTTGCTCTGCTTTTAAGCCTAAGAGCAAGATTGAATTTACTTGACGAGCCTACAAATGCCGTTGACCTAAGCACGGCTCGTCTTTTTAGTAAAGCCATCGAATACGCTAAAAAGGAGTGGGGGTCAAATTTCATCATCGCGAGCCATGATGAAAAGTGGTTAAGTGCGATAAGTGATGAGAGTGTATTTTTACACAATGGGCGGGTTAGTGAATTTGAGTTAAAAAATATCTATGAAGCAAGCAATGGTGTTATAAATTTTGGCGAATTTAGCCTTGTTTTGCCACAAAATTTACAAAATTCAAAAAAGGTTGCCATAAATCAAAATTTAGTCCACATAAACCAACCAAATGCAAATTTTAGCGGTATATTACATTCAGTATCTCTTTACTACGGCAAAAACGCCCTTGTTAAGATAAAGGCTGGCGACTTTTTGATTAAATGTGTTATAGAGGCTACTCGTATCAAAAAAGAGGAGCTTACAACTGGTAAAATAGTAAATTTTAACATCGATGAGCGGGCTTTTTTAAGCATAGAATAGTAAAATAATAAAAAACAAATAAGGATAAAAATGATACAAACTTGCCTTTTCCCAGCCGCAGGATATGGCACTCGCTTCTTGCCAGCGACTAAATCTTTACCAAAAGAGATGCTTCCTATACTCACAAAACCTTTAGTGCATTACGGTGTTGATGAGGCTCGCGAGGCTGGCATGGATAGTATGGCATTTGTTGTTGGGCGTGGCAAGAGAGCTTTGGAGGATTATTTTGACATTAGCTATGAGCTTGAACACCAAATAGCTGGCACAAGCAAAGACCCACTACTTGCTGATATTCGCGCCCTTATGGATAGCTGCAAATTTTCATTTACTAGACAAAATGAGATGAGAGGTCTTGGGCATGCTATATATACTGGAAAAACACTTGTGCGTGACGAAGCCTTTGGTGTGATACTAGCAGATGATCTTTGCATAAATGAACACGGGGAAAATGTCCTTTCTCAGATGGTTAAAATTTATGAGCGCTACCGATGTAGTATAGTTGCAGTAATGGAAGTTCCTATGGAAGCAACAAAAAGTTACGGAGTTATAAGTGGGCGAAATATCGAGAATGATCTTATGATGGTTGATGATATGGTTGAAAAGCCTGAGCCCGCTAATGCTCCAAGCAACTTAGCGATAATTGGCAGATATATCTTAACACCAGATATTTTTGATATATTAGAAAGAACAGAGCCAGGAAAAAATGGCGAAATTCAAATCACTGACGCACTAAAAATACAGGCAAAACAGGGTATGGTTTTAGCATACAAATTTAAAGGTAGGAGATTTGACTGTGGCTCTATAGAGGGCTTTATAGAGGCAACAAATTATTTTTATGAGAGAGAATATGGTAAAAAATAACTTTTTCTTTAACCTTGCTAAAAGTGCTGACATATCAGCTTTTGCTACTCGCATAAACGATGAGTTTGCAAGTGGTGAGGTTGGATACTATCATCTTCCATCAATCGCAGCTGAAATTTTAGAACAGACAAAAAAGTATGAAAAAAACCTTTATAATATAAAAAATATCGTACTTGTAGGCATTGGCGGAAGTAGCCTTGGAGTAAAAGCTATACATACTATGCTTGATGTAAAAGAGCCAAAAAGAGAGCTTTTTTTTCTTGATAATGTAGATCCACATACATTTTTAAGCGTTACTAGCAAGATTAATTTTAGTGAAACTCTATTTATCATAAGCTCAAAATCAGGCACCACAATAGAAACCATAAGTTTGTTTAAATGTCTACTAGAGCTTTATAAGCCAAGCGATATGTCTAAAAATTTTATGGTCATAACAGATCCAAATACAAGCCTAGAAGCTTACGCAAAAAGTAAAAACTTACCAGTTTTTAACATCCCAGAAAATGTTGGTGGTCGCTTTAGTGTGCTAAGCGCGATTGGCATAGTGCCACTTATGCTTTGTGGATATGATGTAAGGGCTATTTTAGATGGTGCAAAGGCATGTCAAACACGCTATATAGAGCAAGGTGATGATAGTCTAGTCGCAAAGGCTTATCACTACGCTATACACCGAAATGCTGATATAAATGTCATCTTTAGCTACTCTGATCGCTTTTTTGAATTTAATGACTGGTATGTCCAGCTTTGGGCAGAAAGCCTGGGCAAGAAAAAGGGATATAAGCGTATTGGACGAACTCCTATTGGGCTTATTGGGAGTCGCGACCAGCATAGCTTTTTGCAACTCATAATGGACGGAATGAAAGATAAAACAATAACTTTTATAAAAATAGCACAAAATGAGGCTATAAAAATTCCAAATATCTCACTTTCTGGACTTGAAAGCTGTGACTTTGTGGCTGGACTTGAGCTTGCAAAGCTACTTAATATGCAGTGCGATTCGACTATAAAAGCTCTTGTACAAGAGGGTTTAAGTGTCGATGTTATAGAGCTTGACAGGCTTGATGAGTGGCACATAGGATATCTCATCTACTACTATGAGCTACTAACTTCAGCTACTGGAATAATGCTAGGCATAAACACCTACGATCAGCCAGGTGTTGAGATTGGTAAACGCATTTTAAAAACAATGCTTTTAAAGTAATTTTTCTTAAAAGTAAGGTGGTAAATTTACCCCTTTATCCCTTTTTTTAACTTTCGCACTAAAAATCTAGCCGAGTGTAGCTCGTTAAATAGGGACTTTTCTATGCAAAGAGGTCTACCGGTTATTAGATCGCAAAGCAGTGTCGCCCCAAGAACAGCCGTGCCAAGCCCTCTTGAACCATGAGCAAAATTTACAAAAACATTTGGCTCATAGCTAGCTCTTAAGGCACTTGGTTTTTTCTTGCTCCAAAAAAGATCACCAAAATCACGCATATAAGCTGCTTCATCATGCAATGCTCCTATGATAGGAAAACGATCTGAACTATAGCTTCTATACCCTACTCTTGAGCCTAAAATCTCTACTTTGCTAAGGTCGTTTTTTTGTATTTTTTGGGATAAATCTTGAATTAAAAGCTCGCTTATTTTTTCTAAATTTTCAGTATCATCACTATCTCTTGGCAGGTCATAAATTTCATTTCTAGAGTATGTTGCGCCTACTACTTGAATGCCATCTTTAGCTGGCGTGATATAACCTTTTGCACTCAGTGCAGCCGATATATCAAGTATCTTATCAACATGAGTTACTTGACCTCGCACCGAGCTTATGGGTAGGTTTTTGAAAATTTGCACACTATGACTACCTGTTGCAAAGATCAAAATATCTGTTTGCACGCTTTTTTGTCCATCAAACTTAACGCTTATTTTACCACTTTTAAGGTGTTTATGGCTTATGTATCGGTGCTTAAAAAGTATATTTTGCCCGCGGGCTGCTTTTTTGCACATCTTTTTAGGGCGAGCAGTCGCTCCATCTTTTATAAATACCGCTGGATAGGGTCTTGCCATCATATCAAAAGAAAAAATTTCATCATTGATGCCCTTATGTAAAAAATATCTACCTTTTAGCATATCATCAAAAGCAAATTCCCAAGCGCCGCTAAATTCTATCTCTTTTTTACTCATCGTATTTTTATAAAAATTTACGGCTTGCAAAAAGGCATTTATATGCATACGACCAAGATTTACATCTGGTTTTGTTAAAAGCGGAACAAGTATGCCGCAGTGATTACCAGAGCCGTTTGTAGCTAGCTCTTCATGCATCTCTGCGATAGTAGTTTTAAAACCAAGAGCACTAAGCATAAACGCGCTCACACACCCAGCAACACCAGCGCCTATTATCAGTACATTTTTACCATTTGAAGGCTTAGGGCGGCTAAAATACGGCTCTTTGATAAGCTCGCTCTTTTCATTTAACACAGCATGACTCATCTGACGCTTTTTGGCATAACCTTTACGAAGCTCTAATAAAAAACCAGATAAGGCAAAATTTTCACGCACGATTTTTGCACAAGAGTATGTTCTGGCAATAGCTTTTAATCTACTAAGGCGAGCTATCTGATTAAAAATTTCAGTGCTCCACATAGTTTCATTTTTACTTGGTGCAAATCCATCTAAAAACCAAACATCAGCTTGAAAATCAAGCTCATTAAGCATTAAGCTTGCATCGCCAAGGCAAAGATCAAGTGTTATATTTGAAGCAAAATTTATACGATGTATGCCAGCAACACGAGGTGGTAAAAGTTTTGCAAGGCGAGTTGCATCTTGTTTTAGCGTGCCAAGTTTAGCATAGATTTTAACCATATCCTTAGCATCCATTAAAAATGCCTCTACGCTTACAAAGTGTAGCTTTTTAGAGCTATTTTTAAATTTTTGACAAAGATTTAAAAAATTTAGTCCAGCCCCAAAGCCAAGCTCAGCTACAATAAAGCTATCTTGGTTATCCCAAATTTCATCAACTGCACTAGCAAAGACATATTCACTCTCAGCCCTTGCGCCGTCAGTATTAAAATAAATGTCGTTAAAATCCTCACTATAAGCTGTATCGCCCTTAAAACTTAGCCGTGGCTTTTTCATCTTTGTGTCTAAAATTTGTTGTTTCTAAAATATGCCGCTACACCGTCAGCTATACCCTTTGCAAGGGCATTTTGATATGCATCCTCATACAACCTAGGTCCTTCAACTGGATGTGTGATATAGCCTATCTCTACTAAAACTGCCGGCATAAGCGCGCCCACAAGCACCCAAAAAGGCGCCTCTCTTACTCCACCATCACTCACGCCCTTATATCTTGCTCTAGTGTTTTTTAATAACTCACGCTGAACATCGATAGCCAGCTTATTTGAAGCGATAATCTTTTCACGGTTTAAGAAATTTAAAAATGTTTGTTGAGAGAAATAGTTCATCTCTTCGATATCAGATTTATTTTCAAGTGCGGCGGCATTTTTACTACGCTCAGAGCGTGCTGGTGATAGGAAAAATGTCTCGATACCATCCATAGTTTTAGCCTTAGCGGCATTTGGGGCGGCATTTGCATGTACTGAGATGAAAAGATCAGCCATTTTGTCATTTGCAAATTTTGTCCTTGAACGAAGATTTATAAAAATATCTGTGTTTCTAGTAAAATAGACCTTGTGTCCTTGCTTTTGAAGCTCCTTAGCAAGTTTTTTTGAAACTGCTAAGACGGCTATTTTTTCCTTTAAATTTCCATTTACTGCACCAGGATCATTGCCCCCATGCCCAGGGTCTATGACAACCACAAGAGAAGGTATCTTTTTGTTTGAATTTACGGCTAAAGGAGCTTGTTTTGTCTGGCTTTGCTGCTTTGGTTTTGTTGTAGCTTTGTCCTTTATGGAGCTGCTTTGCTTTGCGTTATTTACAAATTTTTTATTTGTTAAGATAAGCATATTTCCAGCAACTTGTATATCGATATTGCTTTGAGATGTATCACTAAATACTATACGAACCGTGCTTTTATCAAACTGACCTATGCGTATCTCATCAACTAAAAAATTTTTATAAGTAAGGCCCTTGCCATTTAAAACGCCTTTTATGTCTATGACATTTCGGTATTTATTGTTGTTATTTAGGGTAAAAATTTTAAGCTCATTTGAAGAAATTTCTTGATTGAATTTTAGGTTTAAAACATTATCACCTTTACTAGCGCTAAGTAAATAAAGCCGACTAGAGTTAGATGGCTTACTTTGGCTAGAGTTTTTTGTGCCACTTATGCGACCACCTAGTTTTTTTAGGTCATTTTCATATCCACTGGAGTTTAGCCCAAGTGCCTTTGAGCTTTGAATAAGGCGGGTAAGAGTTTGCATTTTTAAAGCATTATCACTCTTTAAAATGGCGTTCATATAAAGCTTTTTAAGATCCTCATGAATTTTTGTCTTTACATTTTTTGAGCCACCATCAAAACTAGTATCAAATCTCTCAATGGCAGAGCTAGCAAATAGCGACAAAGCCATTAGCAAAAGGATAAAAATTTTACGCATTTTCACCATGAGTAAGCTTTTTTATAAGCTCTTTTACGCTTATAATCTCTTTTAGTTTATATCCATTTGCCCCGGTAAAAAATAGCCCTGTTTCTTTTACGCCACTAAAAGCATCAAATAAGCGGTCCGCGATACAATACCCAACCTCTTTTGCCTCTTTGCCACGCTGGCATGGGGCTACGCAGTTGCTGATACATTGAATTTTTGGCGCTAGTTTCTTTTCTATAAGGGAAAATAAATTTGTATTTATACCACGAGCTGGGTAGCCAACTGGGCTTTTTATCAGCTTTATATCCTCTTGCTTTGCCTCTATTAGCATTTGTTTTAAATTTTCATGCGCATCACACTCATGTGTACCTATAAACCTTGTGCCCATTTGAACGCCATCTGCACCAAGCTCAATAGCCTTTTTGATATCTTCTTTATCCCAAATTCCACCCGCTGCAAACAATGGAAAGTCGCCCCACTCTTTTATCTCAGCTTTTACTTGAGGGATTAACTTTTCAAGCTGATACTCAGGATCTAGGCACTGTTCATATGTAAAGCCCTGATGACCGCCACTTAGCGGACCTTCAAGCACAACTGCATCTGGTAGGCGGTTATAGCGTTGCTGCCAGCGTTTGCAAATGATTTTAAGGGCTTTTGCAGAACTTACTATGGGGACTAGCGCTACATGTTTAAAATTTTGCGTAAATTCAGGTAAATTTGTAGGAAGACCTGCGCCTGAGATGATGATGTTAAAACCAGCCTCACAGGCATCTTTTACAACCCTTGCATAATCATTTGCCGCATACATGATATTTACTCCTAGCGGCATATCCCCACACTTTTTGCGAGCATTGTCTATGATAGCTTTTAAGCCTTCACGAGAGTAAAAATTTTCACTGCCTAGGGGTTTTAAGTTTAATTCTTTGCTGATATGAGCACGGTTTTCATAATGTCCAGTACCTACCGAGCTTATAACACCAAGCGCGCCTTCCATACTAACTGCTGAAGCAAGCTTGTCCCAGCTGATACCAAGCCCCATGCCACCTTGAATGATTGGAATTTTTATCTCGTATTGACCTATTTTTACTGGCTGAAGTTGCATTATTTTACCTTTAATTTTGCAAATTTTTTCTTGCCTACTTGCAAGACATATTCGCCTGCCTCAAGCTTAAGCTGCTCATCTTTTATCTTTTGTTGATCTATGCTAACGGCGTTTGCTGCGATATCTCTGCGAGCTTGTGAGTTTGTTGGAGCTAGCTTGCAAGTACTAAGAGCCTCCACTATCCAAGCAGGTGCGCTCATCTCAAAGCAAGGCATATCACTTGGCAATTCGCCACTTGCATGCACGCTGTTAAACTCATCTCTTGCCTTTTGAGCCGCCGCTTCATCATGATAGCGAGCTGTGATCTCAAAAGCAAGGTCTTCTTTTGCCTTTTTAGGATGATACTCGCCTTTTTCAACGGCTGTTTTAAGGGCTAAAATCTCATCATTTGACTTTGCACTAAGTAGCTCATACCAGCGCCACATAAGCTCATCTGATATGCTTAAGGTTTTAGCAAACATATCATTTGCATTATCTGTCACGCCGATATAATTACCTAGACTTTTACTCATCTTATTTACGCCATCAAGCCCTTCAAGAAGTGGCATCATGATGACAGCTTGCTCTTTGCCGACATTATAAACGCGCTGAAGGGTGCGCCCCATGAGAAGGTTAAATTTCTGATCCGTTCCGCCCATCTCGATATCGCACTTCATCGCGACACTATCATATCCTTGAAGTAGCGGATACATAAACTCGCTTATGCTTATCGGAGTGCCCGCTTTTAGTCGCTTTTCAAAATCATCGCGCTCTAGCATTCTAGCTACTGGAAAAGTGCTAGTAAGCTCTATAACGCCAGCAGCGCCTAGCTCGTTAGACCATGTTGAGTTAAACATTATCTTAGTTTTGCTTGGATCTAAAATTTTAAAAACCTGCTCTTCGTAAGTCTTGGCATTTTTCATAACAGTTTCGCGATCTAGCTTTTTTCTAGTTGCTGACTTGCCACTTGGATCACCGATCTGCCCTGTAAAATCGCCTATTAAAAACTGGATAATTGCTCCGTGCTTTTGCAAAAGTGCCATTTTAGCTAAAACAACAGAGTGCCCTAAATGAAGGTCTGGAGCCGTTGGGTCAAAGCCCGCTTTGACATAGAAATTCTCACCCTTTTCATAAAAATTTTTTATTAAATTTTCTACGCGTTCCTCATCTATCATCTCGGCAACACCGCGTTTTATCTCTTGCATTATCTTAGCCAAGTCAGCCATTTTCTCTCCTTTTAGTTATTATGATAGGGATCATTTAATGACACAAAGTCAATAACCTTAAAACGATCTCTAAGCTTATCGCGAACATCGTTTGCATCGATATTTTCAGCAATCTCAACACTCATTACAAAAAGCTCGCCAGCTACATCAGTACTCTCATTTAGCTTAATGGTCGCTAAATTTACATCAAGCCTTGCTAAGTAGGTTAAAAACTCAGCCAACGCACCCTTGCGATTTTCTAAATTTAAGATGATTTTGTAGCGATGTGGGGCATTTCTTGTCCATTTTACAAATATCATCGGTACGCGTTGCTCCATCAGTTTTGCTGAACGCTCACAAAGCTTATGATGTACGCTCACGCTATGTCCATACTGAAAACCTATGATACTGTCTCCCCTTTTTGGGTTGCAACAATAATCAAACTCGACACTAGAAATTTTATGGTTTGAGTATATCACAATATTTTCAAATTTTTGTTTTTTTACCTCATATTTATCACCAAGTCCTAGTAAAAATGGGCGTTCTTTACGCACATTTTTTTTAAGCATACTTACAACATCTTTTAAAAATACCGAATCCGTAGCTATCTTGTGCAATTTTTTAGTTAAATTTTCACTCTCACACCATTGCAAAACTTTTGCCTTTGGCACATCAAATATATTTACCAAAATATCAACGGCGGCATTGTGATTAATATCTTTTATCTTTTGCTTACAATACGAACGAATGGTAGCCCTAGCCTTTCCTGTGCGAACGCTACTTATCCACGAACATCGGTATTTTGGCTCATCATCAGTTACTATACGAACTATGTCGCCATTTTTTAGTTCAGTCAAAAGGGGCATTTTCACTCGGTTTATGTAAGCCTCTTTTGCATAAAGTCCAATCTGAGTATGCACCTCATAGGCATAATCAAGCGCAGTCGCACCTCTTGGCAGGGTAAATATCGTACCTTTTGGCGAATAAACAGCTATATCTTCTATATAAAGGCTATCTTTTGCATACTCATAAAGCTCTTCTGGGTTATTCTCAGCCTCATTTTGCATACTTATGTCGCTTAACCAGTCAAGCTTTGGATTTAACAAGCCCTCTTTTCCGTTTTTATACTTCCAGTGGGCGGCGACACCGTATTCTGCTGTTTTGTGCATATCATAGCTTCTGATTTGTACTTCAAATATACTTTTATCATCAAATATCGTTGTATGTATCGTCTGATAGCCGTTTTGCTTTGGAAGCGCCACATAGTCTTTAAATCTTGATATGAGAGGACTAAAATTTATATGCAAATTCCCAAGCGCAAGATAACAGCTTTGTGGGTCATTAACCAAAATTCTAATCGCCAACAAGTCAAGCACCTCTTCGATAGAGATACCCTTGCGTTGCATTTTTAGATAGATAGAGTAGTGGTGTTTTATGCGTTTTTGTATCTCAAAACTACCGTCACTAAAACCATTTTGTAGTAAAAGTACTGAGACTTTGTCGTAAAATGCGTTAAGTTTAAGTGCAAGTTGCTGCTTATGCTCATTTAAGTAACTATCTATTTTTTCATACTCTTGCGGCAAAACATATCTAAAACTCAGATCTTCAAGCAAATTTTTTATCGATGAAATTCCAAGTCTATGGGCTATGGGTGCATAAACCATGAGCGTCTCTTCGGCTATACGCTTTTGTTTTTCAGGTTTTAAAGCCTGAAGTGTTAGCATATTATGCAATCTATCACAAAGTTTTACGACTAAAACTCGTACATCTTCTATGGATATAAGAAGCATGCGACGAAAAGTTAGCGCCGAGTTTGCCAAGCGTTCGTTACTATCAGAACTTACGAGCTTATCCTCTCGGATACTAACAATCTTTGTAAGCCCTTCAACAAGCTTTGTTACCCCATCACCAAAATTAGCTCTAATATCAGATAGCTCTGTGCTCGTATCTTCAACAACATCGTGTAAGATAGCAGCCATAAGCATATCTTCATCACCGCCCATATAAGCGACGATCGATGAGACTAAGATGGGGTGTATAGCATAAGGCTCGCCACTCTTTCTATACTGTCCTGCATGCGAAGTAACACAATAATCTATCGCCTTTTCTACTTGAGCAGAAACAGGAAACAGTGAAAAAAGAAGCTCCTTAGCCGCCTGAACGCTACGACAAAGTCTTATCTCTTCGATCAGCTCATCTATAAAGATGTTATTTTTCTTCAACAAATGCCTCTAAGCCGATCTTGCCTTCAGCCACTTCAAGTAACGCAATGTCTGCAAATTTCATCTTGCTTGTATCAGCTGCAACCAAAACATTTGCGCCATTAGCAAGTGCTTCGGCACGCTTTGCAACGATAAGCGAAAGCTTATATCTGTCATCTCCAACTTGTTTTAGTGCTCTTGCTGTTATTTGTTCTGTTCTCATTTTTGTCCTTTAAATTTTTATTTTACGATTGAATAAGCTGCATTTTCTTCGTTTTGTATAATGCGTAAAAGGTTACCCTCTTTAAACATGTTACAAACTAAAATCGGCAGTGAATTGTCTTTTGCTAAAGCTATAGCGGTATCATCCATAACTTTTATATCATCTTGCATAGCCTGCTCATAACTTAGCGACTTTAGTAATTTTGCATCATCAAATTTATTTGGATCTCTATCATAAACTCCGTCTACTTTTGTAGCTTTAATAATCATATCTGAGCCGATCTCAATCGCTCGTAAAGTAGCTGCAGTATCTGTTGTGAAGAAAGGATTACCCGTACCAGCAGCAAATATCACAACTCTATTTTTTTCTAAATGACGGTTAGCTCTGCCAACTATAAATGTTTCACAGATAGCCTCCATCTTTATAGCACTTTGAACGCGTACATCAAGCCCGCTACGCTCCAAAGCTTCACGCATAGCTATTGAGTTTATGACGGTTGCTAGCATGCCCATGTGATCACCACTTGTTCGTCTTATGATTCCATCTTTTGCAGCACTTACGCCACGGATAATGTTGCCACCACCAATGACTATACCAACCTCTATGCCAGCTTCTATTAAACTTTTTATCTCATCAGCTATAAATTTTAGTATCAAGCTGTCTATACCAAAACCATTTGCACCAGCCAAAGCTTCACCTGAAAATTTTACCAAAACACGCTTTTTCTTGCCCATATCTTACTCCTTAAATTTTGCCAATTTTACCAAAAAAAGCTTTAAAAGCGGCTAATATCGTTACTTTCCGCCGATAAGTTCGAGTGGATCAATGTGGTAATTTTTTTGCGTAACTTCAAAAGTTAGCTCATCTCTAATGCGTCCTATTATCGCGCCCTTTTGCACTCTTGTACCGACTTTTATATTTGGCGCGATATGGCTAAGGTGAGCATAGATGGTGTGTATATTATTCTCATTTTCAACGATGACAACATTTTCAAGTAGTGGAGTTTGTTTAGCAAAAACAACTTTTCCATTTAAGACACTTTTTACCTTTTCGTCTGGGGTATTTGAGCGTAGGACAACGGACTCGTTAAAAATTTTGATATTATAAATCGGATCAACATAGTTGCCAAATTTTTGCTTTACTGTATAATTATCAAGCGGAGCGATAGTCTTTGCACCAGTATAACGCTTAACAGCACTTTTTTGATATCCAGAACCCACCTGCCTTACGCTATCAGAACTATCTTGTTTTTGATCTTTCTTTTTAGCTTTTTTGGCTGCAGCTGCTTGCTCTTTAGCTCTAGCAGCCTCTTCATCTTCACGCTTTGCGATGATAGAAAGCTCTTCAAGTGTCTTTCGTATCTCATCTTGTTGAGACTGAAGTTTTGCTAGCTTTTTAGTATAAATTTCCTTATCTCGGCGCAAATTTGCAAGAGTACTTTTTTGCTTATCGCTAAGACTTAGCAGCTCAGACTGCTTGCTTTTATACTCTTTTATGCTGTCTTCTATCTTGTTTATTTTGTCAGATTTATTTTTGATCAAATTTAATGTAGTCTCATAGTCTTTTGCCATCTTTTTAAAGTCATCTCTTAAGACATTGTTTAACTTAGCCAAAATTTGAGTTGCGACTATGCTCTCCTCGCTCTCACTAACCCCTTGATCATCTAAGATAAGATCGAGCGAAAAGTCCTCAGCTATGATACGAACGATGTTTTGTTCTATCTCTTTTTGTGTTTGCATAAGATCTTTGTTTTGTGATGTTAGCTCTTTAAGCTCTTTGTTTGCTTCAGTCGCATTACCTTCAAGAACTGAAATTTGAGTTTTGAGCTTAGCGATATCTGCATTTATATTTTTTAAATTTTTATCGCCATTTATGATGTCACTAGCAAGCTCGTCAAGCTTTTTATTTAGTTGCAAACTCATCTTTTCACTTGATCTTAGCGTCTTTTTTGAGTCGCTAATCTTTTCTTTTGTGCTAGGCGCGCCAAACAAGGCACAAGAAAGTAGAATGAGTGCTAGAAATTTCTTATTCAACTTACTTAGCCTTCGCCATTACTATACTAACAACAAACATACTAAGCAAAAAAGCCACACCAGCAAGCACAAACACCTCTTCAAGCATAATGGAAGGTAGCACAATGTCTATTTGTGAAACCATACTTGCTACTTGCGAGAAATTTGGTAAAAACTCAAACAAACAAACAACAGCAACGGTCGCAATGATAGCATCAAGCACAGCACTTTTATAAAGCACAGCACTTTTTAGCATAAAAGATGCTCCAAAAAGGCTCATAATCTCAATACGCTCCTTATTTTGATATATCCAAAGGCTTATCTGTCTTGCCATTAAAAGCGTGCCAATAACTGCTATAAGTCCCATAAATACATACGAAAGAGTGCGTGTTATGTTTAAAATTTTATAAACTTTATCGTGTGTTTTTGAAAAAGTCTCGATCTTTGTAATGCCATCTAGTTTTAAAAGCTTTGAGCGAATTTCTTTCATATACTCAGTACTTGGAAAGGAATTTAGTTTAAGGGAATAAAATTTTGGCAATGTGTTTTGTAGTATTGATAAATTTTTAGATGATATGTCGTTTGAAAGGCGCTCAATAATCTTTTGAGTTCCTAAATTTTCAAGCGATCTAAATGTTGGAACTATCGGTCGAATAAAATTTTCATCTATCTCTTTTGTTATTACTAACACGATATTATAGTCATTTGCCATGAGTTGCTCGTAGTTTTTAACCACCGTATTTGAAAGAAAACTAAATTGTATACTAGCTAAAATAGCAACCAGCGCCAGGATAAATCCAATGTTGTTTTTAAGCGATCTCATTAACATCTCCATCATTTATAACAAAATGGCGATAAGGTATGCGAAGCGTGGTTGGGATATGGTGCGTAACAACAACTATAGTAGTTCCAAGATACTCTTTTGCTGAGTTTAAAAGCGACCAAATAACATCGCTAGAGTACTCATCAAGGTTGCCCGTTGGCTCATCGCAAAGCAAGATATCTGGATTATGCGCTAAAGCCCTAGCCATGGCTACCCTCTGCTGCTCGCCACCACTTAGTTCAAGTGGATACTTGTGTGCTTTATGAAGCATATTTACATGATTTAGAAGCTTTGCAGCTTGTGCTTTGCAGGTGCTTTGAGAAATTCCTTTTATGATTAAGGGAAGCATAACATTTTTCTCTACGCTCCACTCATTTATAAGGCGGTAATTTTGAAAAATGATACCTATTTTTTGTCTGACTTTATTTAAATTTTTCTCACTAATGCCTATCAATGAGTTTAAGCAAACCTCAAGTGCACCAGCCCTAGGCACTATCTCTCCGTAAAGTGATTTTAAAAGCGTTGATTTACCACTTCCGCTTTTTCCAGTGATAAACACAAAGTCGTTTTTTCTAATATCAAAATTTGCATCTTTTATAATAATCTCTTCATGTTCGTATGAGAGCATCAAATTTCTGGCTTGTATTATGCTTTGCATTTTGCTAAAATTTCCTTTATTTTCTCGTGTGCTTGCAAATTTGTACGCGTTAAAAGCGGTTTTTTTATAAAATACTCACACTTTTTGTCTTCAAATTTTATAAAGCTATGCTCTGGTTTATTAAACGAGCCAAACGCAACCCTAATGACTACGATACCGTTTTTATTATGATAAATTTCTTCAAAATGGACAAAAAAATCATCATACTTTATCGTCTCATTTTTAAAGTTCTGTACTACTTTTTTAGTATCATAAGTATCTGTAAAAACCATATCATCAAGCGCAACTAACTCATCACTTTGGCTTTTAGCTGTATAAAATAGGTCAAAAATATCCTTATCTTGGCTCTTCCAGCGGTCTTCATATTTACTTGAGACTTCAAGATCGACATTTTTTTGTATTGAAATTTTTGAATTTCTTAGCTCCAAAAAAGTCGCACAAGTAAAATCAACATACATCTTACTGTCGCTTCTAAGCTCAAAAACACCGCCCACTTTTAGTACACGCTCACACTCTGTGGCAAACTCAGATGAAACCACACGGCGATGTGGGCTATCATCCCATGGCACTGGAAAATGCAGATAAATTCTATCTATGATATTTGAGCCAACAAGTGATAAAAATAGCCTTGCGTCAGTATTTAAAAGCTTGATATTTTGTAAATTTTGAACACTTGCAAGCTTACTTACTTGCTCTATGCTTGGCTTATAAACTTCTATGCCAATAAAAAGCGCATCTGGGTTATTTTTAGCCTGAAAAAGCAAATGCCTGCCAGAGCCAAAACCTATCTCTATAAAAATTTTATCGTAGTCTTTGATAAAATCCAAAAGCTCTAAAATTTTATCATCCTCAACAACACTTGCGAGCTTTTGAGGCTCTTTTTTACTCTTGTTTTGTATAGCTTCGCTAAGTATATCATCTGCTAGGTTGTCTTTATAAAAACAAAGTGCCTTTTGAAGAGATGAGATTCTTGCTGGCTTACTTAGTTTATCGCCCTTTACAACGAAATTTCCATCACTTTTTTGTTTTAAAGTTATAAAAAATGTCTCTCCCAAACTTTGGGTGCAAATAAGCTTTTCGCCTCTTCCTTGCACCTCCCAAAGCAACTCTACTTGATCTTTGACAAAAGGATATTTTACGGGTTTTAGTTTTTTTGCTATAAAATTTGGCATTATTTTGTGCTTACTTTTATGGTGTTTGAAGCTTTTGATGTGATACCATATTCATCAACCGCCATTATCTTATACTCATAACTTTGACCCTGCCGCAAAGCTGTATCTGTGTAGGTAGTTGCATTAATGCCATTTATCTTTTTATCCGCACCGCCACTTCGTACTATCGTATAAGAATTTGCTCTAGCAACTCCACTCCAAGAAAGATATATACTGCTTCCATCAAAATTTGCCGATGTTAGCACTGGTGCAGCTGGTTCGCCAAGCGTCATGCCAACAACACCCTCATCTTGCCTCAAGCTTTCAAGCTCATCTTTATCTACAACAGTTATTTTATAATACATCGTGGCGCCATTATCATTTACAAGGTCTTCATAGCTGTTGCCACTAACTTTTGCGATATGCGAATATGGTAAAAATTTACTCGAAGTCCTATAGATATTATAGTGCGAAAAGTCATCAAAACTCACACTATCCCAAGTTAGTATGATCTTTTTTGGGGCATTTTTGCTTGCTACGATATTTTTTACCCCCTTAGGGTAACTCCTTTGTTGTTGCTGTAACGATCTCGCTTGGTTTTGAGAGCGTTTTTTGTGCAGTTTTTACATGCACCGTGTATCTGTATGTATTGCCAGGCTTTACTTTTTGATCGATAAATTCGGCACTAAGTCTACCCTTAACCTCTGCAACTTCACTAAAATCACTTGACTTTGCGTCAGCTCTTTTTATCACATAGCTTATGACACTGTTATCTGGATGTGGGCGCCAGATCAGTTTTACTCTATTTGGAAGTCCGTTTATAGCTTGTACAAAGGGGACAGAATTTAAAAGTGGTTTTGTAGCAACCTTTACGGTTTGGCTAGCTGGCGAAACCGCATTGTCTGAGTAGCTTCTAATCTGATACGAATATGTAGTCTCTGGCGCCAAATCTCTATCGACATAGTGCGTTGCATAACGGTCATTTATATGTCCAACAACAAAAAATTTATTATCGCTTGGATTTAGTCTATAAAGATAGTAGCCAAGCACATTTTCATCGTTTGTCGGCGTCCATTCAAAGCCAATCTCGGTCGTGTCAGCTATGGTTAAAAGATTATTTATAGTTGGTAGCGACGCGCTTTGTTGAGTCGGAACTTTTGAGCCACAACCAGCTAGGATGATCGCAAAAAGCGGCGCTAAGAGAGCTAGGGCAAATTTTTTCATCAAGTAACTCCTTGGTTATTTTTTTCTCTAATAAATTTTTAAAATCTTCATACAAAGGCGCTACAAACTCAACCATCTCGCCACTTCTGGGATGAATGAAGTAGAGCATATAAGCATGAAGCATAACTCTATTTATTTTACCTTTTTCGCTCTTAAATCCGTATAAATCATCGCCCAAAATATAGCGATTTATCGAAGAAAGATGCACTCTTATCTGATGAGTTCTGCCAGTAAAAAGCTTTGCAGCTATTAAATTTACGCCATCATTTGAAATTAAATTTAAAAATGCGCTTTTTGCCTCTTTTGCTCCGCTAACGATAGCCCTTTTTAGCCTATTTGAGCTATTTCTTCCGATAGGACGATCAACTATACAATTTTCTTTAAGTGCTAAATTTGTGAGCGCAAGATAAATTCTCCCCATGCTTTTATCGCTTAACTGAGCGGATAGAGCGGCATGAGTAGCGTTGTTTTTGGCTACAACTATAGCTCCACTTGTGCCCTTATCAAGCCTATGAACTATACCAGCGCGCACATCTCCGTTTAAATTTGAGAGCATGCAACCCTTTTTCTCTAGCCACTCAACCATCGTAGCCTCTTTTACGCTTGGCGCACCGTGAACCACTACATGAGGTGGTTTGTTTAAAACAAGCAAATCTTCATCTTCATAAATAATGGGTATATCAAATTTGACTTCATATTGACTTACGCTCTCTTTTCTTTCGCCAAATTTTACGCAAATTTTATCGTCTGGCTCAATTTTTAGAGAAGCTTTTGTTGCTGGTTTTAAATTTACGCTTACAAGGCTATCTTTTATCAAATTTAGAGCTTGATTGCGTGAAATTTTAAGCTCATTTGCAACTGCAATATCAAGTCTTTGTGGATGTGTCGGAGAAAATTCAACCAAATTTTTACCTTTTCGTGTTATAATTAAGCTAAAAACAAGGTTAGCTCATTTGATAGTTTTTGATAGGCGTATTTTAACACATTTTGACTTTTTGCAGCCTTTGCTCGTTGTACCGATTATAGTTTTTTCACATATTTTGGTTTCAGAAGCAAGCCAAATGCTAGCAAATAAACAGCTTGTGTATTTTGGTGTTGGCTTTGTTGCTTTTTGTATATTTTTTATATTTCCCATTAGAAAACTTGAGTGGCTAATACCTAGTTTTTACTGGCTTTGTATCGGACTTTTAATTGCAGTTGAAATTTTTGGCGCAAGCAGACTTGGAGCACAAAGATGGCTTGAGATACCTTTTGTTCATTTTACCATTCAGCCATCTGAGTTCATGAAGCCAGCTCTTTTGCTAATGCTTGCCTATCTTATAAAAAAGCGACCACCACCAGAAGAGGGATATGGGATAAAAGAATTCTTACGCCTTAGTATATATATACTTTTGCCTTTTATTCTCATCATGAAAGAGCCTGATCTTGGGACTGCGCTGGTGCTTTTGCTGGTTGGATATGCTGTGCTTTTTGTTATAGGTGTTGATAAGAAAATTTGGATTACGATTTTTATTGCTATTGGTGTTTGCGCACCTTTAATATATGAAAATTTGCACGATTATCAGAAGAAACGCATTACAGACTTTCTCTCTGAAGAGCCAAGCTATCATGTAAAGCAAAGCATTATAGCCATAGGTAGCGGTGGACTTGTTGGTAAGCCAAAAGATGAAGCTACGCAGACGCATTTTAAATTTTTACCAATTGCTACAAGTGATTTTATATTTGCTTACAATATTGAGCGTTTTGGCTTTTTTGGAGCACTTGGTGTACTTGGAATTTATGCACTTTTAATTTTTCATCTATTAAGCCTAAACTACATACTCAAAAAGGACTTTTTTACGCAAGTTATCACAACTGGGCTTGCGATACTAATATTTATCTATGTTGGGGTAAATGTGTCTATGACGATAGGATACGCACCAGTTGTAGGGGTTCCTTTGCCATTTTTTAGCTACGGCGGAACTAGCTTTATAACATTTATGGTTCTTTTTGGAATTTTGCAAAATTTGCTTACATTCAGATTTGATTTTACTGGGAAATTTTTACAAATTCAAAAGTAAAATTAAAAAAGCGGGCTAATTTGCCCGCAAATATTTTTATGAAAGTCCTGAAATTTCTCCAGTTGTCGTATCTATCTTCATGCCACATGCAGCAGGAACTTTCGCAAGCCCTGGCATAAGCATTATCTTGCCACAAACAGCGACTATAAAGCCAGCTCCGGTACGAATTTCTAAATCTTTTACGCTAAATTTAAAATCCTTAGCCCTCCCTAAAAGAGTTGCATCATCACTAAAACTATACTGTGTTTTGGCTATACAAACTGGCATAGCTTCAAGTCCTAGCTCTTTTATCTTTGTAAGTGCTTTTTGCGCAGCTTCTTCAAAAACAACTTCATTTGCGCCATAAATTTTAGTAGCTATCTTTGTAATCTTAGTTGCAATGTCATCATCTAGCTCATAAGCAAAGTTTATTTTGCTTGGCTTTTCACACTCTTCAAGGACGAATTTTGCAAGCTCTATCGCACCCTCACCACCTTTTGCAAAATTCTCACAAACTGCCATTTTAACGCCATGTTGCTCACAGTAATCACAAACGATTTTAATCTCTTCATCAATATCAAAACCAAAGCGATTTAACGCTACGACTACATTTTGACCAAATTTATCTTTTAAATTTTCGATATGTCCGCCTAGATTTACTATGCCATTTTTTAGCGCCTCTTTATTTGCAACACTAAGCTGTGTCTTTTGTGCTCCACCATTATGCTTTAGTGAGCGGATAGTGGTTACCAAAACAACAGCATTTGGTACCAAATCAGCAACACGACACTTAATATCAAGAAATTTTTCAGCACCAAGCTCTGAGCCAAAACCAGCCTCAGTAACTACATAATCAGCTAAATTCAGTGCAGTTTTTGTAGCTACTATTGAATTACAACCATGTGCGATATTGGCAAATGGCCCACCATGAACCAGGGTTGGAGTTTGCTCGATAGTTTGAAACAAATTTGGCTTTATAGCATCTTTTAAAAGTATGCAAACAGCGTCCGCACAACCCAAATCTCGTACATAAATAGGCTTACCATCTTTATCATAAGCAACCATAATATTTGAAATTTTTTCTTTTAAGTCTGCAAGACTAGTTGCAAGGCAAAGTATCGCCATGATCTCACTTGCAGCAGTGATGTTAAACCCATCTTCGCGCTCTACACCATCAGCTTTACCACCCTGTCCAACGGTTATAAATCTAAGCGCACGGTCATTCATATCCATGCAGCGCTTCCATAAAATTTTATCAATATTTAGCGGATTGTCTTGATGTAAACTGTTATCAAGCATGGCTGAGATAAGGTTATTTGCCGATGTTATAGCATGAAAGTCGCCAGTAAAATGCAAATTTAGATCTTCCATCGGCGCAAGCTGTGAGTATCCACCACCAGCAGCTCCTCCTTTTATACCAAAAACTGGACCCAGAGATGGCTCACGAAGAGCTAGACAAACTTTTTTATTTAGCTTGCTTAATGCGTCTGCAAGCCCTACCGAAGTTGTTGTTTTGCCCTCTCCAAATGGGGTTGGGTTAGTTGCGGTAACTAAGATGAGTTTTGAGTTTGAAGCTTTAAGACGAGGGGAAATTTTACCTTTGTATTTTCCATAAAGCTCTATATCATCTTCACTAAGCCCTAGCTTTTGCCCTACTTTTGCGATATGTTCAAGCTTTGCTTGATGTGTTATCTCAATATCACTTAGCATTTTACCACTCCAAATATGTTTTTGCTTTTTTTATCTCTGAAATTTTTATCTCGCAAATTCCATCACTATTTTCAACAGCTATGCTCTCATCATCAGCTTTAACCAATCTGCCAGAAATTTTTAACTCTCCAGCCTGCAACTTTACAAGTTCGCCTATACTCAAAGCAAACTGTCTTGGGCTGCCTAGCTTTCTTTCTAGTCCTGGACTACTTACTTCAAGCACATAGTCTCCAGAAACTGGCGGAGTAACATCATATATAGGTGAGAGCAAACGGCTTACCTTTTCGCAATCATCAAGGCTTATACCATCTTTTTTTGTGATATAAACTCTATATATCGTTCTACCATTTTCGCTCACAATCTCAGTATCATAAAGCTCTACTCCACACTCTTTTACAAGTTTTTCTAGCTCATTCATCTTTTTTTAAATCCTTTGAAATTTTATCAAAAAGCTTATCCATATGATTTTGATACTCTAGTCTATCATCAAATTTAAAGTGAAAATTTGGTGCTTTATACCAGCCCTCAGCAGCCATACAATGGTTTTGTAAATGTTTTGAAACTCGCCTTAAGTGCGATAGTATATAATTTTGTTCATGTTCATCAAACGCCATCTTATCAAGATAAACAAAGGCATCATATCGACCCTTTTTGCACTCAACATCAGTAACACAAAGCCCTTTTAAAAGCCCATCTTCAAGTGTAGCAAGAGCCTCTGGGATAAGTTCTTTTAATACGCTTTCAGTTCTTAGTCGCTTGATCTCATGTGGATTCATAGCTTAGCTTGCTCCTCGATCTCCTTAAAGCTTTCGATATAGTCATTTTCACGAATGTCATTATATCCTTCTATGCCAACTCCACACTCATAGCCTTTTGCTACCTCTTTTACATCATCTTTAAAGCGCTTAAGCGAACTTACCTTGCCCTCATAAACTACGACACCTTCGCGTATAAGGCGAATTTTTGCACCTCTGTTAATGCTCCCCTCAGTAACCAAACAGCCAGCTATAGCGCCTATTTTTGGAACATTTATAACTTGACGAACCACAGCTTGACCCAACTGCTCTTCGCGTATAATAGGTGACATAAGTCCACCAAGCAGAGCTTTGACATCGTCTATTAAGTTATATATAACATTATATGTTTTTATCTCAACACCATTTTCTTTTGCTTTTTCTTTTATCTCTCCAGTTGGCCTAATGTTAAAGCCTAAAACTATGCAGTTTTCGCTCGCTGCCGCAAGAGCGATGTCACTTTGCGTGATACCACCAACACCAGAGTGTATGATATTTACCTTTACCTCTTCATTTGCTAGCTTTTCAAGGCTTGCTTTTAAAGCCTCCAGCGAACCGCCAACATCGGCTTTAATAATAACTGGAAGTGTTTTTAGCTCACCTTCTGCTATCTTAGCACTAAGCTCATCTATACTAACTTTAGTTGATTTACTAAGCTCTTTTTGGCGTAGATATTCAGCCTTTTTCTGAGCATACTCTCTAGCCTCTTTATCGGTTTTAACACTTATAAGAGTCTCTCCAGCTTCAGCCACCTCGCTAAGTCCAACTATAACACCGCATTCGCCTGGTTTTATCTCTTTTAAAGAACTACCTTGATCATCAAGCAAGCTCCTTATCTTTCCATATGCAACACCAGCCACTACTGTATCGCCGACCCTAAGAGTACCATTTTCAACTATAATAGTAGCAACAGAGCCTCTACCTTTTTGCTGTGAACTTTCAATAATAGTCGCCTTTGCGCTTGCTTTTGGATTTGCTTTTAGTTCCAAAATTTCAGCCTGCAAAAGCACAATGTCAAGTAAGTCATCTATGCCCATACCAGTTTTAGCTGATATGGGCACAAACTCATGACTACCGCCCCACTCTGTTGGCATTATATCAAGCTCAGCCAGACCAGTTTTAACCAAGTCTGGATTTGCCGACTCTTTATCCATTTTATTTATAGCTATAATGATAGGCACTCCAGCCGCTTTAGCGTGAGATACCGCCTCTTTTGTTTGAGGTTTTACCCCATCATCAGCAGCAACAACTACGATAACAATGTCAGTTACCCCCGCACCCCTTTGTCTCATAGCAGTAAATGCTTCGTGTCCTGGAGTGTCGATAAAAGTTATGTTTTTACCATTTTTATTAACCATGTATGCACCAACATGCTGAGTGATACCGCCAGCCTCACCAGCTGCTACACGCGACTTTCTTATATAATCAAGTAGCGATGTTTTTCCGTGGTCAACATGCCCCATGATCGTGATAACTGGAGCACGAATTTGCAGGTCTTCATCATCTTTCATCTCTTCTTCATATGCCGCAACATAGTCAAATTCTTTTTGATTATCTATGATATTTACTTCGACATTAAACTCATCGGCTAAAATTTCTATAGCATCTGGGTCAAGAAAGTCATTTTTAGTGGTCATCATACCAAGCATAAATAGTTTGCCGATTATCTCGCTTGGTTGTTTGTTTAGTTTTTCAGCAAACTCATAAACGCGAATTTCGCTTGGAATTTCAACCGATGTTACAGCCTCGTTATTTTGGCTCTTTTCTGGTTTTTTATGCTTTTTACGAGAGCGTCTTTGTATGCCACCTTCAAAAGGATTTACAGTTGTATTTTGTGCATTTTTATAGACGCTTGGCTGTTTTGCCTTTTGTGTTGGTTGTGGAGTTGGAGCTCTAAAAGTAAAGTCTGGAAGCACTACCACATCTTCATCTTCAAGAACAATATCAGCAAAGTCACTAGCACCCAAAAAGTCCATCTTTTCGCTGCTATCCTTTTTAGAATTTACAGGCTGTTTTTTAACATCTTTCTTCTTCTTTTTGGCATCATTGCCAACGCTTGAGAACATATTTTCCAAATTTTTTGGCACTATTGGTTCTGAGCTTGGAGCTCTTTCTGTGCGTTTTGGTGCACTTGCTTGCTCGTCACTCTTTTTCTTTACAATAACAAGACCTCTTCGCTTTTGGCTAATCTCAGCAAGACTCTCTTTAGCAACTTGTTTTTCTGGCTCTTTTGGCTCTATTTTTTCTTGTACCTTAGTAATGACTGGCTCTTTTTTAGGCTCAGCTTGTAAGACTTCAGCCACCTTTTCTTTTTTTGCTGGCTCTTTTTCACTCTTAGTTTCTTTTAGCTTTTCATCTTTTACTGACTTTTTATCAGCTTCATCTTTTATCTCAGCCTTTTTTGCAGGCTCTTTTTTTGCCTTAGGTTCAGCTTTTTTCTTTTTAAATATCTCTGGAATTTCGCCAGTCGTTATATATTCATAAATCGCCTCAGCATCCTCTGGGCTGACCGCATTTGAGTGAGTTTTAACCTTTAGTCCAAGCTCTTGTGCCTTCTCTAGTACCTCTTTGGCTGGATAGCCAATCTCATTTGCGATTTCTGAAATTCTAATGTTTGCCATTTAAGAGCATCTCCTTTAAACTTAAACCTTCCAAATTTACGCCCTTTGCGTATCTGTCAAGTATCTTTTTTAAAATTTTTTCATCTTTTTTAATACATTCATCACATAGGTAAAAGCTGCGTCCATTTCCAGCGCCAAACTCAATATTGCCGTTGCTAACTCGGTATCTAAAAAGCTTGTACTGTGATAGTTTGATTTTACAAGCTACGCAGGTTCTTATGGGATTATTTTTGTTCATTATATCTTTTTTTAGCTTTTTTTTAGCTTTGCAGGATAATAAATCCATCATTGTCAAACTCAAGTATGCAAACTTTAAAATTTACAAATCTCTCAGCCAGCTTTTTTTGTAAATTTTGAGTATCTGTGGCATAAGCTATGTTTAAAAAAGTTGAGCCTGAGCCAGAAAGAGTGCTCATCAATGAGCCATTTTCATAAGCAACTTTTCTAACCTCAAAAAGCTCGCTAAGTTCGCTCATTCTGCGATCTTCATGCATCATGTCGGTGGCTGCTATCTTTAACATATCATAGTTTTTACTAGCAAAACAAGATGTTAAAAAAGCGGCATGAGAGAGATTATTTACACACTCTTTCATTGAATAAGTTTTAGGCAAAACGCTACGAGAATGATGTGTGCTCATGGGCATATCAGGTATCACAACGACCGCTTTTAGGCTTGTGTCTATCTCAAATTTATTTGCAAAAACACTGTCATTATGAACCACGGCACTTATAAACCCGCCATGAACGGCTGGGGCGATGTTGTCTGGATGGTTTTCATAAAAAAGTGCTTTATTTAAAATAACACTTTTTTGAGCCTTAAATCCAGCCATAGCGTATGCGCTAGCGATAGCTGATATGATAACAGCTGATGAACTTCCAAGTCCTCTTGAAAATGGGATTTTATTATCAAAAATCATCCTAAAATTTGCACTTTTGCCAACAAGTTCAGAAAAAATTTCGTTAAAAACGCTTACAAAAAGGTTATTTCGTTTTAAGCTAGCATTCTGACTTCCCTCACCATTTATCGAAACCGATGAAAAGCTTGCTGGCTCGATACTAACTTCATTATAAAGCTTTAAACTAAGCCCAAGCGCATCAAAACCAGGACCTAAATTTGCACTCGTGGCTGGAACTAAAATTTTCAATCTTCCCCCTAAACTGCCGCTATAACATATTCTGGCAGTGTTTCATTGTTTAAATTTAAACTATACAAATTATTTGGTAAAACAAATGGTGATGGCTCAGCTTTTTTTAAAACAACGCCCTCTTTTTCTCTCACAAAACTAAGCGATTTGTTTGCCTTGACTGCTCCGCCATTATTTAGCTCAAAGCCACTAACTGACATAAACTCACACCCTTTTACTAGACAAAATGTCTTTAAAATAATATAAGCAACCTTTAACCCCATAAAGCTTCCAGGTGTGTTTGCATAGACTATTTTTGTAATAGTATAGTTTTTACTAAGTTCATCAAGAATTCCAACAAGCGCCTCACTAGTATGCTCATCACTACTTATATCTTGAAATTTTTTACCACTTTCATAAAGTCCAACAAGAAGTAGCGAGCTAAGAGAGATGATTAAAATTTCAATACTTTTTATGCAAAAACCCTCTCATACTCTTTTAGAAGTTTCGCGTCAAGAGTTGCCAGCTCGTAGTTTTTAGCATCGGCAAATATCGCAAGGGTTAGCTTATGATTTAGATCATGGCTTCCAGCAAATGCAAAATAATCTCCCATCAAGGGCGCTTTAAGCAACGCCAAATCACCGATAGCGTCAAGAATTTTATGCCTTACAAACTCATTTTCAAATCTCAAACCCTCAGGATTTAATATGCGATTATCATCAATAGCAACGGCATTATCAAGCGACGCGCCAAGTGCTAAATTTTGGGACTGCAACTTTTGCAAATCTTTTAAAAAACCAAAGGTTCTAGCCCTTGCTATCTCTTTTATAAAATTTGTTTTACTAAATTCAAAAACATGTCTTTGCTCACCGATAACTGGATGGTCAAATTTTATAGTATAGTCAAATTTGGGCTCTTTCGAGGGAACAGCACGAACAAATTTATCGCCCTCTCTTACCTCAACTTCGCGTCTTATAATAAGCACTTTTTTACCCTCATCAAGCTGTCTAATTCCAGCCTCATCAAGTAGCATACAAAAACTTATAGCGCTTCCATCCATTACAGGAACTTCGTTTGCGTCAAGTAAAATTCTAATATTATCTATCCCGTATCCATTTATGGCAGCCAAAAGATGCTCAATGGTGCTTATAAATCCATTTTGGTTGCCTATAACCGTTGCCATTTGCGTATTTATAACGCTTTGTGGCTCGGCACGAAAGCTAATACCAAGATCTGTACGAGTAAAAACTATACCCATATTTGCTTCAAGTGGCTCAAGTATCAGCCTTATAGGCTCGCCCTTGTGAAGCCCGATACCAACGGCTTCAACTCGTCTTGCTATGGTTGTTTGTTTCACTATATTTTCCTTTAAATTTACCACTTTTAGTTTTTATCTATCATGGCTTTTGCTGCGTCTAACACGCTAGTTACATTATCTTTTATCCACTTTTTATCCATCCACTGTTGTGGCCTTACCTCTTCACCTTGCACGATGATACCAAAATGAAGGTGATCTCCAAGTGCGAGACCAGAGATACCAGTGGTGCCTATTTGCTGACCTGAAGTAACCCTATCCCCAACTTTTGCGCTCATACTTGAGCAGTGTGCATAAAGCGAGTAAAGACCAAAACCGTGATCAATAACTATATTTTGTCCATAAATCCCATTTTCTTGAGCAAACACAACCTCGCCGTCATTGCTCGAGACTATCGGAGCTTGAGCCACTGAAGCAAAATCTATTCCCATATGCCATGACTCGCTTATTTGCTCGCCATTATAAGTATAAAATCTATGATCAGCAAAGTCAGCAACCTTCTTGCCGTTGCGTAGTGGGTAGAATGTTTGCAGGCTAAAATTTGATATTTGATCTGTTGGGATCTTTGATGTTACAGCTGCGATACTTTGTTCGTTTGAGTCGCGCAAAGTTTCGTTTATAAAACGCATTTTTTCAAGTCGTCCTAAGCTTTGAGGATCTTTTGCGTAAAGTTCGGTAAGCTCGGTAACTTTACCATCTATAAAGCTATCTCTTAATTCTATCGTTGAGCTTTTGTATTTAAAATTTTGTAAGAAATATCTTATATAAGATCTATTTTCATTGCCTGCACTATCCCTTGCTACAACTTCAGCACGAAAATTTTCCCTAGCTGCAGGCCAAGCCACAAGAGCAGCATAATATCCATCTTTATAAAACGGCGTTACTGCAAATTTCTTTCCATAGTCGGCTTGAACATAGACCTCTTTTAGATCATTATCTGTTGCTTTAAACACAACAACAGCACTGCCGCCCTTTGTTATAGCGTAAGAATTTGAAAGTATGTAAAGGTCTGGTTTTGTAGTATCAACTATCACTTTTACATTTTTTTTCTCTTTGTTTCCGCTGAAAAAATTCCACTTACTTATATCTACAACCTCTATACTCATATCGTAGCTGTCTTTTTTGTTACCAAAAAATCCAGTCTTTGGAAATGTTAAATTCAAGTCAAAATTTTTAAGCGGAGTCTCTAGAATTTGGTTTAGCATATTTATCTCATTTTGCCCATCACTCATGCTAACACGAACAAATTTTACACCACTATCATCTTGTATATTTATCTGAACTGGTGAGCGCAAATTCCAATAAATAGTATCATTTATAGCTATAACTGGTTTGTTTCTCTCAAAATTTTCAGATGTGTACAAAAACCACAATCCAGCAAAAATAACTACCAAGAGCCCAAAAAGCGCAAGGGCAGACGTACTAATACCTCTTCTCAAAATAAAAATCCTAAAAATTTAAAATAAAATCGTCTCCATTTTACTAAAAAATCAATAAATTTTAAGTTAATCTATAAAATTTCTCGTATCTTTCTAGCGTCACCCATCCAGCTATTTAACTCTTCCCAGTGCTCATTTTCTATGAGATTTTCACACTTACTAAGTTCATCTTTAAACACTCTTATAGCCTCTAAAATATTATCTTTATTTTGTTTAAAAATATCTCCCCACATTATAGGCGAAGACTTTGCAACACGGATCATACCGCGAAAAGTTGGACCACCAAGAGCCATGATATGTCGCCTATCCTCCTCTTTTAAAACCCCACTCGCAAGTGAAAACGCTATAGCATGCGGTAAATGCGAGATAAGTCCAACATGATGATCATGCTCGGCTGCGCTCATAAAAACTATCTTCATGCCAAGATGAGAGAAAAGTTCAACAGAGCGTTTTACATGCTTTTCATGACTCTCTTCAAAGTCACAAACCACAACAACGGCATCCCTATAAAGCTCTTTTACAGCAGCCTGAGGACCTGAGTACTCGGTACCAGCCATTGGGTGAGCAGGGATAAAATTTGGACGAATTTTTTGAGGTACGGCTTCAATTATCTTTTGTTTTGTTGAACCAAGATCGATAATAGTAGTGTTTTGTGCTATATCTTCGAGCTCTTTTACTATTTTTATTATACCTTCAACTGGGATTGCCAAAAATATAATATCACACTTTTTTTTCATCTCATCAAAACTTAAAATTTCATGGACAAGTCCTAGCTCAAGCGCCTTTTCTTCATGTGCTTTATTTAAATCATAACCACTTACGCATGAGATTAATTTTTGCTCCTTAAGAGATAGTCCAAGCGAGCCGCCTATCAAACCAAGCCCTATAATGCCTACTTTCATACAAAACCTTTTTTAAATTTGTTAATTTTAAAAATAAATATGCTATTATACGACATTTATACTCAAATTTTAGGTTAAATGATGAAAAAAAATTTATTTTTGCTACTTTTAGCATTTTCGGCAGCCAATGCTGAGCAAATTCAATCTGTAAATTTTAACGGACTCATACACATCTCACCAGATGTTGCTCGTGAGATAAGCGGTCTTAAAATAGGCTCACAGCTAACAAGTGAAAATAGCGACAAGGCTATCACAAACCTCTTTAAACAAGGATATTTTGAAGATATTTATCTTACTAGTGATGGCGCTGGAAATGTTGTTGTAAATTTAAAAGAAAAGCCAAGCATAGCCAGGGTTGATCTAAAAGGTGTTGTTACAAACGATAAAACCGCTATCGAGTCTTTAATAAACATAAAACCAGGAAATATGTATGATGAGCTTAGTATCGAAAAAACAAAAGAGCGTATACGCCAGTATTACGAGTCAAAAGGCTACTTTGACACTGTCGTAGATGTTGAGAAAAAGCCAGTTGCCGACAATGAAAGCTCGCTATTTTTAACACTAAATATAAACCGTGGCGAAAATATGATAATAGAAAATGTAAATTTAGTCGGGGCAAAGAAATTTGACTATGGCGATGTTGAGCCAATCATAGCAAATAAAAGCCGCGAGTGGGCAGGCTGGATGTGGGGTCGAAATGATGGCAAAGTAAGGCTCTTTGAGCTTGAAAATGATCCACTTCGCATACAAGATAAATATTTTCAAAAAGGCTACCTAGACGCTACTGTCTCAGCGCCTTACCTAAATGCCTCTTTTGATAACTATACAGCAGATCTTACATACTATATAAAAGAGGGCGAACCATACGATGTTTCAAGTGTAAGTATTGAAGCGCCTGAGTATTTGGAACTTGATAAAGATGACCTTATAAGTGACTTTAAACTTGAAGCTGGTGATAGAATGAACTCAGAACGCCTAAGACGCGACATGAAAAAGCTTGATGACTTAGTGGCTGATAAGGGATATGCCTTTGTAAAAGTCGCACCAAATACACAAAAGTATGATGATAACCACACAGTTGATATAACTTACGAGGTTAATCCTGGCGAGCAAGTGTACATAAGAAATGTTAAAATTTCAGGCAACGAGCGCACTGTTGATCGAGTTATACGCCGTGAGCTTTACCTAACAGAAGGCAGTTTATATAGTAGGACGGATTTGCAAGATTCAACTGACGCACTAAAACGCACAAGCTACTTTGATGATGTTGAGATAAAAGAAGAAAGAGTTGATGCAAATACGGTTGATCTAATAGTTGATGTAAAAGAGGCATCTACCGGAACTATAAGTGGCGGTATCGGCTACGGAAGCTCTGATGGACTACTTCTAAATGCCAGCCTTTCAGACTCAAATATCTTTGGCTCTGGCATGAGGGGCACGATAAGTGTTGACAAGAGCGATGATGAGCTTTCTGGACAAATAGGCATCACAAATCCAAGAATTTTTGACAGCGAGTACAGTCTTGGTGGTACGATATATGCAAATGACTATGATTGGGATAACTACGAAGAGAAATCATACGGCTTTAACTTAACCGTTGGCCGAAAAATTACTAGAAATTTAAGCGCTTCTTTAAGCTATGTTATAGAACAAAGTGACATTTCAGGGCTAAATAAAGTACTACAAGAGGTTGGATATAAAGAGGGCAAAAATCTAAAAAGCTCACTTATACCTGCTATAAGCTACAATAGCACGGATGATTATTACCTACCACGACGCGGTATCTTAGCGTCAACATCGTTTGAGTTTGCAGGCATTGGCGGAGATGAAAAATTTGTAAAAAATAGAACCGACTTTAACTACTACTTAGGTCTTAGAGAGTATATTGATTATGACTTGATATTAAGATATAAATCTAGCTTTGGCAAAGTTTGGGATAATGGCTATGTGCCTATCAACGAAAAGCTATATCTTGGCGGTATAAGAAATTTGCGTGGTTATGAGAGCAGATCTGTTTCACCAAAAGTACTTGCTTCAAATGGTCAGTGGTATGAAACTGGCGGTGAAATTTCGTTTAATAACTCAGCTGAGATCAGCTTTCCTTTAATCGACCGTGTAAAAATGCGTGGTATGATTTTTTATGATTATGGTATGATAGGAGAAAAAAGCATAAGTGAGATAAAACGCTCAAGCTACGGTGCAGGCATTGAGTGGATAACACCTATTGGTCCACTTCAGTTGATATTTGCAAAAGCACTTAATAAAGCCCACAATGACGATACAAACTCATTTGAATTTACGATAGGTCGTCGCTTCTAAAACAAAGAGAGCTTTGGCTCTCTTTTAAAATTTAGCTCAAATTTGATACAATTTTCTTTTTTAAAAGGAAATTTTATGAA
This sequence comes from Campylobacter suis, assembly GCF_905120475.1. Classification (NCBI taxonomy): domain Bacteria; kingdom Pseudomonadati; phylum Campylobacterota; class Epsilonproteobacteria; order Campylobacterales; family Campylobacteraceae; genus Campylobacter; species Campylobacter suis. The sequence continues at coordinate 199,596 of NZ_CAJHOE010000001.1, read as the reverse complement.
AACTTTAACGATTATTGATACATTTGGATTTTTCTTTCGTCTTTACTACGCTATGAGTGGGCTAAAAAACAAAGATGGCAAACCAAGCGGAATGGTAAGTGGATTTGCAAATTTTATATTAAATTTAAAAGAAGAGTATCAAAGTGACTACATCATCTTTGCCCTTGATAGCAAAGGGAAAACACTTCGTCACGAGCTCGCAGGAGAGTATAAAGCAAACAGAAGCGAGCCACCAGCAGAGCTAAAAGCACAGCTTCCAGTTTGTATAAAAATGATAGAAAAAATGGGTCTTTGTGCCATATCACGCGAAGGATACGAGGCCGATGATATAATAGCTAGCGTAGTTAAAGAGTGCAAAAAAGAGGGAATTTTTACTCGTATAGTAACTCACGACAAAGATCTTTACCAACTTATAGAAGATGGTAAAGTGAGCATATATAGCCCACAAAGCAAAGTAGAACATGACACTCAAAGCTGTATCGAAAAATATGGAGTAAAACCTGAGTTTATACGCGACTATCTAGCGCTTACTGGAGATAGCTCTGATAATATCCCAGGCGTTAAAGGCATAGGGAGTAAAGGGGCAAAAAAGCTCATAGATGAGTTTGGTGGTATCGAGCAAATTTATGAAAATTTAGCACTCATATCAAATGAACGAGTTAGAAATATGCTTATAGATGGTCGAGATAGTGCATTTTTAAGCAAAAAACTTGCAACACTTTTTGATAATATTGATGTAAAAAAAGAGCTTAGTAAGGCTGAGTTTCCACAGACAAACCCTCTTTTAAATATCATAGAAATTTTAAGAGAGTATGACCTAAACCGCATTTTAAAACATATCGAAAATGACGCAAAAAGTGAAAATATCTCACTTGGGTTTGGGCCAGTTTTACTTACTAAAAAAGATGAGTTAGAGACCTTGCTTTCAGATATAACAAACCAAACTATCGTGGCTTTTGATACCGAAACAACAAGCATAGACGCGCAAAGTGCAAAGATAGTGGGTTTTAGCTTTTGCTTTAACGAACAAAAAGCCTACTATGTCCCAATCGCCCATAATTATTTAGGCGTTGGCGAGCAGATAGAGCAAAGCGTTGCAAAATGGGCGATAGAGCAAATTTTTAAAGGTTGCGTGGTTGGTCAAAATTTAAAATATGACCTGCAAATAGTTGCCAAAAACTATGGCATAAAACCACCCAAAAATCTAAAAGATACAATGATACTAGCTTGGCTTAGTGAGCCTGGAACTGCAGTTGGCATGGACGCTTTGGCAAAGCGACTTTATAACTATGAGACTATAAAATTTGAAGATGTTGTAAAAAAGGGCGAAACTTTTGCTAATGTAGCTCTTGAAAATGCCGTTAAGTACGCAGCTGAAGATGCTTGGATAACACTTAAGTTTTACAACACCTTTTTAAACACCTTAGATAAAGAGCTTTTACAAGTAGCAGATAAGCTAGAATTTGACTTCGTTAAAACGCTTTTTGAAGTTGAAAGTAACGGCATAAAGCTAGATACTAAGAAAATGAGCGAGCTATTAAACTCGCTAAATTCTCGCCTAAAAACACTAAGTGGCGAAATTTATGAACTAAGTGGCGAAAGCTTTAATATAAACTCAGTCAAACAGCTTGGAGAAGTACTTTTTGAGCGTCTAAAACTTCCAGTCAAAAAAAAGACAAAAACAGGATATAGCACCGATGAGAGCGTTTTAAATGAGCTAATAAACGAACATCCAGTGATAGAAAAACTACTAGAATACAGAGAGCTTTACAAACTAGTTAGCACCTACTGCGAACCACTTTTATCGCTTGCTAGGAAAGATGAGAGCTCAAGAATTTACACAAGCTTTTTACAAACTGGCACAAGCACTGGCAGGCTTTCAAGCAAAAATCCAAATTTACAAAATATACCAGCTCGTGGAAGGCTTGCCAAAGATGTCAGGTCAGCATTTATAGCAAGAGATGGCTTTAGTCTCGTTGGACTTGATTATAGTCAAATAGAGCTAAGGCTTTTGGCACATTTTAGCCGTGATACTGCGCTACTTGATGCTTTTAAAAATGATGAGGATATACACACAAGAACGGCTATTAGTATATTTGGCAGCACTGATGAGCAAAAAAGAGCGGTTGCAAAAAGTATAAATTTTGGTCTTATTTATGGCATGGGAGCAAATAAACTAAGCGATCAAATAGATATCTCGCGCGCAGAAGCAAAGGAGTATATAGAGCGCTATTTTAGGGCTTTTCCTAGCATAAAAGGCTTTTTAGAAAGCCTTAAAATTTCAGCTAAAAATGATGGTTTTATAACCACGCTTATTGGCAGAAAGCGATTTTTTAACTTTAGCAACGCAAGTCCTATGCAAGTAGCCATGCAAGAAAGAGAAGCGGTAAATACAAAATTTCAAGGCTCAGCGGCGGATCTTATAAAAATGGCAATGGTTAAAATTTCAGCCATCACAGACGAGCGTGCAAAGATGCTTTTACAAATTCACGATGAGTTGATATTTGAAGTAAAAGATGAGTATGCGCAAGAATTTGCAGAGCATGCAAGGCAGATAATGCAAAACATTTATACCCTTAATGTCCCGCTTAAATGCTCGCTAAATATCGCAAAAAACTGGGGTGAGCTAAAGTAGTGCGCTAGAGCTTATCTTTAAATTTTTGCTGATTGCCCATATAAACAAAGCTTAGCACCTCAGCAACCGCACGAAATAGCTTTTCAGGTATGGCGTCATTAACCTCGCAAATTTTATAAAGCTCTCTAGCAAGTGGCGGATTTTCCACGATCTCAACGCTATTTTCAGCCGCTATCTTTCGTATTTGCAAAGCTATGAGATCCACGCCTTTTGCAACTACAACAGGTGCATTATCTTGCGTTTTATCATAACGGATAGCCACAGCGTAGTGAGTTGGGTTTGTTATAACAACATCAGCGGCTGGGATTTGCTGCATCATACGCTTACGGCTAGCCTCCATCTGAACGCGACGAATTCTAGCCTTTACCTGCGGGTCACCGTCCATTTGTTTATACTCGTCTTTTATCTCTTGCTTACTCATCCTAAGACCCTTAAAGTACTGAAAACGAGTTATCATAAGATCAGCAAGACCTATAACCATAAGAACGATAAGCATTACTCCAACCAAAATAAGCATCTTATCCATCAGCCAACTAAGCTGATCAAACATACCAAAAAACAGCACATGTGGTAGCTCTTTAATAAACTGCAAAAAAAAGTAAAATCCAACACCAAATACAGCTGCAACCTTGACTGTTATCTTGACACTTTCAATAGCCTTTTTCATTGAAAATAAATTCTTTAACCCCTTAATTGGGTTTATCTTATTAAGATCGGGAGTGATAGGTTTTGTTGTGAAAATCAAGCCAAACTGCATAACATTTGCTATAACGCCAGCAATAGCTACACAAACGCAAATAGGTAGTATCATTAGCAAAAATCGCCACATGGTATTCATCGCGATTAGGTGGATAGTTTTTAGCGTAAGCTCAACGCCAATAAATTTCGCATAGTACTCATAAAGCAAAACAACTTGATTTTTTATAAAACCTATCATGCCTATAAGCACACCTATGCCTATGCAAAGTGTGATAAAGCCCGCCATATCTTGACTTTTAGGAACATTACCGTCCTTTTTGGCGTCTTCTATCTTTTTGGAGGTGGGTTCTTCTGTTTTTTCTTCGTCTTCGCCAGCCATTATTTCTCACTAAATTTTTCTGGCATTATAGCGGATTTTTGCTATTTTTACCACCTAAAAAGAGAAATTTTGTCTTAAATGCTTAAAAATATCTAATAATAAAATTTATTAAAAATTTAGAAAAGTTATATTATCATTACATTTTTATAATTTATCTTAAATAAAAGGAGTAGTTATGAAAACTAAGTTTTTTATACTAAGTTCAGTTGCTCTTGCTAGCTCATTATTTGCAAACGATCTTGCAAAACAAGCACTTGATTTTGGCATTATACCTCTTCCAAGTGATGAAAAAGCACTAAATAAAATGATAAATGAAGCTGCACCAGACGCCAAAGAGTATCCAAGCACTAAAGCTAGATATGAACTTGGCAAACGCCTATATTTTGACCCTCGCCTTTCAAAGTCGGGCATTATCAGCTGTAATACCTGTCACAACCTAGGACTTGGCGGAACTGATGGCGTGCCAGCCTCAACAGGCCACAAATGGACTCCAAACCCACATCACATAAACGCTCCTACTGTTTATAACTCAGTCTTTAACTCAGTTCAGTTTTGGGACGGAAGGGCTGCTCATCTTTCAGCACAAGCTGCAGGGCCAATGACTGCTGCACCTGAAATGGCAGCAACTCCAGAACTAGTCGTGGAGCGCTTAAAGTCTATCCCAGCCTATGTAAATGAGTTTAAAACGGCTTTTAATAGTGAAGTAACCTTTGACCTAGTAAATGCTGCCATAGGCATCTTTGAGCGAACTCTTGTAACTCCATCAAGATTTGATAAATTTCTACTTGGAGATAAAAAAACACTAAATGACACAGAAAAACAAGGACTAAAAACATTCCTAGACAAAGGATGTGCAAGCTGTCATAATGGTGTAAATTTAGGTGGCACACTTCAGCCATTTGAAGTGGCTGCAAAGTATCAGTTTGCAAATGTTGGCGACTTTAAAGGCGATGCAAATGGGATGGTAAAAACCCCAACTCTTCGCAATGTTGAGCTAACGACACCTTATTTTCACAATGGCGCGATTTGGTCACTAAAAGAGGCGGTTCAAACCATGGGTAGCGTACAACTTGGCATAGAGATAAACGACAAAGAAGCAAATGAGATAGTAACATTTTTAAAATCACTAACAGGCGATATGCCAAAGGTTGAGTATCCGATGTTCCCTGCTTCAACTGACAAAACTTCAAGACCAGAGCTTGATTATTAAAAATTTGGGGCGGCATACGCCCCATAAACTACTTAAAATTTAGCTTAAATTTATAATATTTTAGATATAATCCCAGCCTTAACCAACAAAGCTCCATAAACTTTTAAATAAGTGCTTTTTGGTCTTACCAAATTTAGAAAGGATAGCATGAAATACGCTATTATCAAGAACGGCGGTAAGCAGTATAAGGTGAGTGAAGGTCAGTATCTTAACCTTGATCACTTTGCAGCCCAGCCAAAATCAACCGTTGAAGTTACAGAAGTTTTAGCTGTAAATGACGGCGAAGTAAAGGTAGGTGCGCCATTTGTTAAGGGTGCAAAAGTTGTCTTAGAAGTTGTAACAGAAGGTAAAGACAAGAAAGTCGTTATCTACAAAAAACGTAGAAGAAAAGACTCAAAACTCAAACGCGGTTTTAGAAGACAATATACTCGCGTAAAAGTTGTAAGTATCGCAGGCTAAGGAGTAAGATATGGCACACAAAAAAGGTCAAGGTTCAACCCAGAATAACCGTGATAGTATAGGTCGCCGTTTAGGTGTTAAGAAATTCGGTAGCGAGTTCGTTCGTGCTGGAAATATCATCATCCGCCAGCGTGGCACAGCTACTCATCCTGGCTCAAATGTAGGTATAGGCAAAGACCACACTATATTTGCGCTTATCGATGGATATGTAAAATTTGAGCGTAAAGATAAAAATAGAAAAAAAGTTTCTGTTTATCCAGCAAATGCATAAAACTTTGGGGCTTTTGCCCCATCTCTCTTTAAAAATTTCATAAAATTAAACTTTAATCAACAAATTGATATAATTCAACTTTTAAAAATTTGCATATAAAATAAAATTTTATTTTTTAGATAATTTATCTAAGATACTATAAAATGGCGATATTAAGGAAAAAATATGTTTATAGATAGTGTAAAATTTTCAGTCTCATCTGGACATGGAGGCGCTGGTGCTGCATCATTTCGCCGTGAAAAACATGTTATCATGGGTGGTCCAGATGGTGGCGATGGTGGCGATGGTGGCGATGTTTATTTTATCGTAGATAACAACTCTCACACTTTGGCAGCGTATAAGGGCAAACGCTCATTAAAAGCCAAAAACGGCGAACCTGGCATGGGAAAGCTAATGAATGGCAAAAAGGGTGAGAGTTTAAATTTAGTCGTACCTCCTGGCACAGCAGTTTATGATGATGATAGTGGTGAGTTGCTTTGTGATTTGACAGAGCAGGGACAAAAAGTGCTATTTTTAAAGGGCGGTAAGGGCGGTCTTGGAAATGTACATTTTAAAAACTCTGTTAATCAAGCCCCAGAATACGCCCAAAAAGGACTTCCAGAAGAGAGCAAAAATATCCGCTTAGAGCTAAAACTTATCGCAGATGTTGGGCTTGTTGGTTTTCCAAATGTTGGCAAATCAACACTCATTTCAACCGTTTCAAACGCCAAACCACAGATAGCAAACTATGAATTTACAACCCTTACTCCAAAACTAGGACTTGTCGAAGTTGATGAGTATAGTGGCTTTGTGATGGCTGATATACCAGGCATCATCGAGGGAGCTAGCGATGGACGCGGGCTTGGGCTTAAATTTTTACAGCATATCGAGCGAACAAAGGTGCTTTTGTATATGATTGATTTAGCAAATTACAGAGAGCTAAACGAGCAGTTTTTTACTCTAAAAAGCGAAGTGGCTAAATTCTCGCCAGAGCTTGCCAGCCGTGCCTACGCCATAGCTCTTACTCGCCTTGATGCTTGCGATGATGAGAGTAAAATTTCAGCCTTTATCTCTGATCTTGGACTTGGCGATACTAAGCAAGATTTCAAACAAAATTTAGATGAGTTTGACATCACAAAACCTTACTTTGTCATGCCAATAAGCTCAGCAACGAATGAAAATATCAAGGAGTTAAAATTTAACCTTCTTGAGCTAATTCAAAAAGATAAAAAGTAAAATTTATGTATTTTGTGAGTGTGATTTAAATACTTTTTAGTTATGTTTATCACAGCAAACAAACTAATCTAAATAAAAAATAAAAGGAGAGAAAATGAAAAAATTTCTAAATTTTAGCCTATTTTTCGCACTTTTTGCAACATCAGTACTAGCAAGCGAGCTAAGCAAATTTAAGCAACAAAGTGGCTGGAGCGAGTTTGAGCTAAATGGAAAAGTAAAAAGCATGGAGCTAACGCAAACTTGGCACGATGGCAAAAATAAAAATGAAAAAACAACTGTATTTTTTAACGAGCAAGGCTATATCACAAAAGAGATAGTAAAGGTTGATGGCAAAAAAGAGCATAGTGTAGAATACAAGCTAAACGCTCAAAATTTCAGACTCTTAGCAAATGCAAATGATGGCACAAGTACAAAATTTAGCTACGAATTTGGCGATGAAGTACTTTATCAAACTGCAGAGGAATTTGTTAATGGCAAAAAACCGATACAGGCAAAAACAGTAGTTAAGAAATTTAGCAAAGATGGAAAAATTCTAACAGAGCAAATACGAAGTGGCGGCTATACTATCGCCGAGTTTCACACCATATATGATGAAAAAGGCAACAAGGTAAAAGAGCAAGATGGTAGCGGTATGGTGATATTTGACATTAGCTACATTTATGATGAAAATGGAAATTTAAAGCAAAAATCACTCCTTAGCCCAATCGAATCAAAAGTACAGTACATTCTTTACGACAATACTCATGTGACTCTGATACAAAATACCGAGATGCAAAAACCAGATGGTAGCGAGCCCGCACTTCTTGAGAGCTGGACATATAAAAATACGGTTGATAAAAACAACAACTTAACCAATGTCAAAATTTATAGCGATGATGGCAAACTGCTTCGTGAAGATAGCTACAAGTATGAGTACTACAAATGAAAAACATCGTTTTCATGGGCACTCCAGAATATGCTACAGATATTTTATCTGAAATTTTAGAAGCTGGCTTTAATGTTACAGGAGTTTTTACACAGCCCGATAAGCCCGTGGGTAGAAAGCAAATTTTAACACCACCACATGTCAAGGCTTTTTTACAAGAAAAATATCCAGATATAAAAATTTTTCAGCCAGAAAACTTAAAAAGTGAAGCGACACACAAGCAAATTCAGGCGCTAAAGCCTGAGTTTATCGTTGTTGCAGCTTATGGACAAATTTTGCCAAAAGAGGTTTTAGGTATAGCAACTTGTATAAATTTACACGCTTCTATTTTGCCAAAATACCGCGGTGCAAGTCCTATCCAGTCAGCACTTTTAAACGACGAAAAACAAACTGGCGTTACTGCCATGCTTATGGATGAAGGGCTGGATACTGGGGCGATGCTCGATTTTGCCTACACAAACTGCGAGCATAAAACTGCGGGTGAGCTTTTTAGCGAACTTGGAAAGATGGCAGGCACTCTCATCGTTTCTGTTCTTAAAAATTTTACCTCACTAAAACCGATTGCTCAAAATGATAATGAAGCAAGCATTTGCAAAAAGATAAAAAAACAAAGCGGACTTTTTAGCTTTGATGAAAATGCAAACGAAATTTACAACAAATTTCGTGCTTATACGCCGTGGCCTGGTCTATTTTTAGAGAGCGGTCTTAAAATTTTATCGCTTAAAATATCAGAGAATTTCTCTGGCGATGCTGGTAAAATTTTAAAAATAGAAAAAGATGGCTTTATCGTCTCGTGTGGCACCAAGGCAGTAAAAATTCTTTCCATACAAGAGCCAAGCAAAAAAGCCGTGAGCGCAAGCGCTTACATAAATGGAAAAAGGCTTAGCGTTGGTGATAGAATTTCTTGATGAGTGTGGCTCTACGCATGTTGAAATTTGCGAGCGTATAAAGCTAGGCGTACAAAAACCTCCATTTGCGATCTGTGCAAAAAGGCAAAGCTCTGGCGTTGGAAGTCGTGGAAATGAGTGGGTCGGGCTTGATGGAAATTTATTTTTATCATTTTGTATGCATAGAAATGACCTTTCTCAAGACATCTGCGATGCTTCGATATCTATATATTTTTCGATGATAATGAAAAATTTTTTAGAAAATTTAGGGTCAAAAGCCTGGGTAAAATGGCCAAATGACTTTTACATAAATGACCGAAAAATAGGCGGGACTATAAGCACAAAAATTAGTGAAACTTATATTGGCTCGATAGGTTTAAATTTAGCTCAAGCACCCGAAAATGCGGGCATTTTAGACATAAACATTAGTCCAAATAACCTAGCCTTGGGCTTTATAGATGAGCTTGGCAAAAAAATTTCATGGAAGCAGATTTTTAGCAAATTTAGTGTAGAATTTGTCAAATCAAAAAACTTCATCACACATATCGGCGAAAGTAGCGTAAATTTAGCAGATGCTACACTTTGTGACGATGGAGCCATTTTTCTAAATAACAAAAAGGTGTATTCTTTAAGATGAGCGAAGTTATAACCATTGCGAACCAAAAAGGTGGTGTCGGAAAGACGACGACAGCCGTAAATTTAGCTGCGTCACTTGCTGTGGCTGAGAAAAAAGTCCTGCTTATAGATATCGATCCGCAGGCAAATGCAACAACTGGCATGGGTTTTAAAAGAAGTGACTATGAGTTTAATATCTATCATGTTTTAACAGGCTCTAAAAAGCTATCGCAAATCGTCCTTCCAACCCAAATTCCAACCCTATTTCTAGCTCCATCAAACATAGGGCTTGTAAGTATTGAGCGTGAATTTAATGATAAAGACAAAGAGCTAAAGCTTATCCTTCGTAAAAAACTAGAAGAGGTTAAGGATGATTATGACTTTGTCATTATTGATAGCCCACCCGCGCTTGGTGGCATAACAGTAAATGCACTTAGCGCAAGCGATAGTGTTATCATACCGATACAGTGTGAATTTTACGCACTTGATGGCGTTGCACTTATACTAAACACTGTAAAATATATCAAAAAAACGATTAATCCAAAACTAAGTGTGCGTGGCTTTTTACCGACTATGTTTAGCTCACAAAACAATCTCTCAAAAGAGGCGGTCAATAACCTAAAAGAGAATTTCAAAAGTAAGCTTTTTGCTATCAAAGACGCTGATGATTTTGTTATCATACCGCGAAACATCAAACTAGCCGAAAGCCCTAGTTTTGGAAAGCCAGTCATACTTTATGATATAAAATCACCGGGCTCGATCGCATATCAAAATTTGGCGCATTCGATACTAAGTTAAGGGAAAATATGGCAAAAGAAAAAGTAAAAATAAATTTTGGAAATATGCTCTCAGAAGCAAAATCAGCGTACGAAGATGATGAGATACTAGACTATTTTGGTGTAAGCTCAGATACGGTTGAAGAGCTTGAAATTTCACTTATCACACCAAACCCCTATCAACCGCGCAAAAATTTCGATGCCGAGGCACTAAAAGAGCTTAGCGAAAGCATAAAAAGACATGGGCTTATTCAGCCTATTATTGTAATTAAAAAAGATAATGGCTATATGCTTATCGCTGGTGAGCGCAGATACAGAGCAACAAAAATGCTTGGTGAGGACAAGATAAAGGCTATAGTAGCAGATCTTGGCTCAAAAAATTTACGCGAAATAGCCCTGATAGAAAACATACAGCGCGAAAATTTAAACCCTATTGAACTTGCAAATTCCTACCAAGAGCTAATAAATGAGTATAAAATCACTCAAGACGCACTGGCAAATATCATTCACAAAAGTCGCACACAAATAACCAACACACTTCGCCTACTTACCTTATCAAAGCAAACTCAGTCTCTTTTAATGGACGAAAAGATAACGCAAGGACATGCAAAAGTTTTAGTTGGGCTTAATCAAGATGATGAAAAAACAGTAGTTGATACAATAATAGGACAAAAATTAAATGTGCGAGAAACTGAAATTTTAGTTAAAAAACTAAAAGACAAAACAGCACCCAAAAAGCAAATTCTTGAACTTAGTAAAGAGTATAAAGATGAGCTTAATAGGCTTGAAAATAAGCTAAAAAAACTAAATTTAAATACAAAAATAAAAAACAAAAATCTAATAATTGAATTTAAAGATACTACAGATATTAAAAATTTTATTGAAAAAATATCTCAGTAATATTTAAATTTAATCTAATTTTTTACTTATTTATAGTAAAATCGGCTTTATTTTTGTTTTCACAAGATTAATAAAAACTTTAAGGAGAGTTAATGTTAGAGATAAATCCATCTCTTGTTATCTTGACGGCAGTCGTTTTTCTAGGGCTTATAGCGATTTTAAACCCTATGCTTTACAAACCGATGCTGAAATTTATAGACGAGCGTAACGCCTCTATAAAAAATGACGAGGAGAGCGCAAGCAAAAATGTTAGCGATCTAAGCGTATATCAAGCAGAAGCTGAAAGCATCATACAAAACGCAAGAAACGAAGCCAACAAAATAAGACAAGAGGCATTAAATGCAGCAAAAGGTGTTGCACTTAAAGAGGTTGAAGCCAAGAGATCTGCGCTTGAGGCTGACTATAACGCATTTTTGAGCACATTAAATGCCCAAAAAGATGAACTAAAAGCAAGTTTAAGCTCAAAACTTCCTGAGCTAAAATCTGTCTTGAATGACAAATTAGTAAGAATTTAGGGGGAGAGATGAAATTTATTCTACCTTTACTGATTTTGCCAGCACTTGCTTTTGCTAGCAGTCATGGCACAAACTATGATATAGTCGAAAGAACTCTAAACTTTTTACTATTTTTTGGAATTCTTATATATTTTATAGCCAAGCCACTTAAACAAATGTATCTTGACAGGATTAACAAGATAGCAAGCAAGCTTAAAAGCATAGAAGAAAAACTAAATTCTTCAAAAAGCCAAAAAGATGAGGCTATAAAAAAAGTCGAAGAGGCAAAGATAAATGCTGCTAGCCTTATAGAAACTGCTCAAAAAGAGGCTTTAAATTTAGCTCAAAAAGTTAAAAAAGATACAGAGCAAGACATTATAAATATCGAAAAAAGCTTCAAAGAGCAAAAAGAATTTGAAGAACGAAAGATGACAAAATCTGTCGTAAATGAAATTTTAAATGAAATTTTTGCAAATGATAGTCTAAAGATAGATCAAAAAGAGCTTGTAAATATCGTTCTTAAGAAGGTTAGCTAATGAATGAGATAACAGCAAAAAAATATGTAAAAGCCATTTTAAATGGCACAGACAAGAGTGAGCTTGATGGATTTTTGGCAAATTTACAAAAAATATCAGACGCGTTTGCTTTACCTAAATTTCAAAGTATAATCAGCATACCTACTCTTAAAATAGCATCAAAGGTTGATTTCATACTTTCATTGGTTGAAAACCCAAATGTAAAGTTTAAAAATTTTATCAAACTACTTGGCGAAAACAAGAGACTAGAGCTATTACCAACGATATACAAAGAGCTAAAAGCACAAAAGGCAATTATAGAAAATGTATATTTGGGTGAAATTTATGGCGATTTAAATTTAAGCGAAAATGACATAAAAGCACTTGAAGATAAATTTTCAAAGCGTTTTAATGCTCAAATCAAACTCGAAAGTACAAAAGATAACTATAAAGGTATAAAAATCGAGCTTAAAGATTTGGGTGTAGAGGTAAGCTTCTCAGTCGATAGACTTAGAGCACAGTTGAGCGAATATATATTAAAAGCAATATAAAAGGAGTAAAAGCGTGAGCGTAAAAAATAGAGCTGATGAGATCAGTGCGATCATCAAAGAGAGAATCGAAAATTTTGATTTAAATGTTGATGTTGAAGAGACTGGCAAGGTTATTTCTGTTGCAGATGGCGTTGCAAATGTTTATGGTCTTAAAAACATTATGGCTGGCGAAATGGTCGAGTTTGAGAGTGGCGAAAAAGGTATGGCTCTTAACCTTGAAGAAAGTAGCGTTGGTATCGTTATCCTAGGTAAAACAAGTAATATCACAGAAGGAAGTTCGGTTAAACGCCTTAAAAAGCTTCTTCGTGTTCCAGTTGGCGATGCACTAATAGGTCGTATTGTAAATTCACTTGGCGAGCCAATTGACGCAAAAGGTCCAATCGAAACTACAGAAACTCGTTTCGTTGAAGAAAAAGCAAAAGGCATTATGGCTAGAAAATCAGTTCATGAGCCACTTCAAACAGGTATCAAGGCTATCGACGCACTAGTTCCGATTGGTAGAGGTCAGCGTGAGCTTATCATTGGCGACCGCCAAACAGGTAAAACAACAGTTGCGATAGATACTATCATCAACCAAAAAGGTCAAGATGTTGTTTGCATCTATGTTGCTATCGGTCAAAAACAATCAACCGTTGCACAAGTTGTTAAAAAACTAGAAGAGTACGGAGCTATGGACTATACCATAGTTGTAAATGCGGGTGCTTCTGATACCGCCGCCCTTCAATACCTTGCTCCTTATGCTGGCGTAACTATGGGTGAATATTTCCGTGATAACTCACGCCATGCACTTATTATTTACGATGATCTTTCAAAACATGCCGTGGCTTATCGTGAGATGTCTTTGATTTTACGCCGTCCTCCAGGTCGTGAGGCTTATCCAGGTGATGTATTTTACCTTCACTCAAGACTACTTGAAAGAGCAAGTAAGCTAAACGACGCACTTGGTGCTGGCTCACTTACAGCGCTTCCTATCATTGAAACACAAGCTGGCGATGTTTCTGCTTATATCCCAACGAATGTTATTTCTATTACTGATGGTCAAATTTTCCTTGAAACAGACCTATTTAACTCAGGTATCCGCCCTGCGATAAATGTTGGTCTTTCAGTTTCTCGCGTTGGTGGTGCAGCACAGATTAAAGCTACAAAACAAGTTTCTGGAAATTTAAGACTTGACTTGGCTCAATACCGAGAGCTTCAAGCTTTTGCACAATTTGCAAGTGATCTTGATGAGAGCTCAAGAAAGCAACTAGAGCGTGGTCAAAAAATGGTTGAAGTACTAAAGCAGCCACCTTATAGCCCGCTTCCAGTTGAAAATCAAGTTTTAATCATCTTTGCAGGCGCAAAAGGCTATCTTGACGATATCGCAACATCAAGTGTAACAAAATTTGAAGCTGAACTTTATCCTTATGTTGAGGCTAAGTATCCTGAAATTTTTGAACAAATCAGAACTAAAAAAGCTCTTGATAAAGAGGCAGAGGAGCTTTTACATAAAGCATTGAAAGATTTTAAAGCGACTTTCTCTGCTAACTAAGGCTAGAATATGGCAAATTTAAAAGATATAAAACGAAATATCAAGAGCGTTCAAAACACACAAAAGACTACTCGTGCAATGAAGCTTGTCTCAACAGCAAAGCTTCGCAAAGCCGAAGAGGCAGCAAGAAAGTCTCGCGTGTATGCTCAAAAGATAGATGAAGTTCTTTCTGAAATTGCTTATAAGATCAACCAATATGGCTCCGTAGCAAATGAGAGCAAATTCTTTGAGAAAAAAGATAAGATTGAAAAGGTAGATATTATATTTGTAACCGCAGATAAAGGGCTTTGTGGAGGATTTAATGTATCAACTATTAAAAGCGTTAGAAAGTTAATAGATGAGTTTAAATCAAAAAAGATAAAAGTTAGATTGCGTGCAGTTGGTAAAAAGGGTATTGAGTTTTTCAACTTCCAAGGCATAGATATGCTAGAAACCTATATAGGTATAAGCTCATCACCAAATTATGAAAAAGCTCAAGAGATTATCCAAGATGCCATTAAAGACTTTAACGCTGGAACGACAGATAAAGTTATAGTGGTTCACAATGGCTATAAAAATATGATCTCACAAGAGATAAAGATAAATCATCTAGTGCCTATAGAACCGCCTGTTTCAGAGCAAACTGAGACAAATTCTTTGATGGAGTTTGAACCAGAAGATAACAATGCTCAAATTTTAGATGAGTTGCTTAAAAAATATCTTGAGTACAGCATGTATTACTCTCTTATTGACAGCTTAGCGGCTGAACATAGTGCCAGAATGCAAGCGATGGATAATGCAACAAACAATGCAAAAGAGCGTGTAAAACAACTAAATCTTGCTTATAATAAGGCAAGACAACAATCTATAACCACTGAGCTTATTGAGATTATCAGTGGCGTTGAATCGATGAAATAAGAAGAAAAGGAGTATAAATGAAAGGTATTATCAGCCAAGTTATGGGACCTGTCGTTGATGTTGATTTTAACGACTATCTTCCAAAAATTAACGAAGCTATTGAAGTATTTTTTGAAGTTGAGGGCAAGAAAAATAAACTTGTTCTTGAAGTTGCCGCTCACCTTGGAGATAACCGCGTAAGAACGATAGCTATGGATATGAGCGAGGGTCTTACTCGTGGTCTTACAGCAACAGCACTTGGGGCACCTATTAGCGTTCCAGTTGGTGAGAAAGTTTTGGGTAGAATTTTTAATGTTGTTGGTGATTTGATTGATGAGGGAGAAAATATAAGCTTTGATAAACACTGGTCAATCCATCGCGACCCTCCTCCGTTTGAAGAACAAAGTACAAAGTCTGAAATTTTTGAAACAGGTATCAAAGTAGTTGATCTTCTTGCTCCTTATGCTAAGGGAGGTAAAGTTGGACTATTTGGCGGTGCTGGTGTTGGTAAGACAGTTATTATTATGGAGCTTATCCACAATGTTGCATTTAAGCACAGCGGTTACTCAGTATTTGCTGGTGTTGGTGAAAGAACTCGTGAAGGAAACGACCTTTATCACGAGATGAAAGAGTCTAATGTCTTGGATAAAGTTGCCCTATGCTACGGTCAGATGAACGAGCCACCAGGGGCAAGAAATCGTATCGCTCTAACTGGTCTTACAATGGCTGAGTATTTCCGTGATGAGATGGGACTTGATGTTTTGATGTTTATCGACAATATCTTCCGTTTCTCTCAGTCAGGCTCTGAGATGTCAGCTCTACTTGGTCGCATCCCATCAGCGGTTGGTTATCAGCCAACATTGGCAAGTGAAATGGGTAAATTCCAAGAGCGTATCACATCAACTAAAAAAGGCTCAATCACATCAGTTCAAGCTGTTTATGTTCCTGCTGACGACCTTACTGACCCAGCTCCTGCGACTGTTTTTGCTCACCTTGACGCAACTACAGTTCTTAACCGTGCTATCGCTGAGAAAGGTATCTATCCTGCAGTTGATCCACTTGATTCAACATCAAGAATGCTAGATCCACAAATTCTAGGTGCAGATCACTATAAAGTAGCTCGCGGCGTTCAAGCTGTTCTTCAAAAGTATAAAGACCTTCAAGATATTATCGCGATTCTTGGTATGGATGAGCTTAGCGAAGAGGATAAAGTTACCGTTGATAGAGCTAGAAAGATAGAAAGATTCTTATCTCAGCCATTCTTCGTTGCAGAGGTTTTCACAGGTAGCCCTGGTAAATATGTAACACTTGAAGAGAGTATTGCTGGATTTAAAGGAATTTTAGAGGGCAAATACGATCACCTTCCAGAAGCAGCGTTTTATATGGTGGGTGGCATAGATGAGGCGATTGCAAAAGCAGAGAAACTAAAAGGCTAAAAATTTAAAGGAAGCGTAATGGATAAATTACATTTGGAAATAGTAACTCCACATGGTCAGATATTTTCTGATGAAGTGGCTAGCGTAGTGCTTCCTGGTAGTGATGGTGAGTTTGGTGTTTTGCCAAACCACGCCTCACTCATCTCTCTTTTAAGCTCTGGTATTATAGACATTGAAGGCAAAGATAAGAGTCGAGATGTAGTAGCCATAAACTGGGGATATGCAAAAATAGATGAAGGCAAAGTAGTTGTTTTAGCTGACGGTGCTGTCTATGTTGCTGGAAATAACGAGAGTGACTTAGCAAATAAACTAAACGAAGCACGCGAACTTATTGAGAGTATGAGCAGTGATACAAATGCATTTGCAAGCACTATAGCAAAAATGGAAAATATAGTGAGAGCCAAATAAGTGGGTGGTATCGATCTTTTTTTAAACTACCTATCAAGAAGTAGTTTTATAACAATAGTTGTTTTGGTATGGCTATCTATATATTTTATTATCAGCTTTACGATACTTTTTTCACGCATGGCAGGTCTTAGTAAGTGGCAAAAGCGTGAGCAGTCAGCATTAGAGTCTCTTTTAATGGGTTCAAAAATTTTACCAACTGACGCCTCTTTAAGAAAATGTGCCACAGGAGAAGTGACTCGTGCAAAGCTAAATGTATGCTTAAGTTTAGCTGAGAAAAATGCTACAAGCGGCCTTGCTTGGCTTAGCATTATAGCTTCTACTTCGCCTTTTATAGGACTATTTGGCACAGTTATATCCATACTAGAAACATTTTCAGGTCTTGGGAATGGTAGCAATGCATCGCTTGGTATCATCGCGCCAGCCATCTCGGAGGCACTTGTTGCAACGGGAGCTGGAATTTTTGTAGCAATACCAGCATATACATTTAACTTGCTTATAAAAAGGCGTTCTTATGAACTAATGGGAACACTAGAAAGACAAGCTGATGTTTTAATAAGCATGAAAGAATAGTCTAGTGTCTATGAAATTTCAAGATGATAGCCCAGAGCTAAACATTACCCCTCTTGTTGATATTATGCTGGTTTTGCTGGCTATTTTGATGGTTACCATGCCAACTATAACATATCAAGAGGATATAGCTTTACCAGAAGGCTCAAAAACAAAAACATCAGCAGTCGAAAAAAAAGATCTTGTTGTTTTTGTAAATGAAAAGCGTCAAGTTCGTATAGAACAAAGTCTTATGAGCCTTGAAGAGTTCCCTGACAACATTGTTTTGATGGGTTCAAAATACGATAAATCTACGCCGATTTATATTAAAGCTGATAAAAATTTAAAATACGATGATGTTATGTTTGTTTTAAAAAGCTTAAAAAATGTAGGTTTTACAAAAGTTGCACTTCAAACAAACGGATAAAATGCTACAAAAGACAAAATTCCCAACGATAAGCTCGTTTTTTGTAGCTTTATCTATATATTTAATTATTATCCTTATACTTTTTTTTCAGCTAACAGCCTTTGTTGAGCCAGCAAAACGCTATACTGATGACAAAGATGCTTATATAGATGTATTAGTTCCTGAGCCCCTAAAAGAGGAGCAGGAGTTAAAAGCTCCGGAGCAAAAACAAGAGATCAAAAAACAAGAACAAAAAAAAGAGGAAGAGCCAAAAGAAGAGCCGAAGGAAAAAACCACAAATAAGCCAGTTGTACCAGAAGAACCTCTTCCTACTCCAACCCTTCCAGTAAAGCAGCCTGAGCCAAAACAGCAAGAACAAAAAGAAGAGCCAAAACCAGAACCAGTAGTAACACCAAGTATAACAGAGACTGCAAAAGAGATAAAAAAAGAGGAAATTCCTGAAACAAAACCAAATTTAAAAAATTTATTTAGCGATATCGACACAAGCAAATTAAAAACAGAAGAAAAACCAAGAGAACAAAAGGTTCAATCAAGACAAAAAAGCGAAAAACCAGCCTCAAAACCAAGTAGTGATGCAAGCGACATAGTAAAAAGCCTAAAACTTGATAAAACAGCATCAGCCCCAAAAGAGCAAAAAACTGGAACATATGATCCGCTTCGTGGGGCTATATCAAAGCAGATTGAAAGACGGTGGCGAGCATATAAGGCAAACTCAAATAACTTTGCCGAAGTTACAGTAACGATAGACGGATATGGAAATTTTAATTACAACATCACAAAACTCCCATACGATGAAGCATTTAATAAAAAAGTAAAAGAGTGCCTTGAAATTTTAAAGAGTGAGAAATTTCCATTTTCACCAAATGGCACGACAATTACTTTAAATTTAAAATTAGAAGATAAACTAGACACACAATAAATCCACGGAGGATATTAATGAAAAAGATCATTTTGATTTTTACCTTTGCTCTTAGCCTTTTTGGCGCAGATGCAACTATATCGGTTATAAATCAAGGCATTGCACTGCCAAAAATAGTGCTTCAAGACGCAACTACGGCCATTACCGACCCTGCTTTTAAAGAGAAATTTTTTAAGATTATGATGGGTGATTTAAAGGTCAGTTCCGATTTTGAGGTTGTTGATGAGTACATCACATCAACTTATGATGGCGACTCATACACAAATGTAATGAGCGATAAAAATACAGAGCTTATCTTAAGATACGCGCTTGAAGGCTCACAAAATTCACAGTTAAATCTCAAGGTAAAGCTGATTGATGCTAGAAAAGCCAGCACAAGATATGAAAAAATCTACACAATGAATGGCGATAAATATCCATTTTTGGCACATAAAAGCATTGTTGAACTAACAAATGAGCTAAATTTACCACCAGTAGGCTGGATGGAAAAATATATCATATTTGCAAAATACACCTCGGCTCGTGAAAGTGTTATCTCTGTTGCAGACTACACTCTAACATATCAAAAACCTATAATCAAGGGCGGGCTAAATATATTTCCAAAATGGGGTGGTGCAGACCAAAAAACATTTTACTACACATCTTATATCAATAACAAGCCAACGCTTTTTAGGTACAACCTAGAGACTGGCGCAAAAAGTAAGATTATAGATAGTAACGGAATGCTAATCGCTTCTGATGTTAGTAAAAACGGACAAAAAGTACTTTTGACTATGGCGCCAAAAGACCAACCAGATATATATATTTATGACACTATATCAAAAAATTTAACCCAAGTAACTAACTATCCAGGCATCGATGTGAATGGAAATTTCGTAGATAACGATACTCGCGTGGTTTTTGTGTCAGACAGACTTGGCTATCCAAATATCTTTGCAACAGGCATAAATAACTCAGCAAGTGTTGAGCAGATGGTATATCATGGCAGAAATAATAACTCCGTTAGTACTTTTGAAAACTACATAGTGTATTCAAGTCGTGAGGGAAGTGGCGATGCTACAAATACATTTAACATTTATCTTATCTCAACTCAGACAAACTTTATCCGCCAGCTAACTGCAAGTGGGAAAAATAACTATCCAAGATTTTCTAGTGATGGTCAAAGTGTTGTTTATATAAAAGAACATTCTGGACAGAGCAATTTAGGCATTATAAGACTTAATGAAAATAAAAGTTTTCAATTTCCATTAAAAATTGGCAAAATTCAATCCATAGACTGGTAAAAAACTAAAATTTTATGGTATAATTGCACGAAATTTTTAAAAAAGGATTCGTATGACAAAAGTTGTATTATCAAGTATTGCTCTTGCAGCATTGGTTTTTAGTGGTTGTAGCTCAAAAGCTCCAGAAGTAGATATGAGTGCAAGCAGCGACTCAACAATGAAATCTGGCGACATGATGAGTGATGCAGATAGATTAAATGCTCTTATTAATAGCCTTAACTCACAAGTTAAAAGTGTATATTTTGCGTTTGATAAATTTAATATTCAACCAAGTGAGCAAGGTGTTATCAGCTCAAATGCTTCACTATTTAACCAAGCTGACGCACAAGCTCTTTCTATCAAAATTGAAGGCAACTGCGATGAGTGGGGAACAGACGAGTATAACTACGCACTTGGTCTTAAGCGCGCTAAGAGTGCAAAAGACGCTCTTGTAAGAAATGGCGTTTCAGCTGACAGAATCGCTGTTGTAAGCTTTGGCGAAAGCAACCCGGTTTGTTCAGATAAGACTAAGGCTTGCGACGCTCAAAATAGACGCGCTGACTTTAAAGTTCTTCCATAATTTATATGAAAAAAACTCTAAAATTTGTGGCTGTTTTTATAGCAGCCACTATACCGCTTTTTGCTGAAGTATCTGCTTTTGGAGCTGGAAATTTAAATGCTGAAAACCCTTACGGACTTACAGAAAACGAAAAAGAGCTCTTAAAAAACAAAAGAAGCGTTGCGACCATACAAGACAACCTCGGCTCAGTTTCAGAGCAAATTCAAGGGTTACAAAGCATTATAGAGGGTATGAATGCCCGTATGGCTAGACTAGAGCAAAGAATGAATGAGATAGAGCTTAGGGTAAATGGCGATGATGTAAATGCTTCCGCATCTAATCTATCCCTTCAATCTCTAAAAAAAGAGATCGATCAAACTCGCGCTATCCAAGAAAGCAACTATCAAAAAATCACAAAGACTCTAAACCAGCTTGGCACTTTGATAGATAAGAAGTCAAGCGCTCCAGCCCCATCAACAAAAGGCGCAAAACCGCAGGCTGATAACTCAAATACAAAAAGTAATGGTATAAATTTATCAAAAAAAGACAACAAAACCATTATGAATAATGCTGTTAATCTTTTTAATTCCAATAAAAACGACGAGGCAAGAGAGCATTTTGAACACCTTGTGAGTAAAAAATACCAGCCTGCAGCATCAAATTTCTACCTTGGAGAGATTGCATATAAGCAAAAATCATACTCTCAAGCTATCAAATACTATCAAAAAAGTATCGAGCAAAGTGATAGTGGCTCACATGTGCCAAAACTCCTATATCATACAGCAATCAGTTTTGATAAAGTAGGCGATACAGCAAGTGCAAACAAATTCTACAAAGCCTTAAAAGTAGGCTACCCTGAAAGCAAAGAGGCACAAGCCTCACCAAATAGAAACTAAAAATTTATCTTTTTTCGCTATAATCTCGCATTATTTTAAATCATCTAAGGAGATAATGTGAGTAAAGAGATAGTCATATCTATGTTTTATGAATTGCGAGATGCAAATAACGGTGAAATTTTAGAGTCAAATATGCAAGGCGGAAGACAAATTTCCTTCTTAACTGGTCGTGGTCATGTGATTGAAAAGCTAGAAGAAGAAGTTCTAGCGCTTAAAGAAGGCGACCGAAAAGAGATTCGTATACCAGCCGCACAAGCTTGCGGTGAGTATGACAATTCGGCAGTTCAAAGCCTACCAAAAGAGCAGTTTGCTGGTATTGAACTAAAAGAGGGCATGGAACTTTTTGGTCAAAATGAAGATGGCTCTAGCGTTCGTGTTATAGTTAAGGCTGTTGGCGCAGAAGAGGTTATGGTTGATTTTAACCATCCTTATGCGGGTAAAGATCTATTATTTAATGTAGAAATTTTAGAAATGAGAGAACCTACCGAGGATGAAAAAGCCACTGGCATAGTTGGTGGTGGTGCGCACTCTTGTGGTTGCGGAAGTCATGGGCATGAACATGGTGGTGGCGGATGTTGCGGTGGGCATGAACATGGTGGTGGCGGATGTTGCGGTGGGCATGGACATGGTGGTGGATGTGGCTGCAGTGGCGGAGGTCATCACGATGATGATGACGATCACGGACATGGCGGCGGATGTTGCGGTGGACATCATCACTGAGAAACCAAATGAAATATGCATTTATATTCCCAGGTCAAGGCTCACAGAGCTTTGGCATGGGGCAGGACTTTTATAATAACAGTAAAGGCGCAAAAGAGCTTTTAGATCGTGCCAGTAATGAGCTTAATATCGACTTTGCTACCCTGCTTTTTACTGAAAATGATAAACTATCTATAAGCGAATTTACACAGCCAGCCATTGTTTTAAACTCGCTCATGGCATATAAAGCATTTTGTGAGCAGATAAATTTGACTCCGGATTTTAGCCTTGGGCACTCACTTGGTGAGTTTAGTGCTCTAGCTATAAGTGGTGCATTTGATTTTATTTCGGCACTAAAAATAGTAAATCTGCGTGGTAAATTTATGCAACAAGACTGCGATGGCAAAGGCGCTGGTATGATGGTAGTTCTTGGTCTTGGTGATGAAGCCGTAAATGAAATTTGCGCTAATGCTCAAGCACAAGGAAAACAAGCTTATGGAGCAAATTTTAACTGCGATGGACAAGTAGTTGTGGCTGGCTTAAGCGCTGATTTGTCCGAGCTTGAAAGTAAATTTAAAGAAGCTGGTGCTAAAAGAGCCATGCTGTTAAATATGTCAGTCGCTAGCCACTGCCCTATTTTAGAAAATGCTAGCCAAAGACTAGTCAAAGAGCTTGAAGGACATTTAGCACAAAATTTTACGCCAGTTATATCAAATGCAACAGCCAAGCCATACACAGACAGATCAAGCGCTCTCGAGCTTTTAAAGGCTCAGCTAACAAGTCCAGTGCTTTATAAACAAAGCATAGTGCAAAACCCAGCTAAGCTTTATATAGAATTTGGGGCTAATGTCCTAAAAGGTATAAATAAAAAAATAACCGATACTCCAACGCTTAGCATTACAGATATGGCAAGCCTTGAAGAGGCAATAAAATTTATAAAGGATAAAGCATGATAGCTATCTTGGGCGCAATGCAAGAGGAGATAACCCCCCTGCTTCAGATGATTGGAAAATACGAGATAACTGAGTTTGCGGGAAATAAATTTTATACTGCAAAAGTTGCCGATAAAGATGTTGTTATCGCATATTCAAAGATAGGCAAAGTAAACTCAGCCCTTACAGCTAGTATCTTGGTACAAAAATTTGGCGCTACGAAGCTACTTTTTACTGGAGTTGCTGGTTCTCTAAATGAAAATTTACATATCGGCGACATACTCTATGCAACAAGTCTAGTTCAGCATGATCTTGATATTACGGCTTTTGGACATCCTCACGGATATGTGCCTGGTATTGAAATTTTTAGCAAAACTGATAAGCAACTAAACAAGATCGCACAAGATGTGGCAAACGATAAAAACATAAAACTTATCGGGGGCGTTATAGCTACTGGGGATCAATTTGTCTGTGAAAAAGATAAAAAAGAGTGGATAAAAACTACATTTAAAGCCGATGCTGTGGAGATGGAAGGGGCGTCGGTTGCTCAAGTTTGCACACAGCTAAATGTGCCATTTTTTATGCTTCGTGCCATTAGTGATGAGGCTAGCGGTGGAGCGGAGTTTGACTTTGACGAATTTTTACACACATCAGCAAAAGTAAGTGCAGATTTTGTTTTAGGCATGGTTGAAAAACTATGATCGAGCTTAGCAAAAAGCTCCTTCGTATCGTTGGGCAGACAAATGCAAAATATAAAATGTTTGAAGAAAATGACAAAATTTTACTAGCCCTTAGTGGTGGCAAAGACAGCATGAGTCTAGCTCATACATTAAAGCATTTTTGCTCTGTTAGTCCATTAAATTGGAGCTTTAAAGCCGTTACTATAGGTTATGGCATTGGTGAAAATTTTGCACCCATAAAAGAGCATTTTAAAGAACATGAGATAGATTACGAGGTCATTGAAACAAAAATTTTTGAATTTGGGCAAGAAAAAATTCGCACAAATACAACATTTTGCAGCTTTTGCTCAAGAATGAGGCGCGGATATCTTTATACCTACGCTTTAGAAAACGGCTTTAACAAAATAGCCATCGCTCACCACTTAGATGATGCGGCTGAAAGTTTTTTTATGAACTTTACTTACAACGGCGCCCTAAGGACGCTAGCGCCTAAATACACAGCCCAAAACGGACTTGTAGTAATCAGACCGCTAATCCTTGCAAGAGAACGCCAAATAAGGGATTTCGCACAAAAAAATGAACTTCCGATAATGAATGAAGAAGAGGCTTGTCCGGCAAAACAGTATGGAGGCAAAGAACCTTTTGCTAGAGCCGATACAAAGGCGATATTGGTAGATCTTGAGCTTAAAAATCCAAAATTTTTCGTTAGTCTAAAGTCTGCTTTTGGAAATATCCATTCAGATACTTTTTTTGCAAATTCTACTCAAGATTATAATGATGATGAGTGAGCCTATATTGCGCTCACTGATTTAAATTTTAACCTTCTCCCACGGCTCTATGTCGCCCTGTCTTATTTCAAAAAGACTCATCGCCCTTGGCTGTTTTATACTTTTATTTTGTTTAAATTTTAGCTCATCGCGCGTTTTTAGCTTTGTTTGTAAAAACTCAAACTCATAGCAAATTTGCCCGCTTGTGACTGCTATTTTACCTACACTTGCAAGACTTTTTAGATAGTTTTCATCGCCTATCTTTAAAAGATCAAACTTATACCCTCGCTTTGTGGCTTCTAGCCAAATTTGATATAAATACGCGTCTATGGCTAAAATTGGCTTTTCGTGAGCGTAAAATCTATCAAGCTGCGGATGATTTTTATATCCTTTTGTAAGTCCTAAAATCACATGCTTTGCAAGCAAAGTCTCACGCCAAAGTGCCACCAAACCCTTAGCATCCAAATAAGCAAAATCAACCGACCACAGACGCATTAAAAAAGCCTCTTATCGCTTAAAATTCTCTTTTTTGATAATTCACAATAATTCTCATCAAGCTCTAATCCATAAGCTATACGCCCTAAATTTTGAGCTTCCAATATAGTCGTGCCGCTTCCAGAAAATGGGTCAAGCACAACATCACCAACAAAACTAAAAAGCTTAATACACCTTTTAGGAAGTTCTCTTGGAAATGGAGCGGGATGCCCTATGCGTTTTTTACTCTCGCCGTTAAAACTCCAAAGTCCATTTGTCCAAGCCATAAATTCATCTTTGA
Source organism: Campylobacter suis (assembly GCF_905120475.1). Classification (NCBI taxonomy): domain Bacteria; kingdom Pseudomonadati; phylum Campylobacterota; class Epsilonproteobacteria; order Campylobacterales; family Campylobacteraceae; genus Campylobacter; species Campylobacter suis. Next base: position 174,352 of record NZ_CAJHOE010000001.1, on the reverse strand, counting down.
GTATATCGCTTTGTCCTCTATTTTTCTTTTTCCATTCATCTTTATAAAAGACCAAAATAAGCTCAACGGGTGCTATTACATACGGAGCAGAAGCCGAAAGCCACGACCCCCACGCTGTCCTACGAGATATATTTCCCTCATTCCAAACAATAGTTGAGTGATATTTAAAGCCAATATTTTTAGCTAAATTCGTAAAATCAGCACCGATTGATTGCTGCCCACCACGATTTTTATCGAGCGGAATGTTTAAGCATAATCTACCGCTTGGTTTTAACCAAAAATAAGCATTTTTTAGCCACTTTTTGCTCCACAATAAATACTCGCTGTAGTCCAAGTTATCATTGTTTGAGCCATATTCTATATCAAGATTATAAGGCGGTGAAGTTACAATTAAATCACAAAAACTTGACTTAAAATTCGACTTTTCAGTAGCATCGCCTTGCTTTAAAAAAACATTATCATCGCTAAAGTAAAAACTCATAGAATACTCTTTAAAACACTAAAAATTTCAGCTATATTTCGAACCTTATCGCTCTCATCAAAATCATCTTTTGCAAGAAAAATTCCATCAAGTTCATACTCCATTACTACTCTCGCCTTTCTTATACCACGAGATGAATTTACAAAGCTTATTTCATCATCGTTATCAGGGGTAAGCATATATATTTTGATATGATTTGTATTTGGGTTTTGACTAAGCTTTAGCTTCCAGTAAGGCGTTTCTGTATAGCGCTCACGAAATGAATTTTTAACAGACAAAATAGCTAAAATTTTAATCTCTTTTTGAAATTTATAGATAATAATGTCACCATCTGGTAAAACGCTATATTCACCAAAATGAACAAGAATTTTACGCTTTACTTCATCAAGCTCTACATTCAGATTGGCTCTTTTTAAAATTTTATCATTTGTTATTTTAAGACTATTTTCATCGCAAAATTTTTGCAAATACAAAATTACAATCTCTTCAAGTGTGCCACCTATTGCCGTAACCCAACTTTGACGAGTTTTTATAACCGCTTCATCGTGGCTGATGCCTGCATTTTCTAAATCACGAGTATTTTCGTTATAATATTTTTCTTTTTCAGCACTAAAAAAATCATTTAATTTATTTATCGCATTTGGCTCATTTTTTATAAAAATTTTAAAATTTTCAAGCAATTTTACCTTTTTCACTTTCTCTCCTTTTTTAATTTGCTATCCACAAGCTCCTCAGCTAAAAATTTCCCCGTATAACTGCCTGTTTTTTTGTGATTTTTAGCTACATCTTTAACCGAGCCTTGCGCGATCACTAGCCCGCCACCAGCTCCGCCCTCAGGCCCCATGTCGATGATATAGTCGCAGTTTTTGATAACATCAAGGTTATGTTCTATCACAAAGACCGAGTTGCCAAGCTCGACTAGATGATGAAGCACGCGCGTTAGCCTATCCACATCGGCAAAATGTAGACCAGTGGTCGGCTCATCGAGGATATATAGCGTATTTCCCGTGTCGCTTCTGCTTAGCTCCTTGGCAAGCTTCACGCGCTGTGCCTCCCCGCCACTTAGCGTCGTGGCGTTTTGCCCAAGTGTCACATATCCTAGCCCCACATCTTGCAGGGTCGTGAGCTTTTGATTTATCTTTGGCACAGCTTTAAAAAACTCCACCGCTTCATCGATACTCATATTTAGCACATCGGCGATTGACTTGCCTTTGTATAAAATTTCAAGCGTTTGTTCGTTGTATCTTGAGCCATGACAAGCGTCACAGACGACCATGACATCGGGCAAAAAGTGCATTTCTATCTTTATCTCGCCCTCTCCTTGGCACTTCTCGCACCGCCCGCCTTTGACATTGAAGCTAAATCGCCCGATTTTATAGCCTCTTAGCTTTGCTTCTTTGGTTTGCGCAAATAAATTTCTTATCTCATCCATCACGCCTGTATAAGTGGCTGGATTTGAGCGCGGGGTGCGACCTATCGGGCTTTGATCAAGATAGATAACCTTATCAAGATTTTCAAGTCCGGCTAAATTTACACCGGCTACTTTTTTTACTTTTTTGGCTCTATTTAGGGCTTCTTGTGCTTCTGGCAAGAGTGTTTGAAGCACGAGCGAGCTTTTGCCAGAGCCTGAAACGCCCGTAATGCCGACTAAATTTCTAAGAGGAAATTTCACGCTTAAATTTTTTATGTTATTGATATTTACATTTGAGATTTCTAGCCATTTTTCTTGGGCTCTGTTTTGCTGATAGTTTATGTTTTTTTTGCCATTTATATACTGAGCCGTTTGAGTTTTGCTTTTTAGTAAGCCCTTTACATCTCCGGCAAATACTATCTCCCCGCCAAATTTCCCAGCCCCAGGACCGATATCTACCACAAAGTCAGCTTGCTCTATCGTCTTTTTATCGTGCTCGACTACGATTACGGAGTTGCCCTTTTGTTGCAGGTTTTGCAATGTTTTTATGAGTTTTAGCGTATCTCTTTCATGAAGTCCGATGCTGGGCTCATCTAGCACATACATGACCCCGCTTAGCCCGCTTCCTATCTGGCTTGCGATACGGATACGTTGAGCCTCTCCGCCGCTTATCGTGCGTGCGTCACGACCCAGCGAGAGATAGCCAAGCCCCACATCATATAAAAAGAAAAGTCGCTCATTTATCTCTTTTAAGATAGGCGAAGCGATTAGCTTGTCTTGCTCGCTTAAATAGGCAAAATTTTCAGCCTCACTAAAAAATGCCGTGACATTTTCGATACTCATATCTAAAATTTCTCCTATGCCAAGCCCTGCGACTTTGACTGCCAAGGACTGCGGTTTTAGACGGTGCCCGCCACACTCTGAGCATTTTTTCTCAGTCATATACTCATCAAAGTCCTTGTAGTCTTTTAAAAGTCCGTGAGAAATTTTTATCACGCCCTCAAATACACGCTCAAGCTTGTGCCTTTTCCAAAAAAACGCGACTGGCTTTACATTGCCATACATCACAAGGCGCCTTTCATCATCATCTAGTTCGTAAAATGGCTTTTTGATATCTATGCCGTTTTGCTCGCAAAATGCAAGGATAAATTTATAATAATAGCTCATATTGTAGCCATAAAGTAGCTTTACGGCGCCATTTTCTATGCTTTTTTCATCATCTATAACCTTGCTTACATCAAGACTATAACGAATGCCAAGCCCATCACAGCTCTCGCATGCGCCTTTCGGGGAGTTAAAGCTAAAAGTGAGTGGCTCAAGCGGAGTGAATGAAATTTTGCAGTCAAAGCACGCCAAATGCTCGCTGTAATGTATAAATTTCTCAGCCACTCCAAGCTCATCAGCGTTTAAAATTTCAACCTCTACCTCACCGTAGCTCTCTTTTAGTGCTTTTTCCACATCTTGGGCTAGGCGTGCCTTGTTATCGGCATTTACAACAAGTCTATCGATGACTACTTTTATCGTGTGTTTTTTGGTTTTTGCTAGCTCTATCTCCTCGTCAAGTCGCACCATCACGCCATCGATTTGAGCTCTGACATAGCCTTTTTGGCGTAAATTTTCTATCAGATCCGCCCAGGTGCCCTTTTTCTCACGAACGAGCGGTGCGTAAAGCACGAGCTTTGCCTCATCTGGGAGCTTTGAAATTTCATTTATGATATCTTGCGCGCTCATTTTTGAGATGGGTTTGCCACACTTATGGCAGTGCTGAGTGCCAACGCGTGCGTAAAGTAGCCTTAGATAGTCATAAATTTCAGTGATAGTGCCTACCGTTGAGCGCGGGTTTTTAGATGTAGTTTTTTGATCTATGGCGATAGCTGGCGTAAGACCATCTATCTTATCGACATCTGGCTTGCCAACTCGGTCTAAAAACTGCCTTGCGTAGCTACTAAGGCTCTCCATATAGCGCCTTTGCCCCTCGGCATATAGCGTGTCAAAAGCTAGCGTGCTCTTGCCACTTCCGCTAAGTCCAGTAAAGACTACGAGCTTGTTTTTTGGGATTTGTAGGTTGATATTTTTTAGGTTATGCTCGCGTGCGCCGGTGATTTTTATGGTGTCGTTCATTTTGGCTTCTTTTTTAAAAATTTAACCAAATATCATAGCTAAAAAGCGGTAAAAATTTTATTAATTAAATAAATTGATTTATATCATTTTTAGGCTTATTTTGATATTCTAACCAGACAAAAATTAGCAAGGAGAAAATATGTCAGTAAAAATAACAGATATTTGCATAAGCTGTGGCTCGTGCATTGATGAGTGCCCAGTTTCAGCTATTGTAGATGATAGCGATAACCCAACTGGCGCAGACGCATACTATGTTTATGCAGATAAATGCGTTGAGTGCGTAGGTCATAACAACGAACCAGCCTGTGCTTCAGCCTGTCCAACTGATGGCTGTATAGTATGGGATGCTCCATACGAGGGTCAGCCGTCTCGTACAGAAATCGGTGCAGAACTAAGAAATGGCTCAACGGCAGTTATTAGCTAAGCCCTAAATTTGGGCTAAATCCAGCCCAAATTTTGATTTTTTAATTTTTTTTGATATAATTGCCAACTTTTAAAAGATTGAGCAATTAAGGAAAAAACTATGCAACAAACACTTTCTATTATTAAGCCAGATGCTGTTAAAAAGGGCGTTATCGGTAAGATTGTCGATAGATTTGAGAGTAACAGACTTAGAGTTGCTGCGATGAAAAAAGTTAGGCTAAGCAAATGCGATGCAAAGGCTTTTTATGCAGTTCATAGCGAAAGACCATTTTTTAATGATTTAGTTGATTTTATGGTTAGCGGACCAGTTGTGGTTATGGTTCTTGAAGGCGAAAATGCAGTTGCTAAAAATCGTGACCTTATGGGTGCAACCAACCCAAAAGAGGCTGCTCCTGGAACTATCAGAGCAGATTTTGCTGATAGCATTGACGCCAATGCAGTGCATGGCAGTGATAGCCTTGAAAATGCTAAAAACGAGATAGCATTTTTCTTTGCTACAAGAGAAATTTGCTAATTTAGGCTAAAATTTTGAAGCTTTCTTTTAACAAAGTCACAAAACAGCCTAGTAACTTTGAACTTTTGAAAGATGGCTTAAATTTTAGTGGTTTTTTGGTTAGTCAAAACCAAAAGATTGTAAAATGTCAAGGTAAAATTTCAGGCTCTACTCCACACTTTTGTGATAGATGCGGAGTTGAAATTTCACTTTTTATAAACCAAGATGTAGACTTGCTACTAAGCGATGGTATTTACAAAGATGTAGATAATGAATTTAGTGATGTGGTCGAGTTTTTTAGTGGTGAAATAGATTTAGATGAAGTTTTTATAAGCGAAGTTGAGGCTTATAAGAGCGATTATTTTTATTGTGAAAATTGTAAAAATTTATAAAAGGAGATCAAAATGGCAGTACCAAAGCGAAGAGTGAGCCACACGCGTGCAGCAAAACGCAGAACACACTATAAAGTAACACTTCCTGTGCCTGTTAAAGACAAAGACGGATCGTGGAAAATGCCACACCGTATTAACAAAACAACTGGCGAATATTAATATGGTTCGCATTGCTATTGATGCTATGGGTGGGGACTTTGGTCCCGAGCCTATTGTAACTGGCGTCATAGAGGCGCTAAAAGAGAGAAAATTTACAGCTCTACTCGTAGGCGATAGCAATGCTATCAAACCCCTTATACCAGAAAATTTACTTAAAAATGTCGAATTTATAGAGGCTAAAGAGGTTGTTTTGATGGGTGATGGTGCTACCGATGCGCTAAAACGCAAGGAAAGCACTATCTATAAGGCGGTTGAATTAGTTAAAGAAAAAAATGCCGATGCCGTTGTTTCAGCTGGTCATAGCGGAGCAACAATGAGTCTTGCAACACTTAGGCTTGGTAGATTAAAAGGTATCGCTCGTCCAGCCATAGCTACACTTATGCCAAACTCAAATGGTACTAGCACACTTGTGCTTGATGTGGGTGCAAATGTTGATTGCAAGGCGGAACATCTGTTTCAGTTTGCCATTATGGGCGAAGCATATGCAAAAGAAATTCTAGGTCGCAAAGCCCCAAAGATAGGGCTTTTATCAAATGGCGAAGAAAAAAGCAAAGGAAATGAAGTAAGCAAAGAGGCTTATGAACTCATCTCAAAACTAAAAAGCTTTAATGGAAATGCCGAGGGTGGGCAGGTTTTTGATGGAAGCGTAGATGTGGTTATTTGTGATGGTTTTATAGGAAATATCCTTTTAAAAACTAGCGAAGGTGTAGCAGAAGCTATCACAAAGATCATAAAAAAAGAGGTTAAGCGCTCCCCTGTTGCAATAGCTGGGTCAGTACTTATGAAAAAGGTATTTTCAACCCTCAAAAAGCAAATAAGCTACGATGAGTATGGCGGTGCACCACTCCTGGGCGTAAATGGCTGCGTTATCATTAGCCATGGCAAGAGTAACGCAAAAGCTATAAAAAATGCCATATTTCAAGCCATAAATTTTGCTGACTCAAAAATAAATAGCGTTATAGAACAAGAGATTTTAAATTTTACAAAGTAAAAAAATGACAAAAGCCTCGCTTATATCTATCGCATCTTATGTTCCAGATGATGTTCTTACAAATTTTGACCTTGAAAAAATGGTTGAAACAAGCGATGAGTGGATAGTAAAACGCACAGGAATTAAAGAGCGTCACATCGCAACAAGCGAAATCACAAGTGATCTTGGCTCAAAAGCTGGGAGACTGGCTATATCTCGAGCAGGACTTCAAGCCTCACAAATAGACGCTATAATATGCGCTACGATAAGCCCCGATCACCTTTGTATGCCATCAACTGCATGTAAGATAGCTTCAAATTTGGGCTTAAATTTTGGCATTACAGCATTTGATATAAGTGCTGCTTGCACAGGCTTTATCTATCTTCTTGAGCTAGCAAAAGCGCTGGTTGAAAGTGGCGCAAAGAAAAATGTATTAATAATTGGGGCAGAAAAGCTTAGTAGCATTGTTAATTATGAAGATAGAGGTACTTGTATACTATTTGGCGATGGTGCTGGTGCGGCGGTTATCAGCGCAAGCAATGAGAATGAAATTTTAGATGTTCATACTGCAAGCGATGGCACACAAGGCGAGCTTTTGATCACTCCAGGATGTGGAAGTGCCTACCCAGCAAATGAAAAAATGCTACATGATAAGCTAAATTTTATCCACATGGCTGGCAACGAAGTATTTAAAATAGCTGTTCAAACGCTAACAAAAAGCGTGATTGAAATTTTAGAGCATAATAATCTAACAAGTCAAGATATTGACTTTTTTATCCCACATCAAGCAAATATCCGTATCATAGAAGCAGTTAAGCAACGCCTTGACTTTAGTGACGAACAATGTGTGTTGACAGTTGCAAAATACGGCAACACAAGCTCAGCATCTATACCTATGGCGCTAAATGATGCCTATGAAGATGGGCGTATAAAAACTGGGTCTGTTTTACTACTTGACGCATTTGGTGGTGGTTTTACTTGGGGGTCTGCTATACTAAAATTTGGTGGCAAAAATTTTAACGAACTTTAAAAATTTAATTTTTAAAAATATATTTTGATTAAATTTTTACCATTATAAGAAAATTTCGCCCACAAGAAGACAAATTCTACCCCTTACTTTTTTCATAAAGTGGCATAACCTTTTTAGCAACCTCTTGTAAATCAGCTATCCTGCTTTCATTTGATGGATGCGTGCTCATAAACTCAGGTACACTTGAGCCACTAACTTGCTTCATCTTAACCCAAACATTTATAGCCTCTCTTGGATCATATCCAGCTCTTGCCATGAGCTCCGTTCCTATGCGGTCAGCTTGTGCTTCATGCTCTCTAGAAAATGGTAGGCTTATGCCGTACTGTGCAAGTTGATTAAGTAGTGAGACACCCTCATTACCTATACCAGTAGCAGCCGCTATCGCAAAAATACCAATACCCTTTACCTGGTCAGCACTCGCTTGCTCACGGCTATGCTCCCTTAACGCATGTGCTATCTCGTGTCCGATAATGGCTGCCAGTTCGCCATCAGTAAGCTTTAAGCGCTCAATTATCCCGCTATAAACTACGATGCGACCGCCTGGCATGCACCAAGCATTTAGGGTATTTTCATTTATGACATTAACTTGCCAGCCCCATTTTAACGCATCTTCCCTAAATACACCAACCTGTTTTATCAGTTTTGCCGATATTGCTTGAACCCGCTTTGTCATCTCTTTATTAACATTTAGTGTACCCTTGCTTTTTGCCCCCATAACAGTTTTGGCATAAGACAGCCTTGCACTTTCATTCATGCTTTCAGATGAAACCAAAAGTAGCTGACGGTTATCAACACCAACAAGCCCACCACTTGTCGTACTCATAAAACAACCTACAAAAAATAGTGCACAGACAGCAAAGAGTAAAAATTTTTTCATATTTTTTCCTAAGAAATTTATATATTTTTTGTATAAGTCTATCATATTAATTTTAAATTTAAATCTATAGTGTATCATCTTTTTAAATTTTAAAGGATGAACATGAAAAATTTCAACAAAATCATAGCCAGTGTTTTGCTACTTAGTGCATCTTGTTTTGCGGCAAATTTAGTCGAGGTTTATAAGTCTCCAAGCTGTGGTTGTTGCAGTAAATGGGAAGAAAAGATGCGTGAAGCTGGCTTTGAGACAAAAACTATCATGAGTGATGAACAGATAAAAGTCAAAGCAAATTTTAGCGTTCCGCTTGAGCTAACAAGCTGCCATACTGGAGTGGTTGAAGGCTATGTTGTTGAAGGTCATGTCCCACCAGCAGAAGTTAAGCGCTTACTTGAGCTAAAGCCAACTGGTGTCGTTGGCATTAGTGTGCCTGGTATGCCTCTTGAAAGCCCTGGGATGGAGCAAGGTAGCACGCCAGAGCAGTATGATGTTGTTTTGTTTAAAAAAGATGGCTCATATGAAATTTTTGCAACCTATATCGGCAGCAAAAAGATAAAGTAGGTCTATGAAAAAAACAGTCATCTTGCTCCTTTGCTTGTTAAATTTTTCCTTCGCAAGGATAATAGCACTTGAACCAAGCGGAGTTGAGATACTCTACTCTCTTGAGGCGCAAGATGAGATAATGGCAATAGCGCCGCTTAGCAACTCCCAAATTTGGCCACATGAAAAGACATCAAAGCTAAAAACGGTAGGTAGCTATATTTCGCCTGATATAGATAAAATTTTAGAGCTTAAACCTAAGCTGGTGCTAACAAATATTTTTCACGAAAATGGACTTTCAGATACTCTAAACTCACTTGGCATAAAAACACTTTTATTAAATGCCAACAGTGTAGATGAAATTTATGAAAATATCAATGCCCTTGCCACCATAACTGAAAAAAAAGAACGCGCAGAAGTTTTGATAGACGAACTTGAGCAAAGTTTTGCGAAATTTAACAATAAGCCATTTGCAGATAAAAAAGTAGCGATAGTTTTTGCGATAAGTCCTATATCGCTACTAAACGAAAATACGCTAGCAGGTGATATTTTAAAACGGCTTGGTTTTAAAAATGTAGCAAATTTTTCAACCCAATCAAATATAAGCATAAGCGATGAACAAATGATAAAGCTCAATCCCGACTTTATCGTCATAATCGATGGCATGGGTGTTTTAGCAGAGGATTTTACACAAAATCAAAATTTTAAAGAGCTAAATGCCGTAAAAAATAGCAAGGTGATTGCCATAAACTCGCCGCTTCTTTTGCGCGCAACACCTCGCATAAAAGTCGCAATAGATGAAATTTACAAAGCTTTAAAGTAACAAAATGTTTAATGGACTAATAAGAGAGCTAGCAACCGTAATAAGTTATACAAATAATACACTAAGACTAAAGGCTAACCATAGGCCAAATTTAGGCGATAGTATTGCAGTAAATGGCGCTTGCCTTAGCGTCACAGAGATCTTTACAGATGGTTTTAGCGTAGAGCTCTCAGCCGAAACTCGCAATAATATCGCAACAGAAAACCTAAAAGGCAAGGTGCATATAGAGCCAGCGATGTGTCTTGGTGATCGCATAGATGGGCATTTAGTGCAAGGCCATATCGATGCTATTGGCAAGATAAAACAGATAAACAGACATGAAAATGGCGTTGATGTTTTAATAGAGTTACCAGATGAAGTGATGGCACTTATGGCAAATAAAGGCAGCGTGTGCATAGATGGCGTAAGTCTTACCATAAATGAGGTTTTTAAAAACACCATTCGGCTAACTATCATACCGATAACTTTTAAAGAGAGTCTTTTTAGAGAGTTTAAAGTCGGAAGGCGAGTAAATGTTGAAAGTGATCTTTTGGCTAGATATGTCGCGCACCAGCTTGGTTTTTCTAAAAAAAATATGAGCTGGGATGAGGCACAGCATATTGCAAGCTTGTATTAACGATGTTTGAGTTTAAGCTTAATGATAAATTTGTCACAGCTGGCTTTAGCGATCGCTTTAATGGAGTAAGCAAGCCGCCTTATCAAAGTCTAAATTTAGGCGATCATGTAGGCGATGATAGTGCAAATGTAGCGCACAATCGCAAAAATTTAGCAAATTTTATCGGAGCAAAAAAGATAAAATTTATGAATCAAACACACTCTGACATAGTAAAAATTATACAACACGAAGACGATGAGCCAAAAGAGTGTGACGGTGTCATCACAAACTTAAAAGGTGTTGCACTTTGCGTCATGGTCGCAGACTGCTCGCCAGTGCTAATATATGACGCCTCCCACCAAGTCATAGCAGCTTTACACGCTGGTAGAGCTGGCGTAATGGCTAAAATTTGCACGAAAGCCGTAACCATGATGCAAAGCGTATTTGGCTCACACCCAAAAGACCTCATCGTTTTTGTTGGACCAAATATCAAAAGTAGCTGCTATGAGATAGGCAAGCTAGACATAGGAGAATTTGAACGCTTTAAAGTTGGTGAAAATTTTGATATGAATGCAGCTTTAAAAGATGAGTTTAGTAAGCTTGATATAAAAAACTTATACTTTGACCCTACCTGCACACACTGCGATAAGCGCTACTTTTCATACCGCAAAGAGGGCATAACTGGACGCTTTGCTGGTGTTATAATGCTAAAATAAAGGCAAAAAATGGGCTATGAAAATTTTAAACATCAAGACTTACGAGCGTTAAAAATAGTAGAAAACGCTAAAAAATTTGGTATTGAAACCCTACAAAATGAAGCATTAGTAAGCCAATTTTTAAAAGCACCAAAACTACATTTAAGTGATGATGAGCGTGCAAATATTGAAGAAATTTTTATGAATTTAATGCAAATCGAACAAGATGTGCAGCTAAGCAAATAGACTAAAAACCTTCAAGCAAAATTTGATAAAGTCGTTCTACATCGATATCATCAAGCCATGTAGTGCTTTTAGTGTTAAATAGTTTTTCTATCTTTTCATGCGAAAAACCAGCTTGGTTCAAGCAGCTATCATGAGCTGGTAAAAAACCGCGCACAAGGCAAATTTCACCGCTTATGCGCTCATCACAGACAAAGCATTCAAGCTCGCTATGAAGCCTGCCTTCATGCTCTAAAATTCTTACATAGCTTTCGATGATTAGGCGTTTTGGGTTTTGTTTTTCAAATTTTTGAGCACAGTTTTCAAGCTGGGCAAAATAAACACTCTCAACCTCATCTACATCTTTTAGATGAGTAAAAACTAGCCGCATAAACTGCTGCCAGATAAGAAGTCGCTCGCGATTAAGCTGCCAGATAAAGCCAAGATGTATGACATTTCTAAGATGTGGCAGAAATTTTATATTTTCAACAAGTTCAAAGTCGATCTTATGTCCAAGCATTATATTTGGGTGTCTTGCACCATAAAATCTATAGCTTTTTACAAGATATTCTTGCGTCAAAATAAAGACAAGCAGATCCTCGTCTTTAACTTTTTGTGTATGTAAAATATAGCCTTGCATTAAGCAAAAAATACAGAAATTTTCTCTCGCATTAGCGATATGTCGGTTATGCGATTAATCTCATCACGAAAGCTACTAGCCTCGCTCATACCCTTGCTATACTGGTGTAAATGTTTGCGAAAGATATAAGCGCCCTGCGTGCCATAGTGCTCTATCATCGCGTCAAAATGAGCCAAGATGATCTCTTTTTTTAGCTCACTACTTACACTCTTGCCACTTTTTATCTCGCTAAATATCCAAGGCTTGCCAATACTTGCTCGACCTATCATTAGTGCGTCTGCACCAGTTTTAGCTAGCGCATCCGCCGCATTTGTGGCATCTATATCGCCGTTTGCGATTAGTGGAATTTTTATGGCATCTTTTGCTGCTTTTATCGCCGAATAATCAACATCAGCACTATATCCTCCAGCTCTAGTTCGTCCATGTACAGCTATATAATCAACCCCAGCCTCTTCGCAAGCCTTGGCGATAGCCTCTGGGATCTTTTCATCAAAACCAAGCCTTACTTTGGCACTTAGTAGTTTTTTGTTTGAAGTTTTTTTTATAGTTTCAAGTAAAATTTTAAGCAGATCAAGATCTTTTAAGAGTGCAGAGCCAGAGCATTGGCGAACAACTTTTGGAACTGGGCAACCACAGTTTAGATCTATGCCATCTATACCATCAAATTTATTTATGATACCAACTGCTTTTTTGATATTTTCTTTATCATTACCAGCGATTTGAACTATATAAGGTGTCTCATTTGGGGATTTTTTAAGCATATCAATACTTTTAGCACTATCATAAACAAGCGCATTTGCGCTTATCATCTCGCTCACACTTACATCGCAACCAAAACGCTTAACAACACTTCTTAATGGCAGGTCAGAAAAACCTGCCAAAGGGGCAAGAAATAGAGGTTTTTTACTAAAGTCTATCATTTAAAAAAGAGCGAACTAGGGACACTTTTGCCATTTTCACGCAGATAAAGCAGGGTTTTTATCTCGACAAACTCATCAACATCGCTATTTGCGATAGCCTCCCTAACATCATCAAGCATAACAAGCTCATAAAGCGCGTATATATAGGCTTCATCAGCGTCTGCGTGAGAATTTCTAAGTTTTTCAAATATCGCTTTATAAGTATCTGGCTTGAGTTTATCTTTTAACATGATAGCAGCACACAAATACTGCTCACGACTTATCTTATCATCATCTAAAAGTTCAAAAATTTCATCATAATTTATGCTTATACTGTCATTTTTATAGCGTTCAAGCAAGCCCATAACCTCATCTGAACTAAGTGTACCTGCGTAGCGTTTTATGTCAGCAAATTCTGCCTTAGCCAAAAGTTTAAGTCTAGCACACTCTTTTAAGCTTTCATGCGCCATAGCATCTTTTAAGATCTCTATGTAGTAGTTTGGCTGTGTATTTATCTTATTTTTTTCATTTTGCAAAAATAAAGCATTATCCTTTGGAAGTTTAAATTTCTTTAGATCTACAACATTACCATTTTTAACGCTATTTACCACATTTACAACATTTGCAATATCTTCATCACCTATGCTTATATCTTTATATAGTCCCCAAGGTGATAGTATGCGAGTAGCTGCAGCTGGGGTTTTGAAAATATCAGTTTTAAACTCTTTGTTACTTGCAAGACCAAGAAAGATCTCCTTTAACATGTCCTTATAAAGCGACCTATCGCGTTTTATGTCTCGCTTATATTTATAAACTCCAAGGCTATGAAAAAAGATATGAAGTATCGCCAGTATAGCAAATACCGCAACTGGGATAGCAAACCAAACGGCAAGTGGTAAATTTATCTCATAACCAAGCAAATTTAACGAGTATGAGCCCGCATCTGTTATCATAAATGCACAAAATGCAACAATAGCAACATATATAATAGAATAGATAACAAACCGTCTAGTTTTCATACTTTCTCCTTTAATTTTTTGCTGTTTTTTCGACTATCTCACGACAAGTTATGCAGTATCTTGCATGTGGCTTGGCTTTTAGGCGCGCAGGGGCTATATCCTCTTCACACATCTCGCAAATTCCATAAGTTTTGTTTGATATTTTTACCAAAGAACGCTCTATCTCAGATAGCTCATTTTGCTGCTGCACACTTATAGACTGCTCTATAAGTTGATCAGCATTTATGCTTGCTATGTCTATCTCATCGCTTGCGCCACTATCCCTAAGCCCACTAACTTCGTTTGCTGAGTCTAAAATATTTTTTTTAATCTGAATTTTTCGCTCCTCAAGAAGCTTTTTAAAAAATTCCAAGTCGTTATTTGTCATCAATTTCCTTATTTGTGATATGGGTGGCCTGCATTTATGCAAAGACCTCTAAAAATTTGTTCAAAAAGCACAAGTTTTGCTATCTTATGAGCCATGGTTAGAGCGCTCAAACTTACAAGCTTGTCTGCCTTTTTTTTAAAATTTTCACTTAATCCATAAGCTCCGCCTATGAAAAAATTTATATTTGCATTTTTACGAAAAAGCTCAGCAAATTCTTTACTATCAAGTGCCTTACCGCACTCATCAAGCACGATATTATAGCCATTTTTCATCTTTGGCTCATAAATCTCATCATACGCCCTAAGCGCTTCATCTTTACTTGCACTTTGGGCTTTTGCTATCTTGTCATTAAATATTGTATTATCCGTGATGTTAGCAAATTTTAGTGACATCTTTGTATAGCTTTTTATCTCATTTTCAAAGCTATCTACTGATGATTTTTGTATGCTAAAGACATTTATATTCAAGCCACTACCTTAGTTATTCATAAAAATTTTAAGTGTATCGCTGATAAATTTTTTATGCTCATTGCGTGGCACAATCGCATCTATAAGCCCATGCTCTAGCAAAAACTCAGCCTTTTGAAATCCCTCTGGCAAGTCTGCGCCAATAGTTTGTTTTATAACTCTCTGACCAGCAAAACCGATAAGTGCTCCAGGTTCGGCAATGATTAAGTCGCCAAGCCATGCAAAACTAGCACTTACGCCACCCATCGTTGGGTCAGTAAGCACTGAAATGTATGGGAGTTTAGCCTCCGCTAACATCTTTAATGCTGCTGAAGTTTTTGACATTTGCATAAGAGAAAATGTGCTTTCTTGCATTCTCGCACCACCAGAAGCACTCACGATAACAACTGCTTGTTGTTTTTCTATAGCTCGTTTTATCGCACGAACTATCTTTTCGCCCTCTACTGACGCTAACGAACCGCCCATAAAGCCAAAGTCAAAGACCACTAGCTGTATCTGCACTCCATCACAAGTTGCCTCTCCGCACACCACAGCACTCGTTCTGCCAGTTTTTTCTTCGCTTTCAGATATTCGTTTTTTATATGATTTTTTATCCACAAATTTTAAAGGATCGACTGGCTTTAGCTTTGCATCATACTCAACAAAACTACCTTCATCGCAAAGCATCGCAATACGGTCATGTGGCTTTAAGCGCATGTGGTAAGCGCATTTTGGACAGACATTAAAATTCGCCTCAACCTCTTTGTAGTACATCAAAGAGTGGCAACTATCACACTTCACCCAGTGTGCCGGCGCCTCATTTGGTGCTGGCTGACTCTTTCTTATCTTGGAAAATATATCAATAAAACTCATTTTTCTGCCTATCTTTCTAAGAAAATTGGCTGATTATACCTAAAAGTTGCTTGATTTTTCTTATAATAAGGAAATTTGTAGTGAAAAATTTAGGGTAAATTTAGAAATTTACCCCTTATTTATAGTCTTAATCGTAGAATTTTTCGCTTTGCTGGGCCGCTATCTGAGCTTTTATCATAACTTTTGCTTTACAGTCAGAGCAACAATAAAGCGTTTTTATCTTATCTGGCTGGTTTGCAAAGCGTGGTAGCATAAGCGTTGCTATCTTTTCAACCGCTTTTTTGGTTGCAAATTCTTTACCGCACTCAACGCACTTAAAAAGCTCATCTTTAGCAAGCTCATTATATGTAAAATACTCTGGTTTTAGCTCTATTTTACCTCTGGTTAGTTTTATCGTGTCCTTTTCGGCACAGCTTAACTCGCAGTATCCGCACGCCGTACAAACACTTGGGTTAAATTTGATAGAGTTATCGCTCTTATCAGCAACAAGAGCACTTACATTACAAGCACCAACACAGCTTAGACAAAGAGTACAGGTGTCTTGATTTATCTCCACTTTGCCATATTCTATCGCACCATCTGCATAAACTACGCCTAAATTTTCATCTCCAACCAAATAGCTAAGGCGTTTTGCAAAAACCTCTCGTTTTGGTAAAGCGTACGAGCTAGTTGTTTTTTGTGAACCATCGATAAGTTTTGCTTTATTTAGCATATCTTTAAGCTCACTTTCATTTTTTGCTACAAAAATGGCTGTTTTGTTAAATTTTAACTCATAAATTTGATTTAGCATATCTATGGCTGAGCTCATCGCTCTAGAGCGTTTTGCTGGATATATAACAAGACTTGAGCCGCTCTCTTGTAGTAGTGATATAAGGTGCGTTTCATTTAGAAATTTTTCACTTCTTACAGCAAATGGCAAGACATTTTCTGGTAGCTCAATATTTAAGTTTTCAAGCTCATCAGTTAGCAAAACAAGTGGGATTTTGTCTTTATAAAGCTTGGCATTTGCATAAAAGCTCTCACGAGGCATTAGAGAACTATCAAGAGCACCACTAGGACAAACACTTATGCATTCGCCACAGTTTATGCAATCTATATGAGAAAATATAAGATGTTTTGTCTCGTCCTCTTTTAGTATCGCAACAGTTGGACAAACCTCGCTACATTTAGCACAAATTTCATGTCTTCTTTCGTGATACTGGCAAATACTACTATCATAAGTCGTGAAACTTTTATATGCGTAAGTTGGCGAGCTGGCATTTAAAAGTGTCAAAATTTCTTCATCGCTCTTACCAAAAATCTCAATACAGCCACTTTGTCTAAGCATATAATCACGCGCATTTTCAACAAGCACAAAGTCTGCATCTACCTCAAACTCGCCCTGCTCATTTAGCACTATAACGCTTAGCTCACCGACCGCGCCATAAAGAAATTTTATCTCAAAATGACTAAGCTCAATAACCTTAAACCCACCATCTTTTAGACTTTGTGCTAGCTCTGCACGACCGCCGTTACTTATGATAACTACATTTTTTCCGACATTTTTTTGATAATCAATGTCCTTTGCGCTATCAAAAACATTTGCACGAGCCTCGTATAGCAAAAGTGCATTTTTTGACTTTTCTAAAACGCTATCTTTTGAGTTTTTAAGATAAAAACTTATCTCAGGAGCATAAATTTCAGCTTTTAGTTTTCGTGAGTTTGCTACTAAAAACTCAGCATTTTCATCGCTTGAAATTTCTATTTGTTCATTTAGCATAACTCCGCCAACATCATCATAAAAACCAAATTCTTTCATAGTTTTCCTTTAAACAATTCTCATGCAACATATTACTCTTATACACTTTAAATCATAATTAAGTGTGAAATTTAATTTTCATGCTAAAATAACGCCTAGTAAAACAAAATTACTTGGAGGAAAAATGAGCTTTCAAAATCTCCCGCAAGTGGATAAAATTTTAAACCTCGAGTGCTTTGCTAATGAGCTAAAACCCGTTATAGCAAATATCGCAAGAGAAATTTTAAACACTGAGCGAAACAAGATAAAACAAGGGCTATCTAGTAAAAACTCGGATGAGATTATCTCTGAAATTTGCCAAAGTTACGAGAATTTTAAGGCAAAAGAGCTAAAAAGAGTGATAAATGCAACTGGTGTCGTCATGCACACAAATCTGGCTCGTAGCGTGATAGATGAGCAAATTTTAAACCGAGCCAAAGAGATTATAACTTCATATTCAACACTTGAATATAACTTAAAAGATGGTAAACGCGGCAACAGATACGAGTATGTAGGCACACTACTTGCCGCACTTTTTGGCTGCGAGGATGCACTGGTGGTAAATAATAACGCAAGTGCTGTTTTTTTAATGCTAAACACCTTTGCAAAAGGCGGCGAAACGGTAGTTAGTAGGGGCGAGCTGGTTGAGATAGGCGGAAGTTTTCGGGTGCCTGATGTTATGAGTGCTTCTGGCACAATCTTGCGTGAAGTAGGCACTACGAACAAAACACATCTTTATGACTATGAAAATGCCATAAACGAAAACACAAAGATGCTTTTAAAAGTACATCGCTCAAATTTTGACATCGTGGGCTTTTGCGAAAGCGTTGATACAGCTGAGCTATCATCGCTAGCCAAGGAGCGAAATTTGATTGATTATTACGATCTTGGTAGCGGATATGTTGGTGAACTGGCACATAAGCTTGGAAAAGATGAGCCAAGCATTGCTAAAATAATGCAAAGTGGCGTAAGTCTTATGAGTTTTAGTGGCGACAAGCTTTTTGGTAGCGTACAATCTGGTATCATTCTTGGTAAGCGTGAGCTCATCGCAAAACTACGAAAAAACCAGCTGCTTCGTATGTTGCGCGTCGATAAGATAACCATCGCGGTACTATGCGAAAGCATAAAAGCTTATTTAAATAAAGAATTTGAGCTTTTAAGCACACCAAAACATATAAATAAAAGCGTTGCCGAGCTTGAAAATTTAGCAAATTTTATCAACAAAAGGCTAAAAAAATCACTTGAAATTTATCAAACACAAACATTTGTTGGAGGTGGCAGCTTACCAAATAAAACCTACCCAAGTCTTGCGTTAAAAATAAAAGGCGACGCCATTACAAATGAAGAGTTGTACAGAAAAAATGGCGTTATAGGACGGATAGAAAATGGTGCTTTTTTGCTTGACTTAAGAAGCATTTTAGACAAAGATATAGAAATTTTAATAGAAAAAATAGATCAGATCGAGAGTGAAAAATGGGTTTAATAATCGGCACAGCAGGTCATATCGACCACGGTAAAACAGCGCTTATTAAAGCACTAAACGGCTTTGAAGGCGATAGAATGGAGCAAGAAAAAGAGCGTGGTATAACTATTGACCTTAGCTTTTCAAATTTGCAAAGAGGTCATGAAAATATAGCTTTTATAGATGTTCCAGGTCATGAAAATTTGGTTAAAACAATGATTTCAGGGGCGTTTGGCTTTGATGCTTGTATGTTAGTCGTGGCTGCAAATGATGGTATCATGCCTCAAACAAAAGAGCATATAAGCGTCTTAAGCTTACTTGATGCAAAAAGTATAATCTTAGTCATCTCAAAATCTGACTTAGTTGATAAAAGTCACCTAAAACAAGTCGAGCAAGAACTACTTGAATATATCAAAAATTTTAAAAATTTAGATGTTTTACAGAGCTTTTTTGTAAGCATAAAAGATGATGAGAGTATAGTAAATCTTAGAGATTATCTTTTTACACTACGACCTAAAAAACGCGATGATGATGGAATCTTTCGCTACTACATTGATAGAGCTTTTAGCGTAAAAGGTATCGGCGTAGTTGTGACTGGTTCGGTTTTAAGCGGAAGTGTAAAGATAGGCGAAAAACTCTTTAACTATGACATCGCAAAAGAGGTTGGTGTACGAAATATACAAACCCACGATGCTGATGCAAAAAGCGCTGGCACAAGCTCGCGTGTGGCTTTAAATTTAACAGGAGTTGAGCTAAGCGAGTTAAAAAAAGGACAGCTACTTAGCAAAAAAGGGTTTTTCCGTGGCTTTCGTGAAGCTGATACTGTAGTATTTTCTAGCATATTAACACATAATCAAAGCGTGACATTTTGTGTAGGCGCAAAACAAATAGCAGCAAAAGCCATAGTTTTAAGCGAACAAAATGAGAGCAAATTTGTAACATTTAAATTTGAAAAAGATATGTTTTTAAAATTTAATGAGCCATTTGTGCTTATAGCAAATGGTAGAGTTATAGGTGGCGGACGAGTGTTAAATCCTATAAGCGAACCACTAAAAAAACAGAGCAAAATAAGCTTTTTAAATGCACTAAACCATAGCGACTTCAAAAGTGTTTTTGAAATTTTGAAAGATACTCATAAAAATGGCTTTGGACTTATAAGCTCGGTTCAGCGCTTTGATCTAGCCCATGAAAAGGCGCTAGAAGTAGCAAAAAGTCTATCAAATGTCTTTGTTGATGACACAGCGCTTAATGTATATGATCAAAGTGCGCTGGCTAGAATAAAAGAATTTGTCAAATTTATGCTTGAAAAGAATAAATTTGCCATATTTTCAGCAAGCTCTATAAGCCTTAAACTTACCTGGGCTAGTCAGAATTTAGTCCAAAAAGCCATTGATGAGCTTGAAACAAGTGGTATCATAAGCAAAAAAGAGGGCGTTTATACAAAAACTGGTATTGCCCTAAGCGAGCTAAAAGTAA
Source organism: Campylobacter suis (assembly GCF_905120475.1). NCBI lineage: Bacteria > Pseudomonadati > Campylobacterota > Epsilonproteobacteria > Campylobacterales > Campylobacteraceae > Campylobacter > Campylobacter suis. The sequence goes on along the minus strand of NZ_CAJHOE010000001.1, from coordinate 154,164 downwards.
GACTAGAAGATGAAATTTATAAAATTCTAGACACTGCAAATCTAGCCCCAGACGCACCGTATAACATCTATGATGAACTTGAGATAGACCGTGCTAGCGGTGATAATGCACTAAAAAAGCTAACGGCACAAGGTCGTGTGATAAGGCTTGCTCATAATCTTTTCATAACATCAAAAGCCCTAAATGAAGCACTTAGCAAGCTAAAAGAGCTCATAAAAACACAAGGGGCGGTAAATGTGCATAACGCAAAAGACGCGCTAGGACTTAGCAGAAAGTACATCATCGCCTATCTTGAGCGACTTGACCTTGACACAAATATAATAAAAGATGGTCTTGATAGAAAATTTAAATAAGCATTAAAGCGGCGTTTAAACTTAGCCGTTATAATCAGCGAAAATTTTTAAAAAGGTAAAAAATGAAAAAAATTCTACTCCTAAGTGCAGTTGCTGCAAGCTCGCTATTTGCCTTAACAAATGAGCAAATTTTAGACTTTTATAAGCAAATTGTCCCTTCAAATGTCAAAATAGAGGTTGCATCAAGACAAAAAGTTGAAAACAACACAGCATACGAAGCTGTGATACTAAAGGTAACAGAGGGTGATCAAAGCAACGATATGGTTGTTTTTACACGCGACGATCTTATATTTAACGATATTTTAGACCTAAAAAATATGACAAATTACAAACAAGTTATACTTGATAAAATGCTAGCCAGCAAGCTAAAAGATGTCTATAAAAAAGAGGATAAAAAATATATCATTAGCCTTGGCGATGACGCAAAAAAGCCAACAACTGTTATATTTACCGATCCTGAATGCCCTTACTGTAGACTTGAGCTAGCAAATATAGAAAAAAGGCTAGTAAATGAAAATGTCAAGATGATACTTACGCCAGTTCATGATAAAAGTGCACTTGAAAAATCACATCTTATCTATAAGGAGATCGCTTCAGCAAAATCAGATAGCGAAAAGGTAAAGATAATGCGTAAATACTACGACCAAAATGCCGTAGTTCCTGAAAAGTCAGTATCTGAAGCAGAGGTTAAAAAGATGGATGATTTACGCAAAAAATATTTTAACGCAGGTGTAAATAGCGTACCAAAAATCATCAGCGAAGATAGTTTAAAATAACCACAAAATGGGCTCAACCGAGCCCTACTTCTTAAAATTTTATCATTTTTTTGTATAATTACTCCAAATTTTCATAAGGAAAAAAGATGAAAGACAGCGAGATAAAAACCCCAGCCTATGTATGTGAAGAGGCAAAAGTAAGAAAAAATTTAGAACTTTTAAAATATGTTAAAGATGAAAGTAAGGCAGAAATTTTAGTTGCACTAAAAGGTTTTGCGTTTAGTGGCGTGATGGGTCTTGTTAGTAAATATCTTGACGGTGCAACTTGTAGCGGCTTACATGAAGCAAAATTTGCAGCAAAGCACCTAAACGGCGAAGTTTGTACATATTCACCTGCATACAAAGATGATGAGATAGATGAAGTTTTAGAAATTTCAAGCCATGTTATCTTTAATAGCTTTAATCAGTGGGAAAAATTTAAAGAAAAGGCGCTGAAAAGTGGCGTATCTTGCGGTCTAAGGGTCAATCCCGAAATTTCAGTCTCACCAGTTGAAGCCTATAATCCATGTGGTCGTTTTAGCCGACTAGGTATCACAAAAGCAAACTTTCGCCCAGACTTACTTGATGGTATAAAAGGTCTTCATTTTCACGCACTTTGTGAAGAGAGCGCGCAGAGTTTAGAGCTAGTTTTAGCAGAATTTGAGAAAAAATTTGGCGAGTTTATCCCGCAAATGGAGTGGATAAATTTTGGAGGTGGTCATCACATCACAAAAGAGGGTTATGATGTAAATCTTCTTATAAAACTTATAAAAAATTTCCGAGAAAAATACGGCGTAAAAGTATTTCTTGAGCCGGGAGAGGCTGTTGGTTGGCAGACTGGCTACTTAGTTGGTAGTGTACTTGACATAGTTAAAAATGAAAAAAACATCGCCATACTTGATGTCTCAGCCGAAGCACACATGCCAGACACCGTGCTGATGCCATACAGACCAGCAGTGCGTGGCGAGAGTAAAAATGGAAAATTTGAGTATCTTTTTGGCGGTAGCACCTGCTTGGCTGGAGATATAGTGGGGCTTGAAGCTGGCGATAGTGTGTATAAATTTGATAGCGAGTTAAAGATTGGTGATAGGGTCATATTTGAAGATCAAATCCACTACACTATCGTAAAAAATACAACTTTTAATGGAGTCAAACTACCAGATTTAGTCCTTTTAAAAGAAAATGGCGAGACAGTCATGGTACGTGAATTTGGGTTTGATGAGTTTGAAAGAAGAAACTAAAAGCACGATATTTTGTGCTTTTAGCTCTTTAAAATTTCCTTTATCTTATCTTCACTTATAAGGGTTGAGTCAAATTTCACGACTGCACCCTTTGCATTTTGCGTCCTATCAAAAATACCCCTAATGCCATCAAGTGCACTTAGATCTATATCATTTTCAAAATACAAATTTTTAAACACTCTTGGATCTTTTAATCTAGCAAGACCAAAGAGCCATATAACGCACAAAACAACACATATAACAGCTAGCTCAAACATACTTTTAGTATGAAGTATGTAACCACCAAAAACCCCGCCTATAAAGCTACCAAAGTAGCCAAATGCGTTAAAGACGCCAAGAGCCGCACCCTTTTGTTTTGCTTTTACAAATTTTGTCGCACAGCTTTGCATAATGGGCTCATGTAGATTAAATCCAACAAAAAATACAACAACACCAACCACAAAGATAAATACCGAATTTGAAGCAGCAAAGAGCGAGTATGCAGCCACAAAAAGCACTACACCAACTAGCAAGATAGCCTTACTAAGTCCCTTGCCATCACCCAAAAATCCTCCAAGCCCCATCGCTATAAACCCAAAAACCGTACTTGTAGCATAGACTTTCCAAAGTTCTGCCTGAGCATATCCAAGCTCATTTACCAAGATGATAGGGATAGCCAAAAAAGCGATACTTGTAAGCATCTTTTGCATTAAATTTGTAAGGCTTATTAGCAAGAAATCCTTTTCAAAGATAAGCTTTAAAAATGGTACTTTTTCTTCAACATGAACGACTTTTACCTCTTTTGGGACAACCGTAAAAAGCAAAATAAGACAAAAGATACTAAGTGCACCACTTAGGTAAAAAAGCCCACTAAGACCCCAGCTTTTACTCAAAACAGGGCTTAAAACCATAGAAAGTGAGAACGCAAGACCTATAAAAGCCCCCATTATAGCCATCGCTTTTGAGCGGTTTTCCTCTTTTGTATAATCACTTATCATAGCCGTTGCTACAGCCCCTATAGCGCCAACACCTTGAAGCAAACGCCCAAATATCATCATGTATATTCCACTAGCCTGAGCACATATAAAACTTCCGATAACAAAAACTATAAGTCCGATACAAAGGGTCTTTTTTCGCCCTATTTTATCAGAAAGCGCACCAAATGGCACCTGAAATATCATCTGTGTTATTGCATAACCACCTATCAAAACCCCCACCAAAAACTCATTTGCCCCATCTAACTTTAATGCATACAAACTAAGAACGGGTAAGACCACAAAAATACCAAAAAATCTATTTCCTATTATAAAACTAAGTGGCAAAACACCTTTTGACATGATTTTCCTTAAAATTTTTCCTAGATTTTAACATAATATTTATAAATTAATCTCTTTTTTGATAAAATGTAAGTTAAATTTACAAAAGGCAAAAACATGAAAATCGTCTTAGCAACATCAAATAAAGATAAAGTAAAAGAGATAAAAGAATTTTTACAAGAGTATGAAATTTACGCTCTTAGTGAGATTATGAAGCCATTTGAAATTATAGAAAATGGCACAAGCTTTAAAACAAATGCACTTATAAAAGCACAAGCCGTTTATGATAAAATTTGTGAGCTAAATCTACAAGATGAGTTTGTGGCTCTTAGTGATGATAGTGGCATTAGTGTAGATGTTTTAGATGGTGCGCCAGGTATTTACTCAGCTAGATATAGTGGAGAAAATGCCACAGATGCGAGCAACCGAACTAAGCTAATCTCAGAACTAAAAGCCAAAAATCTAACAAGTACAAACGCACACTATACCGCCTGTATCGCAGTTTCAAGTAAATTTGGTAGCTACACTACGCATGGCTTTATGCACGGTAAGGCCATTAGCGAAGAAAGGGGTGAAAATGGTTTTGGATATGACTTTATGTTTATCCCAAATGGCTTTTCAAAGACCATAAGCGAACTTGACACTCAGATAAAGCTTGAAATTTCACACCGCTCAAAAGGGCTTGAACTCTCACGATATATCCTAAAAGCATTGAAACGAAAATTTAAATGATATATGACGCTATCATTGTTGGCGGCGGGGCTAGCGGTCTTTTTTTAGCAGCAAATTTAAAAGAGTTAAATGTCTTAGTTCTTGAAAAAAATAGATCCGCAGGCAATAAAATCTTAGCCAGTGGTGGCGGTAGATGCAATATCACAAACAAAAACATAAGCCCTAAAAACTATCTTGGTGATGAAAATTTTATCTCAAACTCGCTTAATAGCTTAAACTATCAAGATGTCTTAAATTTCTTTGGTGAGTTAAGTTTTAGCGAGCAAAAAAGTTCGCAGTTTTTTTGTGATAGCGGAGCAAAAGCTGTTTTAAAGGTGTTACTATCAAAAATTAGGGCAGAAATTTTATATAACCACGAAGTTATATCAGCTAATAAAAATGGTGAAATTTTTGAAATTTCGTGCCAAAATGAAACAATCTTTAAAAGTAAAAAGCTCATCATAGCAAGCGGAGGCATAAGCTATAAAACGCTTGGAGTAAGCGATATAGGACTAAATATAGCCCATAAGTTTGGGCTAAAAAGCGTAGCATTTGCTCCAGCTCTTGTTGGCTTTACGGTGCAAAAAGATGAATTTTGGTTTAAAAACTTAAGTGGAGTTAGCGTAAAGGCCGAAATTTCACTTACAACAAAAGTGAATAAAGACAAGTTTTGTGAGAGAAAATTTAGTGGAGATATACTTTTTACACACAAAGGTATCAGTGGTCCAGTGATCTTAAACGCATCTTTATTTTGGCAAAAGGGACAACTAAGCTTAAATTTCTTGCCAAATTTTAGCAAAAAACAGCTAGTTCAAGGTAAAAAGCAGCTAAGTAGCGTCTTGCCTTTGCCAAAAAGTTTTGTGCTAGAATTTTTAAGCGTAAATGGTCTAAAAGACGCACCTTACGAGAGTTTTAGCCAGGAGCAAAAGGATAAAATTTTAAAGCTTTTTGATTATAGCTTTGCACCAGCTGGAACATTTGGATTTGAGCGCGCAGAGGTTTGCAATGGCGGAGTTTTAACCAGTGGGCTTGATAAAAATTTTCAAGCAAAAGGTGTTAGTGGACTTTACTTTGTGGGCGAAGTTTTGGATGTCACAGGAATGCTTGGTGGCTTTAATATCCACTTTGCATTTGCTAGTGCAAAATCCGTTGCACATGATATATTAAGAACTTAATAGATAAAAACTTGTCTATGTAAAATAGCACTATAAGTAAATTTTTGTTAAAATCCATAAAATCAAAAGGAGACACGCATGAAGCCAGGTAATATTTTAGCCAAAATGGCTAGTGTGGGTGAATTTATCTGGCAAAAAGTAAATGATAATGGGCTACAAATAATGACTTATAGCGCGCTTTTGGTACTGCTTATTAATAGCATTTTTGCAGAGTGTTTATAGCTTTTGATAAAGTCGCTACTAATATCTTGCCCCATAAAAAACTTTATAAAAATATATTGCATAATTTTAGACTGCTTTGCATTGTAGCTATTAACAAAAGCTTGCACAACTACAAAAATCGTAAAACAAAACACGATCTTTTTATGATAAAATCTATAAACAAAGGGGCTATAAATGTCTAAAAACCAGCAAAGACTGCTACTTTCTCTCATTTTTATAGTTATAGCAGCTATAAATTTTCTCTTTTTTGATGGGAAAAATAGTGATGATAAAAGTATCAAAACCCAGCAAACTAGCACAAAAACACAGCCCTCAAGCATAACCCAAAATGGCTCATACACAAGTAAAAATGATGTGGCAAGCTATATTTTTACCTACAAAAAACTTCCTCAAAATTTTATCACAAAAAAACAAGCCATACAGCTTGGCTGGGAAGCTAGCAAAGGAAATTTATGGTCGGTTGCGCCTGGTAAGAGTATCGGCGGAGATAGGTTTGGTAACTTTGAAAAAAAGCTACCAACCGCAAAAGGTCGCCACTATATCGAGGCAGACATAGAGTATAAAGGTGGAAAACGCGGAGCAAAGCGTATAGTTTTCTCAAACGATGGATTGGTTTTTTATACAGCTGATCACTATGAAAATTTTGAGAAATTGGAGCAAAAATGAGATATGAGATAGACCTAAATGCAATGCGAGAATTTGCTCAAATTTCAGAGTTCTTGCGTGCTATTTTTTCGCCTATTTGCGATGATGCTGGACTAAATTTAGATGCCATTTATGACTCACTAAGTAGCGATAAAAATGGTGGAAAGATCGTACTAAAAAACACGCATGTCTTAACAAGTTTTGGCAAAATGGGTGAAGCACTAGAAGATATGCTTAAAACTCTTGATAGCGAGTGCGAACAGTGGAGCCTGGATATAGAGCCAAGCTTTCTTGGGACGCTAAGGAGCGTGCAAATAAACATACAAAGTGGTGCAATAAGTGAATTATTTTTACAGATAAATGAGCGCTTGATAGCTATTTTAAACGAAAATAATAATCTAAAAATAAGTCAAGGTAAAATTTCAACCAAAAATGCCCTAAATTTAGCACTCTGTAATGAGTTTTTGGGTAAGCAAATTTGCTCTAAAAATGACATCAGCGAGCTTTTTGGTAAAAATGGTATCGAGATAAAATTTGCAGACACAAGCAAGACGATATTTATATCAGCAACAAAACAGATCCCGCAAATGCTTGATGAGTGCTTGTTTATCGGTATCGCGAATTTACAAGTAAGTAAATAAAAATGGCTGAAATTTTTATCAATGGTGCGCTTTTATGCTTTTCACTGATAATCGCCATCGGCGCACAAAATCTTTTCATAATCCAGCAAGGACTATCTAAAAACCATATCTTTTGGGTCTGTTTGGTCTCGTTTTTTGGAGACTGTCTTGTGTTTGGACTTGGTATATTTGGCGTTGGAGGGCTGGCGGCTAGGAGCGAAAATTTTGCTATTTTGCTTGGGATAAGTGGTATTTTATTTTTACTTTGGTATGGGATAAATTGCTTAATCTCAGCACTCCGTGGCACTAGTTTTGCCAAAATTTCAAACGCACAGCCAAAGCCACTAAAAGTCACTATAGCAAAGACCATCGCCGTAAGCCTGCTAAACCCTCATGTTTGGATAGATGCGTTTATCGTAGTTGGCGGCTTTGGAGCAAGTATGGCAAGCTATGAACGACCTTGGTTTTTTGCTGGGACGGTATCAGCTTCGCTTATTTGGTTTTTTAGCCTTGGATACGCAGCGGCTGGGCTATCTAAATTTTTTAAAAATGCGAGAGCATGGCAAATTTTAGATAGCCTAATAGCGGCAATGATGTTTTATATGGTTTATCTGCTAGCTATATTTGTTTTAGATAAATTTTAGATATCTTAAACCATAAGCAAAATATCAACCAGCTCACCCTTAGATATAAGCTCAGTCTCTTTTGGCACGACTAAAAGAGCAGCGCCACTTGTTAGGTTGTTTACTATTGCTGAACTACCTAACTTTTTGCCACTTAAATTTACATGGCTTACTCCATCTTTTTGCACCAAATTTACAGCTGTAAATTCCAAAAATGGCGAGCGCTTGGTATAGTTCTCGTCAATTATCGCTTTTAGCATTCTTGGTGTTTGCTCATGTAGCCACGCATCAAGCAATACGCGTACATAAAGCACACACATAACCATAGCCGAATATGGAAATCCCGGCAAGGCAAAGATATACTTCTCTCCGGACTTTGCCACTTTGATGTGCCTGCCTGGCTTTATACCAGCGCCATCGATGATGATACTAAAATTTTCATTTAATGTAGTTTTTACAAAGTCATAATCCCCCATACTAACTCCACCCGTAGTCACTAGCACATCGGCTGTTTTTAGGGCATTTGTGATGGCTTCTTTGACAAGCTCTGGTTTATCTTTAACAATCTCACAAACCACTGGCTCAGCGCCCATTTTACGCATCATCATCGCAAGAGCGATATGGTTTGAGCTATGAATTTGTGCTGGATTTTCTAATGCCTCGCCAAGGTCTCTTATCTCGCTTCCAGTCGCAAGTATCGCAACTCTTGGGCGTACAAAAACACTGATATGAAAGTAGCCAAGCTCAGCTAAAAGTGCTATCTCAGCATAATTTAGACGAGTGCCTTTTTTTATCAAAATTTCACCCTTTTTATAACTTTCACCAACTTCTCGCACAGAAAACCCTTTGGCTACTGGTTTTTTAATGATAACTTTCGTACCCACAACCTCAACATTTTCAACTGGTATAAGAGTATCAGTACCTTCGCTCATAAGCGAGCCAGTAAATGTTTTAACGCACTTTGTGCCGCTTACCACAAGCCCTTTATCGCTACCAGCAGGCAAATCAGTCATTAACTCTAGCTCGCTTAAACCATCTTGCCACTTAAACGCATAGCCATCCATAGCTGAAAGCTCTTGTGCTGGGTAGTTTTGCTCTGCTATGACATCGTGTGCGATATGTCTATCAAGCACCTCAGTTATAGCTACTTTTTGCACTCTATCCCACGAATTTATGGTACTTTTTAAAACATCTAGCGTATCTTGATAGCTTGCCCACTCTTTCATTTTTTATCCTTTTTAATATTAATTTTTGGCATATTTTACCATTTTGCATTAAATAGCTGGTGAAATTTTATTTATTTTTTATTATTTTAACGCTAAAATTTGCGTTTTAGAAGCTAGTTTAGCTTGACTTAAACATTCAGGAAACTTCATGGATACTATAAAATGGTATGTTGCTGCTGGTGCAGCTCTTGGTGGACTTGGTGCCCTCTTAGTCTTTCTTGGTAACCCAGCAAATATGGGTATATGCGCTGCTTGCTTTTTGCGCGACTCGGCTGGAGCGCTTGGTCTTCATAATGTTGGCGCACTTCAATATCTTCGCCCAGAGATCATCGGGCTAATGGTTGGAGGTTTTTTATCAAGCATTTTTTGGACAAAAGAATTCTTACCATCAACTGGCTCATCGCCGTTTGTGCGCTTTTTTCTAGGTGTTTTTGCGATGATAGGCTGCCTTGTATTTTTAGGCTGCCCGTGGCGAGCATTTTTACGACTTGGTGGCGGCGATATGAGTGCAATCGCTGGTGTGGCTGGACTTGTTGTTGGTGTTTTTGCTGGATTTAATTTTAAAAAGCTAGGATACGGCTTAACTAAGCCAAGCCAAATTTCAGCTGGAGTTGGAATTTTGCCTGTGGCTATAGGAGTTTTGCTACTTTTAGCTCTTATTTTCGGGCTTAAAGCAGGCGAAAATGGCGCACTTTTTAGCTCTACAAAAGGTCCTGGCTCTATGCATGCTAGCATATTTGCATCATTTGGGATCGCTGTCATTGTTGGTATCTTAATGCAAAAGAGTAAATTTTGCAGCACTGGAGCGTTTGGTTCGATGTTTAAAGGCGAGTTTAAGATGTTTAGCGGAGTGCTTAGTATCATAGTTTTTGCAAGTATCGTAAATTTAGCACTTGGTCAGTATAAATTTGGTTTTGAAGACCAGCCCATAGCACACAATCAAACCATCTGGAATTTCCTTGGTATGGTACTAGCTGGACTTTGCTTTAGTCTTAGTGAGGGTTGCCCTGGAAAGCACTTGGTTCAAATGGGTACAGGAAATTTAAGCTCGGCTATATTTGTTATAGGCATGACTGCTGGCGCTGCGTTTGCGCATAACTTTATGCTGGCTAGCTCACCAAAAGGTATCACGCCTTTTGCGCCTTACGCGCTTGCTGTTGGTTTTATATTTGCAGTTTATGTGGGAGTATTTAACAAGAAAAGAGAGTAAGCGAATTTGCTCTTAAAACAAGACTTTAGGCTAGAGCCTATCTAGCCTAAATTTAAAAACTACGCTAAAATTCCTGCACCATTTATAGTATGGCTTCGCTCTTTAGCATAAATTCTCTTACCATCAATGACATCGTATTTCCATATAGGTGCACTAGCCTTAAAGTCCTCGACAAATTCATTTATTAGCTTTAAAGCAACCTTTCTCTGTGGGCTTACTACGCCTGCTATATATGAGCTAGTATGCACAGCAACATCACCGCGAGAGTGAGCAAAAAGAACAAATGCCCCCTCTTTTTTAGCTCTCTGGCTCCAGCCATCAAGCCATTTTTTAAGTATAGGTTCATAAATATCAAAACTAAGCGCTGAAATTCCGCCCTCTTCTCGCACGATACCCACAAATGTTATAAGCGCTCCACAGTTTTTATCGCAAACATCGTTATACCAACGATTTTGTATCTCACAGATATCTAAACTTCCATTATAAATTTCCATCTTAACCTCCACAAACTGGTGGTAAGATACAAACCCTATCGCCATCTTTTAAAGGCGTTTCAAGCTCGGTAACAACCTCATCATTTACAGCAACAGCACAAATTTGAAGCCACTCTTTTAACGCAAGCTCATCATACTCATTTAGTCTATCTTTTAGCTCGCCAAGACTTGAAACTTCAAGTTTTACATCATCAAATTCTATCGGTCCTAAAAAAGATACTGTTACCATATTTTACTGCCTTATCATATTAATTTTTGCTTTTGCACGAAGTTTATCAAAATAATCCCTCGCTACCTTCTCTTGCTCAGCCTGATACATCGAGTTTATAACATCATTTTTTATCTCATCAAAGCTTGGTTCATAAACGCCGTTTTTAGTATTGATATAAAACATATCATAGCCATTTTGCGACTGCAAAGGCTGAGTAAAACTGCCTTCAGGCGTAGCAGCTATCAAGACTACAAGGCGTGGACTTATATTTTCTCGGTTTAAATTTAGCGTTTGTGCCTTTACGCCACTAAGAGCCTTTATGCCAAAGCTTTTTTGCTCCATTAACTTTTCTACATCAGCGGAACTAAAGACTGTTATAGAAGCGCTTTCAAAGCTACTAAACTGACTTTTGTTGTTTTGATAATATCTTTTTGCAGCACTTTCATTAACATTTCTTCCCACATCAGCAAAAATTTGCTTATATAGTTTTTCTTGCAGTATCGCCTTTTCTATATCGCTCTTAAAGTCTATAAATTTCGTGCCTTGGCTTTCTATTTGCGAACGAAATTCTGATACACTCATGCCATTTTGTTTGGCTAAATTTGCAACTCTATCATTTATCTCAAAAGGTGTTGTATGAATACCTAGTGATTTGATTTGAGCTTGTTCTAGGCGGTCACGGATAAGCAAATCAAGCGCTCTGACATTATCGATTTTTAATTGCTCTTTAACTTTGGCTACTTCAAAAAGTGTTATCGGCTCGTTTTCAACGATCGCAGCTATGCCATTTACCATCTGAGCATTTAGGCAAATTCCACACATAAGTGAAGCAAAAATAGCTTTTTTTATCACAATGAAACCTTTATTTAAGTATTTTCTAAATATAATTTGAGCCATTATAACATAAAAATTTTAAGGACAGAGATGATAGTTACAAGATTTGCGCCAAGTCCTACTGGATATTTGCATGTCGGTGGGCTTAGAACTGCGCTATACAGCTATCTTTACGCAAGAGCTAATGGTGGAAAATTTCTACTACGCATCGAAGACACTGACCTAAAACGCAACTCAGAAGAGGCAGTCATAGCGATAAGAGAGGCATTTGAATGGTGTGGGCTAGCATATGATGGCGAAGTAGCGTATCAATCAAAGCGTTTTGACATATACAAAGAGTATGTTCAAAAGCTTTTAGCAGAGGACAAAGCATATAAATGTTATATGTCAAAAGAAGAGCTTGATGAGTTAAGGGCTGAGCAAGAAGCCAGAAAAGAGCGACCAAAGTATGATAACAGATATAGAAATTTCACTGGCACTCCTCCAGAGGGTATCGAGCCAGTCATACGCATAAAAGCCCCAGAAAGTGGCGAAATTCGCTTTAAAGACGGGATAAAGGGCGATATGAAATTTAACTGTACAGATATACTTGATGACTTTATCATCGCACGCTCAGATGGCACTCCTACATATAACTTTGTTGTTGTAGTAGATGACGCACTGATGGGCATTACTCATGTTATCCGAGGAGATGATCATCTAAGCAACACTCCAAAGCAGATCGTACTTTATGAAGCACTTGGCTTTAAGATACCTGAATTTTTCCATGTAGCGATGATCAATGGCGCAGATGGTAGCAAACTTAGCAAACGCCATGGTGCAACCGATGTAATGGAGTATAAGCGCATGGGCTACTTGCCTGAAGCACTTTTAAATTTCTTAGTAAGGCTTGGTTGGAGTCATGGAGATGATGAAATTTTTAGTATGGATGATATGTTGCGTTATTTTGATCCGCACGATATAAATAAATCAGCAAGCACCTACAACCCAAGCAAGCTTGAGTGGCTAAATGCCCACTATATAAAGAGCCTGCCTTATGAGAGATTAGCAAAAGATATGTTAGAGTTTGGAGTTGATTTTAATGCGCACCCAAAAGGCGAGTTGCTTTTAAACATCTTAAGAGAACGCGCAAAAACGCTTATAGATATGGCAACAGCAGCAAACTCTATCATCAACGCACCGCAAACATACGATGAAAAAGCTTGTGCAAAATTTATAACTCCATCAGCACTTGAAATCTTGGCAAAATATGCTGAAATTTTGACGCTAAATTTAGATGCTGCAGGATATGAAAAGATAACAAATGAATTTTTAGAGTTAAACGGACTAAAGTTAAAAGATCTAGCACAGGCACTAAGAGTAACACTGACTGGAAATAGCGTAAGTCCGAGTATATTTGAGGTGCTTGAGGTACTTGGTAGTAGCGAGATAAAAAGCAGGATAAGTAAAATTTTAAAGGAGAAAAGATGAGTAAGATTACAAAAGAAGAGGCATTAGAATATCATATCGGGGGGAAAATAGAGATTGCTGTAAAAACCTCATGTGAAACAGCACGAGATCTATCTATGGCTTATACACCAGGCGTTGCTGAACCATGCAAGGCTATAGAGGCTGATAACGAACTAGCCTATACATATACAAACAAAGCAAACCTAGTTGCCGTCATCACTGATGGTACAGCGGTGCTTGGTCTAGGAGATATCGGCGCAGTAGCTGGTAAGCCAGTCATGGAAGGTAAGGCGGTTTTATTTAAGAAATTTGCAAATGTCGATGCCTTTGATATCGAGCTAGATGAGCATGATCCTGATAAGATCGTTGAAATTTGCAAAGCTCTTGCACCGACATTTGGTGGCATAAACCTAGAAGACATACGCGCACCGAAGTGTTTTGAGATAGAAAGAAAGCTTCAAGAAGCAGTCGATATCCCTGTAATGCACGATGATCAGCACGGAACAGCCATGATAACAAGTGCTGGCATGATAAATGCTATGGAAATTTCAGGCAAAGACATAAGCAAGATAAAGATAGTAGTAAGTGGCGCGGGTGCTGCTGGTATAGCATGCGCGAAGATGTATAAAGCACTTGGTGCAAAAAATATAGTCATGGTAGACAGCAAGGGTGTTATACATAGCGAGCGCACCGACCTAACACCTGAAAAAGTAGAATTTGCCATAAAAACAGATGATCGCACACTTGAAGATGCGATGAATGGTGCTGATATGTTCCTTGGTCTTTCAAAGCCTGGCGTAGTAACAAAAGAGATGGTAAAGTCTATGAATGCTGAGCCTATCATCTTTGCTCTTTCAAACCCAACACCTGAAATTTTCCCAGAAGAGGTAGCAGAAGTTCGCTCTGATGTAATGATGGGAACTGGTAGAAGCGACTATCCAAACCAAGTAAATAATGTCCTTGGCTTTCCATTTATCTTCCGCGGAGCACTTGATGTAAGGGCAAAAAAGATCACTGAAAATATGAAAATGGCAGCAGCCAAGGCACTTGCCAAGCTTGCAAAAGAGCCAGTCCCAGCTGAAGTTTGCAAGGCATTTGGTGTAAGCGAGCTAAAATTTGGCAAAGACTACATTATACCAAAGCCATTTGATAGCCGTGTCCTAGCGGCTGTAGCTCCTGCAGTGGCAAAAGCAGCCATACAAGACGGGGTAGCTCGCATTAAAGACTTTGACATAAAAGCCTACACAGAAAAACTTTCAAAAGGACTTTAATAATTTTGGGGGAGGCTTATCCCCCTTTTTTTAAATCCTAAATTTTGGGTTTAATATAAAAATATGCAACTTTATACTATAATAAAAACTTTAAAAGTATGAAAATTTTAAAGGAAAAGTATGCATATAGACCGTGAAATGGCAATAAATTTGCCAAATGTCCGCCTTATATCCCACCCTCTTATAGAACACAAACTTAGCATTTTACGAGATAAAAACACTCAGTCTTTTCAGTTTCGAATGGTAGTTGATGAGATTAGTCACCTAATGATATTTGAAGCCACAAGGAAACTAGCCTTGCGTGATGTTAGCGTGCAAACTCCTGTGGCAAAAACAACTGCTAAAAAACTAGCTACAAAGATTATGATATGTCCTATTTTAAGAGCTGCACTTGGTATGCTTGATAGTGTTTTTACCATTATTCCAGATGCAGCGGTGGGATTTTTGGGATTTCAAAGAAATGAAGCTACAGCACAAGCTGAATTTTTCTACGCAAAACTACCACCAGACGCCTCTTCACGCACAGCCATCATTATAGATCCTATGTTTGCCACTGGGGGAACAGCCATAGATGCGGTAAAATTTCTAAAAGAAAAGGGCGTTAAAGAGATAAAGTTTATATCTATCATAGCGGCTCCAGAAGGACTAAAGCGTTTTAGTGAAATTTACCCAGATGTTGATGTGTATACGGCTGCTATTGATGAAAGGCTAGATGAGAAAAACTACATAGTGCCTGGTCTTGGAGATGCTGGAGATAGGGTTTTTAACACACTTGACTAATTATATTGACTCTTTCACGCCTAGAATATGGCGTGAAATTTTTGCTATTAAAATAAATTTTAAGGAGAGATAATGCCATTACTTGACAGCTTTTGCGTTGATCACACGATCATGAATGCCCCAGGAGTACGCTTAGCAAAGACCATGAAAACACCAAAGGGCGATGACATCAGCGTTTTTGACCTACGCTTTTGCAAACCAAATAAGAATATATTACCAGAGCGTGGTATACATACTCTCGAGCACCTTTTTGCTGGTTTTATGAGAGATCATCTAAACACAACAGGCGTTGAGATTATCGATATATCGCCTATGGGCTGTCGGACTGGCTTTTATATGAGCCTTATAGGAGTTCCTAGCATTAAAGCCATACAAGATGCGTGGAGCGCAAGTATGAATGATATTTTGGCAGTAAAAGATCAGAGTAAAATTCCTGAGCTAAATGAGTATCAGTGCGGTACATATAAGATGCATTCGCTTGATGAGGCACACACTATCGCACGCAAAATTTTAGACGCTGGTATCGGCTACATCGACAATGAAGCAATAAAGCTTGATGTTGATGCCAAAGGTCTAAAACACTAACCTAAGCCGCTTAAATGCGGCTTGCTTTTTGCAAATTTTCTATATTTTTAGTTATTGTATTTGGCTCATAAATTGCTCTAACAATAGCGATATAATCCACCTTTAACTCTATGAGTTGCGCGATATTTGAAGCATTTATGCCACCTATGACACATACTGGGATTTTTAAAATTTGCTTTGCTTTTTTTATAGTTTCTAGGCTCACTGAAGTTGTATTTGGCTTTGTAAGGCTTGGAAAAACTGCACCAAAGGCTACATAACTAGCTCCATTTTGTTCTGCTTTTAATGCCAAATCCAAATCATCATAGCAGCTAACCCCTATAAAAGCATCTTTGCCTAAAATTTCACGGGCTTTTATAAGTGAGTCATCATCTTTGCCGATATGAACAGAATTTGCGCCTATTTTCTTGGCAAACTCTACATCGTCATTTATTATAAATTTTGCACCAAATTCTTGACAAAGCGATAAAAGTTCTAGCGCTATTTTTTCGTTTTTATTTTCTTTTTTACATCTATATTGATAGAGTTTTATGCCTGATTTCAAAATTTCTCTTGCATGATTTATAATAAACTCATCTGGACTTAAAATATCATCACTCAAGGCATAAATTTCACTCATAAATACCCTTTTTATGATTTAACAACCTTACGCCAAAGTTTGTTTTATAAGCATACTTTATAGAATTTGTAATGAATTTTTTTGCATTTTTAATAGAATTTTCTAGCTCATTTTTTAATGCCAAACCACAAGCTATCGCACTTGAAAAGCTACAACCAGCTCCGTGCATTATATTTGGCTCCAAAAGTGTCTCTTGAAATTTTACAATCTTTCCATCTTTATAAAAAAGCGAATCTTCACAAATTTCACTAAGGTTCGTTCTTTTTAACAAAATATCGCAAGGCAAATTATTAAAATCAAGATTTAAAATTTTTGCCTCATCAAGGTTTGGTGTAGCGATAGTAGCAAATTTTAAAAGCTCTTTTAACTCGTTAAGTGCGTCATCTTGCAACAGCTTTGCTCCAGATTTTGCTACACAAACTGGATCAATCACGATGGGCACACGAGAGCTTACACGCTCCAGCCAAGTCTTTACAACCTTTATAAGCTCGGCATTAAAAAGCATACCGATTTTTACGGCATCTATACAAAGCTCATCATCTATCATCTTTAATTGAGCGTCTAAAATTTCAGGCGCTACAGCCAAAACACCACTTACACCATTTGTATTTTGCGCAGTGATTGCCGTAATAGCAGTTGCGCAGTAGCAACCAAATGCCTCGCAAGTCTTTATATCAGCCTGCATGCCAGCACCACCAACGCTATCACTTCCAGCTATGATAAGGATATTTTTCATGTCTTGTTTTTTGTAGTTGTAAGGCAAGAAATTTTAGGCTTTCGCCCAAAATTTCAAGCTATATTTTACTTAAGGTCGTATTTTTCTAGCAACTTATCGTATGTGCCGTCTTTTTTTATCTCAGCAAGAGCAGCATTTATCTTTGCGATAAGTTCAGTGTTTTTGTCTTTATCAAAGGCTATAGCAAAGCCGTCACTTCCATCTGGCTCTTTTAGAAATTCTTCCAGATCAGGATTTTTCTTTAAAAAGCCATATCCAACCGAAGTATCAACTATCATAGCATCGATTTTACCAGCTTTTAGGCTAGTGGCAACAGTTACTGAATTTTCAAAAGGTAGTACTTTTGCGCCAGCAACAGCATTTGCAGCAATCTCTTGTATAGAGCCTTGTTGTGCACCTAGGCGTTTTCCTTTTAGGCTCTCTTTACTTGAAATTTCAGTATTTCCTTTTTTGCGTAAAAACAAATTTTCAGTTGCAAAGTAAGAGTCTGTAAAGTCAACCGATTTTCTTCTTGCGTCAGTAGCACTCATACCGCTTACTATCGCATTTATCTTTCCAGCCTTTAAAGCAGATATAAGCCCATCAAAGTTCATCTGAACAAACTCATAGCTAAAGCCAGCTCTTTTAGCAAGCTCATCAACAAGATCAACATCAAAGCCGACAATCTTGTTGTGATCATCAAGATACTCAAACGGAGGGAATGTAGGCTCTGTACCTATTCTTAAATCAGCCGCACCAAGTGTAACAAAACACGCCAAAACGAATGCAAAAATTTTTTTCATTTTTTTCCTTTTTTAAATTTACTTTAAATCATATTTTTCAAGTAGCTTATCATAGCTACCATCTTTTTTCATCTCTTCAAAAGCTGCATTTATCTTTGCGATAAGTTCAGTATTTTTGCCCTTATCAAACGCCATTGAAAAGCCCTCGCTACCATCTGACTCTTTGTAAAATTCTTCCAAATCTGGATTTTTCTTCAAGTAGCCATAACCTATTGAACTATCAAAGATAAGTGCTGCAAATTTGCCAGCCTTAAGACCCATAACAAGCGGAGCAGTATCCTCTGCTAGAACAACTTTTGCGCCTGCTATTGCATTTGCTGCTAGCTCTTGGACTGTGCCTTGTTGCACACCAACTCTCTTACCGTTAAGGCTTTCTTTATCTTTAACTTCAGCATTGTTAGCTTTGCGGATATAGATATTTTCGGTTATATAATACGAATTTGTAAAATCTATCGACTTTCTTCTATCATCAGTCGCACTCATCGCACTTGCGATAACATCTATCTTGCCAGCTTTTAGTGCTGGGATAAGTCCGTCAAAGCTCATATTTACTATCTTAAATTTAAAGTCCAAGCGCCTTGAAAGTTCATCAACAAGATCTATATCAAAGCCAGTTATCTTGTTTTGCTCATCGATATACTCAAATGGTGGATAGTTAGCAGCTGTGCCTATCTTAAGTTCTGTCGCAAAAAGACTAATACTAGCCGCTGCAAATAGTGCTAAAAATTTTTTCATCTTATCTCCTTTAAAAAATTTTGTCTATTATAATGTAAAATGTTTAATGATTTAATACTTTTCCTAAAAATTCTCTAAGTCTTGGATTTTGTGGGTTCTCAAATACATTTTTTGGTGTATCATCAACGGCTATTTTTCCGCCATCCATAAAGAAAATTCTACTTGCTACATTGCGAGCAAAGCCCATCTCATGGGTTACTACAAGCATAGTAAGTCCCCTAGCCGCTACATCTTTCATTATATCAAGAACCTCGCCTATCATCTCAGGATCAAGTGCAGATGTTGGCTCATCAAAAAGTATAGCGTCTGGATTCATCGCTAAGCTTCTAGCTATTGCTATACGCTGTTTTTGACCCCCTGAAAGCTTATGTGGAAAAGCAAACTTTTTATCACTTAAGCCCACACTTTTTAGCAGCTCTTCTGCTTTTTTTTCAGCCTCATCTTTGCTAAAAACACCTGATTTTATAGGTGCTAAAGTTAGGTTTTGCATAACATTTTTATTGGCAAACAGGTTAAAATGCTGAAAAACCATACTGATTTTTTGACGAATTTTATTTATATCAACATCTTTACTTACTATATCTTCACCATTTATCTTTATATGTCCACTACTTGGCTCTTCTAGACGATTTATACAGCGTAAAAATGTGCTTTTGCCACCACCACTTGGTCCTATAATAGCGATTATCTCGCCTTGTTTTATATCAACACTAATGTCTTTTAAAACCTGCAAATCACCGTAGTTTTTGCATAAATTTCTAATCTCAATCATGGCGATTTAATCTCCTTTCAAGCAACTTCACAAGCAGTGTGAGAAATTTGATACTAACATAATACACAACGCCCGCAAAAATAACTGGCTCGGGACTATAAAACACCGCTTGAAGGCTCTTGCTTTGCATGGTTATATCAACGACGCTGATGTAGCCTACAACTGAGGTCTCTTTAAAAAGAGAGATAAACTCATTGCCAAGTGCTGGCAGTATGTTTTTAGTAGCTTGTGGCATTACTATCTCTCGCATTGATGTGCCATACCCTAGACCCATCGCGCGCGCTGCCTCCATTTGACCTTTATCAACGCTATTTATACCGCTTCGTACGATCTCTGCAACATAGGCAGAGCTATTTAGCCCAAGTGCAATGAGTGCAACATAAAAGTTGTCCTCCCAAGTGGCAAAAATAACCACTGAAAATATCAAAAGTTGAAGAATTATCGGTGTTCCACGAAGCATATCGATATATTCGTCTATGATAAAATTTAAAGGCTTTATCTGTAAAAATTTCAAAAACGCCAAGGTAAATCCAAGCACCATACCAATAGCGATACCGCCCACTGTAAGCCCAAGTGTCACACCATAGCTTTTTATGTACGCAGCTTGCTGGGCTGGTGTCATATCGCGCGGATAGAAGTAGTACGAGATCACGCCAACAATGGCAATGAAAAACAAAATTCTGTAAAATTTCTCACTGAGAAAAAAATTGTAACTTTTTTCGTTCAACTCAAAGACCCTTTATAGTGTTTTGTAAATTTAAGAATATACTGAAAATTTGGTATTTTTTTGCTTAAATTTTTATAATCTATGGAATTTTTAAACAAATTTATAATATTATGGTAAAAATTGTAAAAAGGAAATTTTGTGGATTTTACTTCGTATATCGCTATTGCTTTATATTTTGGTTTTTTACTTGTTATCGGTAAAATTTCATATAACAAAAATGCAAATATGAACGAGTATTTGCTAGACAATCGCAAGCTAGGGCCAGTAGTTACCGCACTAAGCGCTGGAGCAAGCGACATGAGTGGCTGGATGTTACTTGGTGTACCGGGCGCACTTTATGCGACTGGTATAGCAACTGCATGGATGGCGATAGGACTGACTATAGGGGCGTATTGCAACTACTTATTTCTGGCAAAACGCTTACGAGTTTATACGGAAGTTGCGAGCGATAGTATCACGATACCAGACTTTTTAGAAAATCGCTTTAAAGACCGCACGAAGGTTTTACGCATTATATCTGGGCTTTTTATACTTATATTTTTTACCCTTTATGTTAGTAGTGGCATAATCGCTGGTGGAAAGAGTTTTGAGAGTTTTTTTGGCTTGCCATTTTCCTATGGAGCTATTTTTACGCTAACTATCGTTGTATTTTACACATTTTTTGGCGGTTTTAAAGCGGTGGCTATAACAGACGCATTTCAAGGCACTTTGATGTTTATCGTACTTATCGCAATCCCTGCTGTAGCGTATTTTAATATAAATTTAGAAGGAACATCTCTTTTAAGCGAGATAAAAAAAATAGATCCCGAGCACCTAAATATTTTTCGAGATCTAAATTTTTGGGCTATTTTAGGTCTAATGTCTTGGGGGCTTGGTTACTTTGGGCAACCACACATCATCGTGAGATTTATGGCTATACGAAGTTCAGCTGAGTTAGCTCAAGCTCGGCGTATAGGCATCGGTTGGATGGCGATAGGGCTGATCGGAGCTATGATTAGCGGGCTTATGGGGCTTGTATTTTTTACGCAGTCTGGCGTTACACTTAGCGATCCTGAGATAGTATTTTTAAAGCTTGGCGAGACTTTGTTTCATCCGTTTTTTGTTGGCATTATAGTTTCTGCCGTACTTGCTGCGATTATGAGTACTATATCAAGTCAGCTTTTAGTCAGCGCAAGCTCGGTGACAAAAGATTTTATACTTGCATTTTACAAACATGAAATTTCAAATAATGCTCAAGTAGCCATAGGTAGATACGCCGTAGTAGCAGTTGCCATCATAGCAACCGTCTTAGCCTTTGGGCAAAAAGAGAGCGTGCTAAATGTTGTTGGCAATGCTTGGGCTGGGTTTGGAGCATGTTTTGGTCCGGTTTTACTTTTTAGTCTTTACCTAAAAAGAATGAGCGCATTAGCCGCACTTCTTGGCATGATAAGCGGAGGAGTTAGTGTTATAGCTTGGATAGTACTTGAACTAAACAAAGAGGTTTATGAGCTACTTCCTGGTTTTGTGGTCTCAAGTATTGTTATTTTAGCGGTAAGTTTTTGGGGAGACGCTTTAAATAAAATGAGCGATGAGCCAAACGAGCAAGTCATAAAAGATGAATTTGATAAGATGAAAACTAGGCTTTAAAAGCAAAGCTATGCTGTTAAGTGGTAAACTTAACAGCTAGTTAAGCGCATATCTTCATATAAAATTTATCAAAGCTCTGGTATTTTACTTTACTTATAAATTTTAGCAACGCCAAAAACAAAGCCAAAAAGACAAAATTTAAACTAATCAAATATTTTGTGTGACAAAATTTTTAAAATTTACTGCATTATCTGTCTTGTCGCGTTTTAATAAAATTTTACCACATCGTATATTTTAATGCTAGATTTTAGCCACGCTACTATACAAAACCCGATAAATCTCATTTCTTTGTTGTTAAGATGAATTGTATCTAAGAAATAAAGTGTGTTAAATTTAGTTATTAGCATTTAAAATATTAGAGAACTATTTTTTATCTATAGCCTGTTAATTATAAATTAACACTACTTTTTATATAATTTTCAAAAATCAAATTTAAAGAGTTAAAATGTCAAACGAGTATAAAGAAAAAGTGGCAAAATTTTTACAAATGCTAGATGACGCAGATGCTGTGTGTATCGGCATAGCAAGCGGAATGTCTGCTAGTTGCGGATATACATTTTACTATCAGCCAGATAGATATTTTAAGCGAGAGTTTGGTGAGTTTGAGCGTAAATATGGCTGGAGTAATGCATTTGATGGGCTTTACTATCCATATAAGACGCGCGAGGAAAGGTGGGCGTTTTTGGCTACCATGGTGCACTTAGTGCTATCTTTGCCTGTGGGACAAAACTATTTTGATCTTAAAAATTTGCTTGCAAAAAAGCCATTTATCGCAGTCACGACAAATCAAGACCGCCAACTTTACGGTGTTTTTGATGAAAGAGATGTGGTCGAGCTTCAGGGGGATTGGAAGCTTATGCAGTGCGATAGGCAGTGTTGCGATGAGGTCTGGGATGGTGAGGAAATGTATGAAAATATGTATGCAAACATCAATGAGTGCAAAATCCCATCCGAACTAGTGCCAAAATGCCCAAACTGCGGTGGCGAGCTAAATCACTGGGTCAGATCGCGGACATTTTTACAAGGCACACGCTATGCAAATGAGTATAAAAAATGGCGTAAATTTTTAGATAAGCATAGTGGTAAAAAGGTGCTGTTTTTGGAGCTTGGAGTGGGGCGAATGACACCGATGTTTATCCAAGAGCCGTTTTGGCAGCTTGTTTTTAGCACTCCAAAAGCAACCTATGTCACGATAAATCCAAAAGATGCGATCGTGCCACGCGAGATAAAAAGTCGCTCGCTTGCTATTGGCGCGGATATTAGCAAGGTATTTAGGGACGCTTTAAAACTACGCGAAAACAAAAATGCAAAAATAGTTGCTGAAGAATTTGATGGCACTTTTGCTCCAGCTAGAATTTACTAAGGATAGATGATGGGTTATGAAAATTTGGCTTTGAAATTTAAAAAAGCAAAGGCGGTGATCGTTGTAGTAAGCAATGGCTTTAGTATCACTGAAGGGCTGAATATCTTTGCGAGTGATGAGAAATTTGAGCGTTATTTTGGTGAGTTTAGACAGAAATTTGGCGTGCGAAATGTGCTTGAGTGCTTTAGCTGTAACTACCCAGATAAAGCTAGTAAATGGGAGTTTTACGCTACATTTGCTAGGCATTATATCTTATCATATAAGATAAGTCAGGCGATGAGTGATTTACGTGAATTGCTTAGCATAAAGCCTTATTTTATCGTGACTTCAAATATCGAAGGGCATTTTGGTTTAGCAGGATTTAAAAATGTTTTCGAAGTAGAGGGAAATGCGATAAATTTTCAGTGCGAAAATGCCTGTTGTGATGAGATAAAAGATGGCTTAGATGTGCTTAAAAATATGGCAAATGAGCCAAAAAATGCGATTAATTTTCTACCAAAATGCCAAAAATGTGGCTTAGATATGGATGCGCATAATATCTTTGCGAAAAGATTTATCGGTGCAAAAAATGGAGAGCGATTTAACGCATTTTTAGAGCAAAATTTTAATGAAAATGTCCTTTTTTTAGAGCTTGGAGTGGGAGCTAGAAATCAGCTCATAAAAGCACCATTAATGCGTGTATCATCACAAATGCCAAACGCAACATATGTGAGTGTAAATTTAAGTGAGCCATATGCACCAAATGGCATGGAGTTTCATGCTAAAATAGATGAGTTTTTGCTAAATTTAAAAACTTCATTGAAATTTTGATACAATTAAGCAAAAACGGGGAATTTTCGTGAAGTATCCGACCAAACTAGCTGATGCCATCCATATCCTAGCGCTCATTGCCTTAAACCCAAACGATAGCCCAAGCTCTGCTGTCATCGCAAAAAGCGTGCATACAAATCCCTCCTACGTTCGCCAGCTTATTTCAGCACTTAGAAAGGGTGGGATTTTGCTAACTGAGCCTGGTAAAACGGGAGCCGTGCTATCAAAAAAGGCTGAAAGTATCACGCTTTTTGAGATATATACAGCCATCTTGGGTGAGGCGCCTTTGCTTCATCAAGATACACATACAAATCCAAAATGCGGTGTCGGGGTAAATATACAGCACGCTATAAAAGATGCATATGACATCGTGCAAAAGAACGCTGAAAATACGATGAAAGAGATAAGTTTAGCACAAATTTTAAAAAATTATGAAATAAAAATTTCTAATATTTCTAAGTAAGATGGCATACTGCTGGGCAAGTAAAATCCAAATAAGTTAAAATTTTATAGCAGCTAAGCAGTTGGTAAAATTATCAAATTTATAAATTTTAGTAACGCCAAAAACAAAGCCAAAAGGACAAAATTTAACTAGGCAGATATCTTGTTTTTTAAATTTTTAAAATTTACTGCATCATCTGTCTTGTCATATTTTAATAAAATTTTACAACATTGTATATTTTAATGCTAGTTCTAAATCAATGCTTTTATGTAATTTTAGCCACACATAGCTACACAAAACAGCCTTTAAGCACCTTTTTGATAAGATAAGCGACTTTATCTAGCGCACATAAGGCATTTTTTGAGTAATTTAGAAATTTTTAAGCTCTCTATCCCTATTTTTATGGGCTACTTTCCGCTTGGCATGGCTTTTGGCATTTTGGCTATTGGCGTGGGTGTGAGCGCATTTATAGCCATCTCGCTAAGCTTTCTTACATACGCAGGAGCCGCGCAGTTTATGATGGTGGGGCTGTTTGCTAGCGGGACTGGGCTAGTGGAGGCGTTTGTGGTGAGCTATCTTGTAAATTTACGTCACACTTTTTACGGGCTTGCTTTGCTTAAAGAGTATGAAAATTTGCGCTTTCGTTTGTTTAATGTCGCGACCTTAACAGATGAGACATTTGCCGTGTTTAAAATGCTAAAGATAGAGGATGTGAGCGAGCGAAGCCGTGTGTTTACAGCGCTAAATTTTCTTTGCTGGTTTTACTGGCTGACTGGCACGGCACTAGGGTGCTTTGCGGGTGCGCTTATAAGCGCTGATATGAGCGGGCTTGAGTTTAGCCTAACCGCACTTTTTATCGCCATCGTGATTGAAATGTTTAAAAGCGATAGAAATTTTATCGTGTTAGGTGCTGCCGTGCTGTTTGGCGTCATCGGTGTTACGCTAATGCCGGCTAAGTTTATGCTGGTGGGCTCGATGGGGCTTTGCTTCGTGTTTTTATCCCTGTTTAAGGATAAGTTATGATAAACGTAAGCTCGCCTGAGTGGCTTTTGTTTGTGGCGGTTTTGCTAGCAGCGGTGGCGACTTTTATCACACGTGCGACGCCGTTTTATCTGATGAAGAGCAAAGGCGAGAGCAAGCTTATGAGCGTCATACAAAAGCACATGGGGCTTATGATAATGGTTATCTTAGTAAGCTATGGCTTAAAGGATGTGAAATTTAGCGTGTATCCGTATGGGGCGGCGGAAATTTTAGCATTTCTTACCGCCATAATCATTCACTTAAAGCTTAAAAATATGCTTTTAACCATCTCTATCTCAACGGCTGTTTATATGAGTTTGCTACGCTTTTTTACCGCTTAGTAAGCCCTACGGTATGTAAAGTCGATATTTTCAGGCTCTTTTAGCTCGCTTGCAAGAGTAAATGCCAAATTTGCATTATCCAGCATGGCTCTACCATATGCGACGGCGTCACATGTCTCACCAAGTAGTAGCGCTTCGCCCTCGCTAGCCTTTGTTATAAATCCTACAGCTATGACTGGCACGCTTACAGCTTGTTTTATCTGCTTGGCATATCCTGCTTGATAAAGTGGTGCGATAGTTGGCATGTCATCACAAATTTCATGCACACCGCCACTTGATACATGGATAAACTGGGCTCCAGCGTCCTCAAGCACCTTAGCATAGTTCGCGCACTCACTCACGCTATAATCATCCTTGCGCCACGCCGATGCGCTTAGGCGCACGCCTACTACAAGTGATGTTTGGGTTTTTATATCAGCCACTATCTCGCACACCAGCCTTGCTCTATCCCTAGAGTAAATATCATCTCTATTGTTTAAAACTTTACTTAAAAATGTATTTAGTAAGTATCCATGCGCTGCGTGAATTTCAACAAATTCATACCCAGCCATCTGGGCTCTTTTTGCAGCTTTTACAAAGTCTTGCTTAAGTGATAAAATTTCATCAAGACTAAGTTTTTTAGGGGTTTTATAACTTTTTGAAAATGCCTCATCGCTAACGCTCACACTCCCATCTACCTCAGACTTTCTGCCTGCATGTGCTAGCTGGATACCAGCTCTTGCACCGTAAGATTTTATGATATTTACTAGCTCTTTGTGACCTGGTATTTGCCTATCATCCCAAAGCCCAAGATCCCTTTGTGTGATCCTGCCAACCGCCTGCACTGCTGTAGCTTCAACGATGATGGCACCAGTCCCGCCAAGTGCTCTTGCGCCGTAGTGGATTTTGTGAAATTCCTGCACCATACCTGAGTCATCTGGCACTTTATAAGTGCACATAGGTGGCATTATGACACGATTTTTAAGCGTAATGTTGCCGAAATTTATTGGGCTAAAAAGTTTTGACATATTTTCTCCTTGATTTTTAGTCTATTTTACCATCTTTTTTATACCAAAATTTTACGCAACAATCCCTCAGATAACATTTAAATTTAAAAAGATGATAATAATAAGAGTAAAAATTTCATTTTTTAAAAGAGCTTTAGGGTGAAAAACACCCTAAAATTACTCAGCCAAAGTCTCACTTGAAGTAGTTTCAAGCTCATCACTAAAATCAGCCATAGCAAAGCGTTTTAGCTGGCGATAGCGGCGTTGCGCGTCTTTTTTGTTATGAGTAAAAAGCTCGTCAGCGTGCTCTGGATTACTCTTTTTAAGAGCATTGTATCGAACTTCATTCATTAAAAACTGCTCGTAAAGTGCCCAGTCTGGCTCTTTTGATGTGATTTTTAGTGGATTTTTGCCCTCTTTTACAAGCGCAGGATCATAGATATAAGTTGGCCAATAACCGCATTTTGTAGCAAGTTCTGCTTGGTTGCCCGAATATGTCAAACCACCTTTTATGCCATGTGCTATACACGGTGAGTAAGCTATAACTAAGCTTGGTCCATCATACGCTTCAGCTGCGGCAATAGCCTTAATAACATTTGCCTGGCTTGCATTTGAGTTAATCTGTGCAACAAAAATGTTTCCATAAGTCATAGCGATATAGCCAAGATCTTTTTTCTGCACTGGCTTGCCTGTTGCGGTAAATTGTGCTATTGAGCCTGTGCGACTTGATTTTGAGCTTTGACCGCCAGTATTTGAATACACCTCCGTATCAAGCACCAAGACATTGACATTTTCTCCGCTTGCTAAAACATGGTCAAGTCCGCCAAAACCAATATCATACGCCCAGCCATCACCGCCTATTATCCACTGTGATTTTGCTGTTAAATACTGTTTTAGCTCTAAAATTTCTTTTACGCCTTCAACCTGTATGTTTTGCTCTAATATAGGCACTAACATCTTAGTTATCTCAGCTGTTTTTGCTCCATCTTTTTTAAATTTAAGCCAGTCAGTATAAAGCGCACTAAGTGCGTTAGGAGCGCTATCTTTGGTGCGTAGCATAATATCAGCTATGCGATGGCGGATAGTTTCAGTCGCAACCTTCATACCCATACCAAATTCTGCATTATCCTCAAAAAGTGAATTTGCCCACGCAACACCGTGTCCGTCGGAATTTTTAGTATACGGAGTAGATGGGGCTGAGCCGCCGTAAATAGAGCTACAACCAGTCGCATTTGCAACTATCATCCGCTCACCAAAAAGCCTTGTAACAAGCGTTATGTAAGGTGTCTCACCACATCCTGGGCAAGCAGCGTGAAATTCAAACAAAGGCTGCGCAAAGCTTGAGCCTTTTACGCTCTCCTTACTCATAAGGTCATCTTTATAAGTTACATTTTTAAATAAATAATCAGCATTTACCTGCTCATTTTTATCAAGCTCTTCTTGTAGCGGAACCATAACAAGAGACTTCTCTTTACTTGGGCAGTTTTGCGCACAAAGCTCGCAACCAGTACAATCAAGTGGAGAGACTTGAATTTTATACTTTAACTCCTTAACCTCTTTACCTTTTGCATCTAAAACATGCTCTTTAACACTTTGCGGTGCAGCTTCAAGCTCGGTATCATTTATCAAAAACGGTCTTATAACTGCGTGAGGACACACAAAGGCGCACTGGTTACATTGAATACAGTTTTCCTCTATCCATTTTGGCACCAAAACACCAACACCGCGCTTCTCATACGCTGTTGTGCCAGCCTCAAAACTACCATCCTCATAGCCCGCAAACGCGGATACTGGTAAGCTATCGCCTTTGGCTGCATTTATAGGCTTAACGATACTTTCTACAAATTTTGTTCCCTCATAAGCTACGGCTTTAGCGCTGTCATCGCAAAGATTAGCCCACTCTGGATCTACAGTAACTTTAACAAGCCCGCTTGCACCCACATCAATGGCTTTATAGTTCATCTCTACGATAGCTTCGCCCTTTTTGCCATAAGTTTTCTTTGCATACTCTTTCATATACTCTTGAGCATCATCAAAGGCAATAATATCAGCAAGTTTAAAAAATGCAGACTGCATGATGGTGTTAGTACGGTTTTTAAGTCCTATCTCATGAGCTAATTTTGTAGCATTTATAATATAAAAATTTACTTGCTTTTGAGCCAAAATTCTCTTTACTCGATTTGGAATTTTAGCCACTGTCTCAGCCTCATCCCAGATAGAATTTAGAAGAAATGTTCCACCTTGTCTTATACCATCTATCACATCGTAAATTTCAAGATAAGCAGCAACCGAGCAAGCAACAAAATGTGGGTTTGAAACTAGATATGTCGAGCGGATAGGTTTTTTACCAAATCTTAAATGACTTCTTGTATAGCCGCCTGACTTTTTACTATCGTAGGCAAAATATGCCTGAGCGTAAAGATCTGTCTTATCTCCAATAATTTTGATCGAGTTTTTATTTGCGCCCACAGTTCCATCAGCACCAAGCCCGTAAAAAAGACACTCTTTCACACTATCATCACTTAGTGAAATTCTCTCTCCCAATGGCAGTGATGTAAAGGTCACATCATCTACTATACCAACGGTAAAACCATCTTTTGGTTGGTCTTGTTTTAAATTTTCAAATACAGCTATCATCTGTGCAGGATCTACATCTTTTGAGCTAAGTCCATAGCGCCCACCAACAATGACTGGAGCATTAGACATACCATAAAATGCTGCTTTTATATCAAGATAAAGTGGCTCACCAAGACTTCCTGGCTCCTTTGTACGATCAAGAACAGCGATCTTTTTAACACTTTTTGGCATAACATCCATTAGATATTTCACACTAAAAGGTCTGTATAGATGAACCTTTACAACGCCCACCTTTTCGCCCTTTGCTCGCAAATGATCAATAACCTCTTCAAGTACTTGAGTAACCGAACCCATCGCAACTATGATATGAGTAGCATCTGGGTCGCCGTAGTAGTTAAATGGCTTATAGTCGCGTCCAGTTATTTTTGAAATTTCAGCTAAATACTCGGCGACTATATCAGGTATGGCATCATAATAGCGATTAACTAATTCACGAGTTTGAAAGTAAATGTCATCATTTTGTGCGGTACCCCTTGTTTTTGGATTTTCTGGGTTGATAGCGTCGGCTCTAAATTTTGCAAGCGCCTCCCTATCAAGCAATCTATCAAAATGCTCGTAGTCCATGACCTCTATTTTTTGAATTTCATGACTTGTTCTAAAGCCATCAAAAAAGTGCAAAAATGGCACCCTACCCTTGATCGCTGCAAGGTGCGCCACGCCAGCTATATCCATAACCTCTTGAACAGAGCCACTTGCAAGCATAGCAAAGCCTGTTTGGCGACAGGCATAGATATCTTGATGATCACCAAAGATAGAAAGTGCCTGCGCTGCGATACTTCTAGCGCTTACATGAATGACGCCTGGCAAGAGCTGACCCGCGATTTTATACATATTTGGGATTTTAAGCAAAAGACCTTGAGAGGCTGTGTAAGTAGTTGTAAGTGCGCCAACCTGAAGTGAACCGTGCACCGTTCCAGCCGCTCCAGCCTCACTTTGCATCTCCACCAATTTAACTGGCATGCCAAACAAATTTTTCTTACCCTGTGCCGCCCAAAGATCGGTATAATCAGCCATCGGAGAGCTTGGTGTGATAGGATAAATACCTGCAACTTCAGTAAATGCGTATGCTGCGTGCGCAGCAGCCTCATTACCATCCATAGTTTTCATAAATTTTGCCATAATCTACCTTTTTAGAATTTTATATATTATACAAAGAATTTACTAAATTTGTATTGATTAATTTATTTTAGCACTGTAAGTTTAATAATGAATTTACGGGGGTTGGTTTTAGAAATTTTTGGCGAATTTCACTGCTTCAAGGGTATTTGCAAAAATTTTATCGTTATACTCTTTAAGCTCTTTTTCACTTGAGTACCCACAAAGAACACTGAGTGCATGAATTCCCGCATTTTTAGCAGCCAAACAGTCAAATTTCGTATCACCTATCATAAAGGCATTTTGACGCTGTATATCGTTGGCATTTAGGCGCGAAAGTGCCAAATTTACAGGTTCTGCATTTGGCTTTGGGTTTACTACATCATTTAAACCCACTATGGCATCAAAATACTTTAAAACACCCAAATGACGCATAAGCACAGGTATGGAAGCTGAGCCTTTTGTTGTAACTATACCAAGCTTTGCAAATTTTGCAGCTTGCTCAATAGTCTCTTTGGCATACGGTAAAAGAGTTGTCTGTGGTAAGTAAATTTGTGTGTAAATTTCTTTATATTTTGACCTAATAAAGGCAACATCCTCTTTTTTTGCACCAAGTGAAACAAACATATCATCAAGCGTATGTCCTATGAGCGACTTTACCTTTTCATGGTCTGGCTTTGTGCCATTATATGCCATAAATGCTCCGTCAAATCCATCAAGTATAGCAGATGTTGAGTCTATAAGAGTTCCATCAAGGTCAAAAAGGATAATTTTTTTCAAATTTTGCTCTTTTGTGTGTAAATAAAAAAGGGCTTAGCTCTCGCCAAGCCCTAGGGGAATTTTTGAATTACTTGTTAAAAGTAGCTTCAACGCGTCTATTTTCAGCGCGACCTTCTTTTGTTTTATTATCAGCAACTGGTCTAGTTTCACCATAACCAACTGTTGAAATTTTAGCAGCGTCTACACCAAAGCCCTCAAGAGCTTTAGCAACAGCGTTTGCTCTCTTCTCAGATAGTTTTTGGTTATAAGCTTCTTTGCCTACGCTATCAGTGTGACCAGCAAGAACCACTCTATAGTCTGGATGCTCACCCATAAAGTCAGCTACTTTTTTAATCTCAGCAGCATAAGTTGGGCTAACTTTATAGCTATCAAATGCAAAATTTACACCAAGATCGCGAAGAACGATAACTTTTTCACAACCGTGCTCATCAACTACAACGCCAGCTGGAGTATTAGGGCACTTATCAACATCGTTTAAAACACCATCATTATCATCATCAAGTGATACTGGAGCAGCAGCTACAACTGGAGCAGCAGCTACAACAGCAGCTGGAGCTTTTGAGTCAAGACCTATACCAAAGCCTAGTGAGTAGAATAGGTTGTGATCGCCGTGGTCAAATTTTATAGCATCACGAGCTTCTGCTTTAAGAGCAAAAACATCAGTTACTTGGTAGCGGATACCGAGACCATACTGACCAAAGCCACCATCTTCATTATCAACAAATTTAGCTGGAACATCCTCGTATCCTGCACCGATCAAGCCGTAAAGCTCAAATGGTCCAAAACCAACAATATCTTTTGTAAGGTTCGCGAAATATCTAGCAACGCGGCCTTCTCTTTTTACTCCATCAACTTTCTCTGTTGCTTTGTGTGTATAGTCAGTACCTAGTTCAAACTGATCAAAAAACATACCCTCTAGGTTTCTAGCAGCTCTAATACCAACAGTCAAATGCTCGTCGATACCCAAGTTACCTTCTGGATGTACACCACCAACAGTTGGAGTGATCTCGTAGTTGTATGCTGCATTTGACGCAAATAAAGCAGAAGCAGCAACCATAGCTAAAGCAATCTTTTTCATGTAAAGACTTCCTTTCTTTATGTAATTTTTGTTTTAAAAACACACCCATTATAGCATAAATTTTTAAATTTTAGTAAAAATATAGTAAATAAGCTAGAAAATTTAATAAAAAGATACAAATTTGCAGTCAAAACAATAAAATTAAATTTATAGATAAAAAAGAGAAATTTTGCGAGAAATTCTCGCAAAATTTTAAATTTTGGTAGAATGCTATTTCTTTTACAAAAGATATTAATCTCTTGAAAGAAAATAGCGTTTTTATAGAAATTAGCGTTTTGAGAACTGAGGGCTTCTTCTTGCTTTTCTGCGACCAAATTTCTTTCTCTCGACCGTTCTTGAGTCGCGAGTTAGTAAGCCTTTTGGCTTTAAAGCCGCTCTAAAGTCAGCATCCATAGCAGCTAGTGCACGAGAAATTCCATGCCTTAATGCTTCTGCTTGAGCAGAATAGCCACCACCAAGCGTTGTAGCTGTAACATCAATCAAGCTATCTTGTTTCGTTACAAGAAGAGGTTGTATAACTTTTAGCTTGATAGCCTCATGACCGCCAAGCCAAGTGTTAAGATCCATTCCATTTACTAAAATTTTACCGCTACCAGATTTTACCCAAACCTTAGCAACCGCAGTTTTTCTTTTACCTGTTGCATAAATTTTTGCCATAATTATTTTCCTTCTTTAGCGATCTGTGCGGTGTGTGGGTGCTCGCTACCCTCATACACTTTTAGTTTTTTTATCATCTCTTTGCCAAGTTTTGTCTTTGGAAGCATTCCGCGAACAGCAAGTTTATAAAGCTTAACTGGGTTATTTGCTAGCAAATCGCCAAATTTTTCACTCTTTGTGCTACCAAAATAGCCAGAGTGGCGATGATAAAGCTTTTGCTCAGCCTTGTTTGCACCCGTAAATTCAGCTTTTGATGCGTTTATAATGATAACATAATCACCACAATCAACATTTGGAGTATAGCTTGGTTTGTGTTTGCCACGAAGCAGAGTCGCAACTTCAGTAAGTAGTCTACCAAAGCGTTTGCCTGTCGCATCAAGTACGATCCAGTCGCGTTTTACTTCGTTTGGCTTTGTTATTTTTGTCATTTTTTACCTTTGCCAAATAAATTAAAAGGGGATTTTACAAAAAATAAACTTATAAAAACCTGAATTTAAGTAAAATTTAATTAAAAATAGAGCTATTTTTTATCTTTGTGGTTTTATAGAGAAATTTCTATAAATTTTATCCTATCCTTAAGCAGATAAAACAAAACACCCCTAACTCTCTTACCTTGAAAAATCTGCCCTAAAATTTGCACATACTCCTTAACTTGCTCTATATTTTTATCTACCGCAAACTCTGAGCTTTTATAATCAACAACGATTATCTCACCCTCTTTTTCGCAAAGTAGGTCAAGCTGTTTTTGAACCCCCTCAAAGACCAAAGGCTGCTCTTTATAAACCTTAGCCTTGTCTAAAATTTCTATAAATTTAGGATCAGCTACAAAGCGTAAAGCACGCAAAAGCACATCATCCATACTCTCTTTAGGTAAAAATTTAGCAAATTTATTTCTCATGATGATAGCTGCTTTTTTTACAGAATTTTCGCTAAAATCTTCACACATTTCAAGCAAAAAGTGAAGCGCATTTCCAAAATATATCGCAGGCAAATTCTGCCCGCTAGTATCGTTTTCGCCTACACTTTCATCTTTTTTTACCGCTAAAATTTCTATTTTTTTGCCTACCTTTGGCAAAATTTCTGCTTTTGGGCTTGGAGCTATCTTGCCATCGCTAAAACAATCAAGGTCAAGATACTTTATCTCTTCGCCACTTTTTAATGAGTATTTCGTAAAATAGCTTGGATTTGTTCCGCTTGGATTTTGCTTTTTGATAATAACAAGTGAGTTTTTAGCCCTTGTCATCGCAACATAAAGTTTATTTATCTCATCGTCCCTATCAAGCTCTTGACTTTTTGCTTTTATGGCTTTATATGAAGAATCAAAATTTTCACGATTTGCAAGCTTTAAGCTTATCTGCCAACCATCTTGCTGGTCGTATTCGCAGATAAAGCCGCTAGTATCAGACTGAGCCTTGCCAATCCTATCACACAAAATAACATGCAAAAACTCAAGCCCCTTTGACTTATGCACCGTCATTACACGCACGCCTATGTGTGAATTTTGCGCTATAAGCGTATCTGAATGTTCAAATTCAAATATAAACTTTATAAGAGAGCTTTGCTCGCTTGCTAGCTCAAAAAGGCGAAGTAAATTTGCGTTACTTATCTCCATATTTACCTGTTTTGCAAGATAATAAAGGCTACTTGCGGCACTTTTTTTAGGATCTAAGTTAAGTTTTACAAGCTTGGTATCAAGATAGCTTTTTGTGTTTTGAAAGTAAATTTTATCGCCAAAAAGGCAAAATTTAGCATAGTTTATAAGAGCAAATACGCTAGCATCATTTTTAAGTAGCATTCCACCCTCGTCTCTTGCCTCAATACCTTCTTTGCGTAACTGCTCACATATCTTACGAACATCACTGTTTTTCCAACAAAGCACGCTTATGTCGCTCATATTTACGCCACTATCCATAAGAAATCGTACCTTTTTCATGCACTCTAAAACGAGCTCATCACTTTGGCAAACTTCAATATAGCCATCATCTTTACTAGCTGGAATTTGTGCTTCACTATCATCAAAAAGCCCTATGCCAGTACTTTTTTGAAAGACAAAATTTACATACTCGACTAGCTTTTTAGCGCTTCGGTAGTTGTGCGTAAGACTCTGACTTTGTATCTGCGAAAACTCTGTTTTTAGTTTATCAAAAAGCTCTTTTTTACCGCCGCGAAAACGATAAATACTCTGTTTTATATCTCCCACATAAAAAAAACTTCCGATACCGTTTTGACCACTACCAGCAAGAATTTCTTCAATAAGCGGCCTCATGATGTCGTATTGATCAACATTAGTATCTTGGAACTCATCTATGAGTAGATGTGTGATAGTCGCATCAAGCCTAAAATAAAGCATCTGCTTGTTATTTGCGTCATCACACAAAAGCTCATGTACTCGCTTTGTTACATCACAAAAGCTTAGCTCATTAAGCTTCGCTCCAAAATTTTCACGCACACTTTTATAAATTTTTAAAAACTTTGCTATCTCGCCTTTTTTATATGCTTCAAGCTCGTTTGCATAAGCTCTTAGCTCATCTTTTAGCTGGGCAAATTTTATATCAAATTCATCTTCATAGACCTTGCCAAGCGTTCTATAACCATCAAGACTCTCGCGCGAAAGAAAGTTTTTTTGCAAAAGCTCATCAACATCTTTTATATCAAAAAGTTTTTTGGCACTATCAGAAGCACCCTCTTTAGAGCAAATTTTATCTCTAAACCAATGCACTATACTCATGACTTTACTCTGGCTAGGAAAATTAGTCTTTGACTCTTTTATCTCGCCAAAATTTTCATAAAAGCTCTCTAAAAGCTGGAAAAAACTGCTGTTTGACTTTAAAAATCCTATGATATACATAGCCAAAACCAAAAGTAAATTTTTATCTTTACTGACCTCTTTTACAAACTGCACATTTATGGCACTATTTACGCTACTTACGCTCTTATAGTCTGGGCTAAGCCCTAAATTTAGACTAAAAAGTCGTAAAATCAATCCAAAAAATGAATCAAATGTCATTATCTTTAAATTTGCGCCCAAAAAACTATCTTTTAAAGCATCTCGCCTTCTTAAAACTTCACTTTCATCTATATCTAAAAGTCTTGCTATCTCGGCTAGCTCGGATTGTTTGTGGTTTAAATTTAAAAAAGTTGAGATGATCCTTGAGCTCATCTCGCTTGCTGCTTTTTTGGTAAAAGTGAGTGCCATTATGCTGTTTGGATTTGCTGGTTTATCCGCTAGCAAAAGTGCTATATAACGCACGCTCAGCGCAAATGTCTTACCGCTTCCTGCACTTGCTTTTAGTGCGACATATGGCTGCATCATGCTATATCTCCAGTACAAATGGCATAATATGCGCAATACTCACAAGCCGCGCCTACTTTTGGCTCTAAATCTACATGCTTTGAAAAGTACTCTTGTGCCTCTTTAAGCTTATTGCTAAGCTCGCTAAGGTCTGTATTTTTAGGCATGATAAGCTTCATTTCACTCTTTAAATCATAAAAATAACACTCGCATTCAGCACCCAAAAGTGCCTTGTAAAATAAAAGTTGCAGGCTATCAGTCACGATCTTACCAGTTTTATAGTCAATCACACAAAGCCTACCGTCATCATTTACATCAATACGGTCAATCTTTCCTTCAAGTTTTACTCCGCAAAATTCTCCATTTTTTTCTACTTCGCACTCTTTTACATGCCATCCAGAGGCAAAACGGTCATTTTCATTTGTTTCAAAAATTTTAAACTTTTGTCTTGAAATTTCAAGTTCCAAAGCATCCAAATCCTTTGTGCTTAAAATCTGCATAAACGGCTCAAGCATAAATTTTTCATACTTTTTATAATACTCAAAAAGTGCTTCATGAACGGCATTTCCATAACCGCTAGCACCTGCCTTATCTAAAAAGCGTTCTTCAGAAAGCTCTTTGATATAGCGATAAAAATACTTCCTAGGGCAGGTTAAAAATGTATCTAGCCTTGAAAAAGATAGTGGTTTTTCAAAAAAATCATGCTTAACATTAATGTGCTCTGGTATAAATTTCGCCGTTTTTACATAAGGCGTATCTCTTAAAAAAAGCCTAAAATAGGCATCATCATCGTAGTTTTTATCTGCTATACAGCTAAATTCGCTTAAAAATCTAGACTCGATACGGCCTTCATCACCAACATAAGATATGGCTACTTTTTTGGCTGAACCTATAAGACACTCATAGTAAAATCGCTGCAAATTCTCACGCTCAAAGTAGCTTATAAGACCCGCTTTTTCACGAACTTTTGAACTTAAAAACATCTCATTTACACTTCTTTTTGGAACCAAATCATCATTAAAATCAACAATAATCACGCCATCATAAGCTAGTCCGCGGCTTTCTAAAACCCCCATGACACGGACAGCACCACCACCAACATCATCAATACTAAGAGCTGATAAGCGAAGTAACAAAAACTCGCATAGTTCACTAAATTTTAGCCTTGCATGAGTGGATAAATTCTGCAAGAAAAAAAGCTCTTCATAAAGTATTTGGCTAAGTTTTTCATCATTTATTTTTAGCAAAAGTGCATTTATGGCGCTATAAAATAACTCAAAACTAGAGTATTTTTCAAAATTTTGCCTAAAAAGCTCAAAAATTTCACTGTCTATGCCATTTATATTTAAAAAACTCTCATCACAGCGTAAATTTCTATTTTTTAACTCAAAATAATCATCTTTTAAACAAGGATTTTTTTGTTCTTTTAAAATATCAACGATATCACTTAAAATACAGTAAAATAGACTATCTTTTACACTTTTTCCCATCGCAAAGCTAAGCATTTTGTCTCTATCATAAAGACGCAAAACTCTAGCAAAATTCTCATCTGGCAATATCACTGCTATACGCTCAGGCTCGATACCCTCACTCATAAATGTTGAAATTTTTTCAAAGACAAAAGCAGCTTGCAAGCTAGAAAGAGAAAATGCTCTTACAAGGGCGCTTCTATTTTGTGCATTATTTTGTTTTTTGGTTAGTAAAAGTGTATTTAAATCAAGCTCATAAGTACAATAAAGTTCAAATTTATCAGTATCGCTGGCTAAAATTTCAGAAATTTTTCGTAAAAGCTTTTGGTTTAGTTTTGAGGTCTTAAAGGTGATTTTTACATTTGAAAATTTTGCAGCTCTTAGTAAAACTTCCCACTCAAATTCGCTCAAAAGTCCGTCTATTTGAATGTTTATATGCTCATAAGCCTTTAAAAAAGCTTCGTTAATCTCATAAACTTCTGGCAAAATAATGTTATCATAAAGAGAGTTTTTTATCAAAATTTCTTTGTAGTTTTTAAAAACTTCATTTAAAATTTCGATATGCTCATCAAAATGTGCATAAATATCGCTAAATTTAAGTGCTAAAATACTCTTTTTTTGATGGGTTATCTCTTTAAAAAAAGAAAACAGATAGTCGTTATTTTTTAAAAATGCAAAAAATTCAGTCGGTATATGTAGTTTTAAATTTGCATTTTTACAGGAATTACAAGCATCTCTCATATAGATAAGGCACTCACTTTGACCTGCCTCGTTTAAGCCATCAACATAAACAACCTTACTAAAAAAGTCGCCTATGCTTATAGCTTTAGGAAGAAGCTGGTTAGAAAAATTTTGAGTGAAGTTGCGTATCTGCCTAATGCTTGAAAATACAAAAAGCTCTCTCATTTAAAAGCCAAGAACTCCATTTTGTAAAATCCAACCAGATCATTATCTTTTAACTTTAGCATAACCTGCCATCTGCCCTCAAGTGCCAAATCAACCTCAGATGTGGTAAGCGTATTGTTTATTAAAGTAGCATTTGGATTAATGTTGTACGCATTTGTATCTGGTCTGGTAAGCAAAATTTCATACTTTAGACTAGATGATGTATTATCATTTTTTGGGATTATAGAAATGTTTATATTTTTATCACTTCCTATCTTAAAATCTTTTGTTTGAAGCTTAACATCAAATTTAGTCTCAAATTCCCTTTGCTTAGCTCGTATCTCATTTATGTCTTGATTTACATTTTGGTATTTTTCAAGGTAAAAATGATCCATCTCAACTGGATAATCAAGGCTAACAACAATGGTATATATACAAAGTGCGATACACCCAATAATACTTAAAGTTATGCCATAAGGCCAAAATGTCTTTGTTTTAGCCATTTTTTACCTTTCTTTTATAGATCATAAAACCAAGAACTACAACAATGCTTGCATAAAAAAATATCCTAAGCGAATTTAATACATTTTTATTTGCATTTCCTATACTTGTTTGAAGTTCGACTTTTTTACTCTTTGCGATCTGCTCTGCTATATCGGCATAGCCATTTAAAAGCGCAGCGTTATATACATCTTTGCCTTTGTTTGAAACCAATATAGGCAATATAGTTCCACTCTCTGGAAATGGGCTTAAAACTTGCTCTTTATCAAATAGCCTTAAACTAGTATCATCAGCAAAAATTTCAACTTTTTTATGTGCTTTTTCTAAGATTAAAAAAACATATGGCTGGCTTAAATTTTGCTCTTTAAAAGCCTGCTCTAAACTCTTATCATTTAAGTTTTCAAATGCTGCAACAACTAACTTTACATCGGTTTTTTGTTTTAGCTCAGCACCTATGCTCTCAAGTTTTAAGCTCACTTGCTCATTTAAAATTTTATCATCATTTACAACAAATGGGTCTGCAAATAGCGAAGAAGTTAAGAAAAGGGCATAAAATACGCCCTTTTTAATAAAAATTTTCATCCTACAAAAAGATGGTTTGGCGTAAGAACCGCCCAAGCACATATCGCCCCCATAACTATCGTTAAGGCAATGACTGCTTTTTCTAACATTCCTGACATAACTACTCCTTTACGATGTGCTTAGAATTTTCAACGCTTTTCATTTGAATAGCGCTTGGATTTTCTATTTTGTATGGTTTGTTAGCCACATCTTGTTGTAGCCCAATACCCATGTATGTAAGAACAGCCAATATACTAAGCAACAAAACAGTTGCTATTAACATACCAGTTACACCATTTAAGGCAAAAACACTTCTATTTGTATTTTCCATTATTTACCCCTTGAAAGCGAGATAACATACTCGCCAACTGCTTTTTGCTGTATCTCATTTAACATAGTATCAAATTTTGGCATAACACCAATATCTCCAGCCTTACCACGAACTAAAACATCCATAACAAAAGCGTTTGAACCATATGTAGTTAGGTCAGGGAAAGTGCCATCCATGCCCTTGCCATCATCGCCGTGACATGCGGCACAAGCACCAGCATAAAGCTCTTTACCCTGCGATACAAGTGCTTCATTTTTGGTTGATTTTATACCGCTTAGCTCTTTGGCAACATATGCCGCTATCGCCTTAGAGCTAGCCTCATCGCCACCAAGTCCACCTGGCATTTCGCCACCTGGGAAATTTAGTCCTTTTGAGCCATTTAGTA
Organism: Campylobacter suis; assembly: GCF_905120475.1. NCBI lineage: Bacteria > Pseudomonadati > Campylobacterota > Epsilonproteobacteria > Campylobacterales > Campylobacteraceae > Campylobacter > Campylobacter suis. The sequence continues at coordinate 113,834 of NZ_CAJHOE010000001.1, read as the reverse complement.
TGACATCATAAATTGCCATTTCACTACCCCACTTTGTAAGATCGGCAGCTTTACCGTTTATGCCATCTCCGATGATGCCATGACACTGTGAGCATTGAACCAAAAATATACCCTGACCCATCTCTTTTAGTTTTTTGTCATCAAGGTTTGCGTGCTCTTTTGCAAATTTTGCATTTGCAGCTTTCACTTCTTCATTATACTCGCCGATTTGTGAATATGAATTTAGTGGATATCCCACCAAAAAATACCATATAGCCCAAACCAATAGCAACAAAAACGATACTAGCCAGCCTGTTGGAACTTTATTTTTATACTCACCTATACCATCCCAATTATGCTCGCCAAGCTCGACACTAGCATCTTTTGAGACTTTCATTTGATTAACATATCGTCCTGCAATCGCCACAGTCAAAACAACAAGTGATAATAAACCGACAAGCGAGAGCAAATTTACACTGTCTTCTAAGTTAAACCACTCCATTTTAATGCCCCTTTACATTTTTCTCCAAGACATCGCCATTAAGCTCATCTTGTAAAGCCAAATTTGAATATTTTTCATAATCTCTTCTGCCTGTGCGCTCTGATTTGTATAAATGGTAGCAATATCCATAAAGTATACAAACCAAAAACACGACAAAGAAGAAAAAGCCATAAGCTTGTAGCTCCCTAATCGTTTGCGCGTCCATTTTTAGTCCTATTTTAAGCTATTTAGATAGGCGATCAATGCGACTATCTGGCGAATTTCACCGCTAGCAAATGCCTTTTTAATATCTTCATCTTTCATCTGCTCAACTATCATCGCTGCTTCAGCCTTTACATCTGCACTAGCTTCATCAAAAGTGCCTAGTTTTGGCATACCTTCTGCATCATAAGGAACATTAAATACCTTTTTTATAGTCTCTGCTTCAGCATATGCCGTAGCAACATCTGCATTTTTTACAAAAAGGTGTTTATATGCTGGCATGATAGAACCTGGAACAACAGAAACAGGGTCTTTCATGTGGTTTTCATGCCAATCACTTGTTCTATAGTTTCCAACACGCATAAGATCTGGTCCAGTTCTTTTTGAGCCCCATAAATGAGGGCGATCATAAGCGTATTCGCCACTAAGAGAGTACATGCCATATCTATCAGTTTCGCTTTTAAACGGACGAATCATCTGAGTATGGCAAGCATTACAACCCTCTTTCATATAAACATGCTTTCCAGCAAGCTGTAAAACAGTATATGGCTTTGTTCCCTCAACTGGTCTTGCACGATTTGCAAAGTCTGGTAAAATTTCAACTATACCAGCATAAGCAATAACTATAAATACACCCACTGCGAAGAAAAATGGGTTTTTTTCTAACCAACTAAACATTTGCCACCTCCGCATTTCTTGCACCACCCATAGGGGTTGTATTTTTTGGCTCATAATCAATCTTTGGTGCACCAAGCGACTTTAAGATGTTATATGTAAAGATGAAAAATCCAAACAGATATAACGCTCCGCCTATCGCTCTTATCCAATAATATGGCTCAAGAACAGCAACAGTATCTATAAAGCTATATAGTAAATTTCCGTAACTATCAGTTGCGCGCCACATCATACCTTGTGTGATGCCAGCTATCCACATAGAAGCAAAGTAAAGCACTATGCCAGTTGTTTGTATCCAAAACTGGACTTCCATAAGTGACTTTGAATAAACTTCACGCTTAAATACACGCGGAGTCATATGATAAAGTGCTGCCATAGTCATAAAGCCTATCCAGCCTAAAGCACCATCGTGAACATGTCCTGGAACCCAGTCTGTAAAGTGGGCTAATGCATTGACTGATTTGACCGAAAGTATAGATCCTTCAAGTGTTGAAAACATATAAAATGTTGAAGCTAAAACCATAAATTTAATCAAAGGATTGTCACGAAGTTGTATCCACTCACCCTTCATTGTAAGAAGTATATTTATAGCTGAACCCCAAGATGGAAGTATCAAAACTACTGAGAAAACGGAACCCATAGTCTGCATCCAGTCTGGTACTGTTGAGTATATCAAGTGGTGCCCGCCAGCCCAAAGATATAAAAACATAAGACCCCAGAATGAAAATAGCGATAGTTTGTATGAAAATATCGGCTGTCCACTCTCTTTTGGCAAGAAGTAGTAAATTTGTGCGATAATAGCGACAGTAAAAATAAATGCAACAGCGTTGTGTCCATACCACCACTGAACTAAAGCGTCATTACTTCCAGCATACATAGAAACTGAGTGCAACCAAGAGCCATGTTCTGATATAAGGCGAGTAGGTACTTCCATGTTATTAAACAAATAAAGCATAGCCACGCCAAGAAATGTAGCTATATAGTACCAAACTGATATGTATATAGTCTTTTCACGGCGAATTCCTATAAGTCCAAATATAGAAACACCCCAAAGAACCCAAACCAAAACAACCAAAATGTCAAGTGGCCACTCAAGCTCAGCATACTCTTTTGATGTATTTATCCCAGCAAAAAGAGAGACTACTGCACAGGCAAGCAATATAATATAAAGCCAAAAATGTAGCTTACCTATAGCCATCAAAAACGGCGACTCATTCATAGAAACTTTAAGCACACGCTGCCCAACATAATACCATGTAGCAAAAATTCCCGAAAGCATAAAGCCAAAGATGATACCGTTTGTATGTAGCGGTCTTAACCTACCAAAAAGTGAGTACTCTCCAGCTATATAGTTTAAGTCTGGATATGCCATTTGAAACGCTATTATAACGCCCAAAAGCATGCCGACTATACCAAAGACTAAAGTAGAAAACATAAAAAGTTTTGCTACTGAGTAGTCATAACTTAGCATTTGACCAGGTCGCATTTAACCCTCCTTATTAATATTACATTAACTCTAAATATGTTTTTTGTTATTTTAAGATAATTAAAATTTAATTTTACTTAAAATGAAACTTGATAGTAATTTTTTTATAAATATTTTAGAAATTTGTATCAATTTTGTAACCCAAGCCTGGAACATTTTTTACAAGGTCACAGCCAACTTTATCACGAATTCTCTTTACAAATGTTCTAATCGCCGCCTCACTAACACTTTCTCCAACCCAAACAACACTTTTTATATCATCATGAAGCACAACACTATCAAGATGTTCGACCAAAAGAGAGATAAACGCAAGCTCTTTTTTTGTAAGAGAAATTTCAGTGTCTCCTTTTATAAGCACCTTTTTTGTTTTATTAAAAGCACAATCATCTGTTATTTTTATCAAATTTAACTGCGATATCTTGCTTTGGGCAACCTGTTTTAAAGTACTTAAAAACTCATCTACATCGATAGGCTTCATGATATATTTATTTATCCCAACATCAATCGCCTTTAAAAGCTTCTCTTTTTCACTATGTGCAGATAGTGCGATTATAGGCGTTGTGCTTGAGATCTTTTTTATCGCATCGGTCATATCAAGCCCATCTACAATCGGCATAGCAATATCAGTAAGAACTATGTCTGGGCTAAATTTTTTAAATTTTTTAAGCCCCTCGTCACCATTTTGGGCAGTTATAACTTTGGCAAACTCATCTAATAAAATTTGCTCCATCAATGCCCTAGTTTCGCTCTCATCCTCAACTATCAAAACCGTGAGATCTTTTAAAATATTATTCAATTTCATCCCCTTTTAACGGTAGTTTTATACTAAAACATGCTCCATTTTTTACATTCATCACTTTTAACCCTCCCTTAAATCTATCAACAATCATTTTTGACATATAAAGCCCTATACCAGTGCCTTGCGAACTATGTTTTGTTGTAAAATACGGCTCAAAAATTTTATCTATCACCTCATCTTTTACCCCGCCCGCATTATCGATGACATTTATAAAGCCAAACTCATTATCGCTTAAAATTTCAACAACAACTAGCTTTTTTTCTATCAAACGCTCCACAAGAGCATCTTTTGCATTATTTAACAAATTTATTAAAACCTGAGTAAGCTGACTTTCATAACCATAAATCAGCACATCTTTTTTTACATTAATCTCTATCGCTATGCCTTCACGACTAAATGTGCCTTGAAGCATTGTTTTAGCGTTGTCTACCGCTTTTTTAAGAGAGAAATTCTCAGCCACTTTATCACTTGAAAAAAAGCCACGAAAGTCCTCAATGGTGTTTGACATACTTTTTATAATGCTCTTACAGCGTTCATATAATTTCTCAAGCTCATTAAGATCTTGAGCATTTTTTTTAATCTTAAAAAGCGTGATGCTTAGTTCATTTAATGGCTGTCTCCATTGATGAGCGATATTTGCTATCATTTCGCCCATGCTAGCAAGCCTACTTTGAACAAGCAAAATTTTAGTATTTTCTTCATTTTTAGCTATCTCAGCTCGTATGATGTTTTGCAAATTTTCGTTTAACTCACGCAACTCGGCAGTTTTTTCTCGAACATGCTGTTCTAGGCTTTGATTAAGCATTATTAGTTCGCTCTCCTTTTGTAAGAGCTTATCATTTAAATTTATAATCTGCGTGACATCGTGACGGATCGCAACAAATTCCTCTATCTCGCCCTCTGAGTTTAGTATGGGAGATATGGTAGTGTTTAGATAAACTACGCTGCCATCTTTTGCTAAATTTTTAGCAATGGTTTTAAAAACTTTTTTTGAAAGTATGGTGTCCCAAAGCTCTTTAAAAGTCGAAGAAGGGACATCTGGGTGGCGAACAATGTTGTGGTTTTTCCCTACCAACTCTTCACGAGTATAGCCACTCATTTTACAAAATTCATCATTTACAAATGTTATAATACCGTGTATATCGGTCTTTGAAACGATATTACTACGCTCTATGGCATCTTGATATTGTTTAAATTTTGTTCTTATGTCATCCATTTGCCATAAATCCTAAAAAAGCTAGATAAATTCCGTTTAGTATTATAATCAAAATTGCTATTTTAAACATAATTTGCTTAAACTTTTGTGTGATAAATTTAAAAACTGCATTTATTGATAACATAGCTGGTAGTGTGGAAAACCCAAAAAGTACCATGATAAACGCTCCTTGAAGGGCATTTGCGCTTGCTATAGACATTGCTAAAAAATAGTACACAACACCGCATGGAAGTAGTCCATTTAGCATTCCAAATAGGCAAAATTTCAAAATTTCTGGTAAATTTCTTAATGCTAGTGTTTTTTTTGTGATAAATTTTGAAATTTTATCATTTTCTATAAAATTTAACAATTTTCCAAGGCTTAAAAGTGCAAATCCAACAATCACAAGCAAAATTCCAACCACAAAAAATAGCACAGCCCTGCTTGTATTTGAGATTAAAAAAATCGAGCCAAAAGCACCAAATAAAGCACCTAAAACGACATAAGAAGCTATACGACAAAGGTGGTAAATAAGCGTCAAAAAAAATGCCTGTGAGATACTTTTTTGTTTAAAAGCAACTGCACAAAGTGCAAAAAAGCCACCGCACATACCTATGCAGTGGCTAAAAGATGATAAAACCGCTACGCTAATAATGCTAGCGACATTAATGTCTAAACTCAAAGAATTTTTAAAAACTCAGCAAAGATGTATTTGCTCTCGTTTGGTCCGCCGCTAGCCTCTGGATGGTGCTGAACTGAAAATATCGGATAGTCTTTATACCTAACTCCCTCAATCGTGTCATCAAATAAATTTCTGTGCGTTATCTCAGCTATTTGTGCAATCTCTTCTGGCACATTATAATTATGATTTTGCGCAGTTATCTCAACTCTTTGTGTTTGCAGATTTAAGACGGGGTGATTTGCTCCGTGCTGACCAAATTTTAGCTTATAAGTTGGATAGCCAAAGGCATTAGAAAGCAACTGATGTCCAAGACATATACCAAATATAGGAACTCTGGCATCTATAAGCTTTTTAATCTCAGCTATCTCACTAACTAAATTTTTAGGCTCTCCTGGTCCGTTTGATAAAAATACACCATTTATCTCGCTGTTTTTAAATTTTTGTATCAAAGTCTCAGCCTTTGTGTCATGCGGATATACATCAACCTCAAGTCCGACCTCACAAAGCTCATTTAAGATATTTTGCTTTACACCAAAATCAAGCACAGCAACGCGCTTGCCGATACTTTTTAGCGGCTTATAGGACATAATCTCCTTATCCCAAGCCGCTTTTTTATGCGAGTACTCATCTTTTGCACTAACGATAGCTACATAGTTTGTATCAGCTATACTTCCAGCCTTTTCAAGACGCCTTTTAAGCTCATCCTTATCGTTAATCTGCGTTGAAATGTAGCACATCATCGCACCTTCATCACGAAGCATTTTTGTTAAAAATCTAGTGTCAATATCATAAACACCAAATTTTCCCTGCTCTTCAAAGAATTTAGATAGTGACTTTTGTGAGCGAAAATTTGAAGCTTTATCGTTAAAACTGCGCACTAAAATACCGCTAGCATGTATCTTAACGCTCTCCATATCATTATCGTTTGTGCCTACGATACCTATCTCTGGCATCGTAAAGACTATAAATTGCCCAGCATAACTTGGATCGCTTATTATCTCCTGATAGCCAGTTAGCGAGGTGTTAAACACCATCTCCCCAGCACATTCGCCGTGTGCACCAAATGCTTTTGCCGTTAAAAATGTGCCATTTTGCATGTAGATGTAGGCGTTCATAGCATACCTCTTTTTTTGAGTTCTTCTTGATATAGCTTTTCAAAAACCATCTCATACTCCTCAGTGCCAGGTATGAGCTTGCGCTTATAGCCGTCGATTTTCTCCATAACCTCATCTTCGATAGTTTCATAAGTTTTTAGATAAGTGTCAATCGAGGTGTAAATGATATTTTTTATACGATTTTCTGAGACATTGTAGTCAATCAAATCATTTCTCATCAGCTCATCTAAAATTTTATGTGCAATATTGCTAAACCTATCTTCATATGACAGCATAACACCAAACTCGCCAGCAAGGCGTTTTTTGATAAGCCAAAACATATTTTTGCGGTCTATTTGCATACTTTCCATCTCATCTTCATTTTTTTCCAGAAGCTCATTCGCACGCTCTTCAAGCGCCCTTTCTTTTTGGACATCAGCAGTTAAAATTTCTTGCGCCTTTTTAACTAATGGCTCGATACCAGCCGAAAGTGTAACAAAGCCAGAGGCAAATAGATCTATTGCTATTTTATGTGCTATATATGGTGTGTGTGGTAGTTTAATGCGCATTGTTAGCCTTTTAAAAATTTTGGGATATTTTAGCCAATAAAAGGTAAAAATCCGTTAAAATTTCTACCTTTTTTGTGAGCTTTTAAGGTATTTGTGAAGTTTTGGGCTTAGTTTAGTATATTTCCAGCTGGTGCGTCTATGCTCTGTTCTTTTGGTTTGTCGATAAAAGGTGGTCCTTTTTGTAGCATTACAGTTATCTCAGAAGCCACAGCTGGGGTCATCTTTGCCATAATAGTTGAAATTTTTTTTGGGTCAAGAGTTGCTATTATCGATGTAGCTTCTGCTCTACTCATCGCAGAAAGAGTGTCTGCTGCGGCTTGGTCTTTCATCTTTGCATAAGAGAGCGTGACTTTGCCACTTGTGCCACTTTTTAACTCATCTAAAATTTTTTGATTTGAAGCTATTTGGGTATCTATCTCTTTTCGTTTTTGCTCAACCTGCTTCATCGTCGCATTTATCTCTGCCTCTTTTTTAGCAAGCTTTGCTAAATTTTCTTCATACAAAGTCCTAGTGCTAGCCCGAAAAGCCTCAAGTGCTTGGCGCTGCTCGTCAATAAGCTCCACCTCCTTTTGTATCTCAGCCTTTCTAGCTTCAAAAATTTGCACACAATCAACTGGAACATCATAGCCAAAAAGTGTGACTTTAAGAAGTATCAAAGCTATAAAAAATTTAACCATTTTGTTTTAATCCTTGTGCAAATTTCATCGTGGCAAACTCATCAAGAGCAAGCTCTTCATCTCGTTTTTTCTTTTTTAACACTGCTTTTATGTCCTCTTGTTCTAAAAATTTCATCTTTTCAAACTCAAGACTTGCATTCTTGTGCTGGTGAGTAAAATGCGTAAGCTCACGCTCGGCGATATTTAGCTCGGCTTTTATGGTTTTTAAACCATCATTCATTATCCGTAAAATTTCCAAACTCTCACGAAGCTCACTCATACTGCCTTGTGTTGGCATCTGGTAGGCATTTGCTGCATTTTGCGCCTCCTGAAGCTCTGCTTTTTTCCTTGCAATATTAGCCCTTGCCATGGCTACTTTACTTTCTAGTCTGTCAAGGGCTTGTTTTTTGACACTAACTACTGGAGTAAATTTGCTCTTCATTACCTTATTATCGTATCGCTTCTTTCAGGGCTTGTCGAGATGATGCCAACTTTTACACCAGTTAGCTCCTCTATACGCTTAATATATATCTTTGCATTTTCTGGAAGTTCATCATAGTTTTTTACACCATAAGTTTTACCCCAGCCAGCAAGCTCTTCGTATATAGGGGTAGCATTCTCAAGGTCAGTTGGAACATAATCAATCACTTTGCCTTTATACTCATATGCTTTACAAATTTTCACACTCTCAAAGCCATCAAGCACATCAAGCTTCATTAAAGCGTATTTATCAACTCCATCAAGGCGTGAAGCATATCTTACACTAACTGCGTCAAACCAGCCAGTACGGCGACGACGGCCTGTTGTAGTGCCATACTCTTTACCTATCTCACACATATCATCGCCAGCTTTTGTTTTATCCTCGGTCGGAAAAGGTCCGTGTCCCACACGAGTTGAATAAGCCTTTATGATACCTATAACTTCGCCTATCTCTTTTGGATTTAGCCCAAGTCCTGTACAAGCGCCTGCACTTATGGTGTTTGAGCTTGTTACATAAGGGTAGGTACCATGATCTATATCAAGAAGTGTTCCTTGTGCGCCTTCAAGTAAAATTTTCTTACCCTCATCAATGGCTTTCCAAACTATCTGTGTAGTTTCAGCTATAAACGGCTCAAGCGCTTGCTTATAACCTTCAAGCTCAGCCAAAAGCTCAGCTCTAGGCGGTACGCTAACTCCAAGAACATCAAGTATGGCTTTGTTTGCTTCAAAGTCTGCCATTAAAGCATCGCAAAGCTTGGCTGGATCTAAAAGCTCACCTACACGGTGACCAGACCTACCTATCTTATCCATATAGCAAGGTCCTATGCCTTTGCCAGTAGTACCGATAGCTTTATCGCCTTTTAGTCTCTCTTTTGCCTGGTCGATAAGACTATGGTGAGTTAAATTTAAGTGCGCTCTATCGCTTATAAAAAGCCTACCCTTAATATCACCAAACTGCTGCATCTCTTTGATCAAAACCGCTGGATTTACCACAACGCCATTACCGATGATATTTATGATGTTTTTATGCAAAATTCCGCTTGGCATAAGGTGAAGTGCGTATTTAACGCCATTTACCCATATAGTATGACCAGCATTATGTCCGCCTTGGCTTCTACACACAAGATTATAATCAGCTGCTAGCATATCAACTATCTTACCTTTACCTTCATCTCCCCACTGAACTCCAACAACTAAATCAGCTTTTCTCATTTTCTACCTTTCCATAATTTTATCAACTAAAGTATCTGTATAAATAGCAAAACCACTGCTTGCAACGCCGTCTATCTCGTAGTTTCCTCCGCCTGCTATTATCGAGTTTTGACTTAAAAATCTAAAAAACAACTTATCATAATATCTCATTTTTGAGTAGTAAAGAGGGACTATGCGTATATTTTCATGACTGACCGAGCAAACAAGTGTGAGTAAATTTTTAAGTGGCGTTTTTAATGCGTCTGGAACTACACTTATCACATCTTCAAGCTCTTTTTTGTTTGATAAAAGAGCCAAAGACTCAAGCCAAGGAATGTTTTGCGAGAGAATTCTTTCTATCTGTCCATTTTCAAAAATTTCTATATCAAGACCTAGAATTTTACATATAGTATGCGGGATCTCGATATTACTAAGCTGCAAAACTGCATCAAATTTTAGCTGGTTTAAAATATTTGAAACAAGCGACACGCTAGTGCTTAGCTCGCTTTCTCCGATCAGTTCAGCTCCTATTTGATAAAACTCGCTGCTTGGATACTTAAATATCGGCTGGATGTAAAACCACTTTTTATGAAGTTCGTCTTTTAGCCTTGCTCGAACAATACGAACGACATCAACTGTGCTATCTGCACGCAAACTTATTTCATGATTTGCATGGTCGCTAAATCTTAAAAGCATAGTAGGATTTACACTTAAATGCTGATGATAGGAAAAAAATGGTGTTAAAATTTCGCTAAAGCCCTCGCTATTTAAAAGATCACTTGCAAGTTGCTCGATACTGCGTTTTGTCGCTGCACTTTTGCCAAAATAAAGCCGTGAACCGACTGGAATTTCGTGTTCATAAACCTCTGTCATACTCTTGTCTTTCATAAAATACTCTCTTTGCCATCAATGTTTAAAATTTCAGCACACATGATATTTGCCGCTCGTGCCAGCGATAAAGTTCGCATCTTATCACTCGTAGCAAAGGCCTCTTTTAGATTATTAACAATATTTGTGTATTCGCTTGAGCTAAATTCATTAAGCTTTGGTAAAATTTCATTTTTTAACCCTACAAAAATTTCACTATCATCTAAAATGTGACGGGTGCTTAATGTTGAGATGATATTTTGCGCATACTCTTTTAAAGCGATACACTCTGCAAGCTTGTTAAACATCTCATCATCTATGCTATAGCTAGGATCAAAACCACTAATACCCTTAAATTCATATTTTAATACATCCTCAAGTCGCATCGGACGAGCAAAGAAATTTCCTTGGAAATTTCTAAATCCAAGACCACTTAAAATTTTAAGTGTGCTTGCGTCTTGCAGGTTTTTAATGGTTGGCGCTTTTTCAAACATATCGGCTACATTTTTTATAATGTGAACCGTAGAAAAGGCCTTCTTATTAAAAAACATATATGTACAAATGTTCTTATCAACCTTTATCTTATCTATCGGCAACAGTTCAAGTGCCTCAAATGAGCTTGTCTTGCTAGCAAAATCATCAAGTACAAACGAAACGCCAAAGCTCTTATAGCGCTGTAAAATTTTACTTGACTGAACTAAGTCTGTGACATTATTTGCATCGATTATCTCGATAAATAAAGAATTTAAATTTACATCACTATTTCTTAAAACAAGCTCTTTAAATTTCATATAAAAGCTATCACTGCAAAGCTCAATAATACTTATATTCACACAAACATTTGCGCTCTTGCCACTCTTTTGCCATGCAGCTTGTGCCTTAAGAGCTGATTTTATCGCAAATATAGCAATGTCTTCGATCACGCTTTGCTGCTGTATAAGCGGCAAAAACTCATTTGGATAGACGATATTTCCATTATGTTCCCAGCGTATAAGGGCTTCAAAACTTACAACTTCGTTGGTTTTTAGATCAATTTCTGGTTGATACTCGATAAAAATTTGCTCATTTTCAAGAGCTGTTAAAATTTTATAGTTATCAGCGTATTGATCTTTTAAGTTTTTATCTTTTTTAGGATCAAAGACATAGTAGCGGTTCTTACCACTTAGTTTTGCTTTATACATCGCCCAGCCAGCTTGCTCTATCATATTTTCAGCTGAGATATTTTTCATGGCGTCATTTATTGAAATGCCAATACTTGCACTTGCAAACAGCTTTTTGCCTTCATGATAGATAGTGCCACACGCTATGCGAAGTATATTTTCAGCCATCTCATAAATTTCACCAACATTTTCATGCAAGATGATAGCTACAAACTCATCGCCACCAATACGAGCAAACATATCACGATCTTCAAACAATACATCTATCTTGCTTGAAATTTCGGTTAAAAATTTATCTCCAGCCTGATAGCCATAAGTGTCATTTATCGCCTTAAATCCATCAAAATTCAAATAAGCAAGCGCGACTTGCTTTGCATGATCTTGCTGGGCGATGGCATGGCTTAGCTTTTGATTAAACAAATATCTGTTTGGTAGTTTTGTAAGTGGATCATGATAGGCTATGTGATCTAGGTACTCTTGCGTTGTGCGTATCTCGCCAATCTCTGAGAAAACACCAATATAATAAGACACGACATCATCTTTATCGCTTACTTCTGAGAGATTAATAAGGATAAATTTGTCATCTCCTTTTTTATTTTTTATCCAAATTCTACCCTGCCAAACACCGCTACTTTGAGTAGAGCTTAGAATGTTTGCATACTCTTGCGAACTTGTAAAGCGTGAGTTTAAGATGTGTATCGAAGAGCCTAAAATTTCGTCATATTCATAGCCCATTTCATTGCAGAAATTTTCATTTACATCTATAAATTTCCACTCTTTATCAAAGATGGCTATGCTATCTTTTGAGTATGAAAAGAGCCTTGAAGCTAGCTCTTGATAGCCTTGTGAAATTTTTTGATCGGTGATATTTCTAAATACCCCCTCTATCTTTTTGTTTACCCCATCTTTACTAAGAGTGGTTTGTCTTGCTCTAATGCTTAGCCAAATAGCTTTTTTATTTATATCTTTAGTCTTTATCTCGCCTATATAAACGCCTTCTTCAACGCAAATATCAGCAAAAAAGGTATCAAAATTTATAAATTTCTCACCAACTATTTTTCGCATTCTCACTTGATCTATGCTAACTATAGCAAGCCCATCAACTCCCAAAATTTCGCCAAATTCGCTACTGGTTTTTATGACTTGTTCGCTTGGGTCATACTCAAATGGTATAGTATCTGACGCCCAGATTAGATTTTTGTTTGTCTTTTGCTCATTTTCAAATTTATCTATCAGCTGCTTTTGCTCGGCATATTCGCTAATATGATAGGCAACTGCATCGAATTTACCGTCCGCATCTTTAAAAAATTTCACGCCTATCTTATAATAAATTCCAGTAAAAAGCGGAGTTTTTAATCTTATGACAAAATTTAAAAGATCTTTTGCCCCTTTAGCAACAGTGAAAAATCGCCTTGCAAGCTCCAGCTCATTTATAAAACCAAGTCTGTCAGCTTCAAAGATATACTCTTTTAAATTTACATTTCCACCCATAACATCTGAGTGCTTTATGCCAAGTAGTTTTTCGATATTTTGCGTGGAGTAAGAAATTTGAAGTATGTCATCTTTTTCGCCAAGCATGATAACCTCACTAAATGCCGAGTAGTACTCTGCCACTACTCTTTGGTTTTGCTTGGCAAAATTTTGCTCTGTTATATCGGTTGCTATGGTAAATATATACTCTTTATCGTTTGCACTAACAGCAGAGTTTCTAACGCTCATATCTCTTACTTCGCCATTTTTTAAGATATGCTGAGCGGTAAAAGAGCTATGTTTATCCTCCATACATCGTCTTACATCAAAGATAACTTCTTCAAATGTCGATAAAAATATATCTTTACAATTTAACTTAATAAACTCATCATGACTATATCCGTAAAATTCACACGCTTGCTGACTAACATCAACTATCTGACCATCGTAAGCATCATAGATTAAGACTATAAGAGGACTTTGCTCAAATATATAACCATAGCGCTTTTTATAATCAACAAGTCTAATCTCTTGCTCTTTGCTCTTATCATAAAGCTCTTTTAACTTATCAAAAACAGTCTGAAATTCTGTTAGAAATTTCTCATCTTGCTTGAAATTTTGCTCGGCAATACATTTATTTATCTCGTCTATAGGTTTTTTTACATAGCGCTTTGCAAATCTGATATTGCCTATCAAAGTTATCGTGTAGATAAAAAATAAAAACAAAGCTAGCCCAAAAAAGAGCATTTCAAGACCAATGGCTTGCATGCGTGGGGTATAAACTAAAACAAATACACCTAAGTTTTCATTGTATGTGGCTAAATTTGCTTGCATTTTTATATATGAAAGCTCTACTAAACCATCTTTTGTAAAATATCTATCCACCTCTTTGGTGTCTATTTTACTGCCTATCATATTATTTTCTATGATATTTGGGACTATGGTTTGAATGATGTTACCATCAATATCAAAGATATAGGTTGCGTGCTGATGTGGATTTGATAAAGCTAGGATCTCACCGCTAAGTTTTGCCAAATTTACCTCAGCCACCACCCTTTGCTTATGACCAATGTAATACGAAACAAAAATCGCCTTTGCATGTCCGCTACTTGATATAAATTTTGAGATAATAAATGGCTTTTTTTCAGTAGTTTCAAATATCCATTTGCCACCAAAAGTATCCAGCGCATAAGCACTATCTGTGACTTTTTTATGCAAAACATTTGCATTTTCATCGATAAAGTAGTAGGCTTTAAAATTTTCATCAAAAAGTTGCTGGGCAAGAGCTACATCTATATTATTTTCAAGGTTATAATCATGCGCGTTGGCATGCCTTGTGTAAATTTCAAATTCTTTTTTTATCTCAAAAATTTTATTATCTATAACATTTTGAACTTGGTTGTTGTAGTCACGAAGGTTAAATTTTATATCACCTACTCTTGAGTTAAATATATAAAACACGAGCGTTATTAGGATAAGCAAAACTATCGGATAGGTCATAAAAAGCCTAAGTCCGATGTTAAACCAAAGTCTGCTTGCGTTCTTAAAAATTTTTGATAACATAAAAAATAAAACCCTTTATATGGACTTTTTAAAGTTGGATTTTAACAAAATTTTACTTGTTTTATTATTATAATATCTTAAATCAACTTAAATTTATAAGCTTTTGTGTAGGTTTGCGCTCAAAAACTTCGCCGACTATTGCGCTTTGTGTGTAGCCAACATCTTTTAGTCTATTTAGCGCAAGTTGTGCATCTTTTTGCGATATAGCCAAAAGCAATCCACCTGAAGTTTGCGCATCATAAAGCAACATATCGGCTTTGCCATCCACATAAGCACTTGCAAAATCTCGGTTTTTATAGCTTCCTTCTGGCAAAAGACCAATATCAGCCATCTCTTTTGCACTTTGCAGTATCGGGACATTTTGAGTAAAAATTTCAAACGCTATATCATCTCGTCCCATCTCAAAAAGGTGCCCTAAAAAGCCAAAGCCAGTTATATCAGTAGCTGCATGAACGAAAATTTCACTCATCGCACCGACCGCATAAAAATTTAGCTGCGACATATAAAAAGCCGCCTCTTTTATCTGGTCTAAATTTAGCATATCGCCCTTTATCGCTGTGCTTAAAACGCCTGTACCAAGCGGCTTTGTAAGGATAAGCAAATCGCCAACTTTTGCTGTGTTATTTGCCCAAAATTTATTTGGATGTATAGCACCAGTTACGCTAAGCCCATAATACATCTCAGGCGTTGCTATGCTATGACCACCAACTACGACACCTCCGCACTCTTTGACTTTACTGGCTCCTCCAGCCATTATCTCAGAAAGAATTTCACTTTCAAGGTTGCAGCTATCAAAGCCAACTATATTTAAGGCATTTATAACGCTTGCTCCCATAGCAAAAATATCGCTAAGAGAATTTGCAGCAGCTATCTGCCCGTAAATAAAAGGATCATTTACAACTGGCGTGATAAAATCAAGCGTTTGAACAAGCGCCAAGTCATCACTTAGCCTAAAAACACTTGCATCTTCGTTGCTTGTCGTGGATGAGAGCAAATTTGGATGGGATAAATTTAGTGCACCGATACTTTTGTTTAGACCCGCCGGGTCAAGTTTGGCTGCTCAACCCGCTGCACGGACAAATTTTGTAAGCTTTTTATCATTATATATCATAGAGTTATCACATCATTTTTGCTTAAAATATCAACCACTTCAAAGGCATTTGTAATCTCACCAATAGCTAGCTTATCAACGAGTTTATAAGCCTCCAAGCAACTACCGCAGCTTAAAATTTTAACACCTGCATTTTCTAGCTCTTTTAGCGCACGAAAGCTGGGGTGTGAGCGATCAGTAGTCATCTTTACAGCCGTATTGACAAGCAAAATAGTACTTGGCTTACTTTGCACTTGCATAAAAGCTGCTATAAATTTTGACAAAAGCACTTCGCCAACTTCTCCGCTTCCAGCCCTATCTTCATTTAGATAAAGGACTTTTTGGCGTTTTGCTGGAATTTCACAGTTAAACTCATCAAAGCTTATATCTTTTAGTTCACCGTTTTTAACAACACGAAAAAGTGTCTCGCCATTTTCTAAATCACTTATCGTAAAGGCTTGTTTTTGTGAGTTTAAAAAGCGAGATATATTTTCTTTTGGAGCTATAGCATTTACGAAAATTTCTAAACTTTCGCCATCTTTTAGCTCGCTAAGTGCGTCTTTTGTATTTATAACTGGCTGCGGGCAGTCTAAATTTCTGCAGTCTATTTGCATATTTTTCCTTTAAAATGTAGTCTGGCTAAGCCTTAGCCCTTGTTGTTTTTGTTATTTTCTTGATTTTCTAACGATATTTAAAAGCAATTCAAAGCCGTGCTTACTTGAGTTCTCAACATCTTTAAATACGCTTATGCCATCTTTTTTATCAGAACTCTTATCTGAAAAAATCTTAATCGCCTTATTAAGCCCATTATGTACATTTTCATGATGTTTTGCAACTTCGTTTATGTTAGCGTTTTCACTTTGGGCAAAATTTTTAACATTTTCGCCAAACCACTTGCCAAATCTGCAACTATGATGGTCTGGTATATTGTGATGTTCGCCAGCAAAAAATGCCTTATATCCATCAAGCTTCATGTTTATATGATCTATCTTGCCATTACTCACATTGATCTCGCTGGTTACATTTAGCGTTTGATTTAGCGTTAAATTTGCGTTATTTCTTACACTTTCTATGTTTTTATAGACATCATCAAGCGTGCTAGAAACCTGTGAAGAGAGTCTAGCAAAAGACTCAGCCATCTCGGTCATAGAATTTGCATTTTGTTTTAAGCCATTAATATTTACCTCAACTTCTTGCGTGGCCTTTTGAGTGCGTTCAGCTAGTTTTCTAACCTCATCTGCAACCACAGCAAACCCTCGTCCATGCTCTCCAGCTCTAGCTGCTTCTATGGCTGCATTAAGTGCAAGTAAGTTTGTTTGATCTGAGATATCTTTTATCAAATTTATAATCTCAACAATCGAATCAACGCTCGAATTTAACGACGAGACATTAGTATGAAGTCCGCTACTTGTCTGTTCAACCTCTTGCATAGAGCCCACAACGCTACCCATTTGCTGCTCTAAAACCTGCGTTTTAGCAACAGTTTGGTTGTTTAAGCTATTCATCTCATCAAGCATTATAAGATTATTCTCCATGGTGCCTTGCAAGAAGTTTATCCCATCACCATAGCTATTTACCAAAAGCTCAACCAGCGTATCTTTGGCTGTTGTGTCAGAGTTTTTGTCTTGTGAGTTTTCACTTAAGTTGGCCAACTCAGCTCTTAAATTTAAAAGTTCGTTTTTTAAACTCTCGTTTTCTAGGCTTAAAGCTTCGATTTTTGCCTGTGCCTCATAAAGTTTTTTACCGCCACCAAACATATTATTCTCCTCGGAAAAATTTGCAATATTTTATAATATTTTTTATTAATTTAAGTTTGTTTTTTGAAATGGACGCCATTTGCGCCCATTTTCGGATATTATTTGCCAGCGAAATTTTGCTCTAGCCACTTTTGAGCAGCTTCAAAGCTCTCAAAGCGACCACTCTTTGCAACCTGTGCAACACCCTCATAAAAGCGAATACGAATGCCATCTTGGACATTATCAATCTTTACTCTTGTAATACGGTCTGTGTTTAGATAAACACGGTCATTTAATTTGATAAACATTTTTTCTCCTTTTAAAGTTTATTTATAATACAAAATTTTTAAAAATTTTACATAAGAATTTCATAAAATTTTGCAAAATAAAAATGTGTTGTTACCATTTAAAATTCTGCATTTTAAGCATATAAAATATGAAATTTATGCATATAGTTTTCACATAAAAATCAATAAATTTTTGACTAAAAAATATAGAATTTAAGTTCTTGAAAAAGGCAAAAAACTAATTTTTATTTGCCAGTTATGCGATCTTTTACATCAGATAAAAATAGCTCTTTAAATCTTTGATTGGCAAAATCTTCTATATCACGCTGAAGCTGTTTATAGGCATTTATAAGTTCGTAAGCCCTTGGATTTAGTGTAGTTCCTGCGTTTTCTCCACCACCTTGTTTTGTATTTACAAGCTCTTCGTCTAAATTTTTAGCTAAAATTTGCAGGTGATTCCAACATTTTTTATAGTTCATTCCTAAAATTTCAGCCGCTTTTACGATACTTCCAGCCTCTGCTATGACTTCAAGAACTTCGGTCTTTCCTTTACCAAAAAGCAGTTCGCCTTCTGAATTTTCTATCCAAGTTTTAGTTTTTACAATCATTTTTTTACCTTTTTTTTCTTTAAAGCAGCCAAGCTGGCAGTATTTTACATCGATATTATAATCTCTTAAAGTACCACGAATTTTGCCTAGTCCCACACCCTTTGCCGCATCTCTTGCATCTGAGCAAAGTATGCGACCACGCTCATCAAGTTTACCTTTTATATCTTTATAAGTTAGCACACTACCAAGCCCAACAGGAAGCTTGCCAAACTGACCTAACTCACAGGCATCTATCTTTACGCCAATTTGAGTGGCAGTTTCGCCAACCTGCCCTACATCACATCCAAGCTTTGCAGCAATCTTAAATGCCACTCCGCAATCAAGCCTACCTTTATCGTTTTTTAGCCTTTCTATCATTTGGATAATCTTTTCACGCATGAACACGCTCCGTACCGCTATAAACATTTAAATTTTCGCCCCGTGCAAAACCACAAAGGGTTAGATTAAATTTCCTAGCTATCAGTACCCCGAGACTTGTTGGTGCTGTGCGTGATACAAGCACAGGCAGTCCATTTACAACAGCTTTTACAACCATCTCAGAACTAAGCCTACCACTTACCATCAAAAGCCCGTCACTTAAATTTGCTCCGTCCATCGCCGCCTTGCCAATAGCTTTATCTATGGTATTGTGCTGAGCGATATCTTCACCTATATAAAATTTATCGCCTATCTTAAGCTTTGCAGTATGTACACAACCCGTTTTTTCATAAAGCTCACACTGTGTATAAAACTCACTCATTTGCTTTGAAATTTCATTTCTAGCAAAGCTAACACCTTGTTTTATCATTTTAGCCTGAATATTTGCAGGATTTACATTTGCAGTTACACTTCTGCCACAGCCACTTATTATGACTGCTTCAGTGTTTAGGTTTTTAAGATTTGTCTCATCAACCTTTGCTACTACATCTAAAACAAGTTCACTTTCATCAAATTTCAAACTTGTTACATCAGAGTAGCTTTCAAGGATATTTTCACTTAAAAGATAACCGATACCAAGAGCTTCAAGATCGGTAGGAGTAGCCATCATAGCGCCAACCTTAACGCCATTTATTCTTATGTCTAATTTGATCTCGCGGACTAAAATATCATCGGTCTCAAAACTCTCATCGGCTCTAAATTTTGTTATCTTTGTAGTAAAAATAGGGTGCATTTCTCATCTTTTAAAAAGACCCCAAATGGGGTCTTTGGGATTATTTTAGTTTCGGATATACTTTTTCGTATTCTGAAACTGGAATTTTGTTTTTAGAAACAAGTTCTTGATACCAGTAGTGGTGAAGTACATAAACCTCTTCCTCTTCCTTGTATCCATGAACCATTGACCAAATAGCACCATGAATAGCTATAGCTGCCATATAGATATGAACTAGGAAGAATACCGCACATACGATACCTAAAATATTATGTATAACCGCGCTCCATCTTAGAACTTCAATCTGTGAAATTCCAAGCCAAGTAGCTACTGGAACTGCTTGGAAGTCAAGGAAATACATTGCCGCGCCAGTTGCTATCATTACAAGTCCACCAGGTATCGCTACCCAAAACCATGCTTTTTGTCCAGCGTTAAATTTACCAGCTGGGATAGCACGCTTTTTCTTTGACAAATATCCACCTACGATAAACATCCAGCGAATATCATAAACAACTGGAAGCATTCTAACTGTCCAGTAGCAAATCATTGGTACAACTGAAATCGCAAATGCAATCGTTGAAAGTCCGTGAAGATCTTTCATAAATTTAACAAATGCACCGCCGCCAAATGCAGAGCCCCACATCATGATAATACCTGTTGGAACAAGGATAACCCATGAAATGGCTGCAATACCATGAGAGACACGCTCAACTATATCAAATGCATATATTTTTTTGCCATCGTGACTAAAGTGCTTTGGTCCGACGATCAAAAAGTGAAGTGCAAATGCAACAATAACAGCAATGATGATAGCTACAACGCCGTAAGCGAAATAGTCATTGCCTTGGATAAAGGTGAAAATTTTACCCATGCCATCTTCATAGCCTGTGATATTTTCAACCCTTCCTGCCGCCCAAACATTACTGTCGTATTGATTTGTTCCATCAGGTAAATTTAGAGCAAACGCACTCATTATCGATGCGATAAAAGCAAATACTACTCTCATACTCTATCCTTTGTGTAATATGCGATTTTCCATGTCGGAGATTCTTTGATATTTTTGATACCATATCCTCTTGCGCTGACCCGATCAAGATAAATCTGCTCTATTATATCAGATTCTCCCACAAGCAAAGCTTTAGTCGAGCACATTGCTGCACAAACAGGCACTTTTCCCTCTGCTATACGGTTTTGACCATACTCTTCAAATTCATGTTCTGAGTTAGTCGCTACATTTACGCCACCCGCACACATTGTACATTTATCCATCGCGCCTTTAACACCAAACACACCCTCTCTTGGGAACTGTGGTGCGCCAAATGGACATGCATACAAGCAGTATCCACAGCCAATACATACATCTTTATCATGAAGTACAACGCCATCAGCTCTGATATGAAAACAATCAACAGGGCAAACTAAAGCACAAGGTGCATCTTCACAGTGCATACAAGCGATCGAAGTAGAAATTTCTTTACCGACAATACCCTCATTTAGTGTGATAACTCGGCGTCTACGCACACCGATAGGTAGCTCATGAGCCTCATCACAAGCCACCGCACAACCGTTACAGTCTATACATCTATCATCGTCGCAGTAAAATTTTAATCTTGAAATTTTTTCACTCATCTCTCACCCCTTACGCTTTTTCTAGACGGCACAAACCGCCTTTTGTCTCTGGAATTTGCGTGACAATGTCATAGCCGTAATTTGTTACGGTATTTGCACTTTCGCCTACACTATAAGGCTTAGTTCCGTCAGGGAAATTTCCAGTCATATCAACACCTTGCATATATCCAGCCCAGTGGAATGGCAAGAATATCGAGTCAGATTTTACAGAGGCTACAAGACGCGCTTTAACCTTGATCTTTGTACCCTCAGGTGAGTGTATCCAAACCATATCACCATCATTTATACCGTAGCTTTTTGCCATATCTGGATGGATATCTGCAAACATCTCAGGTGTAAGGCGTGTAAGATACTTACTAGCTCTTGTTTCCATACCAGCACCACTTAAATTTACAAGTCGTCCTGTTACTAGGTTAACAGGGAAGTCTTTTGCAAAATCAGCACTTTGCTGTAAGCTCTCATACTTTGTAAATACTCTGTAGTGGTTTGGCTTATCTTTAAAGCTTGGGTATTTTTTAGCTAGATCAGTGCGAGGTGAGTGGATAGGCTCACGGTGAAGTGGGATCTGATCTGCAAAAGTCCAAACTATGGCTCTAGCTCTTGCGTTACCATAAGGTGCTATGCCAGCTTCCATACATTTTTCAGCTATTATACCGCTACCATCAGTAGCCCATGAAGCTCCAATCTTTTCTCTCTCTTCATCTGTTAAAGTTATACCAAGAACTTCTTCTATATTTTCTTTTGTGATTTGTGGATAGCCACCACTTTGTGCTCCACCAACTGGCGCAGAACCCTCAGCAGCTAGCTGACTAACGCCCTCATGCTCAAGCCCAAAGCGATTTCTAAAGCCCATACCACCTTTCATAACTGGCACATTGACATTATATAGCACTGGACTGCCTGGATGTTTTTCTGTCCAGCATGGCCATGGAAGTCCGTAGTACTCGCCTTCAACCGGCGTACCTGGCTTACCCATAAGTGTAAGCTCGTCAAATTTATCCCAGTTTTCTTGATGGCGTTTTAGTCTTTCTGGTGTCCAGCCTGTATAGCCTATTGATTTTACTATGCGAGCTATCTCTGCTGTTGCAGCTTCAGGCCAATTTATCTTACCTTCACTATCGCGGATAGTGCGAGTAAGTTCATCATAAAAGCCTATGCGTTTTGCAAGCTCAAACAACACTTCATGATCTGGTTTACTCTCATAAAGTGGCTGAACAACTTGGCTTCTCCACTGACCTGAGCGGTTTGTCGCAACGACTGTACCACTTGTTTCAAACTGTGTAGCAGCTGGCAGTAAGTAGATATTATCTTTTTTATTTGTGATAACGCCAGCGTCATTTACAAATGGATCAACTAGCACCAATAACTCAAGTGCATCTAGACCCTCTTGAATTTTTGCTTGCTGAGCGACTGAAGTAATGCCGTTACCAATAACTATAAGTGCCTTTAGTGCATCACCTGCATTTTCTATAGGATCGTTACCATTTTTACCATTTAGCGGACCAGCCCACCAGCGAGCCAGTGTAAATCCAGGCTTAAACATCCACTCAGGTTTTACGAAATTTTTCTGCAACCACTCATATTCAACACCCCACATCTTAGCAAAGTACTTCCAGCTGCCTTCATTTTTGGCATAATATCCTGGTAAGCTATCTGGAGCATTTGCCATATCGCTTGCACCTTGAACATTATCGTGACCACGAAGGATGTTAGTGCCACCACCTTCAACGCCCATATTTCCAAGTACAAGCTGTAAGATCGGAGCTATACGAGTATTTGAGCTACCTATAGTGTGCTGAGTAAGACCCATCGCCCAAACAACTGAACCAGGGCGGTTTTTCGCATAAACTTCTGTTATCTCTTTTAGTGTTGCAGCTGGTACGCCAGTAACATCCTCAACAACTTCTGGTGTCCATTTTGCCGCTTCTTCACGAATTTTATCGATACCATAGGTTCTATCATCTATAAATTTCTTATCTTCCCAGCCATTTTGAAGTATCAAATTTATCATACCATACATAAATGGTATATCTGTTCCTGGTCGAATTTGTGCGAAATAATCAGCCTTAGCTGCCGTTCTTGTATATCTTGGATCTACTACGATTAGCTTTGAGCCATTTTCTTTCGCTTTTAAAAAGTGTCTAAAACCAACTGGGTGATTAACCGCTGGGTTTGCACCGATAATAAATATAGACTTCGCCTTTTGAATATCTCCAAGGTGGTTTGTCATCGCGCCATAACCCCATGTATTCGCCACACCGGCGACTGTTGCGCTATGTCAAATTCTAGCTTGGTGATCTAGGTTATTTGTCCCAAACATTGCAGAGAATTTACTTATATAGTAGCTCTGCTCATTGCTCGCTTTTGCTGAACCCAAGAACATAACTTGCTCAGGGTTTTTCTCGCGATATGCTTTCATTTGAGCACCGATCTCATCAAGTGCTTGCTCAAAGCTTATGCGCTTCCATTTACCAGCGACTTTCTTCATCGGATACTTCACACGGCAGTGTGAGCGCACCATATCGATGACATCGCTTCCCTTACAGCAGTGTCCACCAGCACTTACTGGGTGATCTTGTGCAACCTCTTGGCGCACCCATACTCCATTTTGAACTTCAGCCTTAACCCCGCACCCAACAGAACATACTGTACATATTGTTTTCACAATCTTTGAGCCCTTATATGGGTCGCCTATCTCATGCTCGCCTGCTTTTCTAACAGCTGGGCTTGAAGCAAAAGCTGCGGTCGCACCGACAGCTGCACCCAAGCTTGCCATCTTAAGAAAAGAGCGTCTGCCAACTTGTGGCGATGAACTATCTCTCATGCTTTTTCCTTTCATGTTTTTTTAATTATTTTGCTTGCTTATAGTAAAATTCCCAAGTCTTACTTCTTGTGTATAAAACTTGCTTTTTTTCACCGTCTTCCTTGACATCAAGTGCTTTTACACCCATTGCAACAGCACCAACGCCTCCGGCTCCCGCCATGAGTTTTTTCAAAAACTCGCGTCTATCTTGTTTTTGCATACTTTTCCTTTCCATAGTTTTATTCTTCAAATTTTAATTCTCTTTCTTTAGCTCTGGCTCTACGATTTATCTCTCTAACAAGAGTTTCAGACCGTGAAATACCGCCAGTTGATTTTATCTTTTTCTCCAAAATAGGCTTTGGTGTAGCATAAAAAACTCGCTCAAATTCAACGAAATTTTCCAGCAGCACACAAGCATCAGCGTAAACATCAGCACTCTGATGCGCACTTGTAGCCTCGATAAATTCATCTATATAAGGATTTATAATCTCTTTAAAAAGATCGCCTGCATAGGTTTGATTTTCACTATTTTGCTCATTTTGTTTAAGCTCATTTTTTATAAACTCATGCATTAGCAAAAGGCAAAAACCAACATTATCCTCATTTTCTTTAAAAATTTCTTCATTTTTTCTGATATCTGTTTTTGCTATCAAATTTCTTACCTTTACACAAGCACTTCCAGTCTCATAACCTTCATCATAGTGTGAAAAAGTGTTACTTACAGGAGATGGTGGCGAGTGAAAAATGTCGTCGTATTCTTGAGATATATTTTGTAAGTTTTGTTTTTGGAATTTTGGGATTAATCTCTCTATAGCTTCTTCACATTCGCTATTAAGAGGGGAAACTTTTATAGTATTTAATAAGTCTAAAACACCGTCATATCTATCTGATTTTTGCGTAAAAACAAAAAGCTGTGAAAACAGCAAGTAATAGATAGCTCTAGCGTTTAAAATTCTTTCATGCTCACTCATTACTCTTTCCTTAAAAGATCATAGCCATCTCATCTAGTCGCTAAAATTGGGATTTTAGACTAGGCGGGATTTCTATGCTGAGAAATTTATCAAAAACTTGCTTAACTACTTAACTTAAGAAAAAATAAGTTTTTTATATTAAAGTTGTCTTAAATATGCCTTAATTGCATATTATAAATAGCTTAAAATTAAGCGCTTTATAAGTGAAAATATAACCGTTTTTACATTGATTTTACGATATTTTGATAAGCAAATATCAACTAAATTTTTTTTAAAAAATACAAAAAATTTTCAATACATTTTTCTTGTAAAAAAATTAACCAAAAAATGGCTTTTAGAAAAATTTTTATAAATTTTTAAGTATAAAAATGGATTTTATTTTAAAATCCTTTATCAAAAACTAGTCAAAATTTCACTTTTTTACAAAACTAAATTGAAATTTTTGAAATTTGTAGCTTTATTTTGTCATTTTTTTGCGTAAATTTATATATAAGATTGTCACTTATATAGCTGATACTGCTCTTTTTTGCCCGTGTTTGTTTTTGTTTTGAAATTTTTTCTAACATTAACGCAAGCTCTTTTTTGATAAGTTCTTTATATGACATGCCCATGCCATGAGTTAAATTTTTAATAAATCTTCCATCAACTTCACTTTGATCTTTTATAAGATGTAAGGTCGCATCAAAGCCTAAATTTTTAAGCTCATCGTAAAGATTTATCTTATCTTGTGGTGGTGCTATAAAGTCGCTAACACCGCAATGATAGCCAACATATATGGGCTTATGCTGCTTGCTTTGCTCTTTTAGATGTTGTAAATTTAAGACATTTCGTATGTCTTCATGAGCTTGAGAAAAGAAATTTGAAGAGCTTTTATCAAGTGTCCACATTGTCTTATCAGAGCCGTAAATAAAAATATTCTCAAAAAATTCTTTTGCGCAAAAACAGCAGTATTTCGTATAGTCAATCTCTTTGCCAAAGCCTATCATGCGCCAAGGGATAATGGCATAACTGCTGTTGTCTATAACGCCATCTATCTGCCAAGGCGCAACCTTTGCTGCCATATTTACCAAATAGCCTCCATGTGAGCTACCCACCATCACGCAAGGTAAATTTTTAGCCTCTCCCTTTGTCTTAAATAGGGCACTTGACTTAATGTAAAGTAAGGCATTTATAAGATCTTGAGCTTGCATAATGCCATAGTTTTGATACTCATTTTTTGTCGGAGCAAGCGTTAGGGGTAGATGCATTATAAACTCATGAGACAAAGAGCCATTTTGTTTGCACTGGGTTATGTGGCTATCAAGATTGGTTAAAAACTGATACATCTTGTCAAAATTTTCAAGAGCACTCATATCACCAGTTAGCCCAACGCCTATCTTTTGACACTCTTGGGATAATATTTTCCTATCAAACTCATCCATAAAAAATGTAGAACCAGTTTGCGGTCTGTTGCCTATACAGTGATAATTTACACTAGCGACCGCGACATTAAACTCGCTAGCTACAAACTCTGCTAAATGCTCTCTATAGTTAGCATCAGCATCATCGCCAAGCCCTGGTACTATAAAGATGATAGCCTCTATCTCTTTACCATCTTCATAACTTAGCTTAAAATCAAGAAGCGATCTACGCTTTATACCAAGCTCAACATCATCACATGATGGAATTTCATAGGTTTTACTAACTATCATAGCGCCTCCTTTTGAGTTTCTAAGATTTTAAGATTAGTTAAAACTAATGGCAAAAATTTCTGGCTTAGCAAGCTTTTTTATCTCCTCTTTTGCCATCTGTAAACACTTTGCGCCATTTATAAAAAGTGTGTTGTTATTAAAGCTAAACTCAAGCTTTAAATCAGCGCAGTTTAAATTTAACATCCTAGCCAGCGAAAGCATAAAACTCAACCAGCGCACAGTATCTTGCTTTGGCAACAAAGTTTTATACTTGTCATATTCATACACATTTTTCTTGCCATTTGTAGCGATGATACTTGCTATAAGTGCCTTTTGCTCGTGTGTAAAGCCAAAATTTAGGGCATTTAAAACAAGATATGCTGAATTTATGTGGTCTGAGTAAAAGCCGATGTCAGCGCCGATATTGTAAATTCTAGCCGCACTCACAAGCTCATTAAGATAAGCGCCCTCAAAGCCATGAAGTTCAGCTAAAGCATCATAGATGCCTCTTGCATATTTGCAAACACTCTTATTATCAGTTATTGCGAAACGATCTTGCAAACTTTTTATGCTGACATTTAAGCCTTCTGGGAATTTTCCTACACGCTCGCAAAGTTCACCTTTGCCACTTTTTCGTAAAAAATCTGCCAAAAATACACCCTCGCGCACTCCAACGCCACTTGTATATATATTTTTACAGCCAAGAGCCTTTGCTATGTTTAAAAATATCGTAGCGCCCTCTCTTATCGTATCAAATCTATCCTTTTTTATCGCAAAACCCTCAAGCTCATCGTTATTTGCCGCAATAAGAGAGGTGATAAAATTTTCATGCTCTTTTAACTCATATCTAAAGCCATGAATAGTTGATATAGGGTAGGAAATTTTTGACATTATTGCCGTCGAAAGTGCACGCAAACTGCCACCAATAGCGATGATGTTTTCGCACCTAAAATTTGCAGGTATTTTTGAAATTATCTTAGATAAAAACTCATCCAAACTCGCCTTATCTTTTTTGTCAGAAAAGAGCTCTTTTAGCCTAACGGTACCTATATCTAGCGAAACAGCACCAACGATCTTTGAGTCTTTTATAAAGGCTAGCTCACTTGAGCCACCACCAATATCAAGCGTGATAGCGTCATTAAGTGCGGGCAAAAGCCTATTTGCAGCTATCGCGCCATAAGTAGCTTCATCTTGTCCGTTTATAACTTTGATACTTATACCAAGTTTGTTTCGCACCATAGCTATAAGCTCGTTTGAATTTGGAGCATCTCTTAAAGCACTCGTTCCAACACAAAAAATTTTCATACATTTATAGCTTTTTGCAATGCTTTTAAACTCACTAAATGCTGCAAATGCCTTTTGCATAGACTGCTCCGAAATTTCTCCACCATTTCCATAGCCACCTTCACCAAGTCGCACTTTCATTTTGTACTCACTCAGTATAAAAAAGCCCCAACGCGATGTGCGCTCATAAATAGCCATACGCATTGAATTTGAGCCAAGGTCGATTACTGCTGTTCTTTTTGCCATTTTTTTACTTTTTATTTTTAAATTTTGTTCTAATAGGCAGGGTAAATGTAGCCACGGCGCCCTGTGTATCGGCTCGGTTTTTTATACTTACATCACCGCCAAGTGCTTGTGCTGCGCCCTTTGCCAAAAACAAGCCAAGCCCACTTCCGCCCTTGTTCCCATAGCGTTTAAACGGAGCAAATAAATCTTTATCCTCATCTATCCCGACACCCTCATCAAGCACCTCTATGATAAAATTTGACCCTTCAACTTTTGAAGCTATCGTCACGGTTTTACCTTCTGGGGAGAATTTTATCGCATTTTGTGCAAAATTTTGAACAACATGAGTTAGTAAGGTTTGCTGAATATTGAGATTAAAAATTTCTGGTTTTAAATCTAACTCAACCTTTTTTCCATCTTGATGAGCTAAAATTTTAAAGTTATTTCCTAATTTTCTTAAAAAGCCGATAACATCAGTACTAACTGGCTCCTCAAACTGCGCACCCTCTTGCCTGCCTATCTCAAGGATAGAGCCTATCATTTTATTCATACCATCGATGGCTTCGTTATTTGTGCGCAAAACCTCGATATATTTTTCGTTTTCTCTTGGTTTTAAAAGTGTAACTTCATTTTTAGTCTTCATTACTGCAAGAGGTGTCTTAAGCTCATGTGCAGTGCCTACAAAAAGCTCCTTTTGGTAAGTCACAAATGTTTGAATGCGCCGTATAAGCTGGTTAATGCTTGCACCAAGTCCTTGAAATTCATTTGGCAAACTTTGAGCATCTATCTCTTTTAAAAATTTTTCATTCAAATCACCAAGCATTAAACTAAGCTTTTTGATAGGAACTAAAAGCATTCTTGAAAGAAATAGCGCATAAAAAAGCACGAGCATGATTGAAGTGGCGTTTACGATTATAATGTCGATGAAAATTTGATTCATCGTATCGCTTTGCATTGTGGTATTTTTGGTAAGTCTAATATAAGAACTACTATCTAGCGGATAATAAAGCGATAAAAAGTCTTGCTTATTTTGCGTGTAGTGTATGTAATATGGCTTTTTTTTGGGTATTTTTTCGTTTATTATCTGTACATTTGTGGCAAGTCTATCAGGTAGTGTTATGGTAAAATTTTTCTGTCCGCTTGGGTTAAAAAGCTCTGGTTTTGCAGCATATGAGCGTGCTTCATATGCCAAGGTTTGCACTACTACTTCATAAACCGTAACTCTAATGTAATAGTAAAGGATAAAAGAAATGATGACAATTAGCATCATTGAAGCTGATGCTAATTGCAGTATAAATCTAGTTCTTAAGCTTTTTTGGGAAAGCAAAATCTATATCCACGGCGGCGAACTGTTTCGATAGTCGAGATATTGAGTGGCTTATCCATTTTTTGGCGAATTTGGTTAATCGCAACTTCGATAACATTTGGAGTTACTAGCTCTGGCTCTTCCCAGATAGCATCAAGTAACTGCTCTTTGCTTACTATCTGATCTGAGTGGCGAGCAAGGTGAGTTAAGACCTCAAATGGCTTACCTTTTAGCTCTATCTCTTTGCCAAGATATGTTATCTTTTCTTCATCTGGATTTATCGTAAGATCGTCTATCTTAATGATATTTGTTCCACCAAAGCGAAGTCTAGCCTCTATACGAGCAACCAAAACATCAAAGTCAAATGGCTTTCTGATATAATCATCAGCGCCCGCCCTAAGTGCCTTTATTTCGCTATCTTTATCATCTTTTGCCGATAAAACCACAACTGAAGTGCGTGGACTCTTGTGTTTTATAACATTAATAAGATCAACGCCATCACCATCTGGAAGCATCCAGTCAGTCAAAACTAGGTCGTAGTTTCTAATGCCTATAAAATACTCAGCATCTTTAAAATTTTCAGAGCTATCAGTCTGGTAGCCAAATTCTTGAAGACCTTCAGCTATAGTTTTATTTAGAGTTACTTCATCTTCTACTATGAGAATTCTCATTATGATTCCTTGTGTTAAAATTTTATGCGGATTATATCAGAAATTAAGCAATATTTCAAGATACTTTAATAAATTTTTAATAAACAAGCTCTATTTTTGCACCAACTAGGGCATTTTTGACTATCTCAATTTTTAAAATTTCTAGATTTATAGAGCGCAAATTTGTAAATTTTTGCTTCAAAGCCCCTGCAGTTTTTTCAACAGACTCTTCAACGCTTAGAAATTTTTGCTCATTGTAAAAACTTTGTATAAAATCTATCATCTCTGCATAATCAATAAACCCATCACTTGTAAAACTAGAATTTAAACGCACTTTTTGCGGTATTTTGCGCTCAAAGTCTAGCATACCAATGATCGTGCTAAACTCATAGTCTTTTATCAAAGTTGTAGTCATATAACCTTTGTTTCCTGACCGCTAAGTAGTCGCCTAATGTTTGGTATGTGCTTATAAAAGACGATATAGGCGATGATTAGTATTGGTGCATGCGAATGGATGGCGGTTTGTGAAGTTACAACAAAGCTGGATAAAACTATCGCAAGAAGTGCAGCAAGCGAAGCAAGGGAGCTTATTTTTAACACTTTTCCAACCACAAACCACACGACAAGGGCTATGATCAACTCAAATGGTAAGAAAAACCCAAGCACACCAGCACCAGTCGCAACACCTTTTCCACCCTCAAATTTTAAAAACGGAGAAAAGCAGTGTCCTATTACCGACAAAACTGCCATAGCCCAAAGCGTCTGCTCACTAAGTCCTATGGCTTTTGCTACAAAAAGCGGTAAAATTCCCTTTAAAACATCACATACAACGGTTAAAATGGCTATCTTTTTCGCCTTTTTTGGCTCTTTTTCTTTTAAAACACGAAGAACATTTGTCGCGCCTATGCTACCACTTCCAGCTTCAGTAATATTAACATTTGCAAAAATTTTACCAAATATAAGCCCAAAAGGTATGCCTCCAAGAATGTAGGCGATGAGATATGCTATTAAGTTTTCGTTCATTTTAAGCCTTTAAATTTAAAAGTTGGCATAATATTTAAATTTTCCTGATAATTTTATAAAATATCTATTTCCACAGCAAAACAACTTTTTCATCATATATATCGCTCTTTTTTGGTGGCAATATTAGGCTCTCAAGCTTGATATTTTTTACATCGTATGTATCTTTTAGCTCTTGGGCTTGTATCTCAAAATTTTGTGTTAGCTGCTCTATTTGGGCATTTATATCCTCTACACTTTGCTCGCTATGTTTAACATCGGTGCGGTTTTTTAGTACTCTGCTGGCACTTTTAACACCTGTTGCTATCTTGCCAACGCTTGTTTTTGTTACACCCCTGCTACCACCCAAAAATGCCCCAAGCAAGCTGGCACCAACACTTATGATCGCATCAAGTCCGCTAGCGGTCATATCTTGCTGCTCTTTTTGTAACTTTATCGCCGCTTTATTTAGTTTTTCTTCAAGCTTTGCTCTCTCTTTTTCAAATTTTTGTGTAAGCTCTGCACTTTTTTGCTCTAAAATTTCATTACATCTATCTGCTAAACGCACATAAAACTGCTCTTTGCTTTCATCGGCAAGAGAATTTATATCCATTGCGCTAAGAAGCTCTAAGCGATCATTTCTAAATATAAAATCTTTAAAATCTTTTTCAAAACTCTTTAAATTTTTAGCACTTTGGATAAAACTTGGCAAAGTTTCATAACTTGCATTATCTGGTTTATCTTGAGTGTTAAATTTAAAATTTTCACTAGCTTGCATCCAGTCTACATCTTTTTGAGTCTCTTCAAGAGCATAAAGGTAGCTAAGCTCTTTTGTGGTATCTATGCCCTTTTTGCTATCATAATAGCGTACTTTTACGCTAGCAAATAAATTTGGTGCCAAAGAGTCTTTGTTAGAAGCAAAAACCTGCTCTATCTCATCTGAGATGATCGGTGCAACAGTTGAGCTAGCTATCTTTTTAGAGACCTTTTTATTTGAAAACTCGCCTTTTTGCTCGCTCATTAAATTTGAAATTTGCTCTCTTGAAAGCGGTCCTTTTAGATAACTTAATGCCCAGCGAGTTGAGATAACACTCAAACCATCATCGTTGATATTTTTTACCAAAAAGTGGCGTTTTGCAAGGTTTGATATAGTTGTTTCTATCTCTGACTTATCTAACGCAGAACCTGAAATTCCAGTAAGCCCATCAATCACCCTTGCCTTATCTTGCGCAGTTTGAAGCCTACCAATAAACCAAGTACCGATATTGCTAAGTCCCTTATAGTCAAGATCTACTGGATTTTGCGTACTTAAAATACAGCCTATACCAAAAGCACGAGCCTGCTTTAAAAGCGTAAGCATAGGTGTTTTGCTCGGTGGATTGCCATTTGGTGGGAAAAATCCAAAAATTTCATCCATATAAAGTATCGCTCTAAGCGAACTAGTACCTTCAGTTGTTCTCATCCAAGCGATAATCTCATTTAGCAAAAGAGTTACAAAAAACATCCTTTCAGTATCATTTAAATGCGAAATCGTAAATATATTGCACTTTGCTTTGCCATTTTCATCAAATAGCATTTTTGAAATTTCTAGCCTAACACCTTCACTCCATCCCTTAAAACTAGGGCTTGCAACGAGTGTGTTTATCTTTATGGCTAGCTTCATACGCTCACTTGATGGATAAAACTGCTCAACATCAAATACGCCTATCTTGCTAAATGGAGGCGTGGCTATAAAACCAATTAGTTCAGCGATACTAACATCTCTACCTTCTTTAAATTTTGTATCAAATATCGTAGCGACTAAAAGCTGCTCTTTTGAGTTCATATCCTCATCATTTATGCCAACAAGCGAAAGCACAGAAGCCGCAAGTGAGTTTATGTAGTTACTAAAACTTTCATCATCTTTTATGTTGGGGCACATAAAGTCACTAAGTAGCGCAACACCTACTCCAGCACTACTTTTTGGTGTATAGATGGTAAAATTTGCGCTGTCTTTATAAGTTTTTACACGCTCTAAATTTTGAAAAGTTGCTTCTATCCCATTTCGCCAAGTTTCACTCTCGCTTTGAGCCATCTGCTGCTGGCTTAGCCCTTTATTTGCCGCTTCATTTTCATCTATGTATGGTAAAAAATCATCAGCACTCATATCAGCAAACGCCAAAGCCAAGTTTGTCATGTCTCCTTTTGGATCGATGATAATACTTGGGATGTTATCTATACAAGCCTCTTCAAGTAGCGTGATACCAAGACCCGTTTTACCACTACCTGTCATGCCAATGATAGCAGCATGAGTTGTTAAGTCCTTATTTTTATAAAAAAATGGCTCACCGCCTTTTAGTCCCATATAAAATAGCTTTAAATTCTCTTGTATGCTTTTCATCTTTTCTCATCTATAAAGTTTTGCTTGATTTTTAAGTTCGTTTAATGTCTCTTGGACTCTTGCATTTGTAAAGCTTTCGATAAGACTGCTGTTTTCATCATCTATAGCCTTTAAACAGTAGCGGATACTGCCATTACAAACTAGGTCTGTAACCAGCACTACATCAAGGCATATCCCAAAACCAAGCCCGCCTTCAAATGGCACTAACTCAAATTCTGCCACTATCTTTTCATCTTTTTCAAAACTTACACTATCTTTGCTAATCACACTTATGCCGCCATTTGAAATATCATAAAGGCTTCCAGAAACTTCAGCACTTGCACTTTTTAAAGTGGCTGGGGTAAATTTTCGTGGATGAACGCGCTGGCTTTTTCTAAGACTTGCGTTCATGGTAGCTATTTGGGTAAAATTTTTCAGAGTTACGGTCTGTTTTAAGACATTAAAACTTACAATGTCAGCTCTTATATGACCTAAAAGATAGTCATTTTTTATAATAAACGCGTTACCCTCTTGCTTCATAGCTAAAATTTGTACCACATCTACCTTAAAGACAACAAACTCATCGTTTATCTCTAAAATTTCTGCATTATTTCTTACATTTACGCCATCATAAAGGTTTAAAAACTCAAGCTCCGCACTATCATTTTTTATAGCTAAAAATGCCTGTTTATAGCTTTGAAATGTTTTTTCTGCATGATTTTTCACTAAATTTTCGCCAGGCAAAGCGTCGCAGTTTTCTTTTTTATCAAGCTTGTATTGTATCTGATCGATGGCTTCTGTTAATGAGATTAGCCACTGAGCGTTTTTATTGTTTTTATTAAAATTTATAATAAGCCCTAAAAATATCTCGCTTAAAAGATTTTTTCTTATACTAGAATTTGGCAAAAGGTTCTCAAATTCGTCAAAAACTATGCACATATTTACCTCTTTGCCATAAAAAACTGAGAATATCTTTAAAAGCGTATCTTTTAAATTTTGCAAAGGTGTATTTAGGTTTGCACGCTTGCAAAATTCAATACCACAAGTGATAAATTCATCTTGTAACTTCAAAATTTCAGCATAAAACTCATTAGGCATTTTTAAAATCATGTAAAAACTCCAGAATTTTTCCTAGATTATAACATAGTAAATTTAGCAGTGTGTAAATTTGAGAGAAAAAATTTAAATTTAGGGGCATTTTGCCCCTAAAAAGTGTTATTAAAGTTTATCAGCGTTGTGTGATAGGTAATCAGCTACTCCAGCTGTGTTTGGCTTCATACCAGCATCGCCCTTATTCCATCCAGCTGGGCAAACCTCTCCGTGCTCATTTGTAAAAAGCATAGTATCTACCATTCTTATCATCTCATCAACATTTCTACCAAGTGGCAGGTCATTTATAACCGCATGGCGAACTGTTCCATCTTTGTCTATCAAAAATGATCCACGAAGTGAAACGCCAGCCTCTTCGATATGCACATCAAAACCGCGTGATATAGCGTGGTTAGTGTCAGCTACGATTGGGAACTGAACTCTACCGATACCACCTTTATTTACTGGAGTTTCTTTCCAAGCAAAGTGTGAGAACTGATTATCAGTTGAAACCGCGATAACTTCGATACCACGGTCTTTAAACTCTTGATATCTCTTATCAAATGCTATAATCTCACTTGGGCAAACGAAAGTAAAATCCATCGGATAGAAAAATACTACTGCGCCTTTTTTGCCTATATTTTTGTAAAGATTGAAATCATTTACGATTTGGTTATCGCCTAGAACGGCTGCCGCTGTAAAGTCTGGTGCTTTTTTTGTTACTAACATATTTTCTCCTAATAATAAAATTTATTAATAACGAAATTATATCCCTTTAGTTTAAATATAAATTTAATAAACCAAATTTTCAAACATCAAGCTTATCTTTATAGCTATTTAGACTATTTTGTCTATCTTGCAAAAATGCACCAAGCTTCTTTTTGTTCTCTTCAAAAAAGACAGCAAAGTCACTTTCGTTTTGAATTTTATCCTCGCCAAAGCGATCTAAAAGTAAATTTGAGTTACCAACTATAACAAGATATCTGCGATTTTCATGGCTTAAGAGCATAAGCTTATTATCTTTATCAAGTGGCTTTTCATATATTATGTTTATGTCGCTAGTATTTTTATCAAATAACCAATTCATAGAATTTTGCGATGATTTTGTAGGACTATTTTTTCTAGCCTTGGTTATAAATTTCTTAAACATATATAAAAAAACTACAAGCGCAAAAAGCACCCCAAGTACGATAAAATAACGACTATCCACGACCGCACCAGTATCATTTGGTGCCGTTTGTAAGCTTACACTGGCTTGCGGTAAGTTTTGAACCTCTGAAGCGCTTCTAGGCGTTACTCTTATTCTAAGACCAAAACCATCAGTAGTTTTTGAGGCATTTACGATTATTGGATTTTGTGATTTTAACCCCAAAATAAGTGAGTTTTGCTTTGGTTCAATGCTCAGTTGCTCAAAAATTTTAGAATTTACATCTTTTGAAACCATCTGTTCAAAACTAAGTGAATTTAGTATAAGTGAAGTGGTGTTTTTCTCGCGCTTTTGAAATATATTTCCCTCATAAGGTGCATCAAAACTAAGCATAATATCAACTCTATCGCTACGCTCATAAATATTATAAGTTAGTAAATTTGCTGCAAAAACTGGCAAAATAACCCCAAAAAATAAAACAAAAATTCTCATAAAAGCTCTTTTTTAAAGTACTGAATAACAGATTTTGAGTCTAAAATTTCATTGATACGAATGGCTAAGTTTTTCTCATAAACCATAACCTCACCTTTGCCAAAGATACGATTATTTATAAAAAGCTCAACACTCTCTCCAGCTGGTTTTTCAAGGTCTATAACAGAGCCTGCTTCAAATTTCATAAGCTCTTTTATGCTCACCGTTGTAGTGCCAAGCTCAGCAATAAAGTCCACACTAATATCCATAAGCTCATCATAGCTTTTAAAAAAGCCGTGCTGATCGAGAATATCGATTATCTCTTCGCTCATGCTTTTTTATATCCTATGGCAAATGTACGATTTTTTATCTTATAAAGATATCTCTCGTCAAGTTTTATATGAAATTTCGCAACTTCACCTAAAAATTCAGGCGTTCCAAGCTTATAAAGTCCGCCAGCTTCTTGTTCGTTTAAGATATTTTTTGCTTTACCTATTATTTGATTTGCTATCTCTTTGCAAAGGTCGTCTAAATCAGCATCTACAAGCTCATCTGAGCCAAAAAAAGCATTTGCAAAAAGCTTTAAAGAGTCGCGCTTAAAAAAGAGGTAAAAATGATACTCTTCTTTGCCTTTAAAAACTGGTATAGATGAGCCATAAAGCCCATTTCCTAGTGTTTTTGCACTCTCAAGCTCAATACCAAGTGTTTCACACAAAAATTTAGCCGACAAATCGATAACATTTTTCACTAATTTTCCTTTTGTTTTTGCTCTTGCTTTATTATACTTTGCTTTTTCTAAAAAGGCTATAAATTTTAATTCGTAGCGACTTGCTCTTTGTATTTACACTTTAAACACTCGTGAAAAGTCCCCTTTTTAAGCTCTTTTTTTATCATCATCTCCCCGCATTCTGGACATTTATGCAATGTTGGCTCATAGTTGCTTATAAAGTCACATTTTGGATAGTTTTGGCAACCATAAAATTTACCCCTTCGGCTAAATCTCTCAACGATTTCGCCACCACATTTTGGACAGGCGACATCTATTTTCTTTAGCTCTCTTTTTGGCTTTTTTTCACTACTTTCAGGTATATTTTTATCAGTAATATTTCTAGAATACTTACATTTTGGAAAATTTGAGCAAGCTATAAATTTACCAAATTTGCCACTTCTTTCGACTAGCTCACCACCACACTCTGGGCATTTTTCACCTATAGGCACAGATACTTTGAGACTCTTAATGCCAGTTTTTCCATTTGAAATTTTTTCCATAAAAGGTGTGTAAAAATGGCTTAAAAGTTCTTGCCAGTCTGTTTTTTGCTCAGCTATCTCATCTAGCTTTTGCTCTAAATCCGATGTAAAGTCGCTATCTACTATATCGTTAAAATGCTCTTCTAACATGCCTATCATGCTAAATGCTATCTCGTTTGGTATTAGCTGTTTTTTCTCAACTTTTACATAGTCACGCGAAGTTAAAAGGGAGATGGTAGGAGCATAAGTTGATGGACGACCTATGCCAAGACTTTCTAGTTTTTTTACAAGTCCTGCTTCTGAGTATCTAGATGGAGGCTCTGTAAAATGTTCGCTATCTTTCACATTTTGCAACTTCATGTCATCGCCTATATTTAATAAAGGTAAAATTTTATCCTTATCCACATCACCATAAACTTTATAAAATCCATCAAAAAGTACTTTTTTGCCACTTATTTTTAGCTCAGAGTGCTCACTTTTTATAAATACATTTTGCGTCTGGCTTACACTATTGCTCATCTGTGAAGCTAGAAATCTATTATAAATAAGCGTATAAAGCCTTAATGTGTCTTTTTCTAAAAATTTAGCTGCAATCTCTGGAGTAAAGCTTAAATTTGTAGGGCGGATAGCCTCGTGCGCCTCTTGTGCACCTTTTGACTTTGTTGTATATATATTTGGCTTTGAAGGCAGATACTTCTCTCCAAACTCAGCCTTTATCTTATCTCTTGCGGCTTTTATAGCCTCTTTTGCTATATTTAAGCTGTCAGTTCTCATATATGTTATAGCACCCATAAAGCCATCATGCGTTTGCACACCCTCATAAAGACTTTGAGCAAGCATCATCGTTTTTTTGGGGCTAAAACCAAGGCTATTGCTAGCGCTTTGCTGAAGCGTTGATGTCATAAATGGTGCGGATGCCTTTGTTTTTCTATCTTTACTCTCTATCTCGCTGACCTTAAAATTTTCATGTGTTAAAACATCGACGATAAGCTTTGCTCTGTCTGGATTTTGTATAGTTAGCTTTTCTATCTTTTGATCATCAAATTTAATAAGTTCAGCCTCCAAGTCCTTTTTAAACTTAACATCTATACTAAAGTATCTAACTGGCTTAAACTCTCGAATTTCACGCTCTCTATCAACTATGATTTTAAGAGCAGCGCTTTGAACACGCCCTGCTGAAAGCCCTTTTTGTATCTTTAAATTTAAAAGTGGGCTAAGCTTATAGCCAACTATACGATCAAGTAAGCGGCGTGCTTGTTGAGCATTTACACTATCCATATCAAGCGAGCGTGGATTTGAAAGAGCTGCTTGTATAGCTGTTTTTGTAATCTCGTGAAAAACTATACGAGGCAAGCTGGTTGGCTCTTTGCCTATGGCGTGGGCGATATGAAAGGCTATGGCTTCTCCCTCCCTATCCTCATCGGTAGCAAGATATACCTTCTCAGCTTTTTTCGCAAGCTCTTTTATCTGCTTAACAATAGCTGAATGATCGGTGCTAACGCGATACTCTGGTATAAATGTGTCATTTTCTATTTTTATGCCAAAACTTGACTTTGGCAGATCTCTAATGTGTCCTTTTGAGGCGATAACTTCATAGTCTTTACCAAGAAAATTCTTAATCGTCTTTGCTTTTGCTGGAGACTCCACTATGATTAAATTTTTCATATTTTCGCTTAGCCTTTTTACTTTTTTTGCGTAATTGTAGCAAATTTGTAACTTAAAGTTTGTTAAATTTATCAATTTCTGGATAATTTTAAAAAAACAAAAGCTTTTTTTCTTATAATACGAAAATCTAAATTTTAGGACATTTTATGCTTTTAAATGAGCCCTTGCTCTACTATAAAAATATTTATAAAAAATTTCCAAGTAGCTATCTTTGTGAAGACAAAGACCAAGTTATAATAGGTATAGACTGTGATTATATAGACGCAAATAAATGTGACTTTAACCAACTAAAAGTCTATTTTTTAAATGCAAAGACAAACAATGAGATAGAGGCTAATTTTGCTGGTTTTTTTGGAGTTTTTGCACACGATGGTGTAAATTTCTTTGAAAATATAGGTTTTAGTGAAAAAAAGCAATATGACTTTCCTAAGTTTTTTTATGCAAATGCCAAAGCCTACTTGCACTATGATAAAGTAAGTAAAATTTACACATTTTATGGCGATAAGGATAGGTATTTTTCATTTTTAGAGCAAGCTTTTGAATCAGATGAGCCAAAAAAAGAGTTTTTTTATAAGATAAAGACGAATTTATGTGAAGAAAAGATACATTTTGAAGCCATTGTAAAAAAAGCAAAAGAGTATATAGCTAGTGGAGATATTTTTCAAGTTGTACTTTCAGAACAGCTAAAAATAGAGACAAATTTTGATAGCATTGACTTTTATAAAGAACTTAGTACATTAAATCCTAGTCCATATATGTTTCATTTCCCTACACCTTACGGAGATGTAGTAGGAAGTTCGCCAGAACTTGTTTTTAGTCTTAAAAATGGAGAAATTTTTGTAGCACCCATAGCTGGAACTCGTCCAAGGGGAAGTGACGCAAATGCTGATGTAATGCTTGAAAATGAGCTTTTAAATGATGAAAAAGAGCTAGCAGAGCATAAAATGCTAATCGATCTAGCTAGAAACGATATAGCTCATGTGTCAAAACCAAGAAGTGTAGTGGTAAAAAACGCCATGCATATCCAAAGATATCAAAGCGTTATGCATATAGTGAGTGAAGTTTATGGGCAAAAAAGTGATAACGCCGATGCGTTTGATGTTTTAGCTTCGATATTTCCAGCTGGCACACTTAGCGGTACACCAAAAATTCGTGCTATGCAGATCATTTCAGAGCTTGAGAGCTTTTCTCGTGGTTCGTATGGTGGTGGCATAGGATTTATAAATTTTAACCAAAATGCACTTATAGCCATACTTATCCGCTCTGCGATATTTGTTTCAGAAGGTAACACAAGTAGCGTTTTTGTCCAGGCTGGTGCGGGCATAGTTTATGACAGTATCCCAGAAAATGAGTATGATGAAATTTGCCACAAAAGAGCAAGCGTAATGCGCGTATTTAAGGACAATAGCAAGGAAATTTATGATACTTTTGATAGATAACTACGATAGTTTTGTATTTAATGTAAGACAGTATGTTGCAGAGCTAACAAATGAACAAATTTTATGCGTAAGAAATGATGAGATAACGCTTGATGAGATCCGCCACCTTGCGCCAACTCATATCATTTTAAGCCCAGGGCCAAAGCACCCAAAAGATAGCGGAGTGTGTTTAGAAATTTTACGCTCAGACATTGAAGTACCGATACTTGGGATTTGTCTTGGTCATCAAGCCATAGGGTTAAGCTATGGCGGCAAGATAAAACAGCTTTCACATCCACTTCATGGAAAAACATCAAACATAGACATTTTGTGCGCTGAGCCGTTATTTAGTGGGCTTCCGAGCAAAGTTGAAGTTATGAGATATCACTCGCTTTATGTTGATGAGCTTAGTGATGAACTACAAAGCCTTGCGGTAAGCGAAGATGGCGTATGTATGGCACTTCGTGTTAAAAATAGAAAAATTTTTGGCATTCAGTTTCATCCTGAAAGCTACTTTTCGCAATACGGCAAAAAAATGATAGAAAATTTTCTAAACATTGACAAAAAAGAACAAAAACGGGAGAACCAAATGATAAATTTCGCACCTTACATGGTAAAGCTACAAAATGGCATAATGCTTGATGGGGCTGACTATGCTGTTATTTGCAAAGCGATAAATGACAAAGAGTATGATATCGTGCAGCTCGCTGGACTCTTGGTATTAATAAGCGAAAAAAGCCTTTATGCTCAAAGCGTTGCAGCACTTGTAACAAATATCTTAAAATACTCACAAACTTACACAGACACAAGCGATATGTTTGATATCGTGGGAACTGGTGGCGATAGGCTAAAAACCATAAATGTTTCAACAACGGTAGCTTTTATACTCGCAAGTCTTGGTGTAAAGGTCGCAAAGCACGGCGGAAAAGCAGTTACAAGTAAAAGTGGAAGTTCTGATACGCTAAGCGCACTTGGTGTAAAACTTAGCGCAAGCATTGATGAAAACAGGGCAAAGATACAAAAGCAAAATTTAGCATTTTTCCATGCGCCATTTTTTCATAATATTATGGCTGAGGTTAAAGAGGTTAGAGAGCGCCTTAAAATAGGCACTTGCTTTAACATGATGGGACCACTACTTAATCCAAATTTAGGGCTAAAGTTTCAGATGGTTGGCAACTATTTGGAGCCTGTTAATGAACTCATGGCACAAACTCTACTTACACTTGGCAGAAAACATGCCTTGGTTGTGCACGGCATGGACGGCATGGACGAGATAACGCTTTGTGATGAAACGCTTATTCACGAAGTAAAGGATGGTAAAATTTTATCTTATCGTGTAACGCCAGAGCAATTTGGATTTCAAAGGGCATTTCATGCTGACATTGAAGGTGGAACAAGTGAAGAAAATGCTGAAATTTTAAGAGCAACTTTACGCGCAGAAGTAAGCGGGGCTAAGTTTGACATAGTTGTTTTAAATGCGATGTTTGCACTTTATGCGGCTGACTTTGTAAAAAGTCCAAGTGAGGCAAAACCGATCATTCTTGAAGCCATTAGCAGTGGCAGGGCATGGAAATTTTATCAAGAGTATATAAAAGAGTAGTTTTTGAAAACACTTATAAAAATTTGCGGTATCAAATCAACTGATGAAGCTAAGGCAATACTTGAAGTTGGTGCAAAATTTGGCACTCTAGCCAGCGCTAGACTTTGTGTAGATGGCAAAAGCCTTGCTAGTGGCGTGGATTTTAGCGATATAAATTCTGGTAAAAGCAATGGGTCTTATAATTTAAGTGCACCGCTAGAAAATGCCATCAGTTTTATAGGTGTTATATTTGCAAAATCAAAGCGCCAAGTAGATATGCAAAACGCTCGTGAAATTTCACGCTTAGCTCATCGTTATGGCGTAAAATGCGTGGGTGTGTTTGCAAGTAGCGACGCACAGAGTTGTTCGAGTTCTTTAGTGCAAAACGGCATTCAAAGCGATTGCGAGATAATGGAGATATGCGAATACTGTGAGCTTGACGTAGCACAAATCCACGGCTTTATAAGCCAAAATTTATACGCAAATTTAAAAGATATGGGCTTAGATGTGTTTAAGGCTGTGAGCGTGTCACCTAACGCAAAGACTTTGCCAAGCATAAATGAGCCTTGCGATATGGCTCTATATGACTGCAAAGGCGAGAGCTTGGGTGGTAATGGTACTAGCTTTGGCTGGGAAATTTTATCAGATCTTATGCCGTTTAGCTTTGGTATGGCTGGTGGCATAGGAGAGCAAAATTTCGCCAAAGCTTTGAAATTTAAACCAAGGCTAATTGATATAAACTCAAAAGTCGAAGATGAAAATTTAGTAAAAATACCAAGCAAGATAGAGAAAATTTTACAAATTTATCAAGGTGCTAAAACGCTAGACTTTAACAAGCATAAATAATACAATTAATAAAACTAAAAAGGCAAATGATGAATAAAAAAGCGTATTTTGGAAAATTTGGAGGGCAGTTTGTGCCAGAAACTGCGATGTTTGCACTTGATGAGCTTGAAAAAGCGTATGAAAGTATCGCTAAGACGCCGGAGTTTGAAGCTGAGCTTAATGACTTGCTTAAAAACTATGTCGGTCGTCCTAGTCCGCTCTATCACGCAAAACGCCTAAGCAAACACTACGGACACGAAATTTATCTAAAACGAGAGGATCTAAATCACACTGGCGCTCATAAGATAAATAACGCTCTAGCACAGGCTTTGCTAGCTAAAAAGATGGGAAAAACCAAGATCATTGCTGAAACTGGAGCCGGACAGCACGGCGTGGCAACAGCGACAGCAGCGGCGTTACTAGGTCTTGAGTGCGATGTGTATATGGGTGCTGTTGATATCGCAAGGCAGGAGATAAACGCCTTTCGTATGAAGCTACTTGGTGCAAATTTAATCAGCGTTGAGGACGGCTTAAAAACTCTTAAAGAGGCGACAACAGCGGCCATTCAAGCGTGGGTAAATGAGATAGAAAGTGTGTTTTATGTCATTGGCTCAGCAGTCGGTCCGCACCCATATCCGATGATAGTTCGCGACTTTCAAAACATCATCGGTAAAGAAACCAAAGCTCAGCTAAAAGAGCACGGCGTAAAGGCTGAGTATATCATCGCTTGTGTGGGCGGTGGAAGCAACGCCATAGGGATATTTAACGAATTTTTAGCTGATGAGAGCGTAGAGCTTATAGGGGTTGAAGCGGCCGGGCTTGGAGCTGGCACACCCTATCACGCAGCCACGCTTACAAAGGGTCGCGAGGGGATAATCCACGGTATGAAAACCATCGTTTTACAAGATAAATACGGCATGATAGAGGAGGTGCATAGCATTTCGGCTGGGCTTGATTATCCGGGTATCGGGCCACAGCATGCACATTTGCACGATATAAAACGCGTAAAATACGAGCCTATCACCGATGATGAGTGCATAAATGCCCTAAAACTCACAACTAGACTTGAGGGCATAATTCCAGCGATTGAAAGCTCACATGCTTTGGCTTATTTAGAGAAACTTTGCCCTAAACTAGATAAAAAAAGCGTCATCGTGGTAAATGTTTCGGGCCGCGGCGATAAAGATATAGATACGAT
This sequence comes from Campylobacter suis, assembly GCF_905120475.1. Classification (NCBI taxonomy): domain Bacteria; kingdom Pseudomonadati; phylum Campylobacterota; class Epsilonproteobacteria; order Campylobacterales; family Campylobacteraceae; genus Campylobacter; species Campylobacter suis. The sequence continues at coordinate 69,879 of NZ_CAJHOE010000001.1, read as the reverse complement.
AATGAGCTATGAAAAAGGAAAAATTTATGGATAAAATCTCACTTGCATTTAGGGGCGAGAAGGCAAATATCGGCTACATTGTGGGCGGATATCCAAGCGTGGAGCATACGAAGGAATTTTTATCAAAGCTTGATCAAAGCTGTCTTGATATGCTAGAGATCGGCATCCCTTACTCTGATCCGCTAGCTGATGGCAAAACGATAGCAAAGGCTAGTTTTAAGGCGTATGAGAGTGGGTTAAACACTGATAGTATGTTTGAAATTTTATCAGAGTGCAAGGGGCGATTTAGCAAGCCTGTGGTGTTTTTGGTCTATTTTAACCTTGTCTTTTCATACGGCATTCGTGATTTTATAAAAAGGGCAAAAGAGTGCGGTGTGAGCGGTATGATCGTGCCTGATCTGCCAAGCGAGGAGAGCGAGGAGATATTTGCACTTTGCGAGAGTGAAAATTTCGCACTTATACCACTTATCAGCGTTACATCGGGTGATAGAGTTGGCGAGATATTAAAACGAGCGAGTGGTTTTGTATATGCCGTGGGCGCGATAGGGGTTAGTGGCTCAAAAAGAGCGAGTGTAGATAGGCTAAAAGAGCTGGTAAAGACGGCTAAAAATTTCACCGATTTGCCCGTTTGCGTGGGCTTTGGCGTAAGGACAAAAGAGGACGCCAATGAAGTTAAAAGCTATGCCGATGGTGCGATAATAGGCACAGCAATAGTGGAGCTGACGGATAAATTTAGTGGCGATGAGCTTATGCAAAAAGTCGGCGAACTATTTTAAAGGATAAAAATGAAACAAATCATGCTATGCGCGATAAGTTCGCTAAGTTGCGGAGTGTGTGATGAGGACTGCGGATACTGCACGCAAAACATCAACTCAAAGGTAAAAATTTCACGCTATCATATAAAAAGCCAAGAGCAAGTCGTAGCTGAGGCAAAAAGAGCAAGTGCAAACCATGCTCTTGGATTTTGTCTAGTTACAAGCGGGGCGAGGCTAGATGATGATAAGACCGAGCAAGTGGCAAAGATAGCAAGAGCTGTAAGTAAAGAATGCCCCGAGCTTATGCTAATCGCTTGCAATGGCATGGCAAGTCGCGAGCAGTTAAGCGAGCTTAAAAATGCTGGTGTTTTTAGCTACAACCACAACCTAGAAACAAGCCGTGAGTACTTTTCTAAAATTTGCACCACGCATAGCTGGGATGAGAGATGGCAGACAAATTTAGACGCAAAAAGCGTGGGATTAGAGCTTTGCTGTGGTGGTATATATGGACTTGGCGAGAGTGAGAGTGACAGAGTGAGCCTGCGTGTTAGTTTGGCTGAGCTTGCGCCGTTTTCAAGTCCGATAAATTTCTTTATGCCAAGTGATGGACTTTCTATCAAGCAAGAAATTTTAAGCGCAGATGAGGCATTTAAGATCATTGATGATAGCGTAAAAGCCCTGCCAAATACAAGACTTATGATAGCTGGTGGGCGAGAGAGAGTGCTTGGTGAAAGGCAGTATGAAATTTTCTCGCACGGTGTGGTAGCTATAGTTTTAGGAGACTATCTCACTCAAAAGGGCGAAGATATGAGTGAAGATGTAAGGTGCTTAAAGGAGCTTGGCTACACATTTGCTAGCAAGTGCCACTAAATTTAAAGTTAAAAGCAAAAGAGATATACTAGACTTTTTCAACAAAGATATTTAAAGCCAAAGGATAGCTCTTTTGGCTTTGCGCGTAGCATAAATTTAAAAATTTATCCACTTAAAAACAAATTTTCTTTTACTTCTTAAAGTTGATATTTAAATTTTAGAGATATAAAAGACCTAGACCGCCGAGACGATCTAGGTTGAGTTTTAACACTTTTGCAGAAGAAGCATATCTTTTTAAAAAGATATTTTCGGTGTGTTGCCACACCAAGGTTAGAAACTTACAGAAGTGGTTAAACTACTGTAAAAGCTTCATTACGTTTTGCTGAACGCTGTTAGCTTGACTCATAGCATAACTACCAGACTGAGCTAGTATGTTAAACTTAGAGAAGTTAGCAGACTCAGCTGCAAAGTCAACATCACGGATTTGAGACTCAGCTGCTTTTACATTCACCTGAGTTGTAGTGATGTTGTTTACTGTTACGATTAGCTGGTTTTGTACAGAACCTAAGTCAGAGCGGATCTGATCAAGTGTGATCTGAGCTGACTCAGCTATATCCATAACTGCCATAGCACCGCGTAGTGTCATAACACCAGCTGATTGAGCTACGGTTAAAACGCCTGACATTCTTTGGAAGCCCATAGCTGTTGCTAGCTTGCCATCTATCTGACCACGAACATCTCTTAGAGATACTGACTGTTGTGCACCACCATTAGCTGATAAGAAAGCGTCGCTATCTATCTTAAGGTCTGAGCCTCCTGTGATTTTGATATCACGACCATCTAGTCTTACTAGATTTAAACGACCTACAAATACATCGTCTGCTTTAGCACCAATAGCTGCACTTATGTTAGTTCCTTTGAACTCCATAGCACGACCTGAACGGCTTGTTAGAACCATCTTACCTGTCTCAGCATCAACAGACGCCTCAACACCAGTTTGATCTTTAACAGCATTGATAGCATTTACCAAAGCACCGTTGCTGTCATTTGCTCTAACTTCTAGGTCGCCTATCTTTACACCATTTATCTCAAGTCCTTCTATAGCAACTGATGTGATAGCAACTGACATTATACGAGTAACATCAAATGATGCACGGATACCAGTTTTAGTAGATACTTTGTTGATATTTTCAGCCAAAGCACCGATACCTTTACCAACACCTGTTGAGATAATAGCTGAAGCAACGCCTACATCATTTACACCATCGACTGCAAGAAACTTAAGGTCTTTGACCTCAGCCAAACCTGTAAGAAGCTTTGAGCTCTCAAAACGAGTAAGACCTATCTTGTCAGATGTAGTTGAACCGATAGAAGCCTTGATAGACTGGTTAGAGTAAGCACCAACTTGGAACTCTTTATTTGTAAATGTTCCGTTAAGTAGTTGCTGACCGTTAAAAGATGTAGTGTTACCTATGTTGTCAAGTTGCTCCATCAAACGAACGATATCAGCTTGAAGTGCTTGACGAGAACGAGTAGTTTGACCATCTTGAGCAGACTGAGTAGCTTTAGTCTTAATAGTGTTAAGAATTTTTAGCTGCTCGTCCATAGCTTTGTCAGCTGTCTGGATGATACCAACTGCGTCGTTGCCGTTAGCTATAGCTTGACCAAGGGCACTTGCTTGTGAACGAAGGCTATCTGCAATAGCCAAACCTGATGCATCTTCTGCCGCTGTTGTGATTCGTAAGCCTGAGCTGAGCTTTTGCAAAGAGCCTGAAATGTCTCTGTTGTTGCCTACAGCATTAGCGTGCGAATTCATCGCGTTGATGTTTGTGTTAATACGAAAACTCATTGTAAATCCTTTTAAAGTGTATTTAGCAACCTGTCCTTTGGTTACTTGTATACCATATCGGACAAAGTCGAAAAAACTTTATAGCTAAATATAAAAAATTTGCAAAAATTTTAAAATTTTTCTAGAAAGTACGAATTTTCAAGCTTTTTAGCCACTTCGCTAGCGTAAATTTCTGGGTTAAACTCATTTAAATGTTTTGCGTCTGGCTCATTTTTGTAAATTTCATAAATTTTTTCAAGCTCTTTTACTATGTCATCAAAGCTGTTTTGCCCATCAAAAAGAAGTGCTGTCCTAGCACCCAAGGTATCTATATGAGTCTTTGAGTTAAGCTGTGTGGCTAGCAACATAACTGGCTTATGTGTGTTAGCAAAGTATCTAAGATAGCCTGCTACTCTTGGCTTTAGTCTAGTTTTGCCCTTTTCATACTTTATATGGCTAAATTTTTGTGTGGATAAAAGCGTGGCTGGGTTTGCCATAAGTGCCAAAAAAGCATTGATGTTATCATCGCTAATGCCAAGCTCATCAATACTGATACTAGCTGGATAAGCGTCATAAATTTTGGCAAAAATTTCATTAAACTGCGGGCTTAGGGGCTCATCATTTATACTATAACCATCTTTTGTTTTTTCAAGCTTTGCGATGATGTGAATGAGTGAAATTTCATCAAGGCTAATGTTTGTTTCAGACTCTTCATTTAGCTCATCTTCGTGCATGACAAGGCTTTTGCGAAACGAGCGATTTAGAAAAAAGTCACGCATTTGCTCGCGGTCGATACGACTTTTATAAGTTTTGTTTATATGCCTATCAAATCTAGCAACGCCAATACCTGGTGCAAAAACATCATCAAGCGTACTTTCAACCAAATACCCAAGCCCAAAGTCGCTTAAGCGGTTTGCAAATTTGTAAAAAAGCTGTGCTTCGTTTGTCGTTTCAAAAAACTCGTGCAAGATGTAGTAGTCGTTTTTACTATCTTTTAGTATCGAACGGACGAAATTTAGCTGGGTAAGTAGCAGCTCTTGAGTTTGTTTTAGAGCTTCGTTGCTTTTAGTGTGAAAATTCATACGCAAAAACTCACCCATAAAATTTAGCTCTCTTTTTGCAACATCAAGGCGTTTTATGCCGTTTTTATCTTTGGCACAAAACATCATATAATCACGCAAAGTATCAAAACTTTTCCAGCCCGGATAGACATTGTAGGATATAAATGCAATGCCATTTTGTTTTAAAAGTGTCTTTGTAAGCGCAAGAAAGGCGTCTCTAACATTTTTTCTAACCCAACTATAAAAGCCATGGGCGATGATGTAGTCAAATTTCCCAAGCTCTTTTATCTGCTCTGGACTTAGTGCCATTATATCGGCTTCAATAAGATGAAAATTTTCAATCCCCATCTGCTTGGCGATGGCATTGCCAGTATTTACCTGTATGCTTGATATGTCGACACCAACAACCTCAGCGTCTGGATAGGCTACTGCAAGTGGCATGATATTGCCACCAAAAGCACCGCCGAGCTCAAGCACTCTAGCCTTACGAACTGGTGTTGGCTCAAGACGCAAAAATTTGCCTATCGCATGCAAGCGAAGTACCGAGCTATCGTGAAAGGCTGCCGAAAAATAGGGCATCTCATCGTAAGAGCTCTTTACTTCAAATGACTGCATTATCTTGCCTTTGTTATAAATTTTATGAAATTATAACGCAAAAATCTTGTTTTTAACAAAAAAAATGTATAATAAAAGCAAATTTAACACGGGAAGAAACTTGCAAGAGAACGGACTTTATATACTTTTAACGCTTGCGGCGATCATTTTTGCTTCGCCTTATATCTCCAAAAATTTTCGCATACCTATTGCGCCAGTGGAGATAATGCTAGGCACTATCGCTGGCTATCTTGGTCTTTTATCACACAATGAACTTTTTGACGCGATAAGCGAGGCTGGCTTTTTCTTTTTAATGTTTTTAGCAGGCATGGAGGTTGATCTTAGGATCTTTTTAAATGCGGATAGAAAAGTTTTAAAACTAGGCTGCATATATATCGCGCTTTTATATGTCATCGCAACTTTTTGTATGTTTGTATTTAAGCTTGATCCGCTTTTTATCATCATCATACCGATAATGGCTGTGGGCATGATATTTACACTATTTAAAGAGTATGGTAAAGATCAGCAGTGGCTAAATTTAAGTATGCTAATAGGCGTTATCGGCGAAGTGGTAAGTATCACGCTACTAACGATAACATCGGCTTATTTACAGTTTGGTGGGAGCTGGGACTTTTGGCTTAGCATTATCTATCTACTTGGGTTTTTGCTACTTAGTGGGGTTTTATTTAAATTTCTTGGTATTATTTTTTGGTGGTTTCCAGGCTTTAAAACTGTGCTTATGCCACAATATGACAAAAACGAAAAGGATATACGCCTAAGCATAGCCGTATTTCTTGCTGTGTGTGCGCTGATGGTATTCTTGCGACTTGAAGTTGCATTTGGTGCTTTTATCGCGGGTATGATAATCGCTACATTTTTTGACCACAAACAAGACCTACCACACAAGCTTGGTAGCTTTGGCTTTGGCTTTTTAGTTCCTATATTTTTTGCTCACATCGGCTCAACGCTAAAAGTTGAGACGCTTTTTGTTGGTGAAGTTGTGAAAGAGGCGATATTTATAACAGTGACGATGATAGTATGCAGACTTGTTGCAAGTATAGTTTTTATAAATATCTTAAAGATAAAACAAATCGTTATCTACGCACTTAGCCACTCTATGCCACTTACGCTTTTAATCGCCGTTGCAACCATAGCTCACAAGTCTGGTAGTCTAAGTGATGAGTTTTACTCATCGTTTGTTTTAGCAAGCTTATTGCAAGTGCTATTTTGTATGGTTACGATAAAAATTCTCGTAAATTTTAAATCCAAAAAAGCATGACAAACTCTGAGCTTTTAGATCTTGCAAAAAGTGCCGCTATAGCCGCCAGCAGTGCTATAAAACACCATTATAAAAGTAGTTTTGAAGTAAGCTTTAAAAGCGATAACTCTCCGCTAACAAGTGCTGATATAGCAGCAAATGAAGCGATAATGCAAATTTTAAAACGCTCAGATATTGCCATTTGCTCTGAAGAAGAAATTTTAGACGAGAAAGAGCGCACGAGCGCAAAGGCTTTTTGGCTAGTCGATCCACTTGATGGAACTCGAGAGTTTATAGATAAAAATGATGAGTTTTGCGTATGTATCGCACTTATAGAGCAAGGCAGTGTAGCGCTTGGTGTGATAATGATACCGATGAGCAATGAGCTTTTTTTTGCAAGCAAAGATGGGGTTTTTGCTCAAATTTTAGATGAAAATGGCAAAATTTTACATCAACGCAAACTTGAGTACACAAACAAAAATAGACAAATTTTATACACAGGAAGACGCTCAAAAGCTATCCGCGAGCGCAAGATAGCTAGCGAATTTAATCTAAACTTTACACAGATAGGCTCTGCTATAAAATTTGCAAAAGTAGCACAAAATGGCGGCGTATATGCACGCTTTAGCAACAGCTCACTTTGGGATATAGCAGCTGGCGAAGCGATAGTAAAATTTAGCGGCGGGATAATGTGCGATATAGAAAATTTTGCGCCGATAAACTATAGTGCAAAAAGTCTTGAAAGCCCGAAATTTATAGCTATTAGCAAAGAAAACTTAGCACAAAAAGATGAAATTTTAGCCCTAGCAAGAGAGCTTTTATAACCTTATCTTTTTTTTAAAATATATAAAAACTCACTTACATGGATATTTCTTGAGCTTAAATTTCTACTTGCCCTAAATGTGTTGTATCTTTGCTCAATGGTTTTTACACTTCCGAGCTTAGCCAAGTTGTGTTCAAACTGCTCTTTTGAGATAAATCCTTCGCTGTTAAAAGAGATAAGCACGATACGAGCCTTTAGGCACTCTATCAGGCTAAAAAAGGCATCAGCGGCATTTGCTTTTTGGTTATAAACAGAGCGATTCCAATCTTTTGCGATACCAGAAATTCGCGAAATTTCAGCTGGTCGCTCGTTTTTTGCTATCAAATTTAACATAAAGTAATTTGAGCTGTATGGATGTTGATTATATGGTGGATCAAGATAGACAAGATCAAGCGTATCAAGCTCGTTAGCAAGGGCATTTGCATCGGTTTGATATATCTCGTAAGGTACGCTAAAATTTGAAAAAACTGGTGTTTTTAGCGTTATGTCCCCAGTGATACGCTTTAAAGCATTTTTAGCCTCGCCTCCAAACTGTCCGATACCTTGTTTGTTTTTATAAAAGCCCTTAAATACACCACTTGTATTAGCATGCAAGCTTGCCTCATAAAGCAGTGGGGCGATAAAAAATTTACGCATATCAAGCGGTAACTCATCTATCAAAGCCCTTGCAGTGTCGATAAATATCGCATTTTTTCGGGTATAAAAAACTCGCTCATTTGGCTTTATCGCACTTTCATCCTTTGGGGCATAAAGCTCGGTTATAAAATTTGGCTTCAAGCTTGCATTTACTCGCTTTACAAATGCCTTATTTGAAGCTTTTAAATGCGTTTTAAACTCATCATCAACATTGCAAAGATAGCACTCATTAACTATACGAGAGTACAGCTCAAGATCATTTGCCAGGATAAAGCTTGCGTGTTGTTTTAAGTACCTAGCCACGATACCAGAGCCACTAAAAAGATCTGCACAACTAAGCTTTTCTCGTCCAAGCTCGCTTTTAGCAAATTTTACACCTTGTGCGATTAGCCCAAGTAAGGCTCGCTTGTTGCCAAGATAAGTTAAAATTTGCTCTTTTAAAAAGGCTGGATTTTCAGCTTTTAACCCGGTTTCTGTAAAAATTTTAAGCTCTGTTTGGGTGCTATTTTTACTTGGCATTTCACCCATTTTTGCGTGCAAATTCTTTCATAAAATCAGCTAAAACTTCCACATCGTTTTGACTTACCGCGTTATATATCGACGCTCTTATGCCACCAACTAGTCTATGTCCCCTAAGTCCAAGCATATTATGGGCCAAGGCGTCTGCTACAAATTTAGCCTCCAAAGCCTCGCCACTAGCTATGTTGTAGCTAATATTCATCACAGAGCGGTGTGCTTTTTGCGCGTGTCCTATATAAAAGCCATTTGAGTTATCTATCACATCATAAATCGTCTTTGCCTTGGCTAAATTTCGCTCTTTAATAGCAGACAAACCACCTTGATCGATAAGCCACTGCATAGTTAAATTTAGTAGATAAATGGCAAATGTTGGCGGTGTGTTGTAAAGCGACTTTGCGTCGGCATGAGTTTTGTATCGTAAAAATGTCGGCACATCATTACGCCAAACTCGCTCTATTAAATCTTTTCGTATAATGATAATACTCACGCCACTAGGCCCTGCATTTTTTTGAGCTCCGCCATAAAGTAGTCCGATGTCGCTAAAATCAAGTGGTTCAGAAAAAAAATCGCTACTAGCATCAATGACAAGTGGTGCAAATGAGTGCGGCAGGGTTTTATACTGAGTACCGTATATTGTGTTATTTGTGCAGATATAGGCATAATCAGCATTGTTGCTAAAATTTACCTCTGGAATGTGGTTAAATTTCTCACTTTCACTACTTGCAACAACACTTACATTTACGCCCATAAGTCTGGCTTCTTTTATGGCTTTACTCGTCCAAACCCCTGTATTTGCATACTCTGCGATACCGCCTTTATAAAGGTTAAAAGGTATCATCGCAAACTGCAAATGTGCCCCACCTTGCAAAAATAAAACTTCATATTCATCGCCGATACCATAAAGCTCGCGTATCTTGGACATCGCACCAAAATGCACTTCCTCGTAAGTCTTGCCCCTATGGCTAACCTCCATAATAGACGCGCCCTCTCCGTGAAAGTCGGTAAATTCGGCTTTGGCTTGCTCTAAAACACTAAGTGGCAAGCCAGTTGGTCCCGCGCTAAAATTTATCTTTCTCATCATCGCTCCTTTAGTTAGTTATCGTCGCTTCTCTGCTGCCATTTTGTGACACTAGGGTTATTTGCGTGCCGTTTTCTAGGCTCATTAAATCTGCATTTTGCCCATTTATGCGTACCTGTACCATATTTTTTGTTATCTCATAAAACCCACTTCTTGCTTCAAAAAGCGCATGTAGCGTTTTGATATTATTTTCAAGGGCTAGAAATTTAATATTAAGAGCATTGTCAAGTCGCTCACTAAGGCGTAAACAAAGTGAAATTTTATGTTCTATCTTTGCTTTTAAGGCATTTGGTGAAAGCTTTGCAGTTAGTAAAACTAGCTTGTTTTCAAGTAATGCAAAACGCGAATTTAAGGTATTTTCCAGTTTATCATCAAGCTCATCAAGATACTGCATAAAGCTACTCTCATCAGGCAAAAGCTCAGCCATCGCGGCACTTGGCGTTGGTGCACGAAAGTCAGCTACAAAGTCGCTTATAACATAGTCTATCTCATGTCCTATCGCACTTACTACTGGGGTTTTTGTGGTAAAAATTTCCCTAGCAAGCCCCTCGTCATTAAAACACCACAAATCCTCTCGACTGCCACCACCACGAGCAAGCACGATAACATCTACACCGTATCTATCAGCTTTTTTAAGAGCATTTATAAGTGAAGCTGGCGCAGCTTGACCTTGTGTAAGAGCATCAAAAATAAAAATTTGTGCCATCTGCCACCTAGCAGCAGTGATACGAAGCATATCTTGCAAAGCAGCAGAAGTAGCGCTTGTAACAAGTGCAATGCGTCCTGGGATATATGGTAGAGGTTTTTTATGCATGGCACTAAAAAGCCCCTCTAATTCGAGCTTTTCTTTTAGCTGTTTAAAAGCAGTCTCAAGAGCCCCCTCTCCATCAACTAAAAGCGTACTAGCTATAAACTGATAGCTTCCACTTGGTGCATAAAGTGAAATTTTACCTCCTAAAACCACGCTCATGCCATCTTCAACTGCAAATTTAAGCTTTGAGTTTGCCCCCTTAAACATCGCACAAGAGATACTTGCGTTTTCGTCTTTGAGACTAAAATACCAGTGTCCAGAGCCGTGTTTTGTAAGGCGTGAAATTTCTCCGCGCACCTCAACATAGCTAAAATGAGTCTCTAGCAAGGTCTTTGCTTGCTCATTTAGTTCGCTAACGCTTAGCATTTTAACCCTTTTAAATTTTTTATATCAAACAAACTCAAGAACGCACCTTTTTAGCGATAAAAAGTGTTGAAATATCCATACTAAATCCCCTGCAAACTTCAACTTCAAACCCAGCCTCATAAAGCTCGTCACAAAAAGTTTTTGCATCTAAAAAGCTTTCAATCGAACTTGGTAAATATTCATATGCCTCTTTATTTTTGCTAATAAACCCACCTATAAACGGTAAAATTTTTGTCAGATAAAAGTCTCGTAAAGCCGTCACAAAGCCACTTTTGTTGCGTTTAGTAAATTCTAAAACCACAACATATCCGCCCATTTTTAGCACTCTGTTAAACTCAGCCAATGCCTCTTTGCGGGCTACGACATTGCGTATGCCATAACTTATGCTTAAAATTTCAGCACTTTCGTTTGTTAAAGTTGTCTTGTCCGCAAAAGCTTGGATAAACTCAAAGTTAGGAAATTTTGAGCGCGCAACATCAAGCATGCCACTTGATGGATCTATGCCAGTGAGTTTAGCTACATGCACGCCATACTCTCGCGCTATCTTGCTCCAAAGCCCCATCATATCGCCAGTCCCGCATGCCACATCTATGATACTAATGCTTTGTGCGCGATATTTATTTAGCATATATCTACACGCAAATTTACGCCAGCTCACATCTACGCCCATGCTTAAAACGCGATTTGCCACATCATATGTAGGGGCGATATCATTAAACATTTCGACTATTTTTTCTTGTTTTTCCATATTTTATGCCTTTTTATAGTGATTTTTAAGCTCTTTTGAGCCTTGCAACACCGCTTTAATAAACTTTTTAACGCTCTTTAAAGTCTTTGTGCGAATTTTATAAATTTTAGCATAAATTCTTACGCACTGCTCATCAGCTTGCTCATCTTGCGGTAGTTTTTGCACTAGGGTTAGGATATTATCAAGCTCTTTTAGCTCTTTTAGTCTTTTTATAAGCTTGTTTGCACGCTCTAAAATTTGTCCACTAAAAGTGGTACCACGAAATCCTTGAAATAAAATTTCCACCCTTTCAAGCTTGCTAAGTAGAGTAAAAAACTCATCATTTTCGCTTTGTTCACCTATGCCTTTTGCGAATTTCGCCGAGCTTATAGCATAAGATCTTGCTCTTTTTGCAAGAGATATTTTAAGGATTTCATCATAATTTTTTGCAACAAAAAAATCACTCGTATCGCTTAGAAAAATTTCCCAATCTTTTAAAAAATTCTCATTTTCAATGGCCTTTTTAGCATTTTTTATCTCAATCTCAAAGGCATTTTCAAGAAAAAATTCAAGCCAAGCAGCATTTTTAAGCTGATCTAAAAACAAAAGTGCTTTTAAAATTTTGATACTTTTTTGGCATGAGTTAAGAAGTTTGGTAAAATTTGCTAAAAAAAACTCAGATGTTTTCTCATCAAAAATATCAAAAAATAGCTCAAAAGTTATCTTTGTTAGAGATATTTTCTCATATAAAGTAAGAAATTTTTGCTCGTTAAACTCGTTTTTAAGATCCTCTTTTAAGGTTAAAATTTCCATCAAGTAACAATATAAAAGTGAGCAAACTGCATCTTTTGTCCGTAAATTTCTAGGAAAATTTGGGGCTATCATAAAAGTTTTAAAAACTCTCAATGCTTCAGCAAAGTCAAAATTTTCAAATATAGAAAGTGGAGTTAAGTTTTGCTCGTTAAATTCTCTTTCAAGTGTAACTTCACGAACTATAAAATTCGTTAAAAATTTTGGTGGCTTGAAAAATACACCGTAAAGCTCGTCATTAAAAGCTATCTCTAAAATATAAAGCCCACTAAGTTCGCCTTGAAAAACTTCAATGTTACATAAATTTCCATTTAGTTTAAAGCTATAAATTTGTTTTGAAATTATGCTAGATGAGTCGTTTTTTGCAGCCATAAACTCATCTTGCCTAATAGGCAACAAGTCGCTATCTCTTTGGCAAAAAAACTTATCATCAGTTTTTATAAATTTGACAGAATTTGTGTAAAAATATGAGTACTTTAAGCTTTTAAAAACAACTCCCCAAGAGTTTAAAAGCTCCAGCAGAGCGCCATCTTTGAGTAGAAATTTGCGTTTTATATCCAAGCTCATCAAGCCTCCCTGAAATTTTATAATATTTTATCAGGTTATGGCTTAATGTGCGTTTTACTTTAACGACAATGTTTGCAGTTTTTAACAGTAGCAACCACGCTTAGGTTATCAATAACATTGCCAAGTTTTCTCTCAAGACCTTCCTGATAGGCATCAAGCCCCGCCTCAGCATGCATGACATCTTCAACATGCCCACATCCTTGGCAGACAACATGTATATGCGGATGTTCGTATATGTCATATCTTGATTTTTGGTTTACAACATTTACCTCAACAACCAAGCCTTCATCTTTTAAGGTATTTAAATTTTTATAAACTGTTGCCAGCGAGATAGATGGGTTTTCAGCCTTTATCTCTTCGTAAAGCTCATCAATAGTTGGGTGCATATGTTTATCAAGCACCTTAAGAACACTGAGTCTTTGAGGCGTAACTTTGAGATTAAACTGCTTTAAAAGTGAAACATGTTGCATGACAATCCTTTGATTTTTGCAAGAATATAACAAATTTTTACTTAAGGTATTATTAATTAATATTATTTATCATTTAATAACTTTTTAGAAATTTGCTCCACACTAAGTCCCAAACTATCCTCCACAAGCGATGTTGCGCCATGTGTTATAAACTCATCAGAGTACTCAAAACTGCTTATAGCTACATCATAAATTTTATGCTCTTGCAAAAATCCAGCCAAAATTTCACCAACTCCGCCCCTTTTTGCACTATCGCTAAAAATAAACCATTTTTTACAGCTCTTAGCAAGTTCTAAAAGCAAATTTTCATCAAGCGGCTTAACAAAGATAAGATCGATCAAATTTACGCTCATTTGGGTATTTTGCATAACCTTATATGCCTTACCAACACCATTTCCATAACCAATAAATGCCACATCACTATCATTTTTTACTAACCACTCGCCCTTGCCCAAGGCTGGCAAATTTGGCGCAAATTCATCGCTTAGTAAAAATGCACCACGAGGATAGCGAAGAGCCTTTACACCCTTGCTTGAGTAGGCAAATTCCATACAATTTCTAAGGCATTGAGCACAGCGCGGCGCTAGGATAGTGACATTTGGAATGAGGTTAAAATAGCTAACATCAAATGCCCCTTGATGAGTTTCTCCATCCTCGCCAACTATGCCAGCCCTATCCATCGCAAATGTTATATCTAAATTTAATATACAGGCATCATGTATGACTTGATCAAAGGCTCTTTGCATAAATGTTGAATATATCACCACAAAGGGCTTAAAGTTCTCTTTTGCCATAGCAGCCATAGAAGTTACAGCGTGCTGCTCAGCTATAGCAACATCCCAAAAACGCTCTGGAAATTTCTCTATTAGCATATCCATTCCAGTGCCAGTTGGCATCGCAGCAGTGACGCCCACGATATCACTATGCTCTGCTGCCATCTTTAAGAGATGTTCTCCAAAAACTTGTGTGGCTGACTTTCTGTCTGCTTTTTTTATAACTTCGCCCGTAACAACATCAAAAGGCCCTACACCATGCCAGTTTGCAAGATGTCCCTCAGCCTTTTCATACCCCTTGCCTTTTAAGGTTTGTGCATGCACAATGACTGGTTTTTTCATAGCTTTTGCTGTGTTAAAGGTAGAGATAAGTTCTTCAAGATTATGCCCATCAACAGGACCTATATACTCAAGTCCAAGCTCTTCAAAAAAAATGCCAGGCGTTATAAGTCGTATGCTCTCTTCGGCTCTGCGCGCCATATAAGAGGCCGACTCTGGCATATAAGAAAGAAGCTTTTCTACGCCGCTTTTAAATTTTTGATAAGCCTCGCCAGCCATTATGTGACTAAGGTACTTGCTAATAGCACCTATTGGCTTACTTATACTCATCTCATTATCATTTAAGATGATAACACATGGATATTTGCGATCTCCAAGCTCATTTAGCGCCTCATAAACCATGCCAGCACTCATAGAGCCATCGCCTATAAATGCTATTGGTAAGCGGTTTTCGCCTTTTAAGCTTATAGCCTTTGCAGCACCTACCGCAAGTGATATAGAGGTCGAGCTATGTCCTGCTATAAAGTAGTCAAAATCACTCTCTTTTGGCTTACTAAACCCACTAAGACCCCCAAATTTACGCAAACTTTCAAACTCATCCCATCGATCAGTCAGTAGCTTATGCGCATAACTTTGATGACTAACATCAAAAATAAACGGATCTTTTTTAACATCAAACACATAGTGCATAGCCACAATCAGCTCGACTGCACCGATATTTGAACTAAGGTGCCCGCCATTTTGACTCACAACTTCTAAAATTCTCTCACGCAACTTTACACAAAGCTCTTTTAGCTCTTCTTGGTTTAAATTTTTTACATCTATCAAATCAAACTCTTTAATTTTTCAAGTCTAGTTTCAAGCGAGCCATCGATATTTCCCGCCTCACTTATGATAACCACACCGCCCTTACTAATAGCATCATCTGCCTCGATATTTACATGGGCGTTTTGTTCAAACTGCTCTTTTAGGAAATTTGCATCAGCCGGGTTTACTCTTAGAGTGATATTTTTTGCCTCTTTTAGCTCGCTCATAAGCGACTTTGCAAGTGCAAAAGCAATATTTGACGAGCCAGTGCTAACCTCTTTTGCGATAACTTGAGCGGCTACATTTACAGCTGTGGCACCAAGTTCATCTTCAGTTTTTTTAAGAAACTCTTCAAAGGTGTTATAAAAATTTGTAAGTTTACTAACAGATGAGCCAAAACGCTCATTAAGTGCCGCTAGTTCGGCATTAAAACGCTCGCTTTCTTGTGCTATACCTTGCGCGATACCATCCTCTTTAGCCCTTGTTACTTCTGCTTCAAGGCGTCTGTTAAACTCAGCCTCTTGATTTTCAATTTGCATCTGAAGTTTAATAATGTTACCGCTAAGCTCATCCGTTTTTTTAAGAAGTTCTTCAACAAAACCAGAGTCAAATCCAGCCTGAACCACCTGTGGCTGGGCTACATCTTGGGTGTCGTTTGGCAAAATTTCTGGCGAACTTTGATTTGCCTTTTCATTTTCTAAATTTTGTTCATAAACACGCATGGTTTCAGCATCGCCCTTGCCTTCGCTTGAAAGTAAAACCTTAAAGCGATAGTTTTCTACAAAATGTCCGGCTGTTTCTTCGTTTGTTATGACGCTACTTTTCATTCTATCATCTCATCTGCTTCGCCAACTTGGAAGACGCCTTGCTCTGCTAGAGCTTGCACTGCTTCAACTATACGGCGTTGAGCCTCCTCAACATCCTTAACACGCACTGCTCCTAAAAATCCCATCTCCTCGACAAAAGCATCTGCTGCACGCTGAGACATATTGCCAAGGAATTTTTGCTTAAGCTCATCTCCAGAGCCCTTGAGTGCGACCATAAGGTCTTTTTTATCAATATTTTTTAAAATTTCTCTTATCGCGGTAGCATTAAGTGTGTTAATATCCTCAAATGTAAACATAAGCTCTTTAATCGTTGTAGCCAGTTTTTCATCCGTTTTTTCGATATATTCGATAGTTGTCTTGCTAGCTTTTTGTCCGAGTCTATTAAGCATCTCGGCAACAGCCCTAGGTCCACCGACCTCAACTTTATAAGATGTAAGACTTTCAAGCTTAGTCTCAAGAACGGTTGAAACGCGTTTAATAACTGATGGACTTATATCGCCAAGATTTGCCATCCTAACCACGACATCACTTCTAAGATCATCAGGCAAATAGCTAAGAGTCTCAGCGGCGCTTGTTGCGTCCATATGAGCAAGGATAAGAGCGATAGTTTGCGGGTGCTCTTTAACGATAAAGTCAGAAAGTTGCTGAGGCTTGATCTTGTTAAGATAGCCAAAGCTTTTATTATTTTCCATACTTTTTGCAAGGCGATCGAGAATTTTTTGCGCTTCATCTGGTGGGAAAGTCTTATATAAAATTTCTTTTGCATATTCAAGTGAGCCAGATTTTACATACTGATTTGACTGCATAAGGGCATAAAATTCTTCCAAAATAGCGCCAGCTACAGCTTTGTCGATATTTCTAGCAGTAGCTATGTAGCCAGATACATCGGTAATAATATCAATATCCATATGTGAAAAAAGTAAGCTTGTAGCCTCTTCGCCGAGCTGGATAAGCAAAATTCCTATCTTCTCAGGCATAGAAAGCTCTTCGTAAACCGCCTTTTGTTGATCATTAAGTTTCATCGCTATTAGCTATCCTTACGCAAATTAAAATCCGAATCATTTCTAACTATATCTTGCAAAAGCTGTGCGATTTCCTCTCCACGCTCTTGGATGACACCCCTCATTTTTTCTATTAAAACTTCGTATTTTAGCTCATCTTCATCAAAGTCCCCACCTATACCAAGCTGCTCTTCAACCTTCTTGCGTGCGGCTTTAAATTTCTCCAAACTATCTTCATCATCTACCTCAAGCTCTTCAAGATCAACACCGAGCTCATCTTCCTCTTCTTTTTGCTCTTCAAGCATCTTTTGCATAAATGGTACAATAACTTTTTTGTAGAATAAAAATAGTAAAATTCCTGCAAAAATATATTTAAATATCGGCATAAACGGCATTATATAGGTTTGTAAAATACCATTTACCTTCTCAGTCGGAGTTGAGTTATCTGGACGCTTAAACTCAAAGTTATCAAGGCTAACCTCATCTCCCCTGGCTTCGTTATAGCCGATAGCTTGTTTGATTAAATTTTCTATCGAAGTTTTTTGCGCTTGCGTTAGAGCAACAAACTCAAGCTCACCAGTCGGATTTCCAGCTTCATCCTTTTTAGGCTGATAGCTTCCATCAACAACAACAGCCGCACTAACTCTTGAAATAGTGGCAAACTGCCCTTTGACATTAGTAATTTTCTTTGAAATTTCATAGTTTGTCTGCTGAGAGCTTTTGTTAAATTGCTCTACAAGCTTATTATCTCCAAGTCCTTCAACTGGACCTATATTGCTAACTGCACCAGGTACGCCGCCTATCTCATTTGGTGCACTGCCCTGGCGTTTTTCTTCAACATTGCTCTCACTTCTAACAACATTATTTGGATCATAAGTTTCGCTTTGGCTATCTTTTTTATCAAAGTCAAAGTCTATATTTACCTTAGCCACAACGCGATCCACACCACCAACAATAGGCGTTAAGACATTTACGATTTTTAGCTCATAGTTGTTTTCAAACTCGCGTTTATAGCGGATTTGCTGAGCTATAACCTCGCTGTCAAAACCACCATCATCTTCACCAAGCGCGATACCATCGCTACTAACTATCTTTACATTTTCGATATTTAGCTTCGTAACCGCAGCTGCGACTAAATTTTTAATACCAAAAATTTGCTTTGCATTTAAGCTAGTGCCTGGCTTTAACTCAACCACGATAGATGCTGTTGGCGGAGCTTGTCTTTCCGTAAAAACCGTCTCTTTTGGCATTGCAATGCGAACAGTTGCTTTATGTATAGGCGCTAGACTTTCTATCGTGCGCGCCAGCTCTCCCTCAAGCGCACGCTGGTATTTTACCCTTTGCTCTTCATCTGTAGTGCCAAAATTTTGTGTATCAAAAATTTCAAAGCCAACTTTGCTCTCTTTTGGAATTCCAAGTGTTGCAACAGCGATACGCTCTTTATATACATCGGCAGTCGGCACAAGTATAGTGCCTTCATTTGCAAGTTTGTAACTCACACCATCCTTGTTTAACTGATCTACAATAAGGGCTGAGTCGCTTGGGCTAATGTTTTCAAAAAGCACGCTATATCCAGCGTAGCTATCGCCTCTTGTGCCTCTAAATAATACTAAAAATACTAAAAATCCAACAACCACGACAATAGAACCAGCAATGACTGCTTTTTGCTTTAAAGAAAGCTTTTGATAAAGCTGTGCGATTTGTTGAAGTAAAGCTTTAAAATCCATCTATCTCACTTTAAAATTTCATCTAACTCTGCAAGAACTCTGTCGTTTTGAACTGCCGTTCCGATAGTTATGCGGATAGCATTTAGCCCGTAACTTTTCATATCTCTTAAAATTATACCCTTTTTGAGCAAATTTTGCACTATTTGACTTGCATTTTGCTCATTAAATTTTAAAATTATAAAATTTGTATAGCTTTTTATATATTCAAGACCATGAAATTTTGCAAATTCCTCATATCGCACCATCTGCTCAAAGTTACTCTTTATACCGTTTTGCACAAACTCATTATCACTAAGTGCCGTTATAGCGGCTGCAAGACTTAGGGTGGTTATATTAAACGGCGCTCTTAGTTTACCAAGCTCGTTTATAATCTCTTGGCTTGCGATACCATAACCAACACGCATACCACCAAGCCCATAAGCTTTAGAAAAAGTTCCTGTATAGATAGCGTTTTTAAAATTTTGCACGATAAACTCAGGCTCTATGCCCTTTTTTGCATCTTTAAATTTGGCGAATTCATTATACGCAGCGTCTATAACAACTAAGGTTTCATCTTTAACATAGCGTATAAACTCATAAACTTCGCTAGCATCAAGGCACTCGCCAAGCGGGTTATTTGGCACGCAAAGAAATATGACTGAAATTCTATCTTTATGTGTATCATAAATTTTTCTAAACTCTGCAAGATCATGCGTTTGTGAATTTGTCTTTATAACATTTGCGCCAACTTGTTTTGCATAAATTTCATACATTGCAAATGTCACGCCAGCCATTAAGACTGCACTATTTTCATTAGCTTTTGCATGCAGACAATACTCTAAAATTTGATCGCTTCCAGCTCCGATGATGATATTTTTTGAGCTGACATTAAATTTGTTTGCCAATGCGTCTTTTAGCTCAAAGTAGCTGTCATCAGGATAAAGGTGTGCATTTGTGGCTAGCTCTGTGATGCGTTTGGCAACAAGCGGACTAGTGCCAAATGGATTTTCGTTACTAGCTAGCTTTATAACATCTTGTGGCTTAATGCCGTATTCACGCACAACTAACTCAATAGGCTTACCCGCCTCGTAGTTGGTTAAATTTTCTAGATTTTTATTAAATTTCATCACTTATCTCCACTTAGATAACTTCCAAGCCAAGTGATCTCAGTACCCATCTCTTGGGCTATTTCAAAGACTGCTTGCACCTTTTCATCATCAATATGCCCATCAAAATCAAGATAAAAAACACTCTTAAACTCACGCTGTTTTATCGGACGGCTCTCAAGTTTTGTTATATTTATATTTTCATTTTTAAAGATTTGCAACAAATTTGCAAGCGCACCTGGCTGATGATCTGTTTTAGCTAATATCGAAGTTTTACAATACTCACTGCGTTGTGTTTTAAAGTCGCTTAATACAAAAAATCTAGTTCTATTTGCCATATTATCCTCAATGGTCTCATAAAGGATAGGGATATTATACATCTTAGCGGCAATTTTTGAACAAATAGCCCCCATGCTTGGCTCTTTTGAAGCCATCAATGCTGCCTCAGCAGTGGAGCGAGTCGGGATAAATGGGATATCTAAAAGCATATGATCTTCAAGAAATTTACGGCACTGATTATAGCCTTGCGGATGAGAATAAATCCCCTTTATATCGCTTAGCCTATCCGAAATGCTCGCAAAACTATGGTGAATATCTTGGTAAATTTCAGCCACTATCTTAACATTTTCAAATTTTGGCAGACAATCAAGCGTCGCTCCGACCGCTCCTTCAGTGTTATTTTCAATCGGCACAACACCATATTTTGCCTCTTTTTGTGCTAACTTTGTAAAAACTGCATCTATGCTAGCAAGTGGCACATACTCACTCATGGCACCAAATCTGCTCTCAGCAGCCTGATGCGTATAAGTACCTTCAGGTCCCAGATAAGCTATCTTTTGGGGACACTCTAAATTTCTACTTACGGCAAAAATTTCAAGATATATCGCCTCGATAGCTGCTTTATTTAGTGTACCTTTTTTATAATCAACCAAGCGCTCGATTATCGCGCGCTCACGCTCTGGACGATATATCGCTGTTCCACTACTTTGCTTTAGCTCACCAATCTTTTTAACAAATTCCATCCGTTCGTTAAGCTTTGTTAGAATTTCATCATCAATAGCGTCTATATGCTTTCTAAGTTCGTTTAATGAGTTCATTTCATAAATTCCAACTCAAGCGCGACAACATCTTCAAAGCTCTCACGCTTTCTTATAAGCCTATGCTCGCCGCCACTTACTGCAACCTCTGCTGCTCGACCTCTTGTATTATAGTTGCCGCTCATCGCAAAACCATAGGCACCTACGCTTTTTACAACGATAATATCTCCACTTTCGCAAGCTGGCAACATAACATTTTTAGCCAAAAAGTCACCACTCTCACATATAGGACCAACTATATCGCAAGAGCTTTCGTCTTTACTTTTTCCAACCAGTTCAACACCATGAAAAGCCTCATAAAGGCTCGGGCGAATAAGATCATTCATCGCCGCATCAACCATAACAAAGCGTTTTTGCTTGTTAAATTTCTCATATAAAACAGAAGTTAAAAGCACTCCAGCATTTGCAACGATAAAGCGCCCAGGCTCGCACACAACAGTAACATCAAGTCCGTTTAGCTTAGATAAAATTCCCTGTGCATAGTCATAAGTATCAATCTCTTTTTCATTATCATAAATAACCCCTATACCACCACCAACATCAAAGAATTTGATATCTATCTCAATGGCTTTTAACTCTCTTACAAACTCAGCTAAAATTCCAGCCGCCTCGATTATCGGAGAGAGCTCAGTTATCTGTGAGCCGATGTGAAAATGTACACCAACTGGATCAAGATATTCGGAGTTTTTGGCATAGATATACATTTTCTTTCCTGTATTTATATCAACGCCAAATTTATTTTCATTTAGACCCGTGGATATGTACGGATGAGTTTTTGCATCAACATCTGGATTTATACGAATGCTAATTCTAGCTTTTTTACCAAGATCTTTAGCTATTATCTCAAGGCGCTTCATCTCGGCTTCACTCTCAAGATTTATCATCAAAATATCACTCTCAAGAGCATCTTTTAACTCATCATCACGCTTACCAACGCCACTAAAAATAATCTGATATTTATTTGCTCCAGCCAAAAGCGCACGCTTTACTTCGCCTATGCTCACACAATCAAATCCAGCACCCAAATTTGCAAGGTGCTTTAAAACACTAAGATTTGAGTTTGCTTTGACAGCGTAGCATATTAGCGATTTTCTAGCATTAAATGCGTTTTTTAGTGTTAAATAGCGAGTTTGTATATAATCAAAGTCATAAACATAAAGAGGAGTTTTATAAGTCTGTGCTAAATTTTTGTAATCCATCAAAAACCTTTGTCGTAAATTCAAGGATTTTACAAAAAAAATGCCAAAATTTGGCTTAATAATGCCTTTTTACAAGATATATTGCGTATAAAATCAGCAAAACAACAGGAGCAAGTATCCCAATTTCTGGAAGCACTGTCCCGCTTTGTGAAAATTTTACTAGCACAAAAAGTACACCCCATGCTACAAGCGCTATCAAAACAAAGATAAAGCTAGCTAATGCAAGGTTAAAAAATCTACCAGCGACAGGAAGTTTATAGTAAAAAATCATCATCAAAAAAGGTGCAAAAAACGGAAATATTGCAAGGTTGTAAAATGCCGTTTTTGCCGTATTTATCTCGACATCCTCGTCTTTAAATGTAAAGATAAAATCAAGTGTATCAGGGATATTGAGCGTGCTTGCTTGCTCGGCATTTGCACTTTGTATACTCTTTGGTTTAAACCCTTTTAAGCCATCAATCTGACTTAAATTTTGTATATCCAAACCCTTTGCGCCCAGCTCAAGTAAGCTAGGAATTTTTGTTAAATTTACATCCTTTAACTGCCAAGCCCCATCTTTAAATTTAGCACTTTTTGCAAAAGCACTAAGCTTTAAATCAGTTTCGTTTAGATCGAAAATATCTATATTTAAAGCTTCATTTGTGATTGAATTTAGCTCTTTGATGTAGATAAATTTACCCTCAAATTTTATAAATGTATCCGTTGTACTTTTTGTAAAACTTGAATTTTTTGCTATGTTTTTTTGGTAATCATACGCATAAGCAAAAGATGTACAGTTTAGCCCGACATAAAACAAAGTGATAAAGAGCGCTATGAAAAACTGCGGAAAGATGACTGAGTTTTTGCTAACACCGAGCGCATAAAGGCTAACAAGCTCATTTGAGCGAACCATATTTATATGTGTGATAATGATTGCAAAAACAAGCGAAATAGGAAGCACATAAGATACAGCCGTAAGCGATGTAAGACCTACATAAAGCAGTTGTAAATTTGCCGATCTTGGCAAGTCCTTTAAATTTGTAAGCAAATCAATACCAACATAAAAAAGCTCAAGCGCTAAGAAAATAATCAAAAATGCTTTAAAATACTCCCAAGCAACATAACGAGCATAAAGTCTCACGAAATGCCCTTGCGTGAAAATTTTTGGTTGATAGTTTTTATATCAGAGTCTACAAGCTCTAAAACTGCGTTTTTTGCGACTTGCAAAAGCTCATTCAGCCCTGGTTTTTCATCTTCACTAAAGTCGCTAAGGACGAAATTTGCTGTTGATTCACCCGCAAATTTACTCCGTCCAACCCCTAGTCTAACGCGCTCATACTCAGCTCCCATTAAACCATCGATAGACTTTAAACCGTTATGTCCACCACTGCTTCCGCCCTTTTTAAATCTCATAGCACCAAAAGACAAATCAACATCATCGTGTATAACAACAATACGCTCAGGCTTATAAAAGTCACTTACAGCTTTTACACTGTTACCCGAGAGATTCATGTAAGTTTGTGGTTTTAAAAGTAAAATTTTACCAACTTTAAAAAGCTCACCTTGAAATTTAGCCGAGCTTACATCATGTGCATTGTTTGCATAGTAAGCTAAAAGCTCATCTATGAGCATAAAGCCGATATTGTGGCGTGTATTTTTGTATTCAGAAGTGGGGTTTCCAAGCCCCACAATAAGTATCATTTAAAAGCCTGATTACTTAGCTTTGATAACACCAAGAACTGCTATTCTATCGGCATCAACGATAGTTACGCCAGCTGGAGTTGGGATGTCGCGAACCAAGATGGTGTCGTCTATACCAAGCTTGCTAACATCTAGCTCAAACGCATTTGGTAAATTCTCAGCCGTGCATTTTACCGCTAGACGACGCTTAGATTGGATCAAAACACCTTTATTTTTAAGACCGATAGGCGTACCCACTGGCTTAACTGGGATCATGTATTTTGACACAACACCCGGAAGTGCAACTTTAAGATCAACATGCTTTAGATCGTTTGTAACAACATCTCTTTGATAATCAACTATAACGACATTATAGACCTTTTCGCCAACTTTTACATCAAACGCAAGGGTCTGCTTTTTGCGTACCTCTTTTATAAAGTCATTTACTTTAAATGCTGCAGCAACATTCTCTAATCCCTTACCATAAATGTTTGCGATTAGATAACCATCTCTTCTCAAAGCCTTTGCAGACTTCTTACCGATACTCTCTCTAACGATACCTTCTAACATCGTTTTCCTTTCGTAAAAAATAAACGCCGATTATACTGAAAATTTTATAAATTTAAGCTAAATTTCATCATTTAAGCGAAGCTAAAATTTCATCAAATGCGACAACAAAAGCCTTAAGTCCGTCATTTAAAAGCTCTTTATATACAACCTGCATATCTATGCCCGCATTTTTTACTACACCAAAAAATGCTTCGACATTTTCTTTTGAGCTTGGGGTTTTTAAACTTGCTTCGTGTTTTATGAACTCAGTTATAGTATCAAGTGGAGCCGTATTTATCGAATTTTCAAACATAAGCTCACGAACATAATGATCCGCCCTAAGCTCGCCACCTTTAACCCCAGTGCTTGCAAAAAGAGCACGAACATTTGGCAAATTTTCATCTTTAATAATGTGATAAATTTTAGTAGCATTCATGATACCAATCTGTGCCGTTGGTAAATTTTTCTCAGCCATTTTTATATCCAAAAGTCTATCAAAACGGCTTACAAATATGCTTATAACGCCTTTTGGCAAAGGGGTATGTGGATAGCGTTTAGCATAAATTTCAGCCCCTTCTTTAAACGCATCAAGGCAACCTTGGGCTTGCTCTGGTGAAAATATAAGAGTTGCATTTACACTTATGCCCTCAGCCATCAAGGCACTCATAGCTGCAAAACCTTCCTTTGTGGCAGGTATTTTTATCATCACATTTGGCATTTTAATAGAGTTATAAAGCCTAATACCTTCGGCGATACTAGCCTGAGCATCACTAGATAAATTTGGATCAACCTCGATACTAATGTATCCATCATCGTCATTTGCAAAATTTCTAAGCATAGCGCATGCCGCCATCTTTATATCTTGCGTGGCAAGAAGTTCATAAATATCCTTAGGATGCCTTCTAGTGGCACTTTGTATGCTGCTAGAATATGCTTTACCTGAGCTAAATGCACTTTTAAAGATCGCTGGGTTACTAGTCGCTCCATTTATAATGCCCTTTTTAAGCATATCTTTAAGCCCCGTATCAACAAACTCTCGCTCTATAAAATCGCACCAAAGTGAAAATTTTGCTTCGTTATTATACATTTTTCCATCCGTTAAAGTGATTTTTTATAGGATACAATTTTAAAGTTTAATATGCTATAAATTTAATAGTTTTATATAAAAACCTTAACGAATTTATCGATATTTTTTGAAATTTAGTTTTTGAGACTATAAGTAAAATTTGTGATTTTAAAATTTTATTTATTTTAAAATTTTTAAAACTTCCCTTAAGTCTTTTTTATCAACGCAGTGTGTGGCGTTTTGGCGCAAAATTTCTTTTGCACAAAAAGCTACACTCACGCCAGAGCGCACAAACATCGAGATATCGTTTGCTCCGTCTCCAACGCACATAGTTTCATCTTTGCTAACATTTAAAATTTTTTGCAAACGCTCAAGCATTTCACCTTTTGAGTTAGAAAACATCATCTCTCCGCCCACAAGACCAGTTAAAGCTCCATCTTTTTGGTGCAAAATATTTGCAAAATTTGCATCATAGCCTATCTTTTCTTGCATAATGTCTGTTGCTAGATGAAAGCCTCCGCTAAATACTATAACTTTTATACCACGCTCTTTAAGCCCGACAATTAGCTCTTTTGCTCCATTCATTGGAGGCAGATTTTTGCAAACCTTAAGGGCTTTTTCATGGCTCATGCCCTTAAGCAAAGAAACTCTTTTGCTAAGACTTTCAAAAAAATCAAGCTTGCCAGCCATAGCAAGTTCAGTTATCTTTTTTACATCATCTCCAACACCAAAAGAGGCGGCGAGCTCATCTATGGTCTCGCCGTCCATTAGCGTAGAATCAAAGTCAAAAATACAAAGCTTTATCAAAATTTAGCCTAAAAATCACGCTTTAGCAAGCTTTCAACTTTAAGTATCGTAAGGATATTTTGATCGCGCTTTCCGATACCATAGATCATGCCTTTTTCCTTAACCAAAGTCTCTGGCGGCGGATCAATCCTGTTGCGATTTATACGAATAGCCTCAGTAAGTCTATCTATAACAAAGCCTGCGATATTTTCTTCATCTTTCATAACGATATAGCGTGTGCTTGGTGTTTGCTTACCAGCATTAATAGAAAAACGCTTTCTAAGATCTATAAGTGGTATAACCGTTCCACGAAGGTTAAACACACCAAGAACATACTCAGGAACGCTTGGAACACGGGTAAATTCTATGGGCTTTATAATCTCTTTTATGTTTAAAATAGGTATCGCATACTCCTCTTCACCGACCACAAAGCCTACAAGTTGGATTATATCATCGTTATTTCCAACTGTTCCATCGTTTCCTATTTGTGCTTGCTGTTTCTGTAAGACTTCATTTAATTTATTACTCATATCTTACTCCCTCATGGTAACTTAATATTTTTTCTAACGACATTTTCAAGATACTCTGATGAGTATGGCTTGGTAATGTACTCAGTCATACCGACCTCAACGCCACGCAGTCTATCCGTCTTAGATGTCCTTGATGTAACGGCGATGAGTGGAAGAGTGCGATATTTAGAGTATTTACGAATTTCGCCAGCAAGAGTGTATCCGTCCATGCGTGGCATCTCAATATCAATAAGTATCGCATCAAAAGCGTGTTCGCCAGACTTTATAACAGCCAGTGCCTCAACACCATTTGTAGCTTCGATCACAGTTACGCCAGTTGGCTCAAGTGACTTTTGCATAATAGTTCTGTCCATCTTTGAGTCATCTACTATCAAGACTTTATAATCACTTGGCTTCTCTTTTACATTTTTAGTCTCATCCATCTCAGCACGAATATCTACCTTAATATCCTTTGCCATCTCCATCATCGCACCAACATCAATAATAAGAGTAACACGACCATCACCCCTTATCGTAGCACCTGCTATACCAGGGATGTTTTGCAAATAATCGCCCATAGACTTAATAACAACCTCTTCTTGACCAACCAGAGTATCAACTATGATACCAAGTTTTGCTTCTGCAACACCAATGATGACAACATAGGTATGATCTCCGCCATCAAACACCTTCTTAACTCCAAAAACATCAGAGAGGCGAACAAGAGAAAGCACTTCATCTCGTAGGCGAAGAACATTTTTGCCATCGATTGTATAAATATCGTCAATAGGCACACGAACAGTCTCAAGAACACTTGCAAGTGGAATAGCATAAAATTCCTCTTGTGTTCCAACAAGCAATGACTGAATAATAGCAAGTGTGAGTGGAATTTTGAGCTTCATTACAGTACCCTTGCCCACTTCGCTCTCTATATCTATAATGCCATTTAATTTTTCAATATTTGTCTTAACAACATCCATACCAACGCCGCGTCCACTTACATTTGTAACCTTTGCAGCCGTTGAAAAGCCTGGCTTAAATATAAGACTAAATGCCTCTTTATCGCTCATCGCATCGGCTTCACGCTCAGTTATGATGCCTTTTTCTATTGATTTCATCTTAAGCATTGCAGCATCAAGACCCTTACCATCATCAACGATCTCAATAACGATATGATTACCCTCGTTGTACGCTTTAAGCTCAACAGTACCTTTTTCAGGCTTGCCAGCAAGCTTTCTTGTCTCTGGATCTTCTATACCATGATCGCATGAATTTCTAATAATATGTACTAGAGGATCACCTATCTCTTCAACGATTGACTTATCAAGCTCTGTTTCTTCACCAGAAATTTCAAGGTCTATTTGCTTACCAAGTTCACGACTAAGATCTCGTATCATACGCGGAAATTTGTTAAATACCTTTGCGACTGGAAGCATTCTTGTTTTCATAACTGCAAGCTGAATGTCAGTAGTAACAAGGCTTAGGCTAGAGACTACTTGGTTAAGCTCCTCAAGGAATTTCTCCCCCTCATATCTCTCTTCAACATCATCATAAATTTTAAGCAAGCGGTTTTTGCCAAGTACAAGCTCGCCGATAAGATTCATCAAGTGATCAAGTCTTTTAACCTCAACACGGATAGTCTGCTCTTGAGCTACTGCACCACTTTGCGCTGGGACTTTCTTATCACCATCTTCCTCTTTTTTAGGGGCAGTGGCTGGCTTTGCAGCTGGTGCTGGGGTTGCTGGTTTTGCAGCTGCTGGAGTGGCGGCAGAAGCTGCATTTTTACTAGCACGGCGTGCCTGATCTTCAGCTTTTCTAACTTTTAACAAACGCTCTATCTCAGCCTCAACCTCATCATCACTTAGTTTTGATAAATTTTCATCACTAATCTCAGGCTCTGGCTCAGCAACGACCTCTGGCTCAGGCTCTGGCGATGGTGCAGCTGGCGCGGTAGCTGGAACCGCATCACCCTCAGAGATAGCCGTTAATCTTTCGCAGATATCTTGTATCTGTATGCCAACATCGCGGTCATTTCCATGATCCCTAATGCCATGCAAAAGTCCCTTCATCATATCTACCGACTCAAGAACGACATCCATAACATCTGGTGTCATTTTAAGCTCATCTTTTCTAGCCTTATTTAAGACATCTTCCATGTGATGAGTAAGCTTTGTAAGGACATCAAAATTTAAAAAGCTAGAACTTCCTTTTACAGTGTGTGCGACACGGAAAATTCTATTTAAAAGATCTAAATCCTCAGGGTTTGCTTCAAGCTCAACAAGGTCATGGTCGATTTGTTCAATTAGTTCGAAAGCTTC
The DNA here is from genome assembly GCF_905120475.1 of Campylobacter suis. NCBI lineage: Bacteria > Pseudomonadati > Campylobacterota > Epsilonproteobacteria > Campylobacterales > Campylobacteraceae > Campylobacter > Campylobacter suis. The sequence goes on along the minus strand of NZ_CAJHOE010000001.1, from coordinate 41,084 downwards.
TACTAAGAAGTCTTCCATTATCTCTTTCATATCATCCATGTTTCACCTCATTTTGCAGAATTTGAGTGTGCTTCAATAACTTTTAGCACCTCTTGATAAAATATACTTGCATCAAATTTTGTAAGATATGCCGCACCGCCAGCCTCTTTACTCTTACCTTCGCTAAATTCGTTGCTTAGCGATGAGTTAAAGACGATCGGAATATCCTTAAATCTCTCATCATTTTTCATAATCGACGCAAAGTGATAACCATCCATCTGTGGCATCTCTATATCGCTTAATATGACGCGAATCTCTTTTGAGATGTTATCGCCCAGCCTATCATAAAGCTCGTTCATTCTCTCTACACCCTCAACACCATTCTTGGCTTCAGTTACCGTTAGACCCATCTTCTCAAGCGCGTCTTTTACGAGCTTTCTAGCCGTTGAGCTATCATCAAGAACCACAGCTAAGCCCTTTAGTTTTTTACTATCATCGATATTTACATCTATCTTTGGAGAGTAAATTCCAAGCTCCTCAACAATGCTTTCAAGGTCAAGGATAAGCAAAACTTCATCATTTTCTATACGAGTTACACCTGTTATCTTGCCTTTATCAAGAGTGCCAGCACCAGAAGCAAAATTTGCTGGCTCTATATCTTTCCAGCTGATACGACGAATTCTCTTTGCCTCATGCACGATAAAGCCTATTAAGATCCCGCTAAACTCAGCGATAATGACTCGTGGTTTTATCGTTACTTCATTGGTTGGCTCAGCGATATTCATCCAACGAGCAAGGTTTATAACTGGTATAACCACGCCACGAAGGTCAAAAATTCCCTCAATATATGCAGGAACGCCTGGCAACTCAGTTAAATTTGGCATCTTGATGATCTCTCGTACCTTTGCGACATTTACGCCGTATATGCCCTCATATACTTTGTTTTCGCTCTTTTTAAAGATACGAAAATCGACAAGTTCCATCTCGTTTGAGCCCGTTTTTAATACATTGTCCCCAAACATCAATGTCCTTTCAAATTTTTTCTTTCAAATTTTATACTTTGATTTTGGTATTTTACTACAAAATAACTTTGCTCGCACGCAAAAACTGGGAGATTTACATAAATTTTTTCATCAATATTAAAAATTTGCCCTTGATGATAGTGTCCCTCTATCACAATATCTGCATTATAATAGCGAATTTTAGGCGTTATAAAGGCTTTAAAATTTGGTATTTTGTAGTCTAGTTTTTTTAGTGTAAGTTTTTGTAAAATAGCATTTGAAATTTTAAAATTTAGCAAAATATCTATAAAATTCATAAATCTTAAAAACCACTCAAGGCGCAAAAACAAAAGCGCGTATTTGCTAACAAACGGCAAAAAGTTATCACCGTGCGCTATCTCTACGCTCTTGCCGTTAGATGTTAGAAATTTTACTGGCTGAGCTTGTATGGGGTAAATTTTGGCATTTTTAAAAAGTTTGCCAATAACGAAGTCATGATTTCCCTCGATATAAAAAAGCTCTGTTTTTTGTGAAATTTTGTCTATAAGCTCGATATGTTTTTCATAAAACTGACAAGTGCCAACTGAATGTGCCGTTAAAAAGTCAAACATATCGCCTATCAAAAATAGCTGTTTAGAGTAAATTTCGCCACTATCAAAAGCTTGTAAAAAGCGCAAAAAGCCATCGCGATTAGCGTTTTCATGTGCATCTGAGATAAATATCGCACCATCTTGTATGACTGGCATTTGAGTAAAATTTTGCATCAAATGCTAGCCACACATAAAACAAAAACGCTAAAAACAGGCACTGTCATCACATTTAGCCTTTAAAATTTATAGGCTTATAACAAACTGAAACTATCTCAACATCACTCCTGCCTTTTGGCAAATTTAGCGTAACTTCATCGCCTTGAGCTTTGCCAATTAGCTGGCGTGCAAGTGGTGAGCTTATGGATATAAGCCCTTTTTCTAGGTCACTTTCACTTACACCAACTATCGTATATGTGTGTTCTAGCTCGGTTTCAACATCCATTATCGTTACATTTGAACCAAAGCGCACTTTATCATGCTCGTATGCACTAGGATCGATAACTTCGGCATTTGCAAGCAGTGCCGATAGCTCTGATATGCGTGCATCGATAAAGGCTTGCTTCTCTTTTGCTGCATGATACTCGGCATTTTCTTTTAAGTCGCCATAACTTCTTGCCACATCTATCTCAGTGACTATTTGCGGGCGCTGAACAAGTTTTAGATCTTTTAGTTCTGCTTCTATTTTTTCATATCCGTAGATGGTCATTGGTTCGCTCATTTATTCTCCTTTTATCATTTTTGCAACATTTTGGCTAGAGCCGTGCTTTAGGTAGTTTCTAAGCTCTTTACAGCCTTCTAAAAATAGGCTTTTATCACACTCTTCATAGGCTTTTAACAAATTTTGCACCGTTACTTGCTCTTGTATGAGCTCAGCATGAAGTGCTCGTTTTCCAATAAAATCAAATATAATATTTGCAAGCCCAGCGTAGCGTACTTTTACTAACTTTCTAGCAAGCCAAACATCAATAGCCTTCGCTTTAAAACAAAGCACAAATGGCGTACCGATAAGTGCCGCCTCAAGCGTAGCAGTGCCAGAGCAAATAAAGGCAAATTCACTCTTTAAAAGTGTATTTGGTGTATCATACGAAATTTCAAAACTACTCACATCACCATAAAACTCATCTATCTTATCTTTTAGATGAGGAGGAACAACTAACACTTTTTGCCCTGAAATTTTGCTTGCAATCTCACGATAAATAGGCATAAGCCTTGTTATCTCAGACCTTCTAGAGCCTGGTAAAAAGGCTATTACGCCACTATTTTCAAGGCTAGTCTTTTGAAATTTTAGTTCATCAAGCAAAGGATGTCCTACATAACTTGCACGAGTATAAAATTTCTCATCAAATGGCAATATAGATGCCAAGTTATCACAATAATTCTCAACTATCTCCACTCTTTTTGGCTTCCAAGCCCAAACTTGAGGCAAAATGTAGTATGTTATAGGTGTTTTTATCCCAGCTTTTTTTATAGCTTTTGCTAACGGCAAATTAAAAGCTGGACTATCAACCAGCAAGACAGCATCGCACTCTCTAGCAAGTTCGACCATCTTTTTTATCGCACGCTTTGCCTTTAAAACTAGCGGTAAAACTTCAACAAACCCCATCGCAGAAAACTCACTGCTTTTCATAAAAGGCTTGCCAAATTTTTCATCAAATATGCCAGCTAGCTCGCACTCTCCAAGATGAGATAAAACCTCAGCAAAGTGCAAATTTGCAGATGCTTCAAGACAAGAGATTAAAATTTTTTTACTCATTTTTATCCAAATTTTTATTTGATTATATAAAATTTTAGCTAAAATATATAAATTTTACCCAACGAAACAAAAACTAAGCCAATATTTCATCTAGCGCGCTCTTAAGCCCAGTGTGCTTAAACTCAAATCCCTGCTCTAGCAAATTTTTAGGCACAGCACTTGCGCCCTCAAGTAAAATTTGCGCTCCCTCTGAAAAAGCAAGCTTTAAAACAAACTCAGGCACACGAAAAACAGCAGGTCTTTTAAGCTTTTTAGCAAGTACTTTCGTAAAGCTCTCGTTTGTAGCAAACTCAGATGCTGTAATGTTAAAAACGCCAGAAATTTCACGGCTTAAAACAAACTCATATGCTCTTAAAACATCACTCATGCTAACCCACGCAAACGCTTGCTTGCCGCTACCTAAAACCCCTCCAAGACCAAGGCGAAAAACGGGAAGCATTTTTGCAAGTGCACCGCCATTTCCAAGCACCACACCAAGGCGAAATATCGCAGTTTTTACCCCAAACTCGCCCGCTTTTTGTGCCTCGCTCTCCCACTCACGCGCAAGCTCTCCTAAAAATCCCTCGTCAAACTCACAGCTTTTCTCATCGCAAACCAAACCACTTTTATATATCCCAACGGCAGAAGTAGAGATGAAAATTTTTGGTAAAGCTTGGTTTTGCTTAGACATTAGCTCAAAGACTCTCACCAAATTTCTTGTCGTATCAATACGGCTTTGGCGCAAGATTTGCTTATAACCTTTACTCCATCTTTTTGATATGCTAGCACCAGCTAAATTTATCACAGCGTCTGTGCCAGATAATACCTTTGATAGCGCATTTACATCGGAGTAAATTTCACGCCCTATTTTTACAACTTCATGATTATTGGCGGATAAAAATTTAAAAAGCTCACTACCAACAAAACCACTTACGCCATTAATCGCTATCTTCATCTTATCACCCTTTATCACTAAATTTAATACAAGAAAGCCCAAACAAAAGAGCTCCAGCCATCAAGCACAATATAAAAAATATCATAAAAAAATCACTTAGATTTATAATCTGAAAGCCTAAAATTTCTGGAAATTTCACTGGCAATGCGTTTTTAACTAAAATTTCTATCACATCTTGGCTTGCACCGTTTGATAAAACATCACTTAGATTAATGCCTAAATTTTGCGCTTTTACAAACTTATCGGCAGTAGGTGGAAGTAGCGTAGCTAGTGTACCAGAAAGTGCGTACCCAGCAGCAATAGCAAGATAAAACACGCCAAATATAAGACCTAAAAAGCGCCTTGGAGCACTTTTTGCCACAAGTGAAAATCCAATCGGTAAAACCATCATCTCAGCGCAAGTTTGGATAAAATAAAGCCCAACAAAAAGCCAGATACTAATACTCTGAGAACCTAAATTTAAAACATTTTGTGCTATAAAAAGATAACCAAAGGCAAGCAAAAGAAGTCCGTAAGATTGAATTTTAAGGTTATTTAAAGCGATATTTTTACGATCTAAATACTGCCATAAAAGCGAAAACGGCACTGATAAAATGATAACAAAAAATGGATTAAACATCGATACCATAGATGCTGGCATCTCATAATTTAAAATTTTTCTATTCATTTGGTTGTTTGCTATAAATGTTAAAGATGTGCCAGTTTGTTCAAAAGTAGCGAGAAAAAATACGATAAAAAATGAGCTGATAAAGATACGCAAAACGGCATTTTTCTCATCTTTTTTAAGAGATTTTTCTAAAAACACATAACACATCAAAGCAACGCCAAGTGCGTAAATAACTGGATAAAATGCACTTTTTATAAACCCACTTCCACCAAAAGAGCTAGTGAGCGCAAAAACGACTGAAAAAACGAGCAAACAAAGCCAAAGTGCATTTAAATTTAGACTAAAATAGTGTTTACTTTTTACATTTTCACCTTCACTAGGTTTTGCGATAAAAATATAAAAACCTAAACCAAAACTCATAACTATAAAAGTCGCTGCAAACCCCCACTTAAACGCACTTATATCACGCACACCATCACTTAGGCTATCTCCAAAAAACGGCACTAGAAAGCTACCTAGCAAAACGCCAAGGTTTAAGAAAAAATAATAATTTGAAAAAATGGCATCAATACTTGAGCCTCTAGGTGCACGAAGGCTTAAAAGTGCTGTTATGCTGGGCTTAAAAAAGCCATTACCAAGACTTGTTAGTATTGCTCCTAAAATAGCCATATCACGGCTAAAAACCCCGCTTGCGCTCGCAAAAAAAGCAAGTTGTGAAAGTGCGAGCATTAAAGCCCCAATAACGATACTTTTATGATAACCCAACTTTTTATCTGCCAATACGCCACCAGCAATAGGCACCAAGTAGCTAAAGGCTAAAAATGCACCGTAATAAAGAGCCGCATCAACTTCGCTAAGACCCAAAAAATGCACCAAAAAAAGTGAAAATATCGCCCTAAGCCCATAAAATGTAAATTTCTCCCACATCTCAGTGGCAAAAAGCGTCCATATCTGCCCCATTAAGCCCTCTTTAATCAACCAAGAATTTGCCGAATGCTTTTTACGCAGCGCTCAACGGCTAGTTCGCACTCATGCTCGGTGATATTTAACGGTGGGTTAAAATAAAGCACATTGCCAAGAGGACGAAGTAAAAGACCATTTTGTAGGGCTATCTTGTAAATTTCATAGCCCACTCGTCCCTTTAGTTCAGACTTTGAGCTTTTATCATAAACTAGTTCAATGGCATTTATAAGACCCAAACTACGCACTTCTCCAACATTTTTATGCCCACTCAAAGCACTAAGTAAAATTTCATTTAAAAATATAGCCCTTTTCTTTGCATTTTGCATAACATTTTCTTGCTCAAATGCGTCTAATACAGCATTTGCGGCAGCACAACCAAGAGGATTTCCACTATAAGTGTGTGAGTGCATAAATGCCTTGCCTTTATCATAATCATCATAAAAAGCGTCATAAATTTTTTGTGTCGTTACGGTAATAGAAAACGGCATATATCCGCCACTTAACCCCTTTGAAAGTACCATAATATCAGGCGAAACATCAGTATGACCAAATGCAAACATCTCGCCCGTTCTACCAAAACCAGTAGCTATCTCGTCGGCTATTAGTAAAACATCGTACTCATCACATATATCGCGTAATTTTTTTAGATAAAGAGCTGGATAAATTTTCATCCCAGCAGCACCTTGAATAAGCGGCTCTATGATAATCGCAGCAGTGTTTTTACCATGCTTTCTAAAAGCTTCCTTAGCGCTTTCAAAGCACTCGCACTCACAACTATCTCGGCTTTTATTATAAGCACATCGATAACAATCAGGAGCCTTAATGCGCACTGTTTGCATAAGCATCGGCTTATAAATTTTAGCATACAAATCCATCGCACCCACACTAAGTGCGCCTATCGTTTCGCCGTGATAGCCTCCATCAAGGCACATAAAACCAGTTTTTTCTGGCTTTTTGCTTTGATAACAAAACTGAAATGCCATTTTTAAGGCACTTTCAACGGCAGAACTACCGTTATCAGAGAAGTTAAATTTATTTAATTTAGCAGGTAAAATTTCTCTTAAACGCTCAGCTAAACGGATCGCACCTTCATGCGTAAAATTTGCAAATATAACATGCTCTAAATTTTCAAGTTGAGCCGTTATTGCACGGTTTATCCGCTCATTTGCATGCCCTAAAAGGTTGCACCACCATGAGCTAATAATGTCGATATATGCCCTATCTTGCTCATCATAAAGCCACACACCCTTGGCTTTTTTTATAACTATGGGCGGTAGCGTCTCATAGTCCTTCATCTGTGAACAAGGGTGCCAAATATGCACCAAATCACGACGCACAAGATCTGAAATTTGCTCCATTTTTACCTTAACTAAATAAATTTTCTAACTTTTTTGTCTCTAAATTAAGCTCCATTTGAGAATACGATACACACTCTATCACGCTTACGCCAGTTAAAACTTCAATCATCTTGCAATTATCAACGCATACTGGGTCTTTTTCATCAAAGTGATTTAGGATGATACCTTTGATTAAAATTCCATTATTTTGCAAATACTGACAAGTTAGCACGGCCGAGTTAATGCCTCCAAGACTAGCACAAGCTACAAGCAAGACACTAGGGCAAAGTGCTTTTACAAGGTCAAGTAGCATTAAGTTTTTGCCATTTGGGCTAAAATTTAGTGGCGTAACAACTCCACCAGCCCCCTCTATAAGCAAAAAATCACAACATTTTTGTAAATCATCAAATTTATCTTTTATAAAATTTAAATCTGGGTAATTGCTTTCAAAATTTGCAGCCAAATGTGGAGAATAGCCATTTTCATACGCATAAACACTTAGTTTACTAGCCAAAGTTTTTAGCCCTGAAAACTCGCGGACAAACTCAACATCACAAAGACGCAAAGAGCCATCAAAAAGCCTTAAATTCCCACTAGAAATAGGCTTAAAATAAAGTGCGTTTAGCTCATTTTTTAATAATTTTTTTAATAAAAGCCCGCTTACATAGGTTTTACCAACATCAGTTCCAGTGCCAAGGATAAATAAATTTTTACTCACTTTTGCCCCCAAAGTGGGCTATTATAGCAAAATTTAATAAAACTAACCCAGCCGGCAAAACTTCAATTTAGCATAAAAAATTTATGTTACAATATAAAAAATCCAAAATTAGGTACAAATTTGAAAGAAATTCTACTCACAAATGACGATGGATACGAAGCGGCTGGGCTTTTGGCTCTGCGTGATTCACTGCTTGAGCTTGAAGGAGTGAATGTCACTATCGTGGCTCCAAGCCAAGAAAAATCAGCCTGCGCACACTCACTCACACTTACTCGCCCACTGCGATTTATCAGGGTTGATGATGGGTTTTTTAAACTTGATGACGCAACGCCTAGTGACTGCGTATATCTTGCTCTTCACGCCCTTTATGAAAAAAAGCCAGACCTTATCATCTCAGGCATAAATCACGGTGCTAATTTAGGCGAAGATATAACCTATTCGGGCACTTGTGGAGCATGTATGGAAGGGGTTTTGCAAGGAATTCCAAGTGTTGCTTTTTCACAGTTTTATAAAAATAACTCTTTAAATGAACTTGGTTTTGAGCTAGCTTGTGATGTTGTTAAAAACATCGTTTCACGCATACTATCTAATAAATTCCCGCTTAAAAAAAGAGAGCTTTTAAATGTTAATATCCCAGCCGTTTCAAGTAAAAATTTCAAAGGATATGCCATCGTGCCAGCTGGTCGCAGACGATATGGCACAGATGCTACAAGAGCTCGAAATCCCCGTGGAGTGGAGTATTTTTGGCTAGGAAATGCTCAACTTGACTTTTTGGAGGGTAAAGAGCGTAGCGATCTTAGCGAGATAAACGCAGGATATGCAACATTAACACCCATAAAGCTTGATCTTACCGCACACGAAAGCCTTAAAAATTTAGAAAAATGGATAGAAAATGAGTGAAGAAATTTTAATAGATAATGAGCCAAAAGACCGATATACTCGCTCGCGCTGGCTTTTTGGCGATGATTTTGAAAAACTACAAAAAGCAAAAATTTTAGTCTTTGGTGTTGGGGGAGTTGGCGGGATATGTGTAGATGCATTGGCTCGTGCAGGAGTAGGCAAGATCACCATAGTGGATAAAGATGTGTTTGATGTTACAAATCAAAACCGACAAATTTACAGTGAGATGGTAGGAGCTGTAAAGGTTGGCGAATTTAGCAAAAGATATGCTTGTGTAAGAGCTTTACAGCAGCTTGTAACGCCTGAGTTTATAGCAAATTTTGACTTTTCTAGCTTTAATCTTGTTATAGACGCAATAGATGATATGGCTGCAAAAGTTGCCATATCACACGCTACTCACAACAAACTCATAGCATCTATGGGAGGTGGCAAACGCATAGACGCGACACAGGTCAAAGTGGCAAGCGTATGGAAAACTACCAACGATGCACTTGCTCGTAAATACCGATACGAACTACGCAAATCAGGTTTTAAGGGCGACTTTGATGTTGTTTTTAGCACGGAGCTTCCAAGATGTCGTGAGCTTGGTAGCTTTATGGGTGTAACGGCAGTTTTTGGACTAAATTTAGCAAGTCTTGCTGTTAGAAAAATCTTAGCATAAAATAAAATTTTAACTACCATTGCCTGAAGATTTACAATTTTAAGGCATAATTTAGTGAATTTAAAACAAGGAGATGTTATGAAAAAATTTTTACTAGCGCTTGGCGTGGTCGCGCTTTTGGGTGGTTGTACTATTAGCGAAACAAACAAAGAGACAAAAACTGCAGCCAAAATGGCACAAGAGTCTCAGACTATCTTATTTACAGCTGTTAAAAATCCAGCCTATAAAGTAAGTGTTACTTCAAGTGACTACTTTGATACTGCGGTATTTATAGATGCAAATGGCAAAAAGCATAACCTAAAAAATGATGTCTCAGCCAACGGTATACGCCTTACAAACTCTGAGGGCATAGACCTTGCATTTCGTAGAGGTATGGGCTATCTAACACCAGGCAAAAATCAAAAAGAGATTGAATTAAAATATACTGAGTAGTTATCTTTTGATCTTTAATACCTGCTCATCATCTTTGAGCAGGTATATCTTTGTTCGTCCGATATAAATTTCTCTTGCGTTTATAGTAACATTTTCAGACACGCTTACATTTTTTATCTCACTCATAAAAAGCATTTCTCCAAATTTACGACCAAGCTCGCTATGCCACAAGCTAGCAGAAGCTAAAAGAACTAGCACATAAACAACTCTTGAAAATTTTCTAAATGAAGTATAAAATATAAAGTACCCTACTACAAATCCAATTGGCAAAAGCCACAAAAATGGGACATTATCTACAAAAACTGCGTTAAAATACTCATCTATACCATAGTGTTTAAAGTATCCACTAAAAAGCCCAGTAAATACCACAAAAACAACCGCAAATGTAAGAAGTGAGCCGACAAAAAAGGCATTTAGAAATTTCATTTAGCTCCTTTTTTGCTTTGATTTTACTCAAATTTAGCTTAAATCGCAACCTTTGGACGGCTTATAGCTTGCTCGAAATCAACTTCAGTATTTTCACTCATGATGTGTAAATTTTTACCCCGCTTAATCCTAGCATCATCTTTAAATATCGCACGAACCTTATCCATGCCAGCATAAAAGTCGCGCATCAGTACAACGCAGATATATTTACCAAAAAAAGTCGGCTTTATACAGCCATTTTCCTCATATATAGCATTAACCATTTTTAATAAATTTATCTCCACAAATAGATCTTTGTAGAGATTTGCAGCGTTATTTTGATTGTATTTTTTTATATTGACACTGCCATCAAAAAGCTCTGTCAAAAAGATATATTTTAACCGCTCTTTTTTACTAAAACCACATTTTGCTATGACGGTGCTTTCGCCAGCTTTAACCCTGCGCCCATACTCCAGAAGATTAAAAGCATTTATAACAAGCTCACCATTTAAAAAGCTAAATGCCCCACTTCCAACGCCTAAATACTCGTGGTTTGAGCCAACATACTCATCACGCAAGTGATCACAGCCATTTCTAGAAAAAGCCCAAGCGTTATTTTGTGAGTAGCCACCTTTTTTAAACTCATCAACGATAATCTCATAAAACTCACGCTCATTATCAACACTTGAAACGCCTAAAGAGCGTGCGATATTATCACGAGTAAGATCTGATTTCATGAGAGGATAGAGCGTTATTTGCTCTGGTGCTATCTGCTTTGAGATATTTATATCATTTATGAGTTGTTGCTTAGTTTGGTTTGGCAGGTTAAAAATCAAATCAAGACTGATAACTGGTATAAGCCCTAATGCCTTTTCTAGGCGACTTTGAACCTCTTTTGAGCTACCAAATTTCTCATATCTACCAACTTTTTTTAATGTATCATCATCAAAGCTTTGCACACCAACACTTAAACGATCTATAAGCCCATTAAAACGCTTCAAGCTCTCTGGTGAGATATGATTTGGATCACTTTCGGCTGAAATTTCAGTGATACCAAAAAGATCTTTTGCCAAAATCAATGTTTTTTCAAGCTCTGGCTCATTTATAAGCGTAGTTCCACCACCAACATAAAGTGAGTTAAATTTAAAGCCAGCCTCTTTTACCTGCTTCATCTCGCAACGCAAATTTTCAAAGTAAATTTTTGCAAGCTCTTGCTCATAGTGATACTTATGAAACGAACAATACGGGCAAAAAGTGTGGCAAAATGGCACATGGGCGTAAAGCATATAGCTTTTTTGCGGGTCTGGTCTCTTTGTGTAAATTTGATTTTCATCTAAAATGTTTATATTAAACTCATTATAGAGAGATTTTTGAATCGACCTGTGCGCGTAAGCAACAGCAAAGCTCTCTATGATATTTTTAACTCCCATAACTAATAATCCTTAATAAGCTTTATTTAAATAATGCAATTTCGTAGGATACCTAAAAATATATTAAAAACAGCTTTTTACCTGTTCTTCAAGCTCATCTAAGCTTTCAAAATCCTGCAACTCAATGCTTTTTTCTTGCCTTTTGAGCTCATCTATAACATCAAGAACAAGCTCTAGCGCATCAGCCTCAAATCCATACAAATTTGCATCAAAGTCTATACCCAAAACGGCATTGTTTTGAGAAATAGAGGCGCACCAACTCTCCAAAAACTCAGCCAAATCAAAGCCGCAAATTTCATACTCTGCCCACTCTTGTTTAGCACAAGCCTTTGCTAGTGTTTGGCTTGAGAAAAACACGACCACTTCACACGCAAGACCATCATCGTTCTGAAATTCATTTGAAGGACAATTTGCATATGTGCCGCTTTTTGGGTCACGCAAAGCATAGACTATCTCATTTTTAGCGATATTTGTGATAAAATTTTTATATCTTGCCTCAAGTGTGGCGTGAAATTGCGTATCTGTCCTTTTATGGATTTTGGGCGAAATTTAAAGCTTGCCCAGACTTTGCTATTTTAAATTTTTAAAACTTAGTGGAAGCTCTAAGTTTAGGCCTTTTACTATGCGTATGCACTCTTGCAAATCATCAATGCTTTTACCAACCACTCGCACCTCTTCGCCTCTTATACTAGCTGTTACTTTTAGTTTTGCATCTTTTATGGCTTTTGTGATCTTTTTAGAATTTTCGCCATCAAGTGTGTCATTTAGCTTTAAAATAGCTTTTATATTTCCGCCGCTTGCGCTCTCTCGTTTGCTTTCAGATATCGCAACTGGCGGGATATTTCGCTTGATTAGTTTTGAGATTAAAATATCCTTTAAAGCATCGACTTTACTATCGCTTGAGCTTAAAAGCGTGACGGTCTTTTCCTTTTCATTTAGTTCCATTTCAGCCACTACACCTTTAAAGTCATACCTTGCCGCAAGCTCTTTCTTAGCGGTTTCTAAGGCATTTTTAACCTCCATCATATCCACACTCGCACTTATATCAAAACTATGTTCAGTTGCCATCATTTTCCTTTATAAAATTTTCTATATTTTGAACTATTTTGGCTATCAAAGTCGCTCTTGCCTCACTGCTAGCCCACGCAATATGTGGTGTGATGATAAGTGAGTTTTTGTTTTTTACGCTTAAAAGTGGATGTCCAGCAAGCATAGGCTCAGCCTCTAAAACATCAAGACAGGCTCTTAGCCCTCGCTCATCTACCGCTTTTGCAAGTGCTCCTTCATCTACTATGCCACCGCGACCAAAATTCATTAAAATAGCACCATTTTTCATCAAATTTAGCTCGCGCTCGCCTATTAAATTTTTTGTTTTTTCATTTAACGGAGCATGAATGCTAACTATATCGCACTGTTTTAAAAGCTCATCAAGCTCAAGCCTTTCATAAAAGGCGTTGTTATTAGCTCCGCTTGTTGAAAAATAGCACACTTTCGCACCAAATGCAGACGCTACACTAGCTACTTTTTGACCTATCTCACCAAGTCCAATAATGCCAAATTTTTTACCAGCAAGTTCGCTGATAGGTGCATCAAGGTTTGTAAAAATATCGCTTTTTACCCATTCGCCACTTTGTACATAGTTATCATAAAATTTTATCTGATTAAGCAAAGCAAGAAGTGAGGCAAAAGTTTGCTGAACGACGCTATTTGTAGAATATCCTGCGACATTTTTAACAGCGATATTTTTTAACTTTGCGTACTCTAAATCAACATTATTCATCCCAGTAGCACTTATACAAATAAGTTTTAGCTCACATCTATCCATAACATCTTTATCGATTATGACTTTATTTGTTATGACAACATCAGCGCCCATTAAACGCTCCATACGCTCATCTGGCTTAGTTGTAGCGTAACTTTTAAACTCTCCAAATTTATTAAAAACACTAAGGTTGATATCTCCTAAAGTATCTGCATCAAGGCAGACGATTGTTAGTTTTTTCATTTTATAAAATGTCCTACAAATTTTGATGTATTATTTAAAATTTGGCCACCTTTTCTAAAGCCAAGCGCACACCCCTCAAAGGCAAAAAATACTCCAGCTTGATAGCTTTGCCCTTTTTCATCCTTGTTAAACTCATAAAATTCCTGATAAATCGCCCTATTTTCATCATAAATTCCATCCGTTTTCTCACTTACAGACCCATCTGCTTCTATGATAGAGATATTTGCCCCTTCACGACCAAAAACTGGTTTTTTCACACATTTTATTCCACTAAGCGCTTTATCGTCTGCACGAAGCAAAAGTGGATGATTAGGATAGAGATCCCATAAAATTTTAAGGATAGCCTTACTTTGAAAAAGTAGTGTATAGGCTGGGTTTAGCACGATGGCTTTTTGATTTTTAAGGATATTTTTTAGTATAAGCGCAAGCTCTCCCTCCTCGACTGCTATCTGCTCCCAAGGTATGAGCTTAAACCAGTACTCATAGTTTTCGCCATTATAAAAAATGCCCTCTTCATCATCAAAGCTAACTTCATTTACATAGGCAAAATCTGTGTAAAATCCAGTCTCTTTTGCCGCAGCTGCAAGGAGTTTAGTGGTGTTTTCATCCTCAGTGTTTCCACCAACGCAACTAAATAAAATTTTCCAACCCTCATAAAATTTCTCAAACTCACTTGTATCTTCATTAAGTGTAACAAGCCGCTTAAAATTTTCGACAAGACCCAAATACAAGTCATTAAACTGGCTATTTTCATCCATTTTATTATATTTTAACATAGCCCACTGAATGATGGCTGTCTCAAAGACTGCTGTAGGTGTATCGGCGTTAAATTCTATCAGCTTTATAGGCTTACCATCGATCCCACCAGCTAGGTCAAACCTACCATAAAGATGCCAATGAACATCGTTTTGCCAGCTCTCTTTTACAAGCTCAACAAGGTTAAACGGTATGCCAACTTCGTGAAAAAGGTTATTGTCTATAATATGCTGTGCAGCAGCAACGCACATATCATAAAGCTCATTTACCGACTGATAATACGCCTCCGCTTCATCTTGACTAACCTCGATAATCTCATTGCTTACATAGGCACTTTCATCGCTATCAGTGTGCCATGAAAAGCCGATTTGTTCCATAAAATTTTTATTTAAAGGCTCTATCTTTTGTAGTTTCATTGTTTTTTCCTTTTCAGCCACCAACTGATTGCTGGCTACTTGAGCCACTAGAACCACCGCTTGAGCCGAAAAATCCACTCTTTCCAGCTGCCTTTGGAGCACCAGCACTTGTCTTTGCATTATTAAAACTATTTACGCTTCTTGTATAAGCGCTTGGGTTTTTGTAGGCCGTTTGGCGTTGATTTTGAAATGTTTGGTTATTAAATAACTTATTGCCGATCCAGCTACCTATCATCGCACCAGCTATCGAGCTTAGCAAAACCTCGCCAAGACCCATACCAGTGCCACTACTAAGCTGAGCATTTGGGTTGGTTAAATTTGATGTGCCGTTATCTATCTTTGCGTTTTCTTCGGCAACCAACGCATCCATCTCCTCTTTTGTCATCACTTTTTCAGTACCATCAAGGCTTTTTAATACAACACGAGTTTGGCTGGCTGGATACTCCTCGACTACCTTATACTTACCTTTTGTAACCTCTTCTATGATAACAAATGCACCACTTGCGTTAGACTGCTCGCTAGCTTGATCAAAATTTTCATTTGAACCACCACAACCACTAAGCCCCGTCATAACTATCGCACCAAAACCACCTATAGCAGCATAGGTTGCTATTTTCTTAATATGCTTCACTCATTTTCTCCAATAATCTGTTTTAGTTTTTTATCTCTTCTTACAAGTATCACACCGTTTTTAAATTTTACAAATTTTGATTTATTTATATTTTTTATGATCTTTTTTTGTGCCTTTTTTAGACTTTTTTGATCTAAATTTAGCTCGCTCAGATATTCATTTATATTAACAAATTTATGCTCTATATCATTTTGAACCTCAGCCTCAACTACATCCTCAAATTTTCTATCTTGCGACTTGTTTAGATGCGGAATTTGACCCATTGCGTTTAAAAAAGCCATAAGCTTTTCATCACGCTCTTTATAAATCGTTGAAATTTCTTGCTTGCTTTGGATTAACATCTGCTCTTTTTCTTTAAAAAGCCGCTCTTTATCGCTTTGTAGATTTGCATTTTGAGCTTTTAGCTCATTTAATTCATTTAGTAAAAAACTTATAAACTCACTATCTTGCTTAGCTGTTGCTTGTGTTTTTCTAGGTTTTTTCTGAGTTTTTGGCTTTTGTTCTGTTTGGGCTTCTTCGCCGATTATTACAAATTTAATACCATCTTGTTCGATTGATTTTAACGAGCCTCGTCGTATGCGGTTATAAACAGCTTCTTTGCTTATGCCTAAAATCTCAGCAGCTTCGCCAACAGGCAACTTTTGCATAAAATCTCCTGCAAAATAAACTAAAAGCGGTAAAAATAAAGAAAACTAGCCAAAATTTGGCTAGTTTGTTGGTCTTAGAGTCTTGACTCGTAGCGTCTAAGCATGTATAAACGCTTAAGCATTTTCTTCCTAGCTGCGATCTTTTGTTTTTTGCGGATCTCAGTATTAGGCTCGAAAAAGCGTCTTGCACGCACTTCGGTTACGACAAGGTTACGATCAACTTGTTTTTTGAATTTCCTGTAAGCCTCATCAAATGACTCATTAGGATGTACCTTAATACCTGGCACTCTCCCCACCACCTTTCAGTTAAGATTAAAAGCTAGATTATACCCAAAATTTCTTAAAATTTACAAAATCGGAGAATTTTTGATTTTATACTATTTTAAATCATATTGCAATATAATTATCAAATCTTAAAATAAAATGAAAATGTTTTTATTTTAATAACAAAAAAGGTAAAATCATGCAAAATTTCATAACAAACTGGACAAAAAAACGCCACATTACCTACCTTCTCATAACCTGTTTTGCACTTGTTATACCATTTATCAGGATAAACGATGCGCATTTTTTTCTACTAAGTTTTGACAAAAAAGAGCTTCATCTCCTCTTTACTCGCTTTGATATGCAAGAGCTTTACCTAATGCCCTTTGTTTTTATTATATTGTTTTTATTTATATTTTTCGTAACAACACTTGGTGGTCGAGTTTGGTGTGGCTGGAGCTGCCCGCAAAGCATTTTTAGATATATGTTTAGGGACATCATACAAACTAAAATTTTAAAAATTTATGCAAATTATAAAAATAAGCAAAAAGATCCGCAAAGTATGCCAAAAAGGGTTTTGGCAGTTATTATTTGGATATTTATATCGCTTATTATTGCCTGTAACTTTGTATGGTTTTTTGTCCCTCCAGAAGATTTTTTCACATACATGCAAAATCCAGCCGAGCATAAATTTCTTATCGGTATGGTTTTACTTATCGCGGCTTGGCTTGTTTTTGATATTTGCTATTTGGCTGAGCGCTTTTGTGTTTATCTTTGCCCGTATGCAAGGATTCAGTCTGTTATGTTTGATAATGACACCATTCAAGTGATTTACGATGAAAGTCGTGGTGGAAAAATTTATGATAAAAATGTCAAACTCTGGAAAAAGCCAAAGATAGATGGAGCGCAGTGTACTGGCTGTGAAGCCTGTGTAAAAATATGTCCTACACACATTGACATCCGCAAAGGCATGCAACTTGAATGCATAAACTGTCTTGACTGCGCTGATGCTTGCTCACACACAATGAACGCACTTGGTTTGCCATCACTTATCAGCTGGACTAGTGAAAATTCCTTAAAAACAAAACAAAAGGTAAAATACGCACGCTTTAGAACGATTGCTTACTGCGTAGCGCTGTTTATAGCTGGTAGCGCGCTATTTTTAATGGGTGGCAAAAAAGAAAATATGCTTTTAAATATCAACCGAACAAGTGAACTTTATAAAATTTCAGACGATGGCAGTGTACATAACTACTACACATTTTTGTTTCAAAACATTGATAAAAAGGCACATAGCTACTATTTTGACACAAACGATACAAACCTAAAAATCGTCCGTCCAAGTGAGCCAATCGAGATAAAAGCTGGTGCAAAACAACGCGTCATAGTAACCATATCATCTCCAAAAATTCCCCTTGATAAAGATAAGGATACGCCGCTTAGCATAGGTATAAATGCTTATGCCACGGACGATAAAGAAAATATAAATGTTAAAAGAGACACTATTTTTGTGTATCCAAAAGGAGAGTAATGGCAATTTCAAAAAAGGGTAAAAAACGCTACGAAGCCGTTATAGAAGCAGCCCACGAGCTTTTTTTGCAAAATGGTTATGAAAAAACGAGCTTAAATCAAATAGTTTCAAAAAGTGGTGGCTCTCTTGCTAGCGTTTATAAATTTTTTGAAAACAAAGAGAAGCTTTTTGCTATCATCTTAGAGCGTGAAGTTGAAAAATTCCAAGCTGAAGTCGATGAAATTTCAGGCCTTAAGCAAAGCACTGATTTGAGTGATTTTCTAAATAAATTTGGACTTGTTTATTTAGAAATTTTTTATAAACCAGAAAGTACAAAATTTCTTAGAATCATAATATCAGAAACATATAAAAATAAAGAGCTTGGCAAGCTTACAGCAGATCTTTTTACAAACTCAACTATAAATTTTCTCTCTACCTTTTTTAAAAAACCAGAAATTTCAAATAAATTAAAAGAATTTGACCCACAAATACTTGCATTTAACTTCTGCGCACTCATAAGAGAGCCATTTTTTATGCAAACACTTATACTTGGCGAAGAGCC
The DNA here is from genome assembly GCF_905120475.1 of Campylobacter suis. Lineage (NCBI taxonomy): Bacteria > Pseudomonadati > Campylobacterota > Epsilonproteobacteria > Campylobacterales > Campylobacteraceae > Campylobacter > Campylobacter suis. Next base: position 22,583 of record NZ_CAJHOE010000001.1, on the reverse strand, counting down.
AGATCCTATAAGTAAAAAAGAGAAAAAGCAAATCGTCGCTGACATAGTTGAGATGTTCTTAAAAGGCGTATGCAAGTAGTTTTTAGGGGTATTTATATTTTATTATTTTTAAATGTGGTAGAATTACTGGTTAATATCATAAAAGTGTAATAATAATTACTAAAATATACCAAGGAGAATTTATGTATAAATTTAGCGTTATCACTTTAACTTTTTTAGCCACTCTAACATTTACAGGTTGTGAAATGCTAGATAAATTTCTAGGCAAAAAAGATGACGCACCAGCACAGGCAAAAAATGCACAACAAGCAGCTGTCCCTGTGGATGTTATAGTTGCTAAAAAGGCTGATAATAAAATGAACTTCGAGTATCCAACTCGCCTACAAAGTCAGCAAGATGTCGTGATGGTAGCAAAAGTCTCTGGTACGATAATAAAGCAAAATTTTAAACCAGGTCAAAGCATAAAGGCTGGAGATGTCTTATTTTTAATAGAGCCAGACACTTATGAAGCGATGTATGAGGTTGCAAAGGCAAATATCTTACAAGCTGAAGCATCACTTAAAAACGCTAAAAGTGAGGCAGATAGAGTAAAAAAACTGCTCTCTCAAAAAGCAGTTAGTCAAAAAGATTATGACAATACTATAGCAGCACTAGAAACTGCAAATGCAAACCTGGCAAGCGCAAAGGCAAATGCAAAAACAGCTAAGCTAAATCTTGACTATACCCGTATAACAGCGCCTTTTGATGGTGTTGCAGGTGAAAATTTAATAGATGTAGGCGCCTATGTCATAGCAAGCAACACACAACTTGTAAGACTCACAAAGACAAACCCAATAGAGGCAAGATTTTACATAGCAGATTCAGCAAATTTAAGCAGGATAAATAATCTTGCAAACAATAGCTGGGTACAAATAAATACAGACGCAAATTTAACCTTAAATGGCGAAAATTTCAGCGGAAAAGTAACTTTTATAGACAACACAGTTGATGTAAATACTGGTAGCGTTTTAGCAAAGGCAGAATTTCAAAATAGCCAAAATAAACTGCTTGCTGGCGCATTTGCAAAGATTATAATGACTGGCTTTGTTCAAAAAGATAGTTTTTTAATACCACAAATTGCGATCAAACAAGATACGATATCGCCTTATATCCTAGTCGCACAAGATGAAAAAGTTGTTAAAAAACCTATCAAAATCACATACCAAACATCAACAACAGCGATAGTTACAGAAGGCATTAATGATAATGATCAAATCATCATAAATAATTTTGGTAAAATCGGCGTTGGTGCAAGCGTTAAGCCGCAAATCAAGGAGTAAGACCGATGTTTTCTAAATTTTTTATCGATAGGCCGATATTTTCTGGGGTACTGTCTATCGTTATAGTTATTGCTGGTCTTATGTCAATGCGCGGACTTCCAGTTGAAGAGTACCCACAACTAACACCACCGCAAATTTCTGTCAGTGCTGTTTATACAGGCGCAAACGCTGATGTTATATCAAACACGGTTGCTTCAGTTATAGAAGATGAAGTTAATGGTGTTGAAAATATGATATACATGCAAAGCACTTCAAGCTCAAGTGGCTCTATGAATTTAAATGTCTATTTTAAGGTCGGAACCGACGCAAAACAAGCAACTATAGATGTAAATAACCGCGTTCAAGCCGCACTCTCACGCTTACCAGATGAAGTTCAGCAAATAGGCGTTACTGTTCGTGAAAGAAGTAGCTCCATACTAGGGCTTGTTGCATTTACAAGCACACAAATGAATGAGATAGAGCTAAATAACTATGTTATCCTAAATATACTTGATGAGATAAAGCGTATAAAAGGTATAGGGGACGCCAATGTTATAGGCAATAAAAACTACGCTATGAGAATTTGGCTAAAGCCTGATCTTCTTGCAAAGTATAAAATTTCAACAACTGAGGTTTTAGGTGCGATAAAGGTTCAAAATAGCCAGTACGCAGCAGGCAAGATAGGTGAAGCACCTCTTGAAAATCCCGTTCCTTATGTTTATTCTATAAAGGCAGATGGGCGCTTTAGCTCACCTGAGCAATTTAACAATATCATATTAAGAGCCGATAATGACGGCAATATTTTAAGACTAAAAGATGTCGCAGAGATTGAAATAGGCTCACAAAACTACTCTACAAAAGCATTTTTAAACGGTAAAACCATGGCTCCGATGATGCTATTTTTACAAAACGGTGCAAATGCTATTGAGACAATGAATTTAATAAAAGAAAAACTTGAAGAGATAAAGATAAACTACCCGCAAGGACTTGAACATAAGGTCTCATATGATACCACAACCTTTGTTAAACTCTCTATACAAGAGGTTGTTAAGACTTTTATAGAGGCGATGATACTTGTTATGATCGTTATTTGTATGTTCCTAAAGAGCTTTAGGGCAACGATAATACCAATGCTTGCCGTTCCAGTTTCTATCATAGGAACATTTGCAGGCTTTTACATAATGGGCTTTTCAATAAACCTTATAACCATTTTTGCACTTGTCCTTGCTATTGGTATAGTTGTTGATGATGCGATCATAGTTATAGAAAATGTCGAGCGTATAATGCATGAAGAAAAAGAGATAAGCGTTCGTGACGCTACCATAAAAGCTATGCAAGAAGTTACTACGCCAGTTATATCTATCGTACTTGTTCTTTCAGCGGTCTTTGTGCCAGTTAGCTTTATGGAGGGTTTTGTGGGGGTTATACAACGCCAATTTGCCCTTACTCTCGTGCTTTCAGTTGTACTCTCAGGACTTGTTGCACTTACGCTTACTCCAGCACTTTGTGCGATAATGCTAAAACGCTCACATGATGAGCCATTTTGGATCGTTAAGAAATTTAATGACTTTTTTGACTGGAGCACAAGTGTATTTTCGGCTGGTGTTGCAAAAGTACTTCGTCATGTTATCCCTAGCTTAATAGCTGTTGGCATTATCATATGGGTTATGCTAAGTTTATTTAAAACACTTCCTGGCTCTCTTGTGCCTTCAGAAGATAAAGGCTACGCCATAGCCGTAACTTCGCTTCCATCAGCCTCTTCATCAACAAGAACACTTAGAGAAGTTGAAGATGTTGCGGGAAAATTTCTTGCAAATTCAAATGTTATGAACATAACCTCCATAGCAGGCTATGACATGCTCTCAGGAGTTTTGCGAGAAAATGCTGCGATAGCATTTGTGCAGCTTAAAGACTGGAGCGAAAGAAAATCTTTTGAACAAAGTATATTTGGGCTACTTGGACCATTTAATGGCATGCTAGCACCTTCAAAAGAGAGTGTAAATTTCGTCATAAATGTTCCACCTATAAATGGCCTTAGTATGACTGGCGGCTTTGATATGTATTTACAAAATAGAAGTGGAAAAACCTATAATGAAATAGCACAAGACGCAGCAAAAGTTCTAGCCGCGGCAAATCAACATCCAGCGCTTACCCGCGTTAGAACCAACCTTGATACGACCTTCCCTCAGTATGACATAAATATAGACGAGGATAAGGCTTATTTGCTTGGCATAAGCAAGGCGGATATATTTACAACTATCGCTTCAACTATAGGCGGATACTACACAAACGACTTTTCTATGTTTGGCAAAACTTACCGCGTGTATGTTCGAGCAAGTGAGAGCTTTAGAAACTCAGCCGATGATATAAGAAATATTTTCATAAAAAGCAAAAGCGGGGATATGGTCGCACTAAATACGGTCGCAACGCTGACAAGAAGTATGGGGGCAGATCTAGTTGAACGCTTTAATCTCTTTCCAGCAGCAAAAATTTCAGGCGAACCTGCACCAGGATACACATCTGGTGACGCCCTAAACGCCATCGAGCAAGTTGTAAAAGATACGCTTGGAGTTGATGAGTACAGTGTTGCTTGGAGCGGGACTGCGTATCAAGAAAAAGACTCTACTGGAGCTGGTCAAACAGCATTTATCTTTGGTATGGTATTTGTCTTTTTAATCCTTGCTGCACAGTATGAAAGATGGCTTATACCTCTTGCGGTTATCACAGCCGTTCCTTTTGCTGTCTTTGGCTCACTTCTTGCAACCTGGATGCGTGGTCTTACAAATGATATATATTTTCAAGTTGGCTTGTTGCTACTCATTGGTTTGTCGGCTAAAAATGCTATATTAATCGTTGAATTTGCAATGCAAGAGAGAAAAAATGGTAAAAATATCTTTGATGCGGCTGTAAATGCTGCCAAGCTTCGCTTTCGCCCTATCGTCATGACATCGATAGCTTTTTCTATGGGAATTTTACCAATGGTTATATCAACAGGTGCTGGTGCAGCCTCTCGTCACTCTTTGGCAACTGGACTTATCGGTGGGATGATAGCCGCAACAACGATAGCGATATTTTTCGTACCACTTTTTTATTACTTACTTGAAAAGCTTAATGAAAAATTTTGGAACAAAAACAAACAGGATAGGAGCGTAGCAAATGCGTAATTTAATAATATTTTTATTAGCTCTTTTTATGGCTGGTTGCTCGTTTCGCCCTAGTCTGCCAGAAGTTAATGCAACATTTAGCACAGCATATGAAAGTAGCGATATTAACGATAAGTGGTGGATGGAATTTAATGATAGCAGACTAAATGAACTAATAGAACAGGCTTTAAAAAATAATATCGACCTAAAACTTGCTTATATAAATTTACAAAATGCTCAGTTAAATCTTAAAAATGCAAGAACTGAGCTTTTGCCAACCATCGGAGCTGAAGCTGGAGCAAGCAGAAATAGCACAAGCGGAGAGACATTTTCTGGACAAAAAAGTACCATTTATAACTCATTTTCGCTAAATGCGATTTTAAACTACGAGATAGATCTTTGGGGGCGAGTTAGAAACTCTATCGCATCTTCAAATGCGCTTTTAAACGCATCGAAATTTGATTATGAAACTGCGCGCATTGCTATCGCATCATCAGTTGCAAATAGCTATTTTTCACTAGTTGCACTAAAAATGCAAGAGATAGTGTATGAAGAGACGCTAAAAAGCTACCTTGAGACAATGCACTACCGAAAAAAGCAGCTAGATGCAGGCATGATAACACAGATAGTTTATACTCAAAGCCGTGCGGCAGTACAAGGTGCTCAAATTTCTTTACAAAACATTAAAAACTCAATCATTACAGCAAGTAACGCCCTTGCAATACTCACAAACAAAAGCAACGATGAAATTTTATATTCCATTATAAGTAGTGCAAAAACCCTAGCAAAAGCACCAGAAATAAATGCAAACATAAGCTCAGATATACTTTTAAGACGCCCCGATGTCGCCAGTGCTTATGAGAGACTACAAAGCTCAAATGCCCTTATTGGAGTATCAAAAGCGGCTTATTTTCCAAAATTATCTTTAACAGGACTTTTTGGATTTAGTTCTGATGAGCTTGAGCGCCTTTTTGTTAGCAATGCCAATGTTTGGTCCATTGGTGGTTCGCTTGCACAAACACTTTTTGATTTTGGTAGACGCTCAAACAATGTAGCTCTTGCCGAACTCGCCCAAAGCGCAAATACACTAAACTATGAAAAAACTATCAAAACTGCACTTAGTGAAGTAAGAATTTCTCTTGAAAACAGAAAAACAGCTACTTCCGTTTTAAAAGATACAAAAGCGTTACTAAACTCACAAAATGAAATTTATAATCTTGCAAATACCCAGTATAATGCTGGATATGTCGATCATTTAGTTTTACTTGACGCGCAACGAAATTTACTTAGCACAAGACTTAGTGAAATCGCAGCAAAGTTAGCACTGAACAATGCAACGATAGAAGTTTATAAGTCATTTGGTGGTGGCTTTAAGCTACAAAAATAACAAATCAAGATGAGCAAATTAGCTCATCTTGGCTTTTGGTGAGTTAAAGCACAAGCAAACAGCATATTTAAAAATATAGCAAAACTAACACTGGCACCAAAACTAAATACAGCATGGGTTGAGCTAAGCATTAACACCAAAAATGTTATCATGCTTGTTGTACAAGCAACTACTATCCCAAAAATTCTACCTCTAGCCTCGCCGTTCTTATATGCAAAAAGCAGATAGTCAACCCCAACAGCACTAGCTAAAATTGTCCCAAATATAACAAATATATTCATATCATCAAATATACAAAATAACCCAAGCGTCATTACGGCACTCACAAATGTTACGCCGATCACAACGAGAGCCTTTTTAAAATTAAGGCAGATCCACAACATAATAAACGCAAGCAAAAAAGCATAAATTTTAATAACTAAAGTATTTGCTTTAACCGCTGTAAAATTTTCATTCACAGCCGTGGTAAGGTCAAAATACTGAGCATTGTATCTTGATAAAATTTCATTAAATTTTTCATTTTTCTGTACTTTTGAAAGCAAGATAATGTCAGGATTATCAAAAAATAAACTAAAATTTTTTAATATTTTAAACTCTTTTAGATCGCTTTGCGGTATGATCTCAAGTTTTAAAATCTCAGACTCAATGTCAAAACCATCAAACATAGCCAAATTTTGTTTATCTTTAAAAAGAGTAGTTAGTTTATCTTTTATATCTTGCTGCGTTTTTTCATCATTTATCAGCGCATAAAGAGAGTTGTGAGAGTTTATTAATGAGTTTTGATAAAGCTCTTTTAATAGATGCTCTTGATTTTCTGGTTTTGCTAAAATAAGTCTAAATTCATTAGCAACACCAGTTATCTGTGATATTTTAACGCTTTGCTCAATAAGTTTGGTTGGCTGAGAAGAGTAGTTTTTAATGTTATCTTGAAAATCACTCCTAAATATCACAAAAATTAAAACAGAAGATAAAAAAACTAAAATAAACCAAAATGTTTTTTTGCTAAATATTTTATAGATTTGTAGGGAAATTTGTTCGATACTATTTAAAAAAGATATAAAAATTTTACTCTGCTTAAAGGTTGTACCATCTAATAATCTTGGCAATAAAAAATAACTCACACAAAATGCACCAATCAATGCAAATACTGAAAATACAGCTATTTGATGTAGAAACTGCATAGGAGAAAGTAAAAACAACAAATATCCGCTTGCCGTTACAAAAAGGGCAAGTAAAAATAGTCTAAAAACACTTTTGATACTTGAGCTTTGTATTTTTTTGCCCATATTTAACCCAAGCCAACTGGAGCTAAAATCAAGCATAAGTCCAACCAAACTAGTGCTAATAACAATACTTAAAATATGGATATCTTCTAAAAATAAAAAACAAGCGCAAAGCCCCGACAAAAGACCAAAAACAGGAGCCAAAAATACAAAAAATATTTTTAAATTTCCAAAAGCAAGTAGTAAAAAAACTATGCTTATTATGGTGCCTATAATACCTATTTTTACACCCTCTATCTGCCCACTCTCTTTTCCAAAAGCCGCATATATAGCGCCTGAACTAATTGTTACATCTTTGTTTTTTAGTTCATTATAAAATTTTAACAACAGCTTATCATCATAACCGTTTTTAAGGGTAGCTTTTGCGTATATAAAGCCACCGTCTTTGGTCTTTAAAAGCCCAGTTTGTGGCTCTATGTTTATATTTGAGCTTTGCAAAAATATGCTTGCGCTACTTGACAAACTAAAAAAATCATCTCTTACATTAAGCACTCTAGTATTTAATGGTGAATAAATTTGTTCAAGAGAATTTTGCAAAAACTCACTATCAATCTTACCTTTAAACAGTGCTAGCTTTGCTCTATTTAGCTCTTTCTTAAAGCCTTCTATCTCATCAACTTTATATAAAAAATCACTAAATATTGCAAGCTCTCTAGCTAGGTTAATTGCCGTTTTAAGTGATGCTTCATTACCAAAAAGCATATTTACTTCATTTGCTAAATTTGTATTTAAAGTTTTAAAAATTTCACTTTTTTCACTATTTATAATAGTAAAAATATCGCTATTTATTCTATCTTTTTGACTAAAAATATAGCCTAAAAAAACAATTGATAAAAGAAAAAATACAGCAAGTGTTTTTTTCATTTTACGCTAAATTCACTCTGAGTAATATCGCCATTTATCTCTGTAAGGCGTATTTTTTTGACATATTTATCGCCCCAAATTTCTATGTTTTTAAAGATTTTAGATACCATAAATCCTTTGGGGGTAAGCTCAAGCTTCCAACCATCTTGATTTCCGCTTAAATTTGGCTCAAATTCCTTTTTAAGCGAAGCTACATCTATATTTATTATACTTAGAAAAAGCTGTAAGTCAATAGCTCTCTCATTTTTTACCCAATCCCCATTTTTCAGAACAAAAACACCGTTTTTATCTACTTTTGTACTGTTTTTTATGGGCTTAGTTGTATTTAAAATAAACTCTTCGCTTTTTAATGAAAACTCTCCACTGCTTGTGATGTTTTTTTCAAAACCAAGAATACTTTTTGTTTGATTAAAATCACCCAATATATCGCCTTTTAAAGACTTTGCAAGTTCATCTATATCAAAACAAAAAGCAAAACAATATGTTAAAAATAGAAAAATTTTATATTTCATACTTCGCCTTTAAAGCATTTAAAAAATTGGTTGGAATTTCAAAAAGTGTTATCATATTCTCATAATCCACATAAGCTTGTGCCGTCTTTGCCTTGCAAATAAGCTCGCTATCTTTATAAATTTCATATCTTAAATTTAAAGTCGTAACATAATCGTCAACAAACAACTTCACACTCAAAACATCTGTAAATCTAGCTGGTTTGATAAATTTAAACTCCATTTTTATAACCGGTAAAACAATCTTATCAGACCTAAATGAATTATAATCATAACCAAGATATGATAAAAAAGCACATCTTGTAATTTCTAAAAATTTAGCATAGTTACCGTGATAAACAACATCCATACTATCAACATCATAAAATTCAACCTTAACTTCATGAGTGAAATCTATCATCTCTTAACCTGCCAAAAATCATAAAAATTAAAAAAATAGTGCGGATATCGCTCACACATTTGCTCTAAACTCCTAACATAGCTTAAAAGATAAGGCTTTACGCTTGCTTCTTTATCTCTTCCTAGGCTTACCTCATCTGCTATATGCGAAAAACTTATATGATAAACATCATCGCTTTTAAAAGTAAAAAATGTACTAACTTTTGTTTTAAGCAATCCAGCTAAGATAAAAGCACCTACGGGAAACTCGCACTCTTTACCTAAAAATGGCACACTCACAGATTTTGTCCCACTAATATTTACACGATCGCCCATAATACCAATATGCCCGCCTTTATCAATTATCTCTTTTATTTTTATCATAGCACTCACATCAAGTTCATCTACCTCAAGTACCTTAACTGGGGTTTTACTAACTTCATTTAAAATTTTAAAAAACTCGCTTGAATGCTTTGTATACATAAGTATCGTGATATCAAGCCATTCAAGCTCACTTGAAAGTGTGCGGGCTATATCGATGTTGCCAAAATGACTTACCACCAAAATCCGTCCACGACTTTGGGATACAAACTCTTTTTTAATCGCATTAATATCAACGATATTTATATCATTTAGCTTAATTTTACCAAGCCAAGCTTTAAACTTATCACAAATACTCATCGCAAATTCATAAAAATTCCAAAAAGCACTGCGTACGCTAACGCCTCTTTGCTTAAGTAAAGATAGATAAAATTTAATGTTGTCTCGTTCGTTTTTACAAAAGATATAATATATAAAACTAACACAAAAAACTATGGGTCTGAGTACAAAATTTGGCACAAATGTAACCAACAATAGCGTAAGTTTTAACAAAAACTTGCCTCCACGCTCATTTTGTTGCCACCACATTTTAGCCATTTAAAAACCTTTGTAAGATAAATTTTGGCAAGGCAAAAAAATGTATAGCATGAGTTTTAGATATAAGTACATTATCTCTAAAAGTTTTAAAATGAGAAATACCGTCATTCTTATAACAAACCAAAACATCAAGCCACAAAGGGCTCACTCCATTTTTATAGAGCAAATACATGATCTCGATATCAAAGTCCATTCTATTGGCTCTACACTTTTGCAAAAGCTCGCAAGTAATATCAACAGGATAAATACGCAGCCCGCACATAGCATCTTTTATATTAAAGCCAAGGGTGTTTATAGCTACCCAAAAATTTGTTATTTTTCTTCCGTAAAGTCTTGATTTTGGAGCATCGATACCATAAACTGGAGCACCGCAAATAAGTGCTTTTGGATTTTGCATACTAAGCTCTATAAAGTCTTGTAAATTTGTAAGATCGTGCTGCATATCAGCGTCTATTTGAAATGCGTGAGTAAATCCATTTTGTTTTAAATAAAAAAAGCCATCTTTTAGTGCCGCTCCCTTTCCGCCATTGCTATCGCGATAGATGATTTTGGCATTTAAACAAGCCAACTTTTGCCTATGAAGCTCACTAGAGCCATCATCAATTATTAAAATTTCAGCTTTAAATTTTAATAAAATGCCTACTAAAAGTTCTATTTTTTCACTATGATTAAAATGTGGTATAATAAAAGCTAACCTATACATATTCGTCCACTTGCACAAATTTTTTCACCATTATTTATACTAAAATATAGCTTCTCATTTTTTATCCAAAGCTCAAAAATTGCCTTATGATTTGGACGCAAAAAGCCACTAAATTTAACAGCTTCTATCATTTTTGCTTTAGTTAAGTTAATATTTAAAGCTCCTGCTAACTTTTGTATGCACTCAAGCTGTATAAAGCCTGGCACTAAGGCAAAATCAACAAAATGACCGTCAAAATAAAATAACGACGGCTTAATATCCGCACTAAAAACTGCCCTATCTTTACTTAAAGAAATTTGTGTAAACTCAAATGTTTCATTGTGTTTTAAAAGTTTATAAAAATCTTGTTTTTGTATCTTACCTTGTGAGTTTTTTGGTATTTTAGAGACTATTTTAAAATGTCTTACATTGTTTTGATATTCATATTTAAGATGTAATTTTAAAGCGTCACAAACGCCTTTTTTACCGTATTCTCTAAAATTTTGACTGCCAAGCTCACTAAGGACGAAAACAACGCTTATACGATCTGCTTTAGCATCACTAAGTCCGCAAACACACTCATCAACAAATTCATGTGCTCTTATCAACGCCTCAAGCGCGTCTAAGCTTATTCGTTTTTCATTTATCTTTAAAATTCTATCAAACCTACCTAAGAGCTCGATATTTTGCCCATCAATTTTTGCGACATCAGAAGTTACAAAATACTCACACCAAGGTGATGATTTTACAACAAGGCAACTTTTCTCATCCACTGTAACACTAACACCATCAAAACTACTAAGCCCACTACCGTTATCGCTTGCCACAACACCAGTTTCGGTACTACCATAGATATTTATATAAGAAGTTAGTGTTTTTAGCTCTCTTGCTAAGTCTTGTTCTAGTTTTGCGCCAGCACATATGATATTTTTTAAATCTTTTAGTTTTGTTCGTTTTGGGCTTTGAAGCAGTGCTTTTAAAAGGGTCGGGGAGCTGATTAATGTTTTATTTTTTAGATCTTTTTCGTATATAAACTCAGGATAATTTAAAAACTTAGGCTCAATCTTTACTCCAAGCAGGAGTGGTAAAAAAATTTTAAATGTAAGTCCAAACATATGCTGATGGCTTACGCTTGCTAAAAACTCATCTCCAAATTTTATATTATTAGCAAGTGCTAGTGCCTCTTTTTTCATTTGTAAGAGAGTTTTTTGTATAAGCTTTGCCTCTCCACTACTTCCGGATGTTTTTAGATAGAATATAGCATCGTCTTTTAGCTCAAATTCTAAGCCATCTTTGGCTAAAATTTTATTTAAATCGTTAATAAAATATGCTCCATCTTGAGCTAAGTTTGTGCTTAGTACAAGTGGTTTTAGATCAAGCGCTAGAGCTGCAAAAAAAGCTATTATAAACTCATCACTATCCTCTATATAAATTTCTAGATTTTTAGGCTTTTCGTCATTTAAAAACCTAACTGCTCTTGATATTTTATCCTTATATTTTTTAAGATTTATCATACCTTTAAAACATATCTCCTATATAAAATTTCTCCAAAAAATAAAATAGCTATTAACACATACGAAACAACACCGCAATAAAAAACCCATATGCTTTTATCTTGCAAGAGCGCAAAAACTAGCGACAAGGCGGCATTAAAAACAAAAAAATAGATCCAAACTTTAGTTAATTTTCTTGTATAATTTATACCATTTTCATCTAAATTTGGCTCCTTTAAAAGAGCTATTTGTGTTATGATTGGGGTTGATTTTAGACTGATTAAAAAAGTAAAAAACAGACCCAAATTTATTAAAACAGGATATGCAAATTTTAATGAGCCAACAAAAAAAGTAAAAATAAAAAAAATTGCTACAAAAAGAGCAAATCTCTGTCTCTCAAAAAAATATCTCATACCCCATAAAATACAAAGAGTAGCCACAATGATATAGCTATATTCTGGCACAAAAACTATCGTAAATGGATAAAAAATACTAACGATAGTAAGTGTAAATTTAGCTATTTTCAAGCTTTTTTGCTACCGCTTTTACTATATCATCAATAGTTTTTACAGCCTTAAAATCCTCTGGCTCCAAACGATAGCCTGTTTTTTTCTTTATATGATCAACCAAATCAACAGCATCTATACTATCTATCTCAAGCTCTTCATATATCAAACTTTCTGGACTTATCTTTGTTTCATCTATCTCAAACAATGTTATAAGTACGTTTTTTAAAATTTCATATATCTCTTTTTCAGACATTTTTATTATCCTTTATAAACTCAGCCAAATTTCTTACATTTGAAAAAATCTGCTTTAAATTTTCATTCTTGCTATCAAGAACTATGCCATACTTTTTTTGGATGGCTAAGCCAAGTTCAAGCGCATCCACACTATCAAGACCTAGTCCATCATTAAAAAGCGGTGCATCTGTATCGATATCACTCACACGAATATCTGACAGATTAAGACTTTTTATAATAAATTCCTTCACTTCATCTATCATTTTAACTCCTTATAAATTTCTAAAATTTCTTGCATTAAAAGCCTTACGCGTATCGGATCAGCTCTATTTTGGTTAAAACTAGCGATAGTTATGCTTGGCTTTTTAATAAATTCATATTTTATCGTTTTTTGAGCAACATTGTACCATTTTTCATTTTTTCTAAGGCTGCGTGGCTGCATATTTATAATAACTGGGGTTATAATCTTTGCCGCTTTAATAGCTATAAAAAATGGTGCCTTGCGAAATAAAATTTCATCTTTTGTACGAGTTCCCTCAGGGAAAATCAACAAGCTTTCTCCGTTTTTCAGGGCGTTTAAACTGTTTTGTAAAAGCTCTTCATTGTCTTTGTTTGAGATATATCCGCATGCTTTTATGGCAAATGCCAAAAAGACATTTGAACCAAGCTCAGCCTTTACAACACAGTTTAAATTCTTAACGCTGCTTAGAAAAAATACAACATCAAGTAGTGATGGATGATTTGCTATTAATAATTCGCCGTTACATCCAAGCCCCAAAGGATCAAACTCAAGCTTTAAATAGCCTGTTAAGATACAAATTTTAATAAAAAGTCCCCAAGAAATTCTAACAAGCTCTCTACAAAATCTTCTTACACAAGCAATTTTATTTAGCCCAAGCAATACAACAATGATAAAAATAAAATCGCCACATAAGCAAATAAGTCCAAAGGTAACATACAAAAATGCAACCCTAATTACCCTTGCTATATTTTTTGCCACTTCCAAGTTAAAGCTCCATCGCTTGTTGTCCAAGAGGTATTTTTGTTAAAATTTTTAAAAACATTTAATTCACTAATCTCAAAAGGCTTATCGCTTGGCTCAAACGAAAGCGTATACTCATTGCCTTTTGTTATAGAGGCTGCAACTGCTATACAAAACGGATCGCTCTTAAAATAGCCCTTATTAACACCTTCAAAATAACTAATGACCATAGCCCTATCAAATTTCAAAGCATTTAAGACACCATATTCAAAACTTGCAGGTGCTGAAATAGCTAAAATTTCGTTATGGTTTTTATCTTCAATACTAAGCAAAGCCGCAACAGCATTTAGAACAGAAAGGCTAAAAGATGTTGGCGATACCTCATCTTTTAGTGTACTTAATAGGTCAAAACAACGATTTATCTCGCCAAGATAAGAGCTAAAAACTATCGGCTGATCTAAATCTAAATCAGCCGTAGCACCAAATGAAAATTTAGCACACTGGCTAAGCCTGCGCCTTGCCAATGGTGCAACACGCGAAACATTAGCCTCGCAATCTTTCTCAAGCCCTAAAGTAAGTATATTTAACTGCTTTATGTTAAAGCTAGCTACTTGTTTCACTTTGCGATATCACCTTTTAGCGCAACACCAACCATAATGTTTCCAACTGCGCATTCAAACTCGGTTTTGCTATTAAGCTCTTTCTTTTTAAAGTAGCTTACTAAATTTATAGCCTTACTTCCGCTCTCGCTTTTTGCGCGCTCTTGAAATGTCATAAGTGCTGATATAAAAGCTCTCTGGCAAGCCACAACATCATCTTTTCCAACGCCATTTGTCTTTTTGTTTGCGACAAGATTTTTTCTTATAATATTACCTTTTGCTCCACCGCCAAATACAAATTTTATACTTCCATCAAGCTTTTGTTTTGCAAGATCAGAGTTTAAAGCATCTTGTATCGAAAGGCGTATGATGTCATTAGAGCCATCTTTTGCAACAACAGGATGTTTTGGGTCGTTTTTAGCACAACCAACAACAAATAATGCACATAGTGCGATAAATATAATTTTTTTCATATTTTCTCCTTAATTTTGGTCTATTTTTTTAAATATCAAGCTTGTATTAACCCCACCAAAAGCAAAGTTATTACTCATAATAAAATCTGTTTTAATTTTTGTTTTTTCCTTTAAATAATTTAAATTTGCACACTCGCTATCTACATTTTTTAAATTTAAAGTCGGGTAAAACTCCTCTTCATTCATCATAAATATACTAACTATAGCCTCAAGCGCCCCACACGCACCAAGAGTATGTCCCACATGCCCCTTTAGCGAACTGATCGATATATTTTGACCAAAAAGCTCGTTTGTGGCTATACTCTCGGCTATATCGCCATGTTTTGTTGCTGTTGCGTGAGCATTTATATAGCCTATATCTTTTGGCGCAATTTTAGCATCCTTTAAAGCAAGCACCATAGCCTCTTTCATGGTCGTTGCATTTGGTCTAGTTATGTGAGTGCCATCACAGTTTGAGCCAAAGCCTACTATCTCAGCTATAGGCTTTACTTTACGCCTTTTTAAACTAGCTTCACTCTCTAAAATAATATATGCACCGCCCTCACCAAGAACCAACCCATCTCTTGCTTGGTCAAATGGTGCTGGTGTTGTTTTTGGGGCAGTGTTTTTAGTGCTTGTGGCGTAAAGAGTATCAAAAACATATGCTTCGCTTACACAAAGTTCCTCTGCTCCGCCTGCTATCATTGCTTCACACATTCCATATTTTATGCTTTCATAAGCGTACCCTATAGCGTGAGATGCGGATGTGCAAGCGCTTGATGTTGGGATAATACGACCCGTTAGCTTGTAAAAAAGTGCTATATTTGCAGCTGTTGTATGGGGCATCATTTTTATGTAGGTATTTGCATTTGCATCGCTTTCACCATGTAAAATTAATTTTGCCATAGAAGCTATAGCGTCAGTACTTCCAGTGCTTGAGCCACTTGCAACACCAAAACTTGAAATTTCATCAAAACACAATCCAGCATCTTTTATCGCAAGTCCAGCCGCTTCAACAGCATAACAAGATACACGACCAAGGCTTCTAAGTTGCTTTCTATCCCACTCTTTTGGCGGTAAATATCCTTTAATAGGAGCCGCCAACTTTGTTGTCAAGTCCTTAAATTTATCCCATTCATCCATATATTTAACCGCACTATTTGATAAGTCCAAATTTGCTTTAAATTCCTGCCAACTTTTACCAAAAGCACTTACAAAACCATAACCAGTTACAAAAACCCTATTTAACATAATCCACCATTTACACCTATAACTTGTCTAGTAATATAGCTTGCACTATCACTAAGCAAAAACTCAACAACACCACTCACTTCATCAACCCTTCCAGCACGCCTTGCAGGAACTGCAAATTTTATAAAATCCTCATTTATTTCACTTGTCATATCTGTTTGTATAACCCCACAAGCAATAGAATTTACAGTTATATTTCTACTTGCAAGCTCAATAGCTAAGCTTTTAATAGCCGCATCAAGACCGCCTTTACTGGCAGCATAATTACTTTGTCCACGGTTTCCTATGACGCCACTTACAGAGCTGATGGCAACTATACGACCTGGCCTTTTAAGTCTAATCATAGGCATTAGTGCAGGGTGTAAAACATTATAAAAGCTATGCAAATTTACATTAATTACACCTTTCCACTCATCATCGCTAAGAGCAACAAATGTATTATCAGCAATAATACCGGCATTTAAAACAACAGCATAATAAGCTCCGTTTTGCTCTATATCCATAGTAATTTGCTCTTTCGCAGCCATAGTATCGCTTACATCAAAAATCAGCTCAGCACTAAAATTTTCGCCAAGCTCAGCCTTTAAATACTCCAGTTCATCACTTTTTCGCCTAGCATTACAAACTATCTTATACCCAGCTTTTGCCAAACAAAGAGCAACTCCCCTGCCAATGCCGCGCGAACAACCTGTAATCAAAACTCTTTTATCCATTTTTCATCTCCAAAAACATCTGCTTTTGTGGGCTTAAAACACTTAAAGTAGCTTTAGCGACTAAATTTTTCTTAACAAATATTTGCGAACTCCAAACACCAAAGCCGCTCTCATCTTGCATAGAAATTTGTGAGTTTATCGTAAGCTCATCGCCAATATTTAAAAAAGGAATTAAAATTTCAAATTCCCTAACACCAAGCAAAAAGCCCAATGCAAAATCATCTTTAGCATATACACCTTTAAAAGCCCCAAGGCTTTGCGCCATAATTTCAACGGTTTTATATGTATAAAATACACCGTTATCTAAAAAAGCATTATCCTCTTTTATAGTACTTTTTGTGGTTATAAAATTCTCACCAACAGACTCTATCTTGTCTATTAATACCATTTTACCAGTATGTGGAAGTTTGATACTAAAACTCATACACGCTCCAAAATCATAGCTGCATTATCTCCGCCAAACGCAAAAGATAAGTTCAAACAGTTTCTAATCTCTTTTTTAATGCTTGTTGTAGCCAAATTTATCTTTGAAATAGTAGCATCTAACTCATTTAATATCTGCATAGGCACAATGGAGTTTTGCATAGCAAGAATGCACACAGCAGCCTCAACTGCGCCAGCTGCACCCAAAGTGTGTCCTATATTTGCCTTTATGCCGCTTGCAAGGGTGTTTGGTAAGGTTAAATTTATAGCCTTTGCCTCCATAGAGTCATTTGCCAATGTTCCAGTCGCATGAAGATTTATATAATCCACATTTTCCATCTTGGCTTTGTTTAAAAGCGAGCCAATAAGCAAACTTTGCTCTCTGGCTTCAGGGTTTGGCTGAGTAATATGAAAAGCATCGCAGTTTGCACCGATCGCACTTAGCTTATAGTCAGAAATTTCATCTTTACATACTATAAAACACCCTGCCGCTTCGCCGATATTTATACCCTCTCTGCCCTTATCAAAAGGCATACTTGGCTGATCCCAAAGAACTCCAAGAGAGTTAAAGCCGTGCAAGGTTAGAGAATTTAGACTATCAACCCCACCACAAACCACAGCATCACAAATACCAAGATCAATAAAATTTTTTGCACAAGCAAAAGCCTTTATACCAGAAGTGCAAGCCGTAGAAACTCCAAAGCAAATCCCCTTTAGTCCTAAAAATTTGCGTGCAAATTCTGCTGGATTAGAAAGTGAGTTTTTATCTAAAACAATCTTTCTTGAGTCAAAGTCCTTGCCCTTAAAAGCTTCATAATTCTCCTCAACCCCTGTCGTAGTTGTTCCTATAACAACACCTATGCGACTGGTGCCATAAATTCTAACAAGCTTATCTATCTCACTTTGCAGAGGTAAAAGTGCTGATAGTAAAATTTGGTTCGTTCTTGTTTTATATCTTTGCTCTGTATTTTTACCAAACTCAGCGAGTTTAAAATTTATGCGACCAACAAGCATGTCTTTACCCAAAAAACTCTCATACACAAGAGATCTTTCACCATTAACACAGGCCAAAAAAAGGTCGTTTTCATTTCCAAAAGGGCTAATAACTCGTGGTAAACTAATATACAAGAGCAACCCCGTAGTTATCTTGAGTGGTTTTTACTTGTGCTTTTTTTGCATTAGCTTTTAAAATTTCTAAAATACCTAAAAAAAGCTGGTCATATTCACCACTTGGAGGTAAAAACTTAACGCTTTTAAATCTACCACCCCTAAGTTCTTTATCTGACACTGGCACACCAAAAGAGTTAAACATCACAAAACGATAGATACCATCTTGGTTGCTTACTACAAGTCTATTCTCATCGCTTTTACTTGTTATGATAAATTCTTTTTGGGTAAAGCTTAGTTCTGGTGTATTTATCTTTTGAGTACACCCAGCAAAAAATATAGCAAGACAAACTAGCCAAAATTTCACTTACAATACTCCCAAAGTGCCTTTAAAGCTTCATCGCTACGCCTTACATAAACATTATTTTCATCCCAGGCATATCCTGCGAGTATTGAACTTATGTTGCGTTTTACTTGATGGTTTTTGCCATTATATATAACATCTTGAAAACTGCAATCATACCAGCCATCAACATAAGTCCTAAATGCATTAACACCAAACATCAAAGGCTTTGCATACTCTTCTTCAAGGTCACACTCTTGGTTTTTTAGAATTTTACAAATACATTTTGCTGCAAGAGAAGCAGAGTGCATAGCTATAGTGACACCTGAGCTAAAAACTGGATCTAAAAACTCAGTCGCATTACCAAGCATTATAAAGCGCTCTCCATAAAGCTTACTCACATTTTTTGAATACCCCTCAATATATCTAGCGGGCGTATCCCAAACAGCATCTTTTAGTAAACGCTTTAACATGGGTGCCTTATAAACATGTTTTTTTAGCGTTTCAAGCTCGTCAAGCCCTTCGCATTTTATATACTCATCTTCGCCAACCACACCTATACTACATCTTCCATTACTAAATGGGATAAGCCAAAACCAAACATTTCTATACTCTGGATGAGTTGTGATGAGAATTTTATTTCTATCATAAAGTGGCTCTGAAATTTTATCTGTTATATGTGTAAAATAAGCTTTTTTAGGGCTTAAATGACTCTTCACTTCAAGTCCAAGCATCGATGGCAAAACTCTTGAGTATCCGCTAGCATCAACTATATATTTTGAACGAACGAGCTCGCCATTGCTAAGCGTTGTTAAAACGCATTCTGGCTTAAACTCAATATCTTTAGCCTCAATACCAAAATCTACCAAAACGCCTTGTTTTATAGCTTCATCTATCAATATCTTATCAAATTCGCCACGCACAACTTGAAATGTCGTACCATGCCCGGGTGTAGTCTTGTCGCAAAAATCAAAATATCTATACTCATCATTCCAGCTAAATGCTGCACCATTTTTATACTGAAATCCGTAAGAATTCACTGCTTCTAAAAAGCCAGCTTCCTGAATATAGTTCATACAGTTTGGCAACAAGCTTTCGCCTATTACAAAGCGTGGAAAATGCTCTTTTTCAACACAGTAAACTTTAAAACCATTTTTATTTAAAATAGCACTGCAAATCGAACCACTAGGACCAGCCCCAACAACTAAAACATCTACCTCTTTCACGAAATTTCCTTGTGATTATTGTTATTAAAAAATCATCAAATTTTATAAAATGGGTATCTATTGTACTTAAAATTTCATTAAAATTCACTGATTTTATGTAAGTAAAGTCTAATCTTTTAAACTTTATATAAGCTTCTTTTAGTGTAAAAATTTTATAAAATGTAAGCTTTTGATTCTTGGAATTTAGTACGATTTGTCTCTCATCATCACTAAAACAAAAGTCCATAATAGCGCTAAAATTTCTCTCTTTTAGCTCTTCTACATCAACACCGATTTTGCCTTTAAATTTTGCAATAACACAGAAATTTTTCTTATGCGAGATACAGACATTATCTTTAAGCTTGTATTTATATTTTAGGTAACGAGAAAGCATAAAAGATTGAGAATTTTTAAGGCTAGGAGTTTTTTTGATCCTGCGACGATCTTTAGGATAAAGTCTAAAATTTCGTTCAAACTTTTTTGCTATAAAAAGCTCAATCTTTCTCATATTATATTATTAACTATATAGTATTTTTTGTTTTATTAAAAGCCAAAATTCCAGCTTTTAACCTTTTTAATCCTTCAAGAAGCGTGGCTTTTGGACAAGCGATATTCATACGCAAAAAGCTTCCGTTAGGGCGGTAAATGTTGCCGTCATTTAACCAAAGCTTTGCATTTACAAGCAAAAATCTTTGTAAATTTGTGGAATTTTCACAAATTTGTGAGCAATCAAGCCAAAGCAGATATGTTGCCTCACTTTTTACAAGAGTTATGCCTAGGTTTTCATTTTGCAAAAACTCACTCACAATGCGTTTATTCTCAAATATATAAGCCCTTAGCTGTTCAAGCCACTCATCGCACTTTGTGTAAGCCGTGATAGTCGCAAGTGCAGCAAATGCATTGCCCTCTCCAACTTCATCGTAATTTATGGCTGCTACCATCTTTTGGTGCAAATTCTCATTTGGCACGATAACACTTGCGGTTTGAATGCCAGCTATATTAAAGGTTTTCGTAGGAGCTACGCAGGTAATGCTTAAGTTTTTACAAATTTCACTGGCTGTAGCAAACGGAGTGTAGTGCTTTTTGGGGTCAGTCAGATCGCAGTGAATCTCATCTGAGACAACTATAACGCCATGCTTTTTACAAAGTTCGCCTATTTTAGCCAGCTCATCTTTACTCCAAATTTTGCCGACTGGATTATGTGGGTTACAAAAAATAAAAAGCGTTGTAAGTGGCTGTGCAAGCTTGCTTTCAAGGTCATTAAAGTCGATTTTATACTCGCCATTTTCGTAAATAAGCTCATTTGCAAGTACATTTCTGCCATTATTTTTTATACAGTTAAAAAATACATGATAAACTGGAGTTTGAACCAAAACACTATCGCCAGGCGATGTAAAACGACGCACAGATGTTGAAAGTGCTGGTATAACGCCAGTGCAAAATATAAAATCCCTCTCATCAAATTCAGCCTTATGCCTACGAGACCACCACTCTTTTTGAACGCTTGCCCACTCTTTTGGTGTTCTTGTATAGCCTAGTATGGCGTTTTCAAGACGACTTTGAAGTGCATCCAATATAGGCTGTGGAGCACGAAAATCCATATCCGCAACCCACATAGGAAGCACATCAGGCTCGCAACTATATTTACTTGAGTTTGTATTGCTTCTATCTACTATCTCATCAAAATTTATCATCTTGTTCCTTTATGATCTTAACTTTATTTGGTTCATCCAATATGCACTCGCCGATATTTTTTGCTTTTATTGTGCCAGAAATCGGGTTTAAAATACTTGAAATTTCGCTATCTATTTGCGCATCTACGCTTGAGTATTCAAATGCAAGTGTGGTGCTTGGCGTTTGGCAGTTTATAAGCTTTAAGTTTTTGATATAGCACAGCGCTTGAATACTTTCTATCACACAATTTTCAAAGCTTAAATTTTCGCTGTTCCAGCCTATGTATTCACCACTTATATAGCTATCTTTTACAATGACATTTTTGCAATTCCAAAAGGCGTCTTTTGAAATAATTTTTGAGTTTGTGATAACTAAATTTTCACAACCATCAAAACTATAATCACCATACAAACTTAAATTTTCTACTGTCATGCTTTGACTATTCATAGCAAAATATTCGCCCTTTGCAACAACATTTTTTAATAAAATTTCATCACAACTCCAAAGTGTTTCACTGGCATTAACTAGATTTGTGTTTTTAAGTGTTATATTTTTTGATCTACGAAAAATTTTAGGTGCTAAAATCATACAGTTTTCAAATAAAATTTCACTACTATACCACACTCCAGCACGAGCCATTTCAAATAAAGTGCATTCAGTTAGACTGATGTTTTTTGAATACCAAAGGGGGTATTTGTATTTAAAATTTGAGTGGATTAAGTTGATGTTTTGTGAGTGCTTTAGTGGCGACTCGCCATCTTCAAAAGAGCAGTTAGAGATATTTAAATCGCTTGCTTTAAAAAGTGCTCTTTCATCACTAAGTGTTTGAAAATTTAACTCTTGCATGCATACTATCCTTTTTATTTAGTATTATAGTGAAAATATGCACACAAGTGTTGGAAATATTTTAAATTTATTGTAAAATACTATAAAATCCGAAGTTAAAAGCTTGACTAGTTTTAGTCAAGCTTTTTTAAATCAAAACCTCTTCTTCCTTACATCCTCAACTATCTCTTTAGCCATAGCATCAACCTCAGCAGTTACTTGATTAGTTGTTCTAGCTATTTGAACATTTTGTTTAGTTAAGTGATCAACTTCACTTACACCTTGATTTATCATATTGATAGCTTCACTTT